>CAYMAN010000006.1:0-89401 GCA_964388455.1 uncultured Eubacteriales bacterium
AGGCCGAGGAGATCAAGAAGCAGATCGCAGAAGGCGCAGACTTCGCCGAGATGGCCCGCCAGCACTCGACGTGCCCCTCGGGCCGTCAGGGTGGCGAACTGGGCGAGTTCTCGCCCGGTCAGATGGTCGCCGCGTTCAACGACGTCTGCTTCAACGACGAGGTCGGCGTTGTACACGGCCCCGTGGAGACCCAGTTCGGCTTCCACCTCATCGAGGTCACCAACCGCACCGACTAGTTCGGCGCTGCTTCAGGAATCGAGCGTTTCGCCGGCGGCGCCGGCGAACAACGCTGCATTGTCACGGGCGAACTGTGCGAACATGATCGGCTCCCTGCCGATCACCTCGCGTAGTTCGCCCGTGATCGTTGCGGCCATACGCAGCTTCGCCACGAGGTAGATGGCGCGCATCACCTTGATGAAATCCGCCGAGTGACCCTGCGCGGCCATGTGCGCGGCGAACTCGCGACCCGATGGTTTCGCGTAGACGACCGTGCGTCCACTCGCCTCGGAGATGAGCCGCGCGCAGTCCGAGTAGGTCAGCGCTTCGGAGCCGGTCAACGAGTAGCCCCGGCCGACGTGCCCTGCCTCGCTCAGCACCACGACGGCGGCAGCCGCGATATCGCGCACGTCGATGAAGCTGGTGCGGCCGTTGCCGGCGGGAACGATGATCTCGCCCCGGGACACGATGTCGTCGAGGTGCGTGGTCGACAGATTCTGCATGAAGAAGCTGGGGCGCAGCATCGTGTAGCCCAGGCCGCTCGCCACGATGGCCTTCTCGATCGCATGATGGGGGACGACCGGGTTCTTCTCGACGCCGAGGAGCGACAGGAATACGACTTGCCGCACGCCGCTCTCGCGCATCGCGGCGAGGAACGGCCGGAACGCCTCAGCATCGGCCATGTGCGGCGGACGCATCAGGAAGACGCGGTCCACGCCGTCGAGCGCCGCGCCGAAGGTGCTCTGGTCGCGGAAATCGAACGCTACGCACTCGACGGCGTCGGGAACGTTGGGGCAGCGCGTTGTATCCGAGACGGCCGCGCGAATCGACGTCGCCGCACCGCCCGCGCCGTCGCGAGCGCCCGCACCGTCGCCTGCAGCCACCTTCGTGGCGGCCAGGAGCCCGCGCACCACCTCGCTGCCCACGTTGCCATTCGCGCCGGTGACCAGAATCGTGCTCACGCGGTCACTCCAAGCTTGACTGCGACCTCGGCCGTCCAGGCATCGATGGCGTCCCAGTCGCGGAAGTCGCCCGTTGGCGCCTTCATCAGCTTGAGGATCGTGCGCTCCACGAACGGGAACTCCGCCGGCTCGTTCCAACCGGCGAACAGCCCCACATCCACCGGCTCCACCTCCGTCTCGGCGATGAGCGCGTCTGTGTAGACGCGGACATCATTGGCCTTCTCGGCGTCGGCCATCGTCAGGCATACGGTGAAGAACGCGACCGGGACCGTCTTCAGGGTGACGGCATTGGCGGCGACCCACTCCTTGGCGACCTTGTGCCAGCTGCCGGCGCGCACACCGCTGCCCACCAGCACCGCATCGTAGCCGGCGGCGATCGGAGCGTCCTTCGCCGAGACGATCTCGACCGTCGAGCCTGCTGCGGTCAGCGTCTTGCCGATCCGCTCGGCGATTCCGGCGGTGCAGCCGGTGCCGGTTGCGTAGACGACCAGTACCTTGCTCATGATGCGGCTCCCTTCGTGGTGATTCCTGTCAGATAGATGTCGACAAGCTGGGCGACAACGTCATCGATCTCCATGTCGTAGTCCGCGAACCCAGTGCCCACTACCTGCCGAGACATGACGAACGACGACGTCAGGCTGAAGAAGCCGTCGGCCATCACATGCGGATCGAGGTCGGCGCGCAGATCGCCGGCGGCCTGACGCGTCGCGAGGTAGTCGGCGAGGCCTTCGAGGTTCTGACCCGTTCCGCCGCCAAGAACCTCTGCCACTTCCGGCAGCGAGCGAACGTCGAAGGCGAGCCGGAGCGCCGCCGCACCGAAGTCGCGCGCCTGGCGCACCTCGAGTGCCGCCAGCGTGCGCAGCGTGCCCGCGGTGTCGGCTGGGTCGGGGACGGCGCTGACGGCGAAGCCAGCCATGTTGCTCGCCCACATCTCGGCGAGCGCCCGCAAGACGCCCTGCTTGTTGCCGAAGCGCCGAAAGATCGTGACCTCGTTGACACCCGCGCGCTCGGCGATCGCCCGCGTGGTGGTGCCCTTGTATCCGCGCTCGCCGATGAGGTCGGCAGCGGCCTTGAGGATCGCGTCCCCTGTTTCGCGTTCTGTCGGTGTCACGGTAAATCTCCTCTTGACGCGTGCAAGTGCTTGCTTGCTTGCATACTGAGCCCGGAGACACCGAGTGTCAAGTGGTTCTCGGCAGGGAATGGGAGATGAGCGAGATGAAGTCGAAGGAGAGGAAGATCGTGAACGTAGTGCTGATCGCGCTTGGCGTGCTGGTGGCGCTGGTGTTCGTGGGGTGGCTCGGCTTGCAGGTGAAGCCGAAGCCGTTTCCCGCGTATTCCGAGTCGACTCCGGCCGACATCCGACGCGTGCCGTTGCCCGACGGCCTGCCAAAGCCGGTCGACCGCTATCTGCGACTGACTTACGGCGACACCGTGCCGGTCATCGAGACTGCCGTCCTCACTGGCCGAGCCAGCATCCGTCCCGCCGGTCCCATCACGTTTCCTGCGCGCTATCGCTTCACGCACGTCGCCGGCCAGGATTACCGTCACTACATCGAGGCATGCTGGTTCGGCCTGCCCATCATCAAGGTCGATGAGCGCTACATCGACCGCCGTAGCCTGATGGTGATCCCGATCATCGGAACCGATAGCGGTCCCAAAGTCGAGTGGTCCGCTAACCAGGGGATGTGGGCCGAGTCGTGGCAGTTCCCCGCGCTGTTCGTGACCGATCCGCGCGTGAAGTGGCTACCGATCGACGACTACACCTCGACTCTCGAGGTCCCGTTCAAAAGCGACCAACGCCAGCAGTTCTTGGTGCGCTTCGACCCCGAGACCGGCCTGCCCACGTGGACTGAGACGATGCGCTACCAGGGCTCGACGTCCGCCGAGAAGGTGCTGTGGATGACGCACGCACTTGAGTTTGGGGAACTCAACGGCGTGCTGACCAACACGGTCGGCTCGGCGACGTGGATGGACGACGGAAAGCCGTGGGCGACGTTCGAACTCGAGGACGCGCAGTTCAACGTCAACGTCGCGAAGTATGTGCGAGCCGAGGGCATCTAGCCGCTGGCCTCAGCCCAGCCAGTGAACCTCGCCACTCGCGAGTTTGTACGCCGCACCTGCGACCACGACCGGCTCTACGAGGTCGAAACTCGCGATGAGCCGCTCGAGCTCACCGACGGTGTCGAGCACGTGGTGGTCGACGGCAGCCGCGAGCAGCGCGTCATCGGCATCGGCAGGCGCATTGGCTGCATCGACCAGCTCGATGTGGATGTGGTCCATGATCGGTGCGAGCCACGCGGGGGCACCTCCGGCAAGTGCGGCGCTCACTGCTCCGCAGTCCTCGTGACCCAAAACGATCACGGTTCTCGCGCCAAGCTTCTCGAGGGCGAATCGCACCGATGCGATACTGGCGGCGGCCAGCACGTGACCCGCCGTGCGCACGACGAACAAGTCGCCGACGCCCACGTCGAACACGGCCTCGACCGGCACACGGGAGTCAGAACAGCCCACCACGACGGCCCACGGATTCTGTCCGCTCTTGGAATCCGTGGCACGCTGGGCCGTGAACTGGCCGCCGGACAAACCGTCCACAAAGCGTCGGTTGCCCTCCCGCAAAAGGGAGAGCGCGATGTCAGAAGTGATACTCATACGTGTCAGTATCTCACGACACACTGACATCAACACGCGAACGCGGCTGCAGGGCGGGGAAGCGGCTCCACACCTCGGCACAGATCTCCTCGGCGCGTGGTTCGGTGAGGCCCGTGCCGAAGCGGATGCTCTTGTGACCCTTTGGACCCTCGTGGTCAAACGTGACGAAGGTCTTCACGCCGCTTTCGTCGCCGGTCGGACGCCAGTTGCTGACCTGCTCGAGCGGGTAGCGCCAGGACAGTCCGACCCCGAACACCTCGACGCGTCGTCTGACAACCCCGTCGCCCACGGTGACGATCTCTCGGCCGTCGAGCATCAGCAGGAATATCGACCCGGCCACAAGGCCGCCCGCTGTCCATCCCACGAGCCAGACCAGCAGAAACAGCGTCGCGATGTTCAGTCCCATGCCGCCAAACAACAGACTGCGCAGCGCCGAGAACTCACCGGCTGCCCAGCCGAGCATCCACACTCCAAGAAAGGCTATGACGCAGCCAACCCGCGGCACTGGCATGACGACACGAACCGAGTCGGATGTGAGCTGGGTCACTGTTTGAGTGTGAGAGGATGAGGTCATAGGGAAAGTATCGGCATGAGGGCTCCAGCTGCAAAGACCTCTGCAAAATAGTGCCCGTTGTCTGCAACTATTTGTGGGAAGGGATCACGCCGTGAGTCTCGTCGACGGTCGTTCGCATCGTATCGTGTTGGTCGCCCACTGCCTGCTGAACGCCAACGCCAAGGCGCAGGGATCAGCTTGGTACTCTGGCGTCCACGCTGTGATCGGCGATCTGGCTGGCCGCGGATACAGTGTGGTCCAGCTTCCATGCCCGGAGCTTCTGCACATGGGCCCGGGTCGAGAGGTCCTTGATCCCGCCATCTTCGAGACCGACGAGTATCAGCAGCTGTGCGCTTCCCTAGCGGACAGCGTCGCCGAGGACGTCGATCGTTACCAGCGCGTCGGCGTGAAGACGGTTGCAGTGGTCGGCATCGAGGGCGGCCCGTCGTGTGCGGTGTTCGAGCCGCGCCGTAACGAGGGCGACGAGGACTCGAAGCCGGGAGTGTTCACGATCGAGCTGCGCAAGCGACTCGAACCACAGGGAGTGCGCTTCGTGTCGGTGTCACATCAGCAGCGCGAAGACAACATCCCTGCTGTGCTGGAGGGTCTGCACTAACTGGCGTTCGACCTTGTGGACCTCGTCCACAGGTGACAGCTTACTTCGTCTCCGACCGGAGACAGGCCTGTCATCAAGCAGGGCCTGCAGAGGGCGCGTCGCTTCCCGTCCCGGAACCGCAGCAGCTTGTTGGCTCGTTCTTTGGATTCTCAGGCGCACTACCGCCGCAGCAGCCGCTGACGCCGCCACCGGGACTCGCCTCCGCGGCGCCCGGCACCACGGAGCAGCCGCATGAGGGTTCGCCGCCGTAGATCCACGAGTGGATGATCGCCTCGGCGCATCCCACGCCCGGCTTCACGCTGATCGCATCCCACGCACAGTTGAGTGCGCATGCGCCGCACTCCATGCACGCGCCGCGGTCAGCCAGGTACGCGCGCTTGTCGCCACCCATCGCGAAGACGCCGTGCGGGCAGACGACCGTGCATACGCGACAGCCGCTGCACTTCTCGGCGTCGAGTTCGAGGGTCACCGCGGTCTCGAGATAGCGGAATCCCTGCATCTCAGCCTCCCAATGTCGTCGACAGGACCGTCGTTGCGGTCACGTACCACGCGAGCACCCAACAGATGACTCCCACGCCGAGCGCCACCGCCTGCACAGGAATCGCTCGGCGAAGCTCGCGCTCCACGCCCGAGGGCGAGGTGTACGGCGTCGAGCCGGTGAAGTTGACCGCGACATAGCTCGCCATCGCCGAAACCATCAGCACCACCGCCGAGAACCCGAGTGTGCTCTGGCCACCCAGCATTCCCGGGAATGCAACAAGCGACACGCCTGCCAACACGGCTCCGGCGAAGGCGCCCTTGACCGAGAACGCGCGCCCCGGCAGCCACGGCAGCAGCAGTGGCGTCAGCAGGCCGCCTGCGATCGAAGCGAGAAGGTACACCGTCAGCGCGGGCAGCAGCGCCATGAGCGCAGCACCCCAAGCCAGTGAGCGTGTCCCGAGTGAGACCGCCAGCGCAGCGAGCACCGCCAGCGCCGGCACCGCCCACCATGCGTATCGAAGACTCCCCAACACCTCGACGGGAGTGAGCGCGAGCCTCTCGGCCATGGTAAACGTCACGGCACGCATAGCTGGGGTCGCCGAGGAACCAGCGCTCAGATAGTCGTGCAGGTCCGCCGAGCGAACCGGTCCCCATACCACTCGGTAGCCGGTCAGCCGCTTGACCGTCGGCGCTGCGACGCCCACGGCACCGAGCTGCGGCAGAATCAGGGTCTCGTGATCGACGAAGTCGGCCAGCCCGCACGCAAAGATTCGACGGACCAGCTCGTCGGTACCGAAGGTGCCCTTACCCGCAGCGCACCAGACGTTGACGCCGTACGTCTCGAGTACCAGAAGCCAGCAGTCGACACCGGCCAAGTCCCGCCGGACCAGGTCGACGGTCATCCGATAGTTGCATGTGACAAGCACCGGTGCCATGCGGGATGGCTCGCCGATGCGGTACAGTCCCGGCTCCACACGTGAGCTACCGCGAGCGATGCCCCAGCGCAACGACCATCGTTTGAGAGTGTCGCGCCACGTCAGTGTGGAGGACAGCATCGGAATCGTATCTGCAGTGGCGAAGGGCGCCGCACCGCTGTAAGTATTCGAAGTCATGCGGACATCATACTGCGCCTCTCGTCGGGTACCTATTCCGAGAAGGTCGGGACGAGATGTGGCATCGACCTTGTCTACTACTCAGAGGAGGGGCTATGGGAAAGGGCATGATGAGCGAGTTCAAGGAGTTCGCGCTCAAGGGAAACGCGATCACGCTGGCCATCGGTGTCGTCATGGGCGCTGCGTTCAACGCGATTATCGGTTCGATGGTGACCAATCTGTTTAACCCGCTCATTGGCGTTCTGATTGGCGGGGTGAAGCTGGAGCAGCAGACGTTCAAGATCGTGGGCGTGACCTTTGGGTGGGGCGCCGTCATCGCTGCGATGATCAACTTCGTGGTCGTGGCCATCGCGTTGTTCATCGTGGTGAAGATCGTTTCCGCCTTCGAGAAGGAGCCCGATCCCACGCACTACCCGTGCCCGTTTTGCACCACCGATGTCGCCAACGAGGCCAGCCGCTGCCCGGCATGCACGTCGGAACTCAAGCCCATGTCGGCTGTCACGGCCACGGTGTAGATTCGGTGAATAAGCAAGACGCGTGGGACCTTGGTCGTAAACTCGCTGTGTGAACGCTCTCGCGCCACGTGCGCGTAGTCGGAGGAGGAACAGATGGCAGCGGAAACCCGCCGCGTCCTGCTGGTTGAAGACGAGAAGAGCATCAGAGACGCCGTCGCCGCGTATCTCGAGCGCGAAGGCTACTGGATCACGTCGGCCGGCGACGGCCAGGCGGCGCTCGACGCATTCGCGAAGCACCGTTTCGACCTGGTCGTACTCGACCTCATGCTGCCCAAAGTGAGTGGCGAGGTCGTGTGCCGCACCATCCGCGACACCTCAGACGTACCGATCATCATGCTCACCGCAAAGGGTGAGGAGGCCGACCGCATCGCCGGCCTCGAGCTCGGTGCCGACGACTATCTCGTCAAGCCGTTCTCGCCACGTGAGTTGGTCGCGCGCGTCCGCGCCCTGCTTCGTCGCGCGCACGTCGACAGCGAGCCCCAGCGCGACCGCCTCGTCTTCGGCGACCTGGAGATCGACGTCGCCGGTCACAAGGCGTTTCTCGCGGGTGTGGAGCTCGATCTGACGGCAAGCGAATTCAAGCTGTTACTGACCTTGTCGCGCTATCCGGGACGCGTCTACTCGCGCATGGAGCTCGTCGAGAAGGTCCTCGGCTATGACTTCGAGGGCTACGAGCGCACGATCGACTCCCACGTGAAGAACCTGCGCGCCAAGCTCGACGACGATCCGCGCGAGCCCACCTTCATCTACACCGTCCACGGCGTCGGATACCGTTTCGAGGCCCCGAAGTCCGGTGCTGATGCCTGATACCGCAACACCGCCCGCCGAGAAGCCCGCTACGCCTGAGACCACCAACGGCGCCGCGGCGCGCCCGCAGACCTTCGGTCGGCGGCTCGCATTCGCATTCGCGGCCGTTGCGGCGCTGACCGCGCTCACGGCGGCGGTGCTTCTCTCGGCGACGTGGAGCTACCAGTTCAATGAGTACGTCCGCGAGCGTCTGCAGCTCACCGCTGACGGCGTTGCTGCCGTAGTCGAGAATGCGTATCCGCAGTACGGCGGCTACTCTATCGATACGCTGGCGCAGATCCCGCGGTTTGGACCCATGAGTGGCGTCGGGGTGCAGGTTCTCGACATGGACAATAACGTTCTCTACGACGACGCCACGACCGGCAGGCACATCCAGGAGATGCTCGGGACCAACACCGCCGACGAGAACGCCGAGGATTCCGAGTTCGTCATCAAGCCGCAAGGCACGATCGTCACGTCACCCATCCACGTCATGAGCCAGCAGGTCGGCACCGTACGCGTATGGGCGTACGGACCCGGCGCGATGCTCACTGAACGTGACGTGCAGTTTAAAATCGGCTCGTTCTTGGGCCTCGCGATCGCGGCACTCGTCGCTATCGTCGGCGCATCGCTCGCGGGTCGTGTGTACGCTCGGCAGCTGGTCAAGCCGATCGAGCGCATCACCACCACCGCGCAGGCGCTCAAGGGCGGCGATGAGGACGCACGTACCGGCATGGCCCCCGGCGACGAAATCGGATTCCTCGGCCACGTGTTCGACGAGATGGCCGATGCGATCGAGGCCGACCGCGAGATGGAACGCCGTCTGACCGCCGACGTCGCACACGAGCTGCGCACTCCGCTGCAGGCCATCCAGGCGACCGTCGAGGCGATGCAGGACGGCGTGCTTCCCGCCGACGAGGAGCATCTCGGCGTGGTGCGTGACGAGACCGTTCGCCTCGCGCGCCTGACCAACGGCATCCTCGAGCTGACGCGGCTCGAGAACGGCACCGCCACCTTCGAGTGCACCCTCACGGACGTCGCGGTGCCGGTGCGCGCTGCCGTCGACGCGCATGAGGCGCTCATGGAGACCCGCGAGATCACGGTCACCGTGCACCTGGCCGAGGGCGTCTCTGCGTGTATTCAGCCCGACCGTATCCAGCAGGCGGTCGGCAATCTGCTCAGCAACGCCGCGCGGTACACGCCGGCCGGAGGCAGCGTCGACGTGGCACTCCGCAGCGAGGGCGGCAGCGCCATCATCGAAGTCGCCGACACCGGAATCGGCATCGCCGAGGAGGATCTGCATCTCGTGTTCTCGCGCTTCTGGCGGGCGGATGACGCGCGCGCGACCACGAGTGGCGGGCTCGGCATCGGCCTGGCCGTGACCAAAGAGATTGTCGAGCGCCACAAGGGCACCATCCGAGCCGCACGCCGCGATGGCAGCGGATCCGTGTTCACGATCCGGTTGCCACTGGTCTGAGCGCTACGGTGCAGAAGCCGCTTCAGCCAGCAGCTGAATCGCCTTTGCGGTGCCCTGCACCGGATACGACTCGGCGACGGGACCCTCGAACCAGACCTTCACGCTCGCGCCCTGCACGATCGTAGCAGCAGCCACTTCTGCGCCGTCGGGCCCGAAGAACTGTGTGCTCGGCGCGAGAGTGACCTGCGCCTTATCGGAAACGGCGCCAGCGGGTTGGGAAGGTCCCTCGACAAGAATCGAGGCCGGCCGGTCGTCGCCGGGGACCAGACTCGTGACGGTGCCGGTGATACCGGGCGTCTCGGCTGGCAGAGTCGGGGCGCAGCCGGTAGCGGTCGCGACGATGATTCCTGCGACCGCCATCAGCAGAAGCGCGCGAGCTATCCGTGTGTTCATGGCGACTCCTCGGTCGGAATGGGGCAGGCGACTGGGCCGGTGTGGCACTTCGAAATGGAGTATGCCCGTCAGACGCCGCTGAGCGCGTCTCGGTTCGCGTCGTGGGGTATTCTCTTCCGAGGAAGCGCCATTCAAGGGAGCTCACGATGATCTTCGGCCTCACCATCTCGTTGCGCATGCTCGCCGCCGGCGGCTTGATCATGCTGGCGCTGCTGTTCTTCCAGATGGCGAGCGGTATGCGGTGGATCAAGCTCCCGCCCAAACGTCGGCTCAAGATCCACAAGACCGCGGGCACGATCCTTCTCGTGCTCGCGGTGGTGCACGGCGTTATGGGCCTGATGCTCGCAAGCGGAATCAAGATCGGCTGAATGTCGCTGCAGTGCACTGAGTGATACGTCGCCGCGAGGTCGTGCGTGACCGCCCTCCGTCTCGCCCTCGCCCCACGCTCGCCCTTCGCCTACAATGACGGCGTGGTTTCGTGCTCACCGAGAACCTGCGCACGCACCACGATTCCCGATCCGATCCCGACCCCCGAGGAGTACCGTGACGCTCTCTTCGCTCACCCCTGACTCGCAGGGCAAAGTCCGCGATCTCTACGATCTGGGCGACAGGCTGCTCCTCGTCGCGAGCGACCGCATCAGCGCGTTCGATGTGGTCCTTCCCGACGACATCGCGTACAAGGGCGAAGTGCTCACCAAGCTCTCGCTCTTCTGGTTCGACCTTCTCGCCGGGGTCACCGCGAATCACCTGATCTCCACCGACGTAGCCGATCTGCCAGAGCAGTTCGCGCCCCACGCCGAGGAGCTCGCCGGGCGCTTCATGCTCGTGAAGAAGGCGACCGTCTTCCCGGTCGAATGCATCGTGCGCGGCTACCTCGCCGGCTCCGGCTGGGCCGAGTACCAGCGCTCCGGCACCGTGTGCGGCATCCCGCTGCCGGCCGGCATGGTCGAGTCCGACCGGCTGCCCGAGCCCATCTTCACGCCCAGCACCAAGGCCGAGATCGGCGATCACGACGAGAACATCAGCTTCGAGCAGATGGTCGAGATCATCGGCGAGGATGCGGCCAACGAGCTGCGCGACACCTCGCTCGCGGTCTACTCGGCGGCACGCGATCATGCGGCGACTCGCGGGATCATCATCGCCGACACCAAGTTCGAGTTCGGCACCATCGACGGCAAGGTTACCCTGGTCGACGAGGTTCTGACGCCCGACTCGAGCCGCTTCTGGCCCGCGGCGAGCTACGCTCCCGGCTCCGGCCAGCCCAGCTTCGACAAGCAGTACGTTCGCGACTGGCTCTCGGCCAGCGGCTGGGACAAGACCCCGCCGCCTCCCGCGCTCCCGGCCGACGTGGTCGCGCGCACCAGCGAGACGTACATCCAGGCGTACGAGCTGATCACCGGCTCGACGTTCATCCCTGAAGGAAAGGCCTGACCCACGTGGCCCGACGCAGCGCATCGAATCCCCGCTACCAGAAGCATCACGAGCCGGTAGGCCAGACCCGCAAGTCCGCGGCTGCGGCCAAGCCGAGCCGTGGTTCCAGCAGCGCTCCGATCAAGAAGAAGAGCACCGGCAAGAATGCGAAGGGCTCCTCGGCGGCAACGCGTCGACCGATGATGGCGAATCCGACCACACCGGAGTTCAAGCGCATCCGCTCGATCTGGTGGGGACTTCTCGGCGGTGGCCTCGTGCTGACCACGATATCGTGGGCGATGCGCGAGTACCTCGTCGCGACGTGGGCGACCACGGCCTCCAACGTCGTTCTCGGCCTCGCGTATGCCTGCATCTTCTACGCGCTCTACCTGGACTGGACCCGCATGCGTCCCATGCGTCAGGCAGCCTACAAGGCCGGTGCAACCGTCAAGCCCGCCAAGTCCACCGAGAAGCCCACCGAGAAGGTCAAGGCTGACACCGACTCCGACACCACCGGCGAGTAGCCGGCTTACCGCCCCGTTCGCAGACCGAAAGGACCCACGCATGGCGCGCTACGAGATCTACGTCACCTACAAGGCGGGCATCTTCGATCCTCCCGGCGCCACCGCTGAGCGTGCGCTGGTAAACCTCGGCTACGAGGGTGTGCACGAGGTCAAGATCGGCAAGTTCATCCGCATCGAGGCTGACGCCGATCTCGCGACCGTCAGCGAGATGTGCGAGAAGCTTCTGGCCAACCCGGTCATCGAGGAGTACCGCATCGAGACCGTCGAGGAGGGCTAGCGCATGCGTTTCGGCGTAGTCATCTTCCCCGGCTCCAACTGCGAGCAGGACGTCATTCGCGCCACCAAGTACCTGGGCTACGACGCCGAGTACATCTGGCACGGCGACACCGACCTGTCCGGCTTCGACGCCATCGTGCTGCCGGGCGGTTTCAGCTACGGCGACTACATCCGCACGGGCGCCGTCGCCCGCTTCAGCCCCGTCATGAACGAGGTCGTCCGCTTCGCTGATGCTGGCGGACCTGTCCTCGGCATCTGCAACGGATTCCAGATCCTCTGCGAGGCGCACATGCTTCCGGGTGCCCTCTTGCGCAACCGCGGCCTGAAGTTCATCTGCAAGTCCACGAACCTGCGCGTCGAGAGCGACGCATGTCAGTGGCTCGACGCTCCTGTCGGCTCGGTGCTCTCGATCCCGATCAACCACAACGAGGGCAACTACTACTGCGACGCCGAGACACTCTCGAGCCTCAACGCAAACGGCCAGGTCGTGCTGCGCTACTGCGAGCCCGATGGTTCGCGTGCAGAAGGTGGCAGCGCCCCCAACGGCTCGCTCGACGACATCGCCGGCATCTGCAACGAGCGCGGCAACGTCTTCGGTCTCATGCCGCACCCCGAGCGCGTGCTCGAGCCGATCATCGGCGGAACCGACGGTCAGCCGTTCTTCACGAGCATCGTCGCCAAGCTCGCGACCGTGGCCGGCTAGTGGCCGGCGCCGACTACACCTTGGGCGGGCCGATCTACTGGTTCATGGTGGCACTGCTGGTACTCGCGGGCATACTCGCGGCGTTCGTGGTGCTGCATTCGCTGATGGTGGCCCGTCGCGGTCGATTTGCCGAAAAACCGGCGTCGGTGTGGCTCTGGGCGGGTCCGCAAGCCGTCTATCTCGTGCTGCTGTTCGTGGTGCAGGGGCCCTGGCTGCCGCTGATCGCTGCCGCGGTCCTGGTCTTCATCACGCCATTGGCGCTGATTCAGTCGCTCGCTTATCTGCTGCGCGTGGTGTTCCCCAAGGCGATCGAGCAGGCCCAAACGGTTGAGCCTGATGGCGCGGAGCCGAACGGCCGGGCTCGCGCATCGGCGTCAGAGTCGCCGAGCGAATCGTCGCCACCCGCGGAATAGCCAGCAGGAACCGCGTCGCCTTCGGCGAAACTCGCCTCTATGGCCCGGAACCGTCCGGACCGCATCCGCGGAGACTCTCCGCAGTGCAGCGGCGATGCGAGGTCTTGATGGAAGAGCAGAATGCGGGCTGTGACGCCCTTACGTGTCATCAGCTGAGTGCCGACGAGGTGTACGACGCTCTCGGAAGCTCCTCGTCGGGGCTTACCACACAGCAGATCCGGGAGCTCTCCATACGGTACGGGCCCAACGCGATTCGCGAGATCAAGGGCCGTCCGCTCATCTTCAAGTTCCTCGAGAATTTCTATCACCTCTTCGCGATCCTGCTCTGGGTCGGAGGTATCCTCGCGTTCGTGGGCGGCATGCCCGAACTGGGCTGGGCCATCTTCGCAGTCATCTTCATCAACGCCATCTTCTCGTTCTGGCAGGAGTTCCGCGCCGAGAAGGCGACCGAAGCGCTCATGCAGATGATCCCGCGCAACGCGAAGGTCATTCGCGATGGTCAGACGCAGCAGATATCTGCGGTCGACCTCGTACCCGGCGACCTCATAGTCCTTGAGGAGGGCGACGCGATCTCGGCCGACGCGCGGTTGGTCGAGGAGTTCGAGCTGCGCACCAATAATGCGACCCTCACCGGCGAGTCGGAGCCGGTGCGCAAGACCGCGTCCCCTCACCTCGATGCCACGTTGACCCCCATCGAGATGCCGAACCTGGTGTTCGCCGGCACAAGCGTCGCGTACGGCAACGGCAAGGCCGTGGTATATGCGACCGGCATGAACACGCAGTTCGGCAAGATCGCAGAGTTGACTCAGGGCGTCGAGGCGGAGCTCAGTCCGCTGCAAAAGGAGATCGAGAAGGTCGTCCAGCTGGTGGCGATGCTCGCCTTCGGACTGGGTATCACGTTCTTCATTCTCGGCTACTACGTGGTTGGGCTGACGCTCACGGAAGGGCTGCTCTTCGCAATCGGCATCATCGTGGCAAACGTGCCTGAGGGCCTGCTGCCAACTGTGAGCCTCTCGCTTGCGATGGGCGTGCAGCGCATGGCTGGGCGTCACGCGCTCATCAAGAAGCTCTCTTCCGTGGAGACTCTGGGTTGTACCACGGTCATCTGTACCGACAAGACCGGGACGCTCACGAAGAACGAGATGACGGTTCGGGACATATGGGTCGCCGGCCAACACCTCGATGTTTCAGGCGGTGGCTACGCGCCTCAGGGAGACGTGAGTGAGAGGGGAAACACGCTCGACGACCGTCAGCGTGGTGCACTCGGCATCCTGGTCAGAACGGCCTCGCTCTGCAACAACGCTCGATTGATATCACCGGCGGAACCAGAGGCGGCCTGGACGATTCTCGGTGATCCCACTGAGGCCGCGCTGCTCGTCGCTGCTCGGAAAGCGGGCTTCGACTACGAGGCTGAACTCGCCGCGACGCGTCGAGTGTTCGAGCTGCCCTTCGACTCGGTGCGCAAGCGCATGACCACCATACACATGGATCATCGGCTCGGGCGCATCGGCTACGTGAAAGGTGCACCTAAAGAGGTGCTCGAACTCTGCACCCAGGTGGAGATGCTCGACGGTACGGTGGAGCTGGAGCAAACAGCGCGTGCCGAGATCATGGAGCAGAACGACCAATTCGCGCGTGATGGTCTTCGCGTCCTGGCAATGGCGTATCGCCCGATCGCTGTTGAAGAGACGGAGTTTTCACCCGATCTGACCGAACGCGACCTGGTGTTCGTCGGGCTCATGGCGATGATGGATCCTCCCCGAGACGAGGTCGCCGCTGCAGTCGAGCAGTGCACGACCGCCGGCATCGACATCATCATGATCACCGGCGACTACGGACTCACCGCCGAGTCGAGTGCGCGGCGCATCGGAATCATCGATGGCGACTCGGCGCGCATCGTGACAGGTAACGACCTCAACGAGATGACGGAAGAGGACCTGACCTCGGCACTCGCTGACCGCAACATCCTCTTCGCGCGTGTCTCTCCCGAGCATAAGATGCGCATCGCGATGGCGCTCAAGAGCATGGATCACATCGTCGCGATGACCGGCGATGGCGTTAACGACGCGCCGGCGCTCAAGGTCGCCGACATCGGCGTGGCGATGGGCATCTCGGGCACCGACGTCGCCAAAGAGGCGGCCGACATGATCCTGACCGACGACAACTTCGCGAGCATCGTCCATGCGATCGAGGAAGGTCGCGCGGTCTACGACAACATCAGGCGATTCGTGAGCTACATATTCACGAGCAACATCCCCGAGTTGCTGCCCTTCCTGCTGATGGTCATCTTCCGTATTCCCCTGGCCCTGACGATCATGCAGATTCTTGCGATCGACCTGGGCACGGACATGATTCCGGCGCTGGCATTGGGCACGGAGGCACCGGAGCCGGGCATCATGCAGCGACCCCCACGCCCGCGTACCGAGCGTCTGCTCAACCGGAAGGTGCTCCTGCGGGCGTACGTGTTCCTCGGCCTCATCCAGGCGACTGCGGCTATGTCCGCGTTCTACTTCCTCTACTGGCGTTACGGCTGGCGCCCAGGCATGGACATGTTCGCCTTTGGCGAGACGGTGGTAGGTACGTCGACCGTCTACATCCTCGCCACGACAATGACGCTCGGCGCGGTCATGACCACGCAGATCGGTAACGGATTCGCGCAGCGCACCAACGTGCAGTCGGTATTCAAGGTCGGCATCTTCAGCAACAAGTTCCTGCTCTGGGGCATCGTGAGCGAGGTCGCCTTGGTGGCGGCGCTCATGTACGTGCCGGCGCTCTCCAAAGCCTTCGGTTGTGGTCCGATCTTGTTGTGGCCCGACTGGGCCTTCCTGTTCGCGCTTGCACCGACGCTACTCATTGCCGACGAAATACGAAAGTTCTTCGTTCGCCGAATGCGTGCGCAACCGGAGGCGGCATGACGATGCCTCGCAAAGGGAAGGAAGCCGCTAGGGGTGCATCGACGGCACGTGCTGCAGGTCTGATCGAGGAGGGAACCACGTGAGAGTGATCATCGGAGGGTGCGGAAGGGTCGGCGCGCTGCTCGCTAACCAGTTCTCCGCATCCGGACACGATGTCGTCGTCATCGACAAGGACGCCCGCACGTTTCGGCGGCTGGGCAAGGGGTTCGCGGGCGAGACGCTCCGAGGCATGGTGTTTGATCGCGAAGTGCTCGAGAAGGCGCAGATCAAGGTGGCCGATGCCTTCGTCGCGGTCACTAGTGGCGACAACTCCAACGTGGTCTCGGCGACGATTGCCCGCGAGATCTACCGTGTGCCCAAGGTTGTTGCGCGCATCTTCGATCCCCGACGAGCCGAGATATACCGTCGGCTCGGGATACAGACCGTCTCGTCGGTCGCGTGGGCCAGCAATGAGATTCAGTCGCTCGTGATGCACGCGCATATGGTTCGCGATGTCAGTCTGGGCGGCGGCGAGGTGCAGTTGGTGCGCATCGCGATACCCCCGCGGCTCGCGGGGCGCCTCGTCGGTGATCTTTCGGGGCCCGGCGAGATCATGCCCGTCGCGATCGTGAGAGCGGGCAGTTCTTTCATCGCCACATCACACGAGGTGTTCCAGGAAGGCGACGTCGTGGAAGTCGCTGTTCTGACCTCTGCAATGGCCCGCTTCGAGAGCATGACCAACCCCTAAGGAGACGAGCATGAATGCAGTCATCATCGGTGGGGGTAAGGTCGGATCCAATCTTGCGAAGACCCTCTCCGCCAGCGGCGACACAGTCACCGTCATCGAGCTCGATCCCGAGAAGTGCGAGACGCTTGCCGAGAAACTCCCCAACGTCACCGTCATTTGCGGCGACGGCGACGAGCCCTACGTGCTCGACGAGGCCAACGCCCGCAACGCAGACGCGATTGTGGCGGCCACCGGGCATGACGAGGACAACCTGGTGGTGTGTCTGCTCGGTAAGTTCGAGTATCAGGCGCCGCTGACCATCGCACGCATCAACAACCAGGACAACGCATGGCTGTTCACCGAGCGCTTTGGCGTGGACGTGCCGGTGAGCAACACCGCGATCATGGCCGAAGTGCTTCAGCACGTGAGTCTGGGTGACATCGTGACGCTGCTTCGCCTCAAGGCCGAGAACATGGTGGTCGACGAGATCGTGCTCCCGCCGGACTCATCGGCAGTGGGCAAGCGACTTTCCGAGCTCACGCTGCCGGATTGCAGCCAGGTTATGGCGATCGTGTCAGGAGGGGGAGTCGTGGTGCCGAGAGGCGACACAGAGCTCAACGCCGGAGACGAGCTGCTGATCCTAGCCAAGTGCGAGGACGACACCGCGCTGCGGCACGCGTTTGGGGTGCACGCCAAGGCGCGCTGAATCACGCCCCCCACGCGGGAGTTCCTCGGCTACAATGACCTCGCACCCGCCGCCACGCACGAGGAGCCTGCGCATGCCTGAGTCGCTGTCGACCGAACTCGCCCCTAAGCTCGCTGTCGAACTGGGTCTGAAACTCGACGAGTACGAGAAGATCGTCGTCATCCTCGGCCGTGTGCCGAGCGTGACGGAGCTCTACATGTACTCGCTGATGTGGAGCGAGCACTGCAGCTACAAGCACTCGCGCAAGGCGCTGCGCATGTTCCCGACCACCGGTGAGCGCGTGCTGCAGGGTCCTGGCGAGAACGCCGGCGTCATCAGCGTGGGCGACGGCTGGGCGGTCGCGTTCAAGATGGAGTCGCACAACCACCCGAGCGCCATCGAGCCGTATCAGGGCGCCGCGACAGGCGTCGGCGGCATCATCCGCGACATCTTCACGATGGGCGCCCGTCCCATCGCTTCACTAAACTCACTGCGCTTCGGCACGCTCGACAAGCCGCGCCAGCGCTACCTCTTCGAAGGCTCCGTCGCCGGCATCGGCGGCTACGGCAACTGCCTTGGCGTCCCGACCGTGGGCGGCGAGGTGTACTTCGAGGAGGCCTACGAGGGCAACTGTCTCATCAACGCCATGTCGATCGGCGTCATGCGCGACGACGAGATCATCCGCGCCACCGCGACCGGCCCGGGCAACCTCGTGCTGCTCATCGGCTCCACTACCGGCCGAGACGGTATCGGCGGTGCCTCGGTGCTCGCAAGCCAGGAGTTCGACGAGCGCGCCGAGGACAAGCGCCCCGCCGTGCAGGTGGGCGACCCGTTCGAGGAGAAGCTGCTCATCGAGGCGTGCCTCGAGCTGCTCAGCAACAAGCTGCTCGTCGGTCTGGGCGACTGCGGCGCCGCCGGCCTGACCAGCTCCATCAGCGAGATGGCCGACCGCGGCAACGCCGGCGTCGACATCGATGTCTCCACGATCCCGGCACGCGAGACCGAGATGAAGCCGTTCGAGTTCATGGTGAGCGAGTCGCAGGAGCGCATGGTCGGCGTCGTCACGCCTGACAAGCTCGAGGCCGCACACGCCATCTGCAAGAAGTGGGGCCTGCGCTCCACCGTCATCGGCACCGTCACCGACACCGGTCGCTTCGTGGTCCGCGAGGGCGACACCGTCGTCGCCGACATGCCAGCCGCCACGCTCGCCAACGACGCCCCCATCTACGACCCCGAGATGTCGCGCCCGGCCTACCTCGACGAGGTCCAGGCGTTCGACGCGCTGGCCGAGATCGAGCACCCCACCGATCCCACCGTGCTTACCGAGACGCTCCTCGGCCTGCTTGCGAGCCCCAACATCTGCTCGCGCCGCTGGATCTGGGAGCAGTACGACCACCAGGTCATCCTCAACACCGTCGTGCTCCCGGGCAGCGACGCCGCCGTGCTGCGCATCGGCGACGACGGCCGCGGTATCGCGGTCTCCTCGGACTGCAACGGGCGGTACTGCTATCTCGACCCGTATGTGGGCGCGCAGATCGCGCTTGCGGAGGCGTCGCGCAACGTGGCATGCGCCGGTGCGACCCCCGCGGCCATCACCGACTGCCTGAACTTCGGCAATCCCGAGAAGCCCGAGGTGTTCTACACCTTCCATGAGGCGATTCGTGGCCTCTCCGACGCCTGCAAGGCGTGGAACATCCCGGTCATCAGCGGCAACGTGAGCTTCTACAACGAGTCGTTCGGCTCGCCGATCTACCCGACGCCGACCGTCGGCCTCGTGGGAGTCATGGACGACGTCACCAAGTACGCGACCGCGTCGTTCAAGGACGAAGGCGACGTCATCATCCTTGTGGGCGAGTCGCTCGATGAGCTGGGCGGCAGCGAGTACCTCAAGGTCGAGCACGGCCTCGTCTCCGGCCCGCCGCCCTCACTCGACCTCGAGCTCGAGGCCGACGTGCAGGCCGCCGTCCGCGACGCCATCACCGCCGGCGTCATCAAGAGCGCGCACGACTGCTCGGAGGGCGGCATCGCCGTCACGCTGGCCGAGAGCTGCCTGTCGGGACGCATCGGCGCCGACGTTCACCTGCACGACGATCTGCACCCGGTCGCCTCGCTCTTCGGCGAGAGCCAGAGCCGCATCGTCGTCTCGCTCGCCGAGGCCGACGCCGAGGCGTTCGTCGAGCAGCTCATCTCGGCCGAGGTGCCCTACAGCGTCCTCGGCACGGTCGGCGGGGAGCGCCTCACGATCTGCGAGCGCCTTGACGTCTCGCTTGACGAGCTCGTCGAAGCCTTCGAGCCCACGCTCGAGCGTCTGGTCCACGGCGGCGAGACCGTGCAGACCGAGGAGCTCTTCGCGGGCTAACCGCCGCGAGGCGCGCGTCGGCGAGGTCTGCCAGCGTGTATATGACGCCATGCGCGGAGGTGGCTCGGCGTGAATCGTGCTAGACTACGCGCGTTCACGCCCCCCATACCTGATCTGAGGCTGAGCCGCCGCATGACGCACGCCGTTCCCGAAGAGCCCATCTTCGCCGAGAGACCCGACCGTCCCGAAGAGTCCTGCGGAGTGTTCGCGGTGTACGCTCCCGGCGAGGATGTCGCGCGCCTGACTTACTTCGGGCTGCACGCGCTGCAGCACCGTGGTCAGGAGTCGGCCGGCATCGCCGTGGGCGACAACGACACCGTCACGGTCACCAAGAACCTCGGACTCGTGAGCCGAGTCTTCCGCGAGAGCGACCTCGACTCGCTCACCGGCGAGGTCGCCATCGGCCACACCCGCTACTCGACCACCGGTTCCTCCACGAGCTGGGAGAACGCGCAGCCGCACCTCTCGGCCATCGGCCATCAGGTCATCGCGCTCGCGCACAACGGCAACCTCGTCAACACCGCGGAACTGCGCGACGGTCTCAAGCTCAAGGGCTTGCGCTTCCGCTCGACCACCGACTCCGAGGTCATGACGACGCTCGTCGGCTACTTCACGCAGCAGTCGCACCACATGCGCGAGGGCATCCGCGAGACCATGAAGCTCATCCGCGGCGCCTACGCCGTCGTCCTCACCACCGAGAACGCCATCTACGCCTTCCGCGATCCGCACGGCGTGCGCCCGCTCGTCATGGGCGAGCTGCCCGACGGCGCCGGCTGGGTCATCTCGAGCGAGACCTGCGGACTCGACATCGTCGGCGCCACCTATCTGCGCGACGTAGCCCCCGGCGAGATGATCAAGATCTCCGCCGCTGGCATCGAAGCCGAGCAGGCCGTCCCCGCCGAGAAGCCCTCGCTGTGCATGTTCGAGTTCGTCTACTTCGCGCGTCCCGACTCCGATATGTTCGACTGCAGCCTGTACGAGGCTCGTCACCGCATGGGAGCGGCGCTCGCCGCTGAGGCGCCCGCCGAGGCCGATATGGTCATGGGCGTTCCCGACTCCGGTATCCCTGCGGCCGTCGGGTTCGCCGCCGCGTCCGGGGTGCCCTACGGCGAGGGACTCGCGAAGAACCGCTACGTGGGCCGCACCTTCATCTCGCCGTCCCAGACTCTGCGTCAGCAGGGCATCAAGCTCAAGCTCAATCCGCTCAAGCACGCGATCAAGGGCAAGCGCCTCGTGGTCGTCGACGATTCCATCGTGCGTGGCAACACCACCAAGAAGCTCATCCAGCTCCTCCGCGACGCCGGAGCAGCCGAGGTCCACATGCGCATCACCTCGCCGCCGGTCGCGTGGCCGTGCTTCTACGGCATCGACACAGACAGCCAGGACCAGCTCATCGGCGCGACTAAGTCGGTCGAGGAGATCCGCGCCCACATCGACGCTGACTCGCTGGCGTATCTCTCGCTTCCCGCGATGGTGGCCGCCACCAACGCGCCTGCTGAGTCGTTCTGTCTGGCATGCTTCGACGGCTCGTATCCCATCGATATCCCCGATTCCGTTCGCCACGGCAAGATGGCGTTGGAGTCTCTCGGATAGGAGCGCGTCCGCACGCGATGAAGCGACCGAACTACTTCCTTGTCCTCACCACGCTGCTCACCCTCAAGGTGTGGGCCTATCGGTGGATTGCGTACTCGGACAGGAATCCGCTCCAGGCGCTGCTTCTCGATGCTCCCTTCTTCCTGATCCTCATGGGTTTCGCCTTCTTCGTCCCGCCGAGATTCTCGCGGTGGCCCTTCACGATCATCTACGTGCTCGCATCGATACTCCTCTTCGGGAGTGCCGGCTACTTTGTCTACTACGGCACGATCGTCACACCCGAGATGTTCCTGTTCACCGGTCAGCTTGGCACGGTGAAGGAGTCGATCGGTGAGATGTGGAGCGCCTCGTACCTCGTGTTCCTCATCGATCTGCCCGTGGTCTTGTGGCTTGCGCCGGCCCGTTCTCGGCGAGGCGTTGGTGGAGGAGGATACGGAGTGCTCTCGGCCGCGAGGGGGGCGTACCTCGAGCACCAGTACCCCACACTGAGCGGCTCACTTGCGAGCTCGCGTCCACGCAGCAGGAACCTGGTTTCGACCGGTGTCGTCACTGTTGTCGTGGGAGCGGCGATCGTGCTGCTCGTGCAGGTCACGTCGGCAGCTCGCCTGTCCGCCTCGGCGGATGTGGCGCTTGTGGCGCAGGCGAGGGGAACCGCAACCGCGCAGATCGTGTCGGTCATGCGCGCGAACGCCGCTCCGAGCGACGCGCTCGGAGGCACCGGCTCCTCAGGCACGGCGAGCGAAACGGCGGCGGTCCCCGGTGAGACAGAGATGCAACGCATAGCGCGCACCATCACCGAGAAGCGCGGGCCGGTCACCGGGACGCGCCTCGTCGACTTCAAGCGCGGCGCTTACAAGGGCGCGCCGATCATCGTGATTCAGGTCGAAGCGCTCCAAGGCCTCGACATCGACGCCACGGTGAGCGGCAAGGAGGTCACGCCCAACTTCTCGGCATTCGCGAAGCAGGCTCACTACTGGCCCAACATGTCACCGCAGCTCGCACGCGGCAACACCTCGGACGTCGAGTGGTCGGTGCAGTCGGGCATGAATCCGCCGGCGAACGCTGCCGCTGTGCTGGAGTACACCAATCGCGAGGTGCCGGGGCTGCCGCGGATCCTCGGGCAGCAGCAGGGTTACACGAGCTTCACGGGTCACCCCAACCAGGCGCGATTCTGGAACCGCACCAGCCTGTACCCGGCGCTGGGATTCGGGCGCTTCTACGACCGGGTCTTCTACGGCATCGGTGATCCGATGTGGTCGGGCACGTCCGATGAGCGCTTCTTCGACAAGAGCGCCAACCTGATCAAGACGGCCGACGCATCGGGCAAGCCGTACTACGCCAACCTGCTCAACCTCTCATCCCACCATCCCTTCGGCTACGTTCCGCTTGAGCGCAGGCCGTTGCGCATGACCACGGCTCAGGAGCAGACGACGCTGGGTAAGCACCTGGGAGCCATCAGCTACACGGACATGGAGTTCGGGCAGTTCCTCGGCGAGCTGGAGGACGCAGGCATCGCCGACAAGGTGATCATCGTGGTGCTAGGCGACCACTGGGCGGTCCGAGGTCGTGACATCAAGTCCGCCGAGGACAAGGCGCTCGCCCGAGAGGTGCTGGGCCGCGACTTCACGTTCGCCGACCAGATGCGCGTGCCCCTCATGATTCGCATGCCCGGTCAGACCAAGGGGACCATCAGCCAGGCTGCCGCGGCGCAGACGGACATCTATCCCACGCTGGCCGACGCCGTCGGGCTCGACACGAGCGCGGTACCGCTGGTGGGCAGGAGCCTCTTCGAACGACACACCCGCCTGGTGCAGCTCCGCTCCGGCGCGCCGCAGGGCTCGTTCGTGTCCAACAGATCCATCGTCATGGCCGGAATCGACTTGCCGAGCAGTACGGCCATCTCGCGGTTCGACGGGAAGGAGGTGCGCATCTCGGCAGCCGATAAGACCGACTTTGAGCGTGCAGCAACCATCTCTCAGCTTGGTGATGCATGGCTGCGTGAGCTGCCCGAGCGCGACACCTCCGGCGACTCCCTGAAGAAGGCGATCATTCCTAATCGGAAGAGGTAGCGCGTTTCGCGTTGCGAACCGCTATTCTGGCTGTGGGGATACGGCGAACACCGTCGTGCACAGCAGACTTTCGACTGCGGGGAGACACCATGCGCCAGCGATTCGGGCACTTTCGTCGCGTGACTTCGAGTGTGCTGGCGGCGGTGATGATCACCGCGTACCTGCCGTTCTCGGCTTTGACTCCGGCCACTGCCGCGCCTGCGCCGAGCAAGGGCGCTTTCAAGAGCTTCCAGGCCGCTGGTCCTGTCGGGATGCGCAAGGCGCCTGATGCGGGCGCCACAAAGGTAAACGTGCAGTGGCGTCCGGGTGTGCCCAAGGCGCAGATCGTCGCGGCCGGAAAGCAGCTGGGATTCACGGTCGTGGGCACATCGAAGCTGGGCTGGGCGCAGCTCGTTCCCGCCAAGCGGATGACCGCAGGCGCTTTGGCGACCAAGCTGCGTGCATCCGGTTTGACCGCTCAGGCGCGTCTCGCGGTGACCTATCAGGCCGCCGGAGCGCCGTCGAAGCTTCCCAACGATCCGCTCTTCGCCGGTCAGTATGGCCTCAACAACACCGGGCAGACCGGCGGTACCGCCGGCGCGGATATCAACGTTGCACCGGTGTGGAACTCAGCCACAGGCTCGAAGAACGTGATCGTCGCCGTCATCGACGAGGGCGTGAACATCAGCCACGAGGACCTGAAGAAGAATATCTGGCTCAATACCGACGAGATCCCCGATAACGGCGTGGACGACGACAAGAACGGCTACGTCGACGACATCCGTGGCTACGACTTCTACAACGATGACGAGACCGTCTACGACGCGGAAGACGGCGATCGCCACGGTACGCACGTCGCAGGAATCATCGGCGCGCAGGGCAACAACGGCATCGGCGTCGCGGGCGTGAACTGGAACGTCAGCATCATGCCGGTGAAGTTCCTCGGTCCGGAAGGCGGAGACGACTTCACCGGTGCGGAGGCGATCGTATACGCCGTCGACAACGGTGCGAAGGTAATCAACTGCTCGTGGGGAGGTGGCGGCGATTCGCCGATCATCGAGGAAGCCATCTCCTACGCCAACGATCATGGCGTCCTCATCGCGGCGGCCGCTGGTAACTACGGCATGAGTACCGATGCATACTCGTTCTGGCCCGCCGCCTCCGACAGCCCCAACGTCATCTCCGTCGCCGCAACCGACGACAAGGACGAACTCGCCGAGTTCTCGAACTTCGGCGAGCGCACGGTTGATATCGGCGCCCCCGGCGTCGACGTGACATCCACGATTCCCGTCGAGCCCGCCGGCCTCTTCGTCGACTACCTCGAAGGCAGTGTGTCCTACAAGGTCATGTACCTGCCGATCCAGGTCGAATCGATTCAGCCGACTGCGACGCGCGAAGCGATGATCGAGCGCGGGGTCAAGCGCCTCGGTGCGGCCACGGACACAGAGATCCTCGTGGTCGACGACAGCGCGGCCGTCCGCACCAAGGAGACTCAGGGCAAGCGCCTCGACATCTACCTCGAAGCGCTCGATGCGGCAGGATTCACTGACGTCGCCACCTGGGTGACGGACGTGAAGGGTACGCCCACGCAGGCGGCGATGGAGGGTAAGGTCGTCGTCTGGTTCACCGGCATGGACGCCGCTGGCTGGTATGGCGAGTACTGCATCGACGCCTCCGAGCAGACCGCGATCGCGTCGTATCTCGACAAGGGCGGACGTCTCTTCATGGCCTCCGGCGAGATGGCGACCGACCTCGTGTTCTGGGGCGGACAGTACCCGCAAGACGAGTTCGGTTGGGACATGATCGACGCGCCGTTCTTCGAGAAGTACTTCCACGCGGAGTTCGCCGATCTCACCAACTGGACGCTCACATTCAGCGGCAAGCCGGGAACTCCCTTCAGTGGGCTCAAGGGTTCGCTTTCGGATTCATACATGAACGACGAGTTCCTCTGGCCGACCGGGTCTGACGCGATCGTGCCGTTGTACGACATGCCGTATCCCCCTGGCGGCGAAGAGCCGTTCCCGGGCGAAGGAGAACTGAAGTTCTATCTCGACGCGATGGACGAGACCATCACTCCCGAGCCTGCTCCGGTGACTCGCGAGTCCGTCCACACGCAGATGCAGGTAGGCAAGTACGGGCCGCTCTCCGGCACCTCGATGGCGGCGCCGATGGTTTCCGGAGCGCTCGCTCTCCTGATGTCGCAGCTTCCCACGGCCCCGGCGTCTGAGATTGCAGCCCGCGTTCTCAACACCACCGACCCGCTGCCGTCGCTCAAGAACAAGACAGTCTACGGCGGCAGGCTCAACGTGCACTCCGCGCTGTCGAAGTACCCTGGACGTCCGACCATCACCGGCCCGTCGCCCAAGCGCACGCTCGCAGCGGGTTCAGAGGCGACGCTGACGTGGACCCCCGCACCCGGTGGGGATCCCGACGCGACTTTCGAGGGCGAGATCGGTCTGCCCTACAACGCATGGACCGAGGACTTCGAAGACGGCACGCTCGGCGAGTTCAGCACTCTGGGCACCATGACGCCGTGGGCTGTATCGGGTGACGCTGCGGACGTGCACGGAGGCATGAACGCTGCCAAGAGCGGATTGGTCGACGCCGGAATAGACCTGGGTGATGGATGGACCCAGGGCTCGGGCTCGGGGATGGTCGCGACCATCACGGTTCCGGCGGGAGGGGCCACGCTGTCCTTCTCGTGGAAGGGCAAGGTCGGCTGGGAACAGAGCGCCGACTTCTACATCGACGGCGGCATGGACGGCGATTGGATGTGGGAGAGCACAGACTGGACCGACAAGTCCTTTGAGCTTTCAAGCGGCGAGCACACCATTACGTTCGTCTATTACAACTTCGCGATGACCCCAACGACGCCCGATCTTCACATGTGCGTCGATGACATCAAGCTGGTCGCACACGACTTCACCCCGATCGGAACGGCGCCGGCCGGCTCCAAGGCACTCAAGTTCACCGTCCCCACCACCGACACCGCCGACGCATGGTTCCGCTTGCGCGCGACCAACGGCATGAACTCCGCCTGGGCATACAGCCGAGGTCACAGGATCTCCACCGATGCCACGGCACCGAACGCACCCGCCGGCTTCTCGGCGACGGCGATGGGCGATGGCGTGGTCGACTTCGCGTGGACCAATCCGGCCGCGGACTTCTCGGCGACGCGCGTGCTGTGGCGAGAGGGAAGGATGCCGAGCGGACCCGAGGATGCGTCCGCAACGGTCACCTATGAGGGCACCGCGACGGCAAGCTCGGTCTCGGGCCTGAAGCACGGCACAAAACTGTATGCGGCTGCGTATGCCATGGACGCGTCGGGCAACTACTCCGAGGCGGCCACTGACTCTGCCACGGTGGTCGATGTCACCGGTCCTCGAGCAGTCAAATTCCTCGAGGCGCGCATGCTTGACGGCGGGGTCGGCGTCAGCTGGATGTCGCCGCGGGCCTCCACGTTCGAGACGATCACCGTGATGCGCCGAACCGACGCCACCCCCACGGTGGGCGACCCAAAGGGCACGGTCGTGTTCGCGGGCAGAGGCTCAGCCGCAAGCGACTGGAAGCTGCTGAAGACCGACAAGACCGCGTACTACACGGTGTACGCCACGGACGCATCCGGTAATCGCTCGGCGCCGGCGTCAGTTCGCATCGCCACGGACTTCATCGCGCCTGACGGCATGATCATGCTCAACGAGGGCGACGAGTTCACATGCGATCCCATTGTCGACGTCACGTCGCTTGTCGAGGGTGCCACGCAGATGCGGCTCTTCGCCAACGGCGAGTACGATCCCGAGGCTGTGTGGACGCCGTTCGCGTCGAGTTCCACGATCGAACTCCTCGCGCTCGATGGCCGGCAGTCGGTCATGGGCGAGTATCGCGACGCCGCGGGCAACTACTTCTCCACGCGATCCGAGATCTTCGTTGACCGCACTGCGCCTTCCAAGCCCACGACGCTCACCGCCGAGAACTGGAACACCGGCGTGCGGCTGAGTTGGGTCGATCCTGCGGATGAAAGTATCGTCGCCTACCGCGTCTGGAAAGCGACCAGCGCGACCGGTCCCTGGACCGAGATCACGACCCCGGCCGGTGGTGAGGCCCTCGACAACACGTTCTACGTAGGCGGCCTGAAGGTCGGTACTCCGTACTGGTTCAAGGTCTCAGCGATCGACGGTGTGGGCCATGAAAGCCCGCAGAGCGCCACGACAAGCATCACCGTCGGAACGGGCGTGCTTCGCCGAGCAGGCAAGACGCGCTATCAGACGGCTGCGATCGCCTCGGCGACGCACTTCACCAAGGCGGAAACGGTCATCCTGGTGTCCGGAACGAGCAGTGCTGACGCACTGTGCGTTGCTCCCCTCGCCGGAGCGGTCAACGGGCCGGTCCTGCTCACCGGCAAGGACGCGCTCGACTCCTACGCCGCTCGCGAGATCAAGCGGCTCGGGGCCAAGAAGGTCATCGTGGTCGGTGGCACAGCGAGTGTCTCGAACCGCGTGATCGGCCAGCTCAGTGGCCGCGGTCTGACCGTCACGCGCATCGGCGGTCGTAGCCGCTACGAGACCGCCGGCAAGGTCAGCCTCAAGGTACTCGAGCTCATCTCGGAGACCGAGGAGGGCTGGGACGGTCGCGTGATCGTCGCAAGCGGTGATTCCGTTGCCGATGCGCTGGCGGTGGGTCCGCTCGCGTACGCATCGCGCACACCCATCATCCTGGTGAACGGCACGAGCGTTCCGGTTGCAACCAAGAACGCGATCGGTCAGATCGACGAAATGTACGGCCCGATCGACACCGCACTCGTTGCAGGAGGCGCGCGTACCCTCCCCGAGGCGGTCGTCTCGCCTGTGGCCACCTCGTTCCGACGCCTCGGTGGCTCCACTCGCTACGATACCGCGGCGATCATTGCGCAGTTTGGCGTGGACGAGGGCTACCTCGACTGGAGCCGTGTAGGCATCGCAAGCGGGACCGCGTTCGCCGACGGTCTTGCTGCAGGTCCCGCACTGGGCGCCGTTGGCGGAGTCCTGCTGCTCACCCCGAGTGACAAGCTTCATCCGGCCACCAAGCGCGCCCTGCGGGAGAACTCGTTCGAGATCGGCCAGGCCGAGCTCTTTGGCGGCACCGGTGTGATCAGCTCGAACGTCGCGTCGCAGGTTCGGGCTGCGATCGAGCCCCCTCTGGAGCCGATGTTCCCTTAGCAGCACTGGCACCACAGCTGGACTGGTAGAATCGCAGGGACGGCCCACTCGGGTCGTCCCTGCTGCATCTCAACCGCCGCCACGAGCCCTGGAGTATCCGCCATGAGCGACGACACCACCCGCATTCCTGTCACCTATCGCGACGCCGGCGTCGATACCGCCGAGGGCGCGCGTGCGGTCGAGGGAATCCGCGAGGCGGTGCGCTCCACCTACCGCCCCGAGGTCATCGGTGACATCGGCGGCTTTGGCGGGCTGTTCAGCGCGGCGGCGTTCAAAGGGATGGCCGAGCCGATCATGGTCTCCGGCACTGACGGCGTCGGCACCAAACTCAAGCTCGCACAGCTTCTCGGCAAGCACGACACTGTGGGCATCGACCTGGTCGCGATGTGCGCCAACGACATCCTCGTGACCGGCGCCGAGCCGCTCTTCTTCCTCGACTACGTCGCAATCGGCAAGCTCGACAGCGATCGCGTCGCGTCCATCGTCGGTGGCATCGCCGAGGGATGCCGCCAAGCCGGCTGCGCGCTCATCGGCGGCGAGATGGCCGAGCACCCCGGCATCATGGCCGATGACGACTACGACCTTTCGGGCTTCTGTGTCGGCGTGGTGGACCGGCCCAAGATGGTCGACGGCTCCACCGTGGCGCCCGGCGACGTGGTGCTGGGCCTCGCGTCGAGCGGCCTGCACTCCAACGGCTTCTCGCTGGTGCGCCGCGTGCTGGTCGACGGCCACGAGGCCCAGCTGGGCCTGGAGCGGCTGGACCTTGGCGGCAAGACGCTCGGCGACGCGCTGCTCGAGCCCACACGCATCTACGCCAAGTCGATCGCCGCGCTGCTCACCTCGGGCGTCCCGGTCAAGGCGATGGCGCACATCACCGGCGGCGGCATCACCGAGAACCTCGACCGCGTCCTGCCCAAGACCGCCGATGCGGTCGTCGCACGCGGCAGCTGGCCGATTCCTCGCGTGATCGAGCTCGCGGTCGATGCAGCGGGTCTCTCGGCGGACGAGGCGTATCGGACCTTCAACATGGGACTCGGGATGATGCTGGTGTTCGATCCCAAACACGCGCCTGCGGCGGCGGTCGTGCTGCGCGAGGCGGGGGAGAGCGTGTTCGAGGTCGGCGAGATCGTCTCCGGCGAGGGGAAGGTGTCGTACCGATGATCGATCGCAAGGTCCGGTTCGGGGTGCTCATTAGCGGTTCCGGCACCAACCTTCAGGCCGTCATCGACGCTGTCGAATCAGGCGCGCTTGATGCCGAGGTCGCCGTCGTCATCTCCAACCACGACTCAGCCCGCGGGCTGGTGCGCGCCAAGGATCACGGCATCGACGCCGTCTACATCGACCGCGGCATCTACCCGTCACCGCGCGACTACAACGCCGCGATCCGCGACATCCTGCGCGACCACGTGTGCGACTACGTCGTGATGGCGGGCTACATGCGGCTCCTCGGCAAAGAGGTCCTCGACTTCTTCCCCAACCGCGTCGTGAACCTGCACCCGGCGCTCCTGCCCAGCTTCCCCGGCGCGAGCGGCATCAGCGACGCGTTCGAGGCCGGCGTGAAGGTCACCGGCGTCACCGTCCACTTCGCCAATGAGGTATTCGACGAGGGTCCGATCATCGCCCAAGAGGCCGTCATCATCGCCGAGGACGACACGCTTGCCACCCTCGAGGCCAAGCTGCACGAGGTCGAGCACCGCATCCTCCCCGCAACGCTCCAGCTCATCGCCGAGAACCGCGTCGAGGTCGTCGGCCGCAAGGTGAGAATCGCTCCACCGGCATGAGGATCACGCTTCGGGCACTCGGTCCGCTGGTGGCGCCTTCGAGCGTCACGGCTGGGGACTGGCTCGAAGCGCTCGCAGAGCGTTGGCCACTTGTACTCGATCCTGATGGCGAGGACGGTTGGTTCGAGGGCACAGCCGTGATCGCGGTCGACCCCGTCGAGCACGGCCGCATCGCATGTCGTGAGGGCGAGGAGATACGGCACGTCGGCGACGTCCTCCAGCGCGCCTTCGACGCTGATGAGCCGCTGCTCGCTGTGGCCGAGCTTCCCTACGACGGGCACGCCACATACGCCTTGTATCGAGGCGGTCTGCTCTGCACTGCCGAGGGTTGGCATACATGGGGCGACTTCGCAGCCGACGATCTGTCGCCGCTTCCTGCCGCCCCCGTCCCTGTTGCCGCCCCACCGCTGGTGTTCGGTGCGCACACCGATCTGGAGGAGGAGGCCTTCTCGGCGGCGGTGGAGGCGGTCCGAGACGCGGTACGACGGGGCGACGTGTACGTGCTCAATCTCACGCGGCGCGTGTTTGGCAGCACAGCGCTGACACCGGTGCAGCTGTTCCGGTCGCTGGCCTCGCGCACGCCGGCGCTCATGGGCGCGGCGTGGGTGCGAGGCGCCGAGGCGATCGTATCGAGTTCGCCCGAGCGGTTTGTGAGAGTACACGGCCTCGAAGCGGAGATCGCACCCGTGAAGGGCACGCGGCCGCGCGGCGCCACACCCGCTGAGGACGAGGCGCTCATCGAGGAGCTTCTGGGCTCGGAGAAAGAGCGCGCGGAGCACGTGATGATCGTCGATCTCGAACGCAACGACCTCGGCCGCGTGTGCCAGGCCGGCAGCGTCCGCGTCGACCCGCTGTTCTCGATCCAGACCACCGCCTACTGCCAGCAGGCCGTCAGCAGCGTTCGCGGGCTGCTCCATACGGAAGCGAGCATCGGAGACATGCTGGAAGCGACGTTTCCCTGCGGGTCGATCACCGGCGCTCCCAAGATCGCCGCCATGAGACTTGCCGAGCACCTCGAGGACACGCCGCGCGGCGCCTACACCGGCGCGCTGCTAGTGGCGGTACCCGGACGGCTGGACTCATCAGTGCTCATCCGCACGCTGGCGCTCGACGGTGATCACGTTGTGTATGGAACCGGCTGCGGAATCACCGTCGACTCCGATCCTGCCGAGGAGTGGCGCGAGAGCGTACTGAAGACACGACCGCTCCTTGGCGCCGTTCCCGCCAGAGCGCTGCGCGAGACGTGCCGCGTGTGCGACGGCCGCGTCCCGCTGTGGACATTTCATCGCGAACGGTTACGCGCTGGTGGATGCGGCGACGCGCTGCTAGCCGAGATAGATCGGGCGGCGCTCTCCTCGGCGGCACACAGCGTGATGCACGGGACCGCCGAGCGTATGCGACGGGGCCGACTCAGCGTGAGCGTGACGCCGGAAGGCACCGTCACCGCCGAGGTGAACAGCGCGCTCTCCACGCTCGACGTCCCGGATGGGCCGCGCGTGGCCCGCATCGACGTCACGGATATGCCGCCTATCCCGCATCAGCCGGCCAAGCCACTCGATCGCGCATGGTGGGATGGTTTGCACGAAGCGGCCGCGGAGCGCGGTGCCGAACAGGCGATCATTGTCGGCGAGAACGGTTGCGTGCTCGATGGCTCGACCGCCGCGGTGTGGATCGTCGAGAACGGTGCCGTGATCACGCCGCTGGCGGACCATGCGATCCCGAGCGTCTCGGCAGCGTTCGTGTCAGCGGCGGCGCGTAGTATCGGGCTCGAGGTGCGACGTGAACCGATCTCGTGGGAACGATTCGAGGCCGCCGAGGAGGCGTTCCTGACTAACGCGCTGGGGGGCTGCGCGCCGGTTCGGGGACGTGGCGGCCCGGTCTGCTCGGCGGTGTGGGAGCTGTTTTCGGATGCGTGGAGCTGAAGGTGCGCCGGCCTCGCGCCGACTGGCACTTCCTGCTGCATAGGCAGGGCTGGTATATTCACTAATTGTCGGCTCTCTGTGAGCCGAACAACGAGACACAGGGGAAGGGACCGCAATGACGCATACAACCCGCAGGTTCATCACTGCCGCAGCGTTGGCCGCTTTGGCCGTCGCGCTGCTGACCGGATGCTCCAAGCCGGCCGATGACACCACCACCGGTGGGGAGAAGGCGCTCGAGACCGTGAAGATCGGTTTCGCCGCACCGCTCACCGGCGACAACGCGATCTACGGACAGGGCATGAAGCGCGCCGTGGAGCTCGCGATGGAAGAGGTCAACGCATCGACCGAGGCCAAGGACGCCGGCTTCGAGTTCGAACTGCGTGCAGAAGATGACATGGGCGACCCCAAGCAGGCCGTCAACGTCGCGAATCTGCTCGCGAGCGACAAGGGTGTCGTCGGAGTCGTCGGTCACTTCAACTCCGGCTGCTCGATCCCGGCCTCACCGGTCTACAACACCTCGAAGATGGCCATGGTGTCTGTCAGCTCCAACCCGGCGCTCACCGCGCAGGGTCTGCCCAACGTGAACCGCGTGGTGGCCAAGGATGATGCGCAGGGCGCGGCGGCCGGTGAGCTCGTGGCCGGCACGCTCGGGCTCAAATCCGTCGCGATCGTCGACGACTCGACCCCGTACGGCCAGGGACTTGCAGCACAGTTCACCAAGGCATACGAGGCCAAGGGCGGCAAGATCGTCGCCGCCGAGCAGGTGCAGTCAGCAGACGTCGACTTCAACGCGCTCGTCAGCCGCATCAAGGGCAAGAAGCCGCAGGCGATCTACTGGGCGGGCGCCCTCAACCAGGGCGGACTGCTCTCCAAGCAGAGCAAGGAAGCCGGTCTCGAGGTTCCGCTCATCGGCGGCGACATGATCTTCTCGGCTGACTTCGTCAAGATCGCCGGCGAGGCCAACGCCGAGGGTGACATCGCCACCTCGCTGGGTCTGCCGTTGGAGCAGCAGCCCAAGGGTGTCGAGTTCACCGCTGCATACAAGGCGAAGTTCAACGAGGATCCGCAGGCGTATGACTCGTATGCCTACGACTGCGCGAAGATCATCATGAACGCCGTCATCAAGGCCGGCAACGATCGTGAGGCTGTCATGGCAGCGGTTCGTGCCGGTTCGCTCGACGGCGTGACCGGTGTCGTCAGCTTCGATGAGAACGGCGACAACAAGCAGCAGATCATCTCGCAGTACAAGGTGACGGACGCGGCTTGGAAGCAGCTCCAGTAGTAAGCAAGCGCAAGTGCGCTGATTCGACGGGCCGTTCCGCTCTCTGCGGGGCGGCCCGTCGTGCGTTCCGGGCGAGAATTCCTATATTTTCCTATCAGTGATATCATATTCCTATGGATGAACTCTGGGACATTGCTCGGGTCGCCGCGTATCTCGGCGTGACGGAGCGTACCGTGTACAACAAGGTGCGCAGTGGCGAGCTGCCCGCAGTCAAGGTGGGGCGTCTGTGGCGCGTGCGGGCACCGGAGCTCGAAGCATGGCTGGCGGGTGGAGCGGCTGGCGGCGCGTCGGTGGCCGCCGAGCCCGGCGCGATTCCCACTCGAGGCACGCTCGAGGCTGCGCTGTCTCCGCTGGTCGACCAGCTCGAGCGACGCCTGGTGTTCGTGGGCGTGTTGACCGCCGGCGTCGAGGCGTTGGGATGGCCGGCGCCCGTTGTGGTGGGTGGCCACGCGGTCGAGTTCTACACGGCCGGCAGTTACGCGACCGTGGATATCGATCTGGCGGGAGCGTCGGAGCCCGTCGGCCAGGTCCTCGACGCGTGGGGGTTCGAGCGCGAGGGGCGCCATTGGTACGACGAAGAACTGGGACTTCTCGTCGAGGTGCCGGGATCCGCGCTGGGTCCGCTGGAGAAGCAGCACGCCATCGCGCTCCGAATCGGCTCGCTGACGGCGCACATCATAGGCATTGAGGACCTGGTGATCGACCGTCTGGCGGCATGCGCCCATTGGAAGCACGTTGAGTCTTGCGAATGGGCCGTCAGACTGCTCAGGGTCGCGGAGGCTATGGACGCCGACTATCTGAGGTGCCGCGCCCAAGAGGAAGACGTTGTCGAGGAGCTCGAAGCCGCTTTGCGCGAAGCCGGTGTGCGATGAACCGGACCGTCGAATGGGCTCAGTGGAAATCGCGTCGTCAGGAGAACATGCGCGACGCTGCACAACTCGCTGGTCGCCTTTCGACGTCGCGTCGCGCCGGCTCGAGCCGCAAGCGCAGCCCCGAGGACACCGATATGCTCACGCACATGGCGCTGGTCGAAGTCGCGCGCCGAAAAGGCGAGGGACGGCTCGTGGTTCTCGGCCCGCGCGAGTATGAACTGCACCTTCGGGCGAGGTAGCGTCTCTTCACGGTCGGGTGGGCGTGGCCGGCCTCGGTTCCGCTACAATGTGCGCACCGACACGTATGTTTCAGCAAGCGTATTCACTTCGAGGAATCGTCAGCCACATCGCCAGGGGGTAGCTTCCATGTCGCAGGTCGCCATCAAGCGCGCGCTCGTGTCCGTGACCGACAAGTCCGGCGTGGTGGAGTTCTGCCGCGCGCTGGTCGACGAGTTCGGCGTCGAGATCGTCTCGACCGGCGGCACCGCCAAGGCGCTCGCTGACGCCGGTGTGCCCGTGCGGCCCATCGACGACCTCACCGGTTTCCCCGAGATGATGGACGGCCGCGTCAAGACGCTTCACCCGCGCGTCCACGGTGGCCTTCTGGCTCGCCGAGATACCCCCTCGCACATGGCGACCGCCGAGGAGCACGGCATCGGCATGATCGACCTGGTGTGCGTCAACCTCTACGCCTTCGAGGCGACCATCGCCAAGGAAGGCGTGACCGAGGCCGACGCGATCGAGAACATCGACATCGGCGGGCCCAGCATGCTGCGCAGCGCCGCCAAGAACTTCGCGAGCGTCACCGTGGTCACCGAGCCCGCCCTCTACGACGACATCCTCGCCGAGATGCGCACCAACTCAGGAGCCACCACGCTGGAGACCCGTCGCGCCTGCGCCACCGCCGTCTTCGCTAAGACCAGCGCGTACGACTCGGCGATATGGATGTACCTCTCGGGATACAAGCAGACGATGTTCCCCGAGGAGGCGCGCTTCCGCCTCGAGAAGGTCCAGGACCTGCGCTACGGCGAGAACCCGCATCAGGGCGCCGCGTTCTACCGCTTCATCGACGCCAAGGACAACACGCTCGCACGCGCCGAGCAGCTCCAGGGCAAGGAACTCAGCTACAACAACATCCTCGACACCGACGCCTGCTGGACCGCCGTGCGCGAATTCACGGAGAAGCCAGCGGTCGTCATCGTGAAGCACACCAACCCCTGCGGCACGGCGATCGCCGACGACCTCACCGAGGCGTACAAGCTCGCGCAGGCCGCCGACCCCATCTCCGCATTCGGCGGCGTCATGGCGTTCAACCGCGAGGTCCCCGCGAGCCTCATCGAGGCCATCTACGAGCGCGGCCAGTTCGTCGAGGTCATGATCGCGCCGGAGTTCGAGCCCGGCGCGCTGGAGCTGCTCGCAAGCAAGCCCAACATCCGCGTGCTGCGCACCGGCGGCATCCGCCCCGTGGGCGGCCACTACGAGTCCCGCGCGGTAGAGGGCGGCATGCTGATCCAGGCGTCCGACACCATCGCCGAGGACCCCGCCGCCTTCACCGTCCCCACCAAGCGCCAGCCCACGCCTGAAGAGCTCGAGCAGCTGCTCTTCGCCTGGAAGGTCGCCAAGAGCGTGAAGTCCAACGCCATCCTGCTCGCCAAGGGCTTCGTGAGCGTGGGCGTGGGCGCCGGCCAGATGAACCGCGTCAACTCCGCGCGCATCGCGTGTGAGCAGGCCGGCGAGAATGCGAAGGGAGCCGTCGCCGCGAGCGATGCGTTCATGCCGTTCCCGGACTCGCTCGAGGTCTGCGCCGCCGCCGGCGTCACCGCGGTCATCCAGCCCGGGGGCTCCATGCGCGACGCCGAGTGCATCGAGGCCGCCGACCGTCTGGGCGTCGCGATGGTCTTCACCGGTCACCGCCACTTCCGCCACTAATCCCCGCGCGGCGCACGCGTCGCGACACCGAAAGGCTCACGCACATGCGCATGAACGACTTCGACTGGGAGGGCTTCCGCGCCCTCGTCGGCAGGCTGGACTCGCTTCTGACGACGCCACCCGCAGATCCCGACACTTTCGCCGAGGATTGTCGCCGCACGCTCACATTCCTCTACACGGCGGGCGTCTCGATGCCCACTGCGGGCGACATCTTCGAGGAGGCCGGCGGTGACGCGTTCTGGGAGCGCGCCATGGCATCTGTCGCGACGACACTCGACCCCGCCGAGACCGAAGAGCGCATCACTGACCTCGCCGAGAAGATCGGCGCATCGGTCGACGCGCTCCAGCCCGATGAGGTCGACGAGGATACCGATGAGGAGATGTTGCTCGCGGCTTCCAACCTCTGGGAGGTCCACCTGAGCCTCTCGGTCGGCGCCACACACTACGACGCCAAGCGCAGCAACGAGGCGGCGTGGGAGTGGTCGTTCGGCTTCGACGACTGGGGTGGGCAGGCACTTCTCGCGCTCACCGGCCTGCACGACGTCTTGTGGGGCGTCAGGTAGGGCAGGCGGTCACTGCACGAGCGCGTGTACCGGGCGCGAGGCGTAGACTAGGTACGTGGAGGGGGGTCTCCAGTGGAAACCGAACGGAATCTTACTGAATCGCCCGGGACGCCGCAGGGAGGTGTGCCGCTGCGTGCCGTCATCGTCGGTGCATCGGCGGGTGGCCCCGGACAGGTTCAGGCGCTGCTCGGGCAACTACCGGCCGACTTCCCTGTGCCCATCGCGGTGTGCCAGCACATGACCGCCGGAGCGACGGAGCTTTGGGCCGAGCGACTCGATGAATGCACGCCGTTCCGAGTGGTCGAAGCGTCCCCCGGAGCCAAGTTCGAGGCCGGCACGGTCTACGTCGCACCGAGCGGCAAGCACATGCGACTCCTGGGTCCCGCTGGCAATCCGCGGATCTCGCTGCTGCCCGACTTCGCCGACGCGATCCACGTGCCGTCGATCGATTTCCTGATGTCGTCGGCCGTGGATGTCTTCGGGAGTCGAGTGCTGGGCGTGATTCTGACGGGACTGGGATCGGATGGCGCTCTCGGCATGCTCTCGATTCGCCGAGCAGGTGGACCGACGATCTGTGAATCCGTGGACTCGGCACCGTTCTCGAGCATGCCGCTCGCAGCCACCGCGCTTGGGGCCGCTAGCGAGCACGTTCACCTCAAGCAGATGGGCGCAGTCATCGAAGCACGGGTCGCAGGCGCGCTCTGAGGGCAGCCTAGCGCGCCGAGGCACCCTCGGCGAAGACGACGCCCGCTGCAGCCAACTCGCTGTGCAACGCGGTGACCAGGGCGTCCACCACGGGCAGCCTGTCTTGGTATCGGATGACTCGAATGGTCACCGAGCCCTGCACCCCCTGCGGCTGAAACACCGTGAAGCGGCAGGTCGGCTCGAAGTCCACGATGGCGTTGGGCTGCGAGTCGCGCACATCGGTCGCGACCTTCTCGGCGACGGACTTGGCGAGGGCGAGGTCCGAACCGTATGCGACGGTGAAGGGAACGACCGCGGTGTGCTCCTCGTCGGCTGCTGTGTAGTTGATCATGAGAGCTTTGGCGATGAGCGAGTTGGGGACGATTATCTGGTCGCCGGACGGTGAGTTGAGAGTGGTGTTTCGCCAGGTCACGTCGTACGCGGTGCCCTCTTCGCCGGTTCCGAGCCTGAGATAGTCGCCAGGCTGCACCTGTCGTGACAGCGTGATCTGCAGGCCGCTGAAGAAGTTGGCGAGTGTGTCCTGCAGGCCGAGCGACACCGCCAGACCGACCACGCCCAGAGATGCCATCAATGGCCCGATCCTCACGCCCAGAACCCCGAGTGTGACCGTGAGCCCGAGCGCCCAGATCACCAGCCGCGCCAGATTCACGAAGATGGTGCCCGATGGCGCCGTGACACTGTCCTGACCGAGGTACACGCGGATGAGCCAGCCGGCCAGGCGAGCTGCAAAGACCGTGACCGAGAGAACGGCGAGTACGCGGATGCCCGTGTCTATGTGCGAGACGACTTCACTGCCGAGGAATGCGAAGGGGGATGTACCCCAGAGCGCGATCAGCACCGCCCACACCTCAGGCTGCCCGCGGAGGGCACCGGCCATCGCCCGGCGGACGTGATGGCCGGACCCGGCGTCGTGACGTAGGCTCCACACCATCACGCCGTCGATCGCGAAGCCGACCAGCAGCCCGCCGACGATCACGACGAACGCGTAGAACCACTCGCCAAACAGCTCGCTCATCGGGTGTATCCTCCTTGGTAGACGGCGTTCATGGTACCAGAGGGGGCGCCCTCAGCAGGCCCCGGCGGAGCGTCAGGAAATGGCTGGTTTGACCCGTTCCCAGCCAGCGGCTAGACTATCGCGTGCCCTGCGGCAGCGTGCGCAGCGGCTGTGTTCGGGCCGTTAGCTCAGTTGGTAGAGCAGGGGACTTTTAATCCCAAGGTCCCGGGTTCGAGCCCCGGGCGGCCCACCAGTAGTTAATACGCCCCCATCGTCTAGTGGCCAAGGACTCCGCCCTTTCAAGGCGGCAACAGGGATTCGAATTCCCTTGGGGGCACCAGATTCTATGTAGACCCGTCTGTGGAAACAGGCGGGTCTACCTGCGTCTGGGCGAAGATGGGCACAAAGCTGGGCCGGAAGTAGCCAGGACAAGTGTGCCCATGTCGTGCCTTCGGATCGAGTCGGGGCGCGTAATGGGGTTTTGATAGCCCCTAAAGGGCGGCGAGCGTCTTCCAAGCACGAGGTCATTCTCAAAACCACCCCATCGTCCAACGGCCCTGAGAATGGGGGTGCCCTGCGTAGCACCCGCCTTGGACCAATCCGGCGCATCGCGTGTGGGCGCGAGATAGTCAACGAGCCCACCCTCCGATGCGAGGATGAGCCCGGTTTGTGGTGCGCCGCGACGTGGGGCCGTATGCCGATCTTCAGCCGAGCAGTGCGGCCTCGATAGCATCGGCCGCCTCGCGCTGCTGTCCGGGCAACACGTGGGCGTAGACCTGCAACGTGAACGCGACTGTCGAGTGCCCGAGACGCTTGGAAACGACATGAGGCGGTGTGCCTGCCTTAAGCAGGATGGTCGCGTGTGCATGCCGCAAGTCATGGAACCGGACTCCCTCAAGGCCGCATGTCCCGACCACGGTCCGAAACCGGCCCGAGGCGGTCGAGGGTCGGGTGGGCTTACCTGTCGGCGTGGCTAATACGAGGTCGAGATCTTTCCAGCCGCCACCGAGCGTCAACCGATGCTCGGTCTGGCGCTTTCGATGTGACCTGAGTTTGGCGGTCGTGGCTGCGCCCAAGTCGACGGATCGTCCGTGACCCGATTTCGGCTCCTTGAACGAGTACCACAGGGAGTCTCCCTGTCCGACCATGTGCTCGATAACCGTGCGGCGGACATGGGCCACTCCGGCGTCGAGATCGATGTCGCTCCATCGAAGGGCCAGCAGCTCCCCAAGGCGTGCACCGGTAGTCAACGCCAGGTAAGCGGGAAGCTCGGAAGGAGTATCTTCAAGGACCTTGAGCAGGGCGGTCGCCTCCTCTTCGGCGAGCACTCGCATCTCCGGACGGTTGACTCTGGGTGGCGAGGTGAACCGCGCCGGGTTCTTCGAAAGCACCCCGATCTCCACAGCGCGCTCAAGCGCCATCTTGAGTGCCACGTGTCGATGGTGCACGGTGGTCGGCGAGAGGCGCGACTCCTTCTTCTGGCCGCGCTCTGTCGCCAAGCTGTGTGCGTAGAACTCATCGAGATGCTGGGGTGAGAGCTCCTGGAGTCTCATCGCGCCAAGCGCCGGGATCACGCTGCTTCGAAGCAGTGATGCGTAGCGCTCCCACGTGCGCTGAGAGACCTGCGAACGCTTCCAGGTGAGCCACGATTCGAGGTAGTCAGACAGCTTCTGGTCAGACCTGCCGACGTAGTCGCCCCGTGACCGCTCGGACACGAGATGGGCGCGCTTGGCCTTGGCTTCAGCAAGCGTGCCCCTGACCGTATGGCTCTCGCGCCGGCGTTTGCCCGCCGCCGTCTTGGGAAGTTCGATGAACACTCGGTAGTAGCCCGGGGCGACTTTCAAGATGCCGTCCGCTGAGGTGGTCTTCGCCATAAGAGTGCTCCCTGTCGCTCGGCTCGCGCGTGCTCAAGTTACTGACGCGCGGTGTGGGAACACTACCTCTGGTTCGGGATGAAGCGAAGTGCTCCCGGCCGAACAGCGACGCAGGTTTCGGTTCGGACAGAAGCACAGACGCCCTAGTCGGACTTGCCGATTCTCTTGCGGCCCTTGCGGCGGTTTCGGCAGCGCACGGAGCAGTACCGAGCCGCGTCCAGTCGCGTAGTGAAGAGTCCCCCGCATAGTTCGCAGTACTTCACCATCCGGCCCTTTTCGGCCAGATCGCGAAACGCCATGTAGGCAAGCGCGCTGATCAGTGAGCCGTGCGCCATCGAAGGAGAAAGCCCGTCTTCGGTGTAGAAGTAAGGGTTCGTGAGATCCAAGGCCATGTTGAGTCTCGTGATGCCGGCGGCACTCGAGTCGGGATCAGACGTGTCCCAGGCACCCTTGATTGTCTCCGTCAGGAAGTGGGCCGCTATCGCGAACTCGCTGAGCGGCTCGGAGTACTCCTGCCAGAAGCGTTCGCTGAGTGGTGTGGGGTAATGGTAGTCCTCAGCGCTGCCGCTCTCGGCTGCATGCGGGAAGAACGGCCCCCAGGCCTCCGCGAGAGCGACACGCTCAAGCTCGCTCCCAAGGAACGACGTGCGCATCAGGGCGTGGGGTTCTTCAATCCCCGACGACCAGTACTGAGTGGGTACTATGTCGCCGACCACGACAGATATCTCGTCGTCAGGAACATTCTGAGGCGCGGACTGATTGACACGGCGACGCCAGCTCGCGCCGGAGCGTGTCAGGGTGTCTTGTTGGATCACTGCATTCCCGAACAGGACCCCTGCCGCCCAACGCGGGGCGAGCACCGCGTTTGTGCATGCATGCGGAAGTATGCCGAGCAGCCCGAAGTTGGTCGTCCACTCAATAAGTCGGCGGCGCGCAAGCTTCGTCAGAGGTTCTTCGGGGACACCGCTCGAGTAGCGGCGCGGAAGCTCGCCGGCCACTGCGCTCAACGATTCATAGGGTGCGCGCTTGTCTGCGTCGGGGCGTGCTGCGCGAAGTGGCTCGAGATCGAGGTCGTAAGTCTCAGGGGCATCGTCACCCACGATTGAAAGTGACCAGTCGACCAGCCGCGACGTACCTTTCCACCAATGTCCCACTAATTACCCCAGTTTCGCCCAATGTTCAGTGGTAAGACTCTACCGCATGATGGGCTTGCGGCACAAAGAACCCAGTCGAAGACAGGACGGAGACAGCAGCATGGTTGAACAGACACTCACGCAGGACGCACCTACGGAACATGCCGGCGACGGGACACAGATCCCGATCCATTGCGCTCACGACGAGTCGGTGGCGCTCGAGGCACTCGTTGGCAATCCGCGAAATCCCAACCAGCATCCTGCAGCGCAGATCGAGATGCTCGCTAAGATCATCGCTGCCCAGGGCTGGCGTGCACCGATCACGGTGAGCAGGCGAAGCGGATTCGTGGTGCGCGGTCACGGGAGACTGGCTGCTGCACACGTGCTCGGCACGGAATGCGCTCCGGTCGACTACCAGGAATACGAGAGCGAAGCGGCCGAATGGGCCGACCTAATCGCCGACAACCGCATAGCCGAACTCGCTGAGATCGACCTGTCGGCACTGAGCGACCTGCTGAAAGAACTCGACACCGCGCAGTTCGACATGGGGCTCACGGGCTTTGACGAGTTTGAACTTGAGCGGCTGATGACTTCATTTGCAGACGGCGGAATCGAAGTCGAAGAGGACGAGGTTCCGGATCTGCCGGAGATTCCGATCACGAAACCGGGCGATCTGTGGCTGCTGGGGAATCACCGGGTGCTGTGCGGCGATTCGACTCGGAGCGATGACGTGACGCGACTCATGGGCGACCAGTGTGCCGTCTGCCTGTGGACCGACCCTCCCTACGGCGTGGAGTACGTCGGTAAGACCAAGGAAGCCAAGCGAATCAAGAACGACGGAGCAGCGACGCTCGGTTCTCTTCTGGCAGGGGCGTTCACCGCTGCAGACGGCGTACTGGCGTCTGGGTCACCGTTCTACATCGCACACCCGGCCGGTCCGCTTGCGCTCGTCTTCGAATCGGCCATTCGAGATGTCGGGTGGAAGGTCCATGAGTCACTCGTGTGGGTGAAGGATTCGATGGTGCTCGGACACTCGGACTATCACTATCGGCACGAGCCCATCCTCTATGGCTGGACAGAAGGCGCGGGTCGGAGCGGACGTGGGAAGCAGAGCGCGTCTCGATGGTTCGGCGACAACGCCCAGACCAGTGTGTTTGAGATCCCGCGCCCCAAACGCAGCGAAGAACACCCGACGATGAAGCCGGTGGCACTCGTCTCAGCCATGCTTGCGAACAGCGCACCCATCGGTGGCCTCGTGCTCGATCCGTTCCTCGGAAGCGGGACGACGCTCATCGCTGCCGAGCAGCTTGGACGGGTGTGCCTTGGGCTCGAACTCGATCCCGCCTATGTCGATGTCATCGTCAAGCGCTGGGAGAATCTCACCGGACGTACCGCCGTACTCGACACGGCCGAAAGGCCGTAGAGTCCTATGGCCAGACCGAGCAAATACGACCCCGTCATCACGCCGGTACTGGCCCGGGCGCTCGCTCGCGAAGGCCACACCGACGAGGGAATCGCCGAAAGGCTCGATCCCCCCGTCGGTGTCGCGACCCTGAATCGATGGAAGAAGGAGTACCCGGAACTGCACGAGGCGCTCAAGCAGGGCAAGTCCGTCGTGGATGCTCAGGTCGAAGAGAGCCTCTTGCGTCGTGCGCTCGGATTCACCACGACGGAGACTCGTCTGGAGGCCAAGTCCGATGAGTTGGGTAGGCCGCTTCGGGGAGGCAAGGTGATCAAGATCACGAGAGAGGTACCTCCTGATTCGACTGCCGCCATCTTCTGGCTCAAGAACCGCAAGCCGGGGAAGTGGCGAGAGAAGCAGGATGTTGCGATCGCCGTCGATGACAGCAGCGAACGTATCAAGGCGTGGCTTGCGGTGACGGAGCCTAGTCCCGAGCAGGTTGCGGCGCTCTTTGAAGACGATGAAGCACAGTATCTGCGGGCGCTGGGGGCAGGGCCCAACGACTGAGGACAGGTAGATCGGGCACAGCCAACGCCATGAAGAGGGCCGCTTCTCCGTTGAGCGGTGCCGGCAGCAATGCAGCGCGGAGAAGCGAAGCCTCCGTCAAACCCGTGGCGCCTGAACAGGCGCTGGTCTGAGTTTGGTACTCTCGTTTCACCCGATCAACCGTCTGTGTACACACGAACTCACAGCTCCGGTACCATGAGACGGGCGTGCCGCGATGCGGACGTTTGGTATCCACCAGTGCTGGGGCGGCGGGTCGGAGTCGGGGTTCCGCGTCACGCGTTCAAGTCAGCTGGCGAGAGTCTTAGGGGTCATCGCGTGGTCGAGGGGACAACATGGAGCGAAACCTGACTGTACTGCACATGTCCGACCTCCAAATGGGCCGTAACAACCGGTTCAAGACGGACGAAGAACTCGAACACTTCCTGAACGCAACAGTCGATGACGTTCGGGACGTCTCGTCCCAACATGGATTGCAGATCGACGTCGTCTTGTGTACTGGAGACCTCGCCGAGTGGGCACTTCCATCGGAATTCTCAGTTTCATTCGATTTCTTGAAGCGGTTGGCCAACCACATCGGCGTGTCGCGCGATCGCGTAGTGGTCGTGCCTGGCAACCACGATGTGAATCGCAAGTTGTGCGAGCACGCTCGGCAGCAGTCGGAGATGGAGAATCGCCCATTCAAGGCGCCGTACTTCGAGAAGATGCAGTACTTCAAGACGGCGTACGAGGATTTCTATGATAGCCGGGCCTACTCGAGCGGGCTGTGGGATATCCACGTGTTTGAAGAGCTGGGTGTTCTCGTCATTGCGCTTGGTTCCTGCTACGCCGAAAGCGAGCTGGACACCGACCATTACGGCGACCTCGGGCCTACACAGCTGACTCAGGCCATCGAGGCCGCAAAGGCCCGTGATCCAAACCGGCGGCTGCTGTGGATGGCCACGCTTCACCACAGCTTGGAGCGCGTGGGGCTCGATGATGAGAGCAGGTTGCGAGACGCAGACGTACTTGTCGCGACCTGCCAAGGCAACGGCATCCGGCTCCTATTTCACGGCCATCAGCACTTGGCGGGTTCCCAACTCATGGGCAGTCCCAGTAGTCCCCCGCTGTACGTTTTCGCCTCGGGCAGTTCATCGCTTGTCGGCGACGCGATGCCCGAGGTTTTGAACCACTATTCCGTCGCGGTGGTGACGCCTGACACGTTCACAAGGTATCACCGACAGTTCAATGTGCGTCTGCCCAGTCCTCACGGGCGGCGTGGGACTTGGTCTGCTGACACGAGTCTGGCTCCAGACGGGGTTGAGCACGTTGGACTTAGCCCGAGATTGGATGACAACGCTCAGAGCCCAACAGGCTCATTACTCGACTTAACTTCGCTGAGGCTCCGTTGCGCAGACGCGACCCGACGAGAGATTGCGACCGCGGCCGGATCAAAGTACATCCCATCGCTATACGTTCGGCGCAAGGTCGAGGCGGTACTGCACGGTGGCCTGCTCAGCGAGGATGGCTTCGCCGATCTGCTGAACCGCTCACGAGAAGGCGTCTACGCAAGGGCCGCCACTCGCATCGCCGAGAACGAAGACTCGCTGAAGACGAAGAGGCGACTCCTCAGTGAGACACGTGAGAAGACCGTTCAAGAACGGCGGGCTGACCACGAGTACAGAGATGAACTGAAGGCCGAGGTAGCGAGGCTGGAGGGCGTCGTCGCGAAAGACCTCGCGGCTGAGGGAATCACGTCAAGGATCTTGGAGCTCAAGGAGGAGCTGAGGGGCCGCGGTGTGGACCGCAAGGGACTTAAGGACGACGTCGCGCGGCTGGAACGCGAAACACAGCAACTCAGGAGTCTTCGCGACGAGGTCGACGCTGATTTCGATAGTGTGCTCGAAGGCGGGCGGCCTTTCGATGGCGAAAGACGACCCATGATTGGTCTCCTGTACGAGAAGCTGGCTCGTCTGACATCCCTCACCAAGGACGACGGACCCCTAGAAGGAGTGAAGTACTACGCCGCTCCCGCCTCCGCGATTGTCGACCGCGCGGGCGGCGGAAAGACAAACCTCTTGTGTCATACGGCGCTTGGCCTCGCCGAGCGTCAGCCGGTCCTGTTCATTAGTGGTCGCACGCCGTTAGGCGATGAGGCCGCGCTCGTGAGGTTCGTAGCTCGGGCCATGGGGTGGAACGAGATCGTGCCGGTGGAGTCGTTCCTTCATGAGGTCGACGAAGTACTCGCCGGCGGAGGGACGCGACTCATCATATTCGTGGACGGTATCAACGAGACGCGCGACATATCGCAGATGAACAAGGCGTTGGAGAGCGCACTCAACTTGTTCGCGGGGCTTCGGTTCCAAACAATCATCACGTGTAGGGACATCTACTGGAGCTTCTTCAAGGATGCACCTTGGACGCGTCACGTGGTCTTGCACGAGGGCGGGCAGCTGTATGAGTTCACGGAACAAGAGCAGCAGTATGCAATCGAGCAGTACCTCAAACATTTCAGGATCGAGGTCGAGCTTGGTGAGACGGCAATGGACCGCTGCAGGCATCCGCTCCTCTTGCGCTTCTTCTGCGAGGCGTACACCCTGCCGCATGACAAAGTGCACGCCATGGGCAAGGTCGATGAGATTCGCCTCAAGCCGCTCTTTGACGACTATTGGGAAAACAAAGTGCCTAAGGGGCGAGACTCGGGAGCAAGCTCAGCCCCCTCGGCAGAGCACTCGTTGTTCGAACTCACGACTGCGATGCTTGAAACAAGCACTGCCTACGTAGCGAAGTCCGACTTCGAGTCAATCACAGGCAACGCCCCAGGCGCGGACCGAAGCTCGGTCTATCTGGCGCTTCTCGATGAGGACATCGTGATCGAGGAACTGCCCGAAGACGCGCACAATCGGCGCGTCGCGTTCGTGTACGAGGAGTTCATGGAGTATGCGGCTGCGCGAGCACTGTTCATGCGCGATTGTGACAGCGTCGGCCAACACATCTCTCTGCTAGACAAGAAGAGTGCGACCTTCGTCAACGCACTCGGGATTGCCGAGTATTTGTGCGCGTTCTACCTCGACGCCGAACGCTGGGGTGATGCATTCGAAATCACCGCTCACATGGTGCATCACGGGGGGGCTTGGGATGCGGTTGTGGCGAACGTCTTCCAGAAGAATGAGAGAGCGCTGGAGATGTTGGAAGCTGTCGGGTCCAAACGATCCGAGCCAGTGTTGAAGAGTGTGGACGCGTTGCTCAATTCCTTAGCGCGGACATCCCGCCCCTCGGCCATAGAGGTGTGCGCGTTGCTCGGGCTGCAGACCTTACTTCCGAACGTGCTGACGCTGGGCGATCTTCGCCGGGGCCGCATGCCGGTGCTCCCTCGGAGGGCCTCGTCGCCTTTGGAGAGTAATCCGGCGGTGGCACGCAGGATTCTCCGGACGCTGGGGCAGACGATGCTCGACTTGGCGACGTCCGGCGTGCAGCGTGAGGTTTGGCGACGAGTTGCCTCGGGCAAGTGCGAAAGCGAGTACGACCGTCGCGACGTCGTGCGGGCCCTTTGGAATCGCCTCGGCGGCAGTCCGAGGCGGTCACTCCTTCTTGCGTATGCAGCTAACGGGTTGTTCGATCGGAGCTTGGTCGTTCAGAAGGCGGCCGCACTCGTCAGTCTCAACTCCACGAACGGGGTGGGTCTTGAAGTTCGCAAGGAGCTACTCGAACGGGCGACAGATCCTGACCTCAAAGACCTTCTCGTGAGAAGGAGCGTCTGGGCCTAGCTGAATACCGATGTGCTTCGCGGTCCGGAAGTCTTGCGTGCTCCGCGTCCGCTTCGGGCATGTCGAGCAGTATTCATCCTGCACCAGAAAGGCCACGTATCCGCGTTGCCCTCCTAGCTTCGCGCAAGAGATGATCCGAACGCTACGCATTCCCCGCCGACACCGCGCCTGCCGAGGCACGCCGAGACTTCCGACGGGGAGGACAATGCGGCATAGGGTGCGTTCTTCGGACCGCACAGTGACTGCCGGCAGGATAATCAAGTTGCGGCTCGCGGGCCTTCAACCTGCGGACCAGCAGCGACCGATTGCAATGAGCTAGCGTACGCTGCGCCTGACTCACACGCGTGCGCATCAGGCAGAATCTGGCTTCGCCATCTGATGAGGAGTACTCGTGGTAGCTGAAAGCAATGCGTCCCTGTGGAACGAGGACCGACAAGCACTCCACAAGCTCATTGAGGAAGTTGATCCAGCCCTTGCGGGTCTCTATCGGCAGGCGATCATGCTCATGGATTCGTCACCGATCCCAGGAGACGAGAAAGCCAGGCTCTCGCTAGTCAGCCACTGTATCCGCGAACTGATGAACAACCTGCCCGACGCCCTTGGCGATGTGAAAGACTTCCCGGCAAGCAGGGGCGGAGATGAGGACAAGGCGCGGGCCGGTCTGGTTGCTGCCGTCAACAATTTCAGGGGGTTGCCGGCGCAGCAGCTGGAAGCGGAGACGGCCCCGGCGAACCCGCCAGACAAGGTGACTGTGCCTGCTGATCTCCTCGACGCCGCTGAGAATTTGGTCGGAGTGTTCAAGGACGGCGAGACGCGCGGAGAGCTCCGGGACTCGGCCGCCGTCTTGGGATACATCGACCGCTATCATCCCGCTCTGAAACCATGGCGGGCTGCGAGGAAGTTCTTCATGTCATTTGCGCACTTGGACCGGCTGAAGGCAACTGGCTCTGGTGGTCGTGATATGCCTGCCGATGACGGGGTCATGACGCAGATCGCTGTCATCGAAGCAACGATGCGTGTTCGGCTCGGAGCCTTCTTCGACAACTTGAATGAAGTAAGGTCTCTCGCCGATCAGGCCAATACGCCGGGCCCAGATGGCTTCGAGGCTCCCAACGATACGGAGGTTCACGCAGTTCTAGCACGCCTGGGATCGCTCCAGCTGCGCCGAGCCTTCTTTGCGCAGCTCGAGAACCCGCACTGGGTAGCGGCGCTTGCGAAGATAGGTGGATTAGTGAGTCCGCCCGCCACGGAGGTCATGCCGGATGGCCTGGTCCGTTCGGACCCGTGGCCTGAGATCGGCTACCTCGTTCGCATGGCGCAAGCAGCCAGTGGCGAAGTGGCGGGTGTGTTAGAGGGTATCGCTGATTCGACAAACCAGTGGGTCCGCAGAGGCATCATGGAAGCAGCGACGGCGCTCGCGCCCGAAGACGCAGCTCGCTTGGTGCCGAAGCTGAAGAAATGGCCGGGCGACGAGCTGGCCAACTTCCGAGTTGATCCGAACGACATCACGAAGACGATCGTGCGCTTGCTCGGAAGCTCGGAGCACGCGAAGGGTCGTCAGCTTGCGAATGCCTACTTCACTCCGCGCCCGCCTGCCGAATCACCCAAGTTCGGACCACCTGAACCCGTGTCTGGAATCGAACGTTACTGGTACGAAGAAGGCCTCCCAGCAGTTGCAGAGGCGCTCGGGGACAACCGCGTTCAGGCGCTCGCGGGATGGCTTCGTGAGTATCAGAGACATTCCAATGCATACGAGGGAACGCGGCACTACGATTTGAGCCATGTCTGGCGTCCGGCCATTCGCGTTTCGGCCGAGCATCACGCCCACGAAATCGGCGACTCCCTGGTGGACTCGCTTCGGGGTGCTCTAGCAGCCGAGACTGAACTGTCTCTCGAACCGCTGAGCCGACTATTGCAGGATGATCAGCCGCTGCTGCGTCGCATCGCGCTAGACGTCCTGGCGGAGGCTATCGATCAGTTGGAGGACAAGTCGGCCCAACACGCGTCTGAGCTTGATGAACGCGAGAAGGCGATTGCCAATCAGGCTTCGGTTGTTCTCAGTGATGAATCGTTCATTGAGAGCGACTACCGAGGGGAGCACATTCCGTTCATTCGTGCTTGTCTCGCCTGGCACGAAGTCGTCGATGTTTCTCCCTTCTTTGACGCAATCCGCCAAGGTCCTCCAGCGCTTCGCGACGAACGTCGCGAGCGCTTCGCTCACGAGGGAGATACCGAGGCAGACATCGCTACCCGGATGGATGACTACAAGAAGCGCTGGCAACACACGACGCTGACCTTGGTCGGTCCGGCTATGCTGCCCGAGGATCTCCGCGACATACTCACGACTCTCGATGCCGAGTACGGAGTGCTCGAGGTGCAAGATGGCGAGATCTTTGTCGGCGGATTCATAGGGCCAGCTAGCCCGCTTGATGTTGAGGCCATGCGCGCGCTAAGCGACGACGACCTGATCGAGCATCTGCGCTCATGGCATCCGGAACCCGGCAAGTGGAGGGGGCCAAGTCATGAGGGACAAGGTCGCTTTCTCACCACCGCACTTTCTACGCAATGCGGCCGCCTGTCTGATCGCATCGAAGACATCAAGAGTCTCCGGGCGACCTATGTCCGTGCCGTGATTGCCGGATGGCGGGAGGCCGTCAAGGCAGGCTGCCTGCTTTCTTGGGTTGAGGTTCTGCCGCTGTGTGAATGGGCGGCCAACCTCGACGATGACACCAAGCTACCTAGTGAGGGCGACTCATTCGACGACGATCCTGACTACCGCAATCTCAAGTTCGAAGTGCTCCAGCTTATTGAGTCAGGTCTGGCGATTCGACCGAGCAACGAGAACCCAGGGATCGGAGAAGAGTACGCCGAGCAGGTCGGGGCTATCCTCGCACACTATGCGGGCAATCCTGAACCCACACCCGAACGCGAAGCGGCGGACAGTGAGGGCAACCAAGATCCAATCACTGTGTCGATCAATACGATTCGACCAGAGGCCATCAGAGCACTCATCCGACTGGTTGATCGGTTCCCAGAGACCGACGCTGCAGTACGAGCGCTGTCGATCCTTGATCAGCACATCGCCGGTGCCGAGCCCAGCCTGGCGGTGGCAGCGGCCGTGGGCGAGGGGACCGGTCGACTCTTCGATTCGGCGCGCTCATGGATCGAGGAGCGTGTCGGTGCCATCTTCGGGGAACAACTGCCGACGCTGAACTATCAGCAGGTGGCCTTGTCCACGGCGCTGGCCGCTCATCACATCCACATGGACTTGCTTGAGCTATGGCGTGGGCCTTTGCTTCTGACGATCTCGGAGATCCCGACTGTAGAGCACGTTCCTGGCTGGAAGACTCACAGCCGGACGTTTCACCAGCTGATAGGCGACTGGATCCTGCGCGCCATCATTGAGGGGCATCTCGGCTATGACGATCCACTTGTGGAGGCCTGGTCGACACACGCTGGCGCTGAGCTCTGGGGAGAGGTCCTCGGCCATCTCGCGTGGTTGATGACTCGGCGGGAAACGGTGCCCGAGGACATCGTTGGTCGAGTGGCTGACCTATGGGATTGGCGAATTGCCCATGTGAAGGAATGTCCTGAAGACGCTGCGGAGTTGGCCGGTATCTACTGGCTGGCGCGGTCGGACAAGTACGACGTCGATTGGTGGCTCCCGAGGCTTGAGTACGCCTCGGCAGTCTATTCCGACTTCCAGACACGGGGGATGTTGGGCGAGAAGCTCGCAGAATCTTCACTTGTTGATCCCGCAACCACCCTGCGGATTGTCGAGAATGTGCTCCGCGAGGACGGTTCTCCCAGCTCAAGGATGGAGTACGACCTGATGGAGCACGCGGTGCCTCAGGCCATTGCCTCGGCTCTCGACTTCCCAGATACGGAACTTCAGGCTCGCGCCATCGCGCTAATGAATAGGCTGGGGGGTGCCGGGTACATCGATCTTCAGGACAGAGTCGAAGAGCTCCGCAGGTCGTCGGCCGAGGTATAGCCGGGGCGACTACGGAGACATGTCTTCCCGTCGTGGGGTGACGGCGACGTCGAGCTCCGAGGCTCGCTGTCGTGTCCGGTACCCGTCGCGCGTCGGCTCACAAGGATTCGCTGCGACGCGCCGGAACCGTAGCCTTTCTCAGCTAGCTAGGATACGCAAGCACCCCGTATGTTGTGGCGGAGGCTGGCGGGGGTCTATACGCTACGTATACGCCTGCTTCTGCGATCATGACGCCGTGGCAGGCCAAACCTCCGGCAGACTGCGCCTTGCGTGCTACGCTCGGCCCGCAATTGTGCACGTATACAGCCGAAGCCAAACACGACAAGTGGGACCGCGAGGGCATTTGGACCAGACGGCGACTGGGGCAGCAATCGGCAAGGGGTGATGTTGGTTGGCGCAAGAGGCAGTGGATGGGCCAGAAGAAGGCGTAGATAGCGCCGCCGCGGCTCCCAACGTATTGCGAGTTTCGAGCACGATCTCCACCGGGGGCGGCGGTACGTTCTTTGAGCAGCATGTTGGCGCGTATTGGCTTGCTCACTTGCTGGTGCAAGGCTTCGCGCCGGCGCTCCACCGATCTGTCGTGGCTGAGGTAGAGTTTCAGACTGAGCGACTCGGATGGCAGACCGACGACTTCCTGGTGGTTTGCGAGTCCGGGGGAGCTGCTAGTGGTCGTCTCCTCGGTCAAGTGAAGCGCTCCTTCACCGTGAGCAGTCGCAACAAAGAGTGCGACAAGGCTGTCACTGACTTCTGGCGCGACTTCAATTCCGCCAATTTCGACCGATCAACAGACCGCCTGGTCCTTGTGACCCTCAGGGGCACAAATGTATTGCTTGACCACTTCTCGGGCCTTCTTGATGTCGCAAGAACAGCGCGTGACGCAGCTGATTTCGAAAGGCGGCTCGCGGTACCCGGACTTGTGAACCAGGAGTGCGTTCGGAAGTGCAGTGAGATCGAGGCGATTCTTACTCGGGCAGACGGAGTCCCCATCTCGCGTGCAGCCGCATGGCCTTTCCTTCGGACTCTACATGTTCTGAGTCTCGATCTCGACACGTCCACCGCGCAGCACGAAGCGCTCGCGAAGAGTCTCTTGGCCTCGAGTTCGCGTAGCGGTGATCTGGATGCGGCCACGGCGAGTTGGAGCGAATTGCTGCAGGTGGCCTCGTCGGGAATGGAGAACGGTGCCGGTTTTCGACGCGAGGATCTGCCTCAGCGACTGCTGGAACGACATTCGACTGTCGGGGGCGGTGAACGCACCGTTCTCGAGCGACTCTCCGCGCATTCGGACACCGTCGTCAATACAATCCAGTAAAAGCTCGGGAGTCGTCTGCATTTCGATCGTTCCAAACTCGTTCAAAGCGTTCTTGAGCAGACCGACACAAGTCAGGTCGTTCTGATTGCTGGTCCCGCGGGGGCCGGCAAGTCCGTATTGGCCAAAGATGTACTGCGCATTCTTGCAACTGATCACTACACGTTTGTCTTCCGTGCGGAAGAGTTCGCACGCCCACACCTGGATGAGACGTTGCTTAATGGCCAGATTCCGGCGAGCGCTTCCCAGCTGGCCGCGATTCTTGCGAGTCAGGGCAAGAAGGTCATGTTCGTCGAAAGCGTCGAGCGATTGCTGGAGAAGACGACGCGTGATGCGTTCGCTGATCTCCTCGCGCAAGTCGCAGCGGACAAGTCATGGCGCCTTGTTCTCACGTGCCGTGACTACTCGATTGATCTGGTTCGCAATGCCCTGTTGGCGCCAGCAGGAATCGACCTTTCGGTCATTGCTGTGCCTTCGCTCTCAGATGATGAGTTGGATGAAGCAGAGGTTGCCTTTCCTGCCCTCGCCCCGCTGCTGTCGCAAGGGTCTCTGCGGAGTGTCCTGCGGAATCCCTACCTCCTGGACAAGGCGCTCCAGATTCGGTGGGACAACGATGCTGAACTGCCGGCAAGCGAGAGGGAGCTCAGGACCGTCTTCTGGTCGCAAGTCGTGAGGGCAGAAGATCGCCGTGCAGGAGGTATGCCGCAGCGCAGGGAGAATGCGTTCATCGAGTTGGCCGTTCGACGAGCGCGTGCGCTGTCCGCGTACGCACACTCCGCGGGGCTGGACGAGGAGTCGATTGAGGCCCTGCGGGTGGATTCTCTTGTCGTCACCTCGGCTCAGGATGCCTCGTTGTTGGCTCCCGCGCACGATGTGCTAGAGGATTGGGCAATCCTACGATGGATCGAGCAAAAGTACCTGGAGTGTCATCAGTCCGCTGAATTGCATGCCGAGAGGATTGGGGCCTACCCTGCGATTCGGCGCACATACCGGAAGTGGGTTGCGGAGCTCGCCGAAACGGATGCGTCGGGAGCCAGTGGACTGTTCGAGACGGCGCTCACATCAAGTACGTTGCCGCCGCACGTGCGTGACGACATGTTGGTTGCCCTGCTGTTGTCCCCCGCGGCACCATTGCTCCTCCAGGCTCACGCCGAGCAGCTTCTAGCGGATGACAAAGGCCTGTTACGACGTATCATCCACCTGCTGCGGGTTGCATGCGTGTCCACCCCTTCATGGCTTGGGCACGCTGGCGGTTCGCTTTTCGATGCGCCTACCGGCCCAGCTTGGCCGGTCATCCTAAAGATGATAGAGACGCGCCTCGACCGCTTCTCGGATGATGATCGCCCTCTACTCCTCGGTCTTATCGAGGACTGGGGACGTGGCGTGGCGTGGTGGTCGCCCTGCCCTGAAGGAGCATCGTCCGCGGCCGAAATTGGATGGTGGCTGCTTGCTGGATATGATGAGTACTGGGCGGATGAGCAGCGGAAACGCGCCCTTCAAGTCATTTCGAAGGTGCCCAATGAGTCAGGGGAGCGATTCATGGCCCTGTTGACCGCACACAACGACCGCCAGCACCGAAACAGAGCGTCTGGGGACCTCAAGGAGCTTGTCCTGGAGGGCATTGACGGGATGCCGGCCGCCAGGGATCTTCCTGATGTCGTCGTGAGCGCTGCTACACAGCATCTTCTGTGCACGGAGGATGATCTCGAAGATGACTGGGCCTACTCAGGTGGGCTAGAGCTAGAGAGCCTCTTTGGAGTCAGACAGGAACTCTCGTTTGCCTTCCATCCTCCCAGCGCCCACCACGGACCCTACTACTCGCTGTTTCGCTTTCACCCTAGCCTGGCGACCGACTTTCTGGTCGATGTCTTCAATCACAGTGCTGATTGGTATGCCCACCCGAGGGTACGTTCGGTCGAGCCGCCCTTCAAACTCACGCTTGCATTCCAAGACGGCAGCACACGATCGCAATGGGCCAACGCCAGGTTGTGGAATTGGTATCGAGGGACATCAGTTGGTCCTGACGTTCTGCAATCCCTTCTTATGGCCTTTGAGAAATGGTTGCTTGACACCGCGGAGCAGAATGCGAACCTCGATGATTTCCTCGTCGATGTGCTTCGAAGGTCAGACTCTGCTGCCGTGACCGCGGTCGTCACGAGCGTCGCAACGGCGTTCCCTCATCTAGCGGGGGAGACACTGCTCGCTCTTCTACAGTCCTCCGCTTGCGTCAGCCTTGATCGGCAACGTTTGGCGAATGAATACCAGAGTCCTTCTGTCTTTGCTGCGATTCTGCCTGGGCTCGCCAAGCACGAGATCTTTCAGAGAGAGCGTCGGGAGGCAGACGCTCTCCCGCACAGGAAGCTGGATCTTGAGTCAGCAATACTGATGCTTCAGACGGGACCGATGCGAGATCGCGTGCACGATGCCATTGACTCGCATCGAGCTGCTCTTCCCTCACCAGATGAGCAGAGCGAGCAGGACAAGGTCTGGCGGCTGGCTCTGTATAGGATGGACCTGCGTCAATACGAGGTGGAGACAGTCCAATCGCAGCCCAAAGTTGTGGATGCGGAAGAAGGAGACGCGAATAGTCGTGAGCTACTGCTTTCCCTTCAGGTTCCCGACGCAGATCTCGTTGAGATGTCAGATGGCGCATCTCGTCAGAGTGGGGAGATGTCCAGGGCGCTCCAGCTCTCCAACTGGGCGTACTCGGTGTTCCGCGGTGACGGTGATAGTGCCGGCGACTTGGCGTTGTGGCACAAGAAGCTTTTGGAAGCGCAAGAGCTACAGGGCGAGCAGTTGCAGTCGGAGCTCGAACTGTTTGCTCGGGGCGGCATCGGTACCCTTGCCGCCGTTTGTGTTCGTGATCATTGGCGCGACATGTCATCGAGCGAGCAAGCTTGGTGTACCGAAATTGTCTGTTTCGAAGTGGAACGCCAGTCGAATCACTGGGACCAGATGTCCCGGATCCAGAGAAACAACATGTCGGCGGATCGCAGTTGCGCATGGGCGATCTCGCTACTGGTCGAGTTCGATGACTCTCAGAGTCGCGCTCGCAGTCTGGTGCCTGTTGCACTGACGCATCCCATTGATGAGGTCAGGTTGTATGCGGCATGGGGTGTCGCGGCCAATCTCTGGAGAATCGATGGCGAGCTTGCAGAGCGCTGTGTGAACGCCTTGGCCCTTGACGCCAGGCTAGTGCAAGAGATGCACAATGCCGAGATGGAGAAGTCGTGTGGCCAGCGTCGACCGGTTGATGAGCTCAAGCGAGTCGCTGCCGAAGACGTACGGGAACGATTCTCGAGCGATCAGGTGCCCCAGGACTCGTACGGCGAACTCGACATTGCGACTTGGTTCGGAGCAGTGGCGAACGAGCAGATACTAGCGATCCTGGGTGGCTCCCCCGAGGAACCGGCATCAGTCGCGGCCTTTGTGCGAGCGGCTCAGCATCTTGTTGCCGAGTGGGATCATGATCGATCGTGCGCGGAACGCGAGCGTCACCAGAGGAACTACGAGAACGAGTCGGCGATCGTGCGTATCCTCGAAGACTATCTGCTTAACGCGCCGATCGCACGATGCGCGGAGGTCCTGGAGCCCATTGTTGAAGCCGTTGAAAGGCATCCACGGGAGATCAGTAATCTCCTGCTTGGTCTGATTAGCGCAGAAGATCGCAAGCCCAGGACTGAACACTTCTGGTCTATTTGGCGGCCTATCGCAGATGCGGTCAAACAGGCGTCGTGGCTGCAGCAACTTGACCGAGAACACGCCGAAGGAAGTGGGTTGATATCGGCCGTGTTCCTCGGGTCGTTCTGGAAGGACAACGTGAAGCATTGGAGGAGCTTGGATGGCCACATAGGCGAGGTCGATGGCCTCTTCGATGCTCTGCCGCCCGTGGCGATTGTGCTGGACGACTACGTTCGGTTCCTTCATGCGATTGGTAGCAAGTCGTTGCCGCATGCATTCCGTCGAATATCTTCACGGCTGGTAGCCGGAGATTCTGCTCAGATGCTGTCGAAATCGAACACAGTATTCTTGCTGGAACTGTTGCTCGGAGGCTTCATCTACGGCCGGCCAGCCGAGCTGAAGGGGGATCGTGACACGAGGAGCGCCGTTCTGCTTCTGCTCGACGCGCTTGTTGAGCGCGGTTCGTCAGCCGCATTTCGTATGCGGGATGACTTCGTCACACCGTTGGGCAACGGCTAGTCCGCGGGCATTGAGGCAAGTCGACTCGAGCGTGCATCTTGGACCGGACGAACGCCCGATTCAGCGTCATCGACTCAGTAGTACGTATGCATGACCGTAGCCATATTCATCGTGAAAGGCTACGGGTTGGCTGGTGCTTTGGTATGTTGTCGCGATGATGGTCAATTGACTACTCGATCGCGATTTCGGGCGTGTCCTCATGCTACCGACCGAAGCGGTGCATCATTGCCTCTGCCGCGTGCGTATCGCGAGCGTGCGCGTACGTCTCGAGCGTTGTCCGCAGACTGTTGTGCCCCAGCACCCTCTGTACGCCGATCGGCGGCGCGCCATTCGCAAGCATCTCGGTTGCGGCCGCGTGACGCAGCATATGGGGTGTCACGTGTCCGATACCGCTGCGCTTGCCATACAGCTTCATTGAACGCCTCACCGCGCTGGACCGGATCAGTTCGCCCGTCCTCGTGATGAACAGGAGGTTGCTCCCGGCCCACGTCGCCCGAACAGCGGCCACCGCGTGATGCTTTCTGTGAGCTGCGAGTCATCTGGGAGTGGGACAATTCTGTCGCCCGTCTTTCATGCCTAACGTGCACCTTGAGTCGGTCCGGGTCCACGTCTTGGGGGTGTAGCGCGAGGGCCTCGCCGAGCCCCCTGTCATTGCACGAGCATGAGCACAAGCATGACGACCAAGATCGAGCTGATCACTGCGCCGTGGAAGGTCGCTATGGTGACCGAAGACGCCACGTCAAGCCAAGAGGCCACATCCTTCTCAACCACGGTCGTGTTCATTGAGAAGTCCACGTCAGTCTCATCTTGGTTCCGGACCCGATCATAGAGCTTCCGAAACAACCTCTCCTGGCGCAGGTAGTAGGCGTCCAGCAGCCAGAAGGCAATTGCGGGAAAGTACGCCAAGTAGACGAACAGCTTCTGCGAGTCGCTAGCGGCCAGTGCGAAGAGCGCCGACACCAGAAGTACCGACCAGCCTTTCAGAAAGAACGAGTTGGTCGACATTCGCGTAATTACGGCCTGCAGCATCTGAAGATGCGCACGCTTGTCCTCCACCAGAAATCCCCCATCCCCAGACAACAATCCTCAGTGCAATCAAATTGCAGGAGGTGACCTGTGAGCGAGTCGAATGGTGTTGATCTTCCTGTCGGCCAAGACACCCAGCTGATGTCTACTTGCCACGACAGTCGCAGCATACAATGTAGCGGACAGTGTCAACGAGATCAGTCGCGAGTCGCTCGCGCTGTGATCAACCGGGAGGGGCACAGTGAGTCCAACGGAGAATCTGCGCGTCTTCATTTCGTCCAAGGACGAAATGGAGGACGAACGAAGCACAGTGGAAGATGCTCTCGCCGACATGGGCATGACGCCGGTTAGGGTCGAGACTCACAAGTGGCTCGCCACAGGGCAGGTCGATGAGAACATAAAGCAGGTTTCCTCCAGCCATCTGATGATTTTGGTACTTGAGCTACTCGACCCGGTGGTGCTGCACGATGACGAGTACTACGAGCATGTCGGCATGGAGGTCGAGACGGCATTGGCTGAGGGGAAGACCGTGCTCGCGTTCGTCAAGGAGTCCTCTCCGCAGGGGGCGGTCGATGAGTTCCTTGCGCAACTCCAGCATCGAGTCTTCCACCGACGCTTTCGGAACTGCGTTGAGCTACGCAAGCTCGTTCGCCAGAGCGTTCTTGAGGAGCTGTCCAGAAGGTACAAGAGACGCCCGAGAGTTCTGAAGAGCCGCCGTGAGATGTATGAGTATGCAGCCAATAGTTTCAACAATGTCCAGCAGCGACTGTACATGTGTATGGCCACACCGATTCAGCTGCTCGGTCCGCGGAAGAACAAGCAATACGAGAAGCTCATGTACGACGCATTCTTTGAGCTCGTTAAGAGGGTTGGCACAGCTGCCTCACCTGCCGAGGTCGTCATCATCTTCGACCTGAATGCTGCTGAGGCGGAGCTGAGAGACAATGCCAACGAGTACGACACGTCTATGTTTCGAGAGAACCTCCGACGCCTTCGTGCCGCTCGCGCGAGCAATCTCTACATCATTGCGGGCACCGACGAAGTGGTGCCATTTGTCGTTATGGATCATACCTACGCTATCGGACACGCCTTGCGACGGCGGATACTTGCGGTTGTTGACACGAACACTGCGGTCGTTGACGAGTTCAGAGACATGGTCATGAGCTTGACGTCTGATGAGCAGACTAACGGCTTGGATGCTTTCGAAGGCCTGCTAGACCAGTTCAAGCTCTGACGAGCCGCGGGCGTAGCGAGTCTGCTCGACGCCAGGGTTGGCCGCGCCGAATTCGCCGGCTCAGAGCCGCAGTGTCCGCACCATTGCTTCCAATTGACGAAAGTTGACTGAGTAGTCTGGCTACTGTCCAAGGTTTGGAATCCACTTCGTTCACTCGCCAGGTTGCCCTGCATCTGCGCTGTCCACTCCGCTCGGGGCACCCGTTCGTGCGAGGAATCGAGTAGAGGACCGCCAATCGTAGTAGGTTTGCCGGAGGCCCAGGCGCGCACAATGAAAGACGACGGTAGGCAGATTGGAGATGGCGGACAGTACTTGGCCCACCGCTCGCCCGGGGGTTCGATAGGCGCTCCGAAACAGATGCCATATGGCCGCGATAATCACGAAATCTGGTGTAGATGCGCCTGCAGTGATACCGACCACGTCTCCCTCGCTGAACCACCCGGTCGGTATCTCGCCAGCGGTCTCCACATGAATGACCTCAGTACGGCCCTCGGACATGCGCGCAAGCGCCCTTGTGTTGTTGCTGTGCTGGCCTCCCACGACGACTATCTTGGTGCAGACGCGGACTAGTCTGCTCATGTCAATCTGCCTTAGTCTGGTCGCTCTGCATGTCGTATCTATGAAGACGGCGCTCCTGTTCACGGATCGAATTGTCTCTTGGTACCGTTCCAGCGCAGCAAGACTGAGGGTCGATTGACAGACAACTACCATGCGCTCGGTTGCTGGTACGTGGGCGGCAGCGGCGAGGCTTGTCACGAGAATCACATCTGGCGATGCCATCGCAACCATGTCCGCTTCCTCATGGCCTGCCGTCGCGAGCAGGACAACCGTGTACCCTCCTTGACTGGCCCGCAACGCCTCGGAGACGACCCGAAGCACATTTGCACAAGAGGTGTTCACCACCGTGCAGCGCGTCTTCAGTTCCCCAATGACTGAAGGCGACGCGCTGTGTGGGCCAACGATGACATTGGAACCCGCGGGAACGTCTGCCACAGTCCACACTTGGCCCGCTAGCCCGCGTCGGAAGAGATCTTCGTGAACCTGCTGGTTGTGGACAAGTTCCTTAAAGAGGTAGGTGTCGGGGTGATTCCGTGTCCGAAGTGTGCTCTTGCTCAGCGCATAGGATCGCCTCTCGCTCGAGGCTCGCGAGGTCTTCGAGGTGCCACCGCCCGGGCATGAGCCCTCGGATTTGTGGCCCTGGAGATTCGGGCGAAGCTACTCGTATCTCGCGCGCCCGCTCGTCCGCATCGTCTTAGGCGGTGGATCCGAGCCCCTCATCACCTGGGGATACAGGCACGTCTCGGCTTCATCTCGTCATCTCGCTATGCAGATGGTGACCGGGCGGTTCAAAGGTCGCTCCCGAGAGATGAAGGAGCTTCAGGGCCGGATCCTCCACCAGCACGGTGAGGCGTTCAATGACCGCGTTGCGGAGATACTCATGGAGGTCCCGCAGCTCCCGGTCTGGCCCAGATTCGACCTTCCCGCACGGCTTGGGGACGTCGACGTGCTCGCATATGAACCGATGAGTAACCGACTGTGGGTCATCGAATGCAAGGACTTCCAGATGACACGAGTGCCTGCCGAGCTGCGCAACGACATCGAAAATCTCAAGACGGCGCAGGAGAAGCAGGCCCGGAGGACCGAATGGATTCGGAAGAACATCCCCAACGTCGCTGCACGTATTCGAACCGATCTGCGGCATGATGTCGCAGTCGAGCCGCTCATTGTCATGTCGTCGCTTGTGTTGCCTGTTTACTTGGAGGAGCAACGAGTGCGAGTTGTACACATTGACGACTTGCGGAAGCATATTGCTGGTCCCGCAGAGAATGCGGGTGCTCGTCGTCGATGACCTAAGGCAATCCAGAATGTGACAACGCGCACAGTCACACATCAACTGCCTGCGAATATGCGCTTGACGTCATGCGCCTCCTGACCCATTGTCTGACAGGACTGTTAATATCTGGGGTTGGGGGACTCGAATGCACGCAAGCAAACGCCCGGTACTCGAGCGCGTTCTGTTCTCGTCGAACATCTCGTTCTTGCAGATTCGTCCACGCGCAGTGCGGATGGCATTCCTGAGACTGAAATCTGCGTGTTCCCTCGTCCTCGCTCTGGTCCTTGCGGCAGGCCCTGTCCTCCAAGCGGCTCCGGCATTCGCATCCACGCCGGTGGCGACGACGAGCACCTCGACCGCGACCCCAACGCAAGGCTCCGCCGAAGCGACTGATTCTGCGCCTTCGGTCGAGCCGACCGTCCCACCCAAAGTGGTTCGTGAACTGACGGACCGTCGCACGGAGACCGCGACGCACAAGCTCCTGTCCGACGGCACCGTTCGCGCTGAGCTCTCTGCCTCGCCGATCCGCTTCAAGGATGACTCAGGGGATTGGCAGCCCATCATCACCGACCTCATCCCCGGGGATAGCGCGGGCGAGATGGTTTCTGCCTCCACGTCCGTCACCGCGAGCTTCGATACCCAGACCCCTGGAAAGGCCCCCGCAACCCTCGCCACCTCCGAGTATGAAGTCGGCCTAGACATGCTCGGTGCAACCGAGGGTGTTCGGATGGTCTACGGCGACAAGACCAGGTACCTCGACGTGGTCCGAGACGCGGATCTTGAGTACCAGCCGACCCTCTCGGGCATCAAAGAGACCATCATCCTCAAGAGCGCAGCCGCGCCCTCGACGTTTCGATTCGCGCTGAACGCTCGCGGCCTCGAAATGCGTCAGGATCCCTTCGGCGGTTACGCGCTCTATGCGCCCGACCAAAGCGAGCCCGAACTCAGCCTGAGTTCGCTCCTGGTATTCGACTCAAGCGAGAACACCGCCACAGAGCCGGCAATCTGCCCAGACACGACCATGACGGTCGCCGCCGCCGGCGACGGCTCCTCGATCGTGACCTACGAGGTCTCACCCGAATGGCTCGCGGACCCGGCCCGCGTATTCCCGATCATGGTGGACCCGACGCTGTCTCGCGACCTGGACACCTTCGTTTCAAGCGAGTATCCCACTACCAACTACAACTCCTCCACCGAACTCAAATGCGGGTACTACGACGGGACCACGGGTCACAACCGCGCCTACGTCGGATTCGACACGAGCTCGATTCCCAGTGGCTCGTACGTGAACGACACCAACTTCAAGATCCGCCAGTTTCATCAGTACTACACGAACAGCACGACTACCACGTACCTTGGCCGTTTGCTCTACACCTTCAGCACGGGAACCACGTGGAACACCCAATCAAGCGTGATAGGCAGTCCCGGAGCCAAGACCGACATGGAGCTGAGCCAGTCGGTCACGGGACGCGATGTTGATGTGAACTGGGATGTCGATGCCATCGTTCAGTCATGGCTGACCAGCCCGGCGACGAACAAAGGCTTCATGCTCTACCAGTCAGAGACCAGCTCGCAGAACACCACCCACTGGCGCAAGTTCCGCTCGGGCGAATACGCGACCTCCAGCCAGCGGCCGACTCTGGTTGTGAACTACGACCAGCCGACCCACGAGGTATCGCAGTACGTCTCCAGCTATCGCGTTGGTGACACGGTGAAGGTGCAGGTCCTCGTGCGGACTCCGTACTACACCGCAATCAACGACATCCGCACCCTCGTCAACTACACGGGCGGTGTTCCATCTCGCGAGCGTGGGTATCTGCGCTGGACCACTACCGACCCCAACTCCGCAAGTTGGGTCACGGTGGCTGGAGCGGGAGGCTACCTGTCCTACTACGCCGGGACGGGATACGGGACCGACAAGCTCACCCTTATCCCCTCGGAGTGCTCGTATGGTTCCAACTCGCTTGGAAACGACAGCTACAAGCGCGTTGTGTTCGCTTTCAAGATCAACGACAACTGGGGCGACGTTCAGGACAATGACCTTGACACGTGGTCGTCGATGACGAGTGGGTGGAGCACCGGCTGGGTGCATAACGACACCAATTTCGATGTCTTGCCCAAGATTGTCTCGGGCCTGAGCGCGACCACCACGGCGAGTGCCGGATGGTTCCGCGAGGTCGATCGCAATAGCGACGGTCGTGCTGACACGGCAAACGACAGAGCCGACGAGGGCCGCGGGTCGGTCTCCCTCAACTGGAGCCCCTCGCCGCTGGCCGATGGATATCGCGTGTACGCGTTCGACGGTGCTTCCTATCGCAAGGTGGGTGAGACCCTCGGCAATACCTCCACGGCGTGGTCGAGCGCGGGAGGGCGCTTCTTCCCACAAGATAGCGACTACGTCTCGCGGGCCGATGACTCGTGGAGCGCCAACCCGTATGCGGCCGCCTCGCCAATCGTCTCGGGAACCGAATCCGGCTCCATCACTACCGCCGACACTGGCGCAGGCGTGGTCGTCTCCGACGGCTCACATCTGTACTACCGCGCGTGGAGCACCTATCCGGGACCGACCCAGTGGAAACGTGTCGGCTCCGGACTCAACGGCACGACAGCCGGTGGAGTGTCTACGGGAATCGGTCCTGACCTTGCCTCCAAGCGCATCATGTCGGCGTTTCTCCTCGACGGTGTGATCTACAACGGCTATGCGACATCGGCGACATCGATTGAGGGTGTGCCAGTCAGCGCTGCATCCGGCGATAGCGGCACGCGCACACTTGCGTTCTCGGCACCGCTTCTCGATCGCACGACCGGCAGTGCCTTGTCCGGCGCATCGGCAAACGTGCTCCTCGCCGCCACCGATGAGCGCATCTACTCGGTTGCTTACAACCGGAACGGCTCAGACGTCAAGGACGGCTTTAAGGTGCGCGCGTTCACGCGTGACGGCGCGTTCATCGCCGACCTCAGCATCCCATGCACTTCGTACCTGACCGACGGGGTCATGGCTGACGGCAACAATCTCTATTTCATGGAGTGGGGAGGCTCAAAGCGAATCACCAAGATCTCTGCATCGTCGTGGAAGATCACGAACCAGTACGCCAGCAACTCGAGCGATCGACGTGAAGTGAACGGTTGCTACGACGCGGCCAACAACGTCTTTTGGACCGGCACGCTGGACGGGGGCGGCGTGATCCGTCGTTACGCTGGACTCGGTCTCGACCTGCGCGACAACCCGAATCAGCTCTACGGCAAGACGCCGGGGGACACCTACGACGCCAGCACCAACTACTGGTTCAGGGTGGTCCCGTACTCGGAGATGGGCGAACTCGCAGTTGGCGACAACCCGATGGTTACGCCGACTTTCGACAACCGGACTGTGCGCGTAAACGACGACCCTCGGCACACCACGTACGATCTGGGTCAGATCCGGGGGCATGAGGCTGCCGCGGTGCTTGACGAAGGGGCACTGTCCCTGGACATCGATGACCTGTCAATCGCCTCGTGGGGACCCGTGGCCGCGCTGTCACGGCACTACGACTCGGCAAGCGCCGTGGCAAGTGCGTGGGCCCCTGGTTGGGTATTCAACTTCGAGCAGCGAATCGAAAGGTCTGGCAACATCGCCGACTACGTCGATGCCACAGGCGAGAAGCATCGCTTCGTACTCAACACCACGACATCGACCTGGGCTGCACCAAACGGGGACTATTCGAAACTCGAAGCTGAAGGATCAGGCTTCAAGCTCACCACCAAGGACCGAAGCATCCTCCACTTCGACTCGTTGGGTCGTTTGACAAGTGAGGACGACCGCAACGGAAACCGCGTCGAGTACAACTGGAATGCAGGCCGGACCGAGCTTCGGATCAAGGCGGCAAACGGCCAAGAGATCATCGCCACCTTCGTCGCGGGCGGCCGGATCAAAGACGCGAGCTACTCGGTCTCTGATTCGCGAGTGCCTGCCGAGAACCGGACACGCAAGATCGAGTACAACTATGGTAGTGGCTACACAGGCGGCAGCATCAACAACATACGGTGGTTCCACAACTCGACGGTCACCCAGGAACCTGGCTACGACCCGTTCAAGAGCCCATGGAATTCGGGCGTGTCGTACCACTACGACGTCTCGAATCGTCTCTACCGGATGTGGGATTCCCATTTCGTTACTCAGAACATATATGGCGCGCAGTGGGACTTCAGCTATGACGACCAGACCGGCAAACTGAGCCAGGTGATCTGGCCCGGGGATACGCATGGGTGGCCGAGCTACAATGGAGGAAACGGGCGCACCGCAGAGTTCGCCGTGGGTGCGCAAGAGGCCACCGTCACCACACGTGCCAAGGTCGATGGGCAGCCGCGCCTAGTCGAACAGCGCTATCGCTGGAATCCCACAGGCACCGAAGCGTCGCATACGAACAAGGTCGAACAGCCTGGAGCATCTTTCCCGACGTGGAGCTACACCTACGACCCGCAAAACGAGCAGACCTCGGAGCAAAGCCCCGAAGGCGTGATCACCAAGTCGCAGTACGACTCTCGCGGAAACACCGTACGCACCTTTGATGGCAAGGGCGGTGTCACGCGAGACGTCTACAACGCATCCGACGACCTCATCCGCACCACGACCCCTGCGGGCCGCACAACCTACATGACCTACGATACCGACGGCAACATGCTCACCGAAGAGCGCGTGCTCACTGCCGCTGGCGAGCGCTCCCGCGCCGAGTACACCTACGACACACTGGGCCGAGGAATCGTTGTTTCGGAACGTAGGCGGATCAGCCAAGGTCCTGACACCTGGGCGCAGACTGACTACGTGCAGAGCTCGATCGCTCCAAACGGCGAGGCGCAGACTGTCATCGACCGTGGCGTGAAGCTCTCTGCGGCATCGACGCCTGCTGACCTCACGAAGTCAAAGGAGTATGACGCTCTCGGCAATCTGTTATGGGAGAAGGACGCCGCGGGTCAGTGGGCAATCAAGAGCAATACATACGATGTGGCCGGTCGTCTTGTCGCAAGTGAGGATGCGTCTGCGACGAGCACGCACATGGTCTATGACAAACTCGGGTTCGTGGCTGAGACGTGGCGCGAGCACAGTGGAACGTGGGTTGACCGTAGGCGAAACGAGAACACGGTCGACGGTCAGGCGTATCGCGAGACATTCCTCAAGCATGGGTCAGGCGGGGTTGCCATCACTGACCGAGTGGTCGAGCATACCTTCGATCCGTCTGGGAACGAGGTCGAGCAGCAGGCGAGCGTCGGCACGACTCAGGTTGAGTACAACGCCCAGGGGCTACCCACCGCCCAGCTTGACCCGGGCACAAGCGCAGAGTCGACCGCGACATATGACGACGATGGCAACCTGACGGAGAGCAACCAGGCAGGTAACGTTGCAGCCGACGGGGTCACTTACGACGAGGGCGGCAACGTCACCGAAGAAGACCCGGGCGATGCGAAAGAGACCTCGTACGATTTTGACGCGGATGGCAACCAGACCTCAATGAGCGAGCCGACGGATTCGGGGACGATCGTCGAGAGCACGTCGTTCTATGACGTTGCAGGACGTCTCACGAAGAGCACCGATGCAAAGGGCTTCGTTACGACGTCTGTCTACGACCAGCTCGATCGTCAACTCGCGGCCACCTCCGGAGGTGTCTCGGCCACCAAGGTCTACAACTCGCTTGGCTGGCTGCTTTCCGAGACAGACCTCGACGGACAGACCAAGACCTATACCTACGATGCGGCCGGGCGGGTGCTCTCCGAGACGTTGTCTGGCAAGACCACGACGAACTCCTACGACGGCATGGGTCGCATCCTTTCAAGGACCGCACCTGACGGCTCGACGGTCCGCTTCGCCTATGACGATTTCGGACGCGCCGTCTCGGAAGTGCACACGACACCGGGCAACAACGAACCCGTGCGTGACGTCGAGCGGACTTTCGATGATCAGGGGCGCGAGGTCTCGAGCACGGATTCTGCTCGCGGTGTCTCGGCTTCGAGCACCTGGAACGGAGAGACCAAGGCGTCATCCGTGCGCGCTGCAGGTGAGACGACGGTGACACTGGACTTCGATGCCCAGGGCCGGGAATACACTCTGAGCTCAACAAATGGGACGGGCACCATTTCTCGACAGGTGGTCTCGCGCGATTCGGCAGGCAAGGTGACGGAACTCTCGCTCAGCGCAGACACCCAGTTGTCTCAGCTGTTCTCCTATGAGGCCTCCGCAAGCAAGCTCATCGGCCAGGACGGTGCGGGACTCGGAAGCGGCGGTATCGACTACAGCTACAACTCCCATACCGCACGTCAGACCCGGGAGGCGATCGATCTCGCGTATCCGGGCGCTGCAGCCGATCGCGACCGCAGCTTCTCCTACGACGATGCCGGGCGCTTGACGAGTTCTGCCGATGTAGGGTCGGCGGCGGTGAACTTCAGCTATACACCCGACGGACGCATCACCTCCGCCGGTGCACGCACCTTCACTTACCGCAGCGAGACCACCCGTACCCAACAGCTGCTTTCGATGGTCGACGGCGGTAAGTCGACTGCGTTCAGTTTCGATGGACGAGGCAGGCGAACGGGATACGTCTCGCAAGATGAGTCGGCCACCTACGGCTACAACGACGGTGATCGGCTCGTGTCCTTCGCAAGGGACGTCAGCAAGAACGGCTCTGTTGACGTCACGGCGACCTACGCCTATGACGGTGAGGGCCAGCGTACGCGCTCGGTGGTCACCAGCGGTGGGGTGACGACAGCGACCGAATGGACTTACGAGGGGCTTACGCTCCTCCGTTGCGTCTCCGTGACAAATGACGAGACTACCACCGTCGAGTATGTGAACGATGAGACGGGACGTCCGACCGGAGCATGGGTAACAGTGCCGGGGCGCGCGACGACCGACTTCGTGTGGCTTGTGACCGATGTGCGGGGCGATGTGCTTGAGCTGCTCATTTCTGATGGGACGCCGCTGTCGTATCGGACCTACTCCGCGTACGGCCAGACGATTTCGGGGGCCTCTCGCGCGGCAGGGAGCCTCACTGCGACACAGTCTGCCGCAATTGACAGCGCGGTCGGCCTGCGGTTTGCCGGCTATACGTTCGACAAAGAGAGCGGCTTGTACTATTGCTCACAGCGCTACTACGACCCGGCCACCGGTCAGTGGCTAACGAAGGACCCGGCAAGGGCCGATGGCGAGGAAAGCGCGTACCAGTACTGCGGTGGAGATCCGGTGGGCAAGGTGGACCCGACTGGAGAGGCATGGTGGAGGGTCGCATACACTCGTGAGAGGGTGCTGACGAGCACGAAGGGGGTCTACCGATTGTATCGAAACTCGTGTCACAGCACGACACACTGGCTGGCGTACAAGCGCAAGTCAAGGGTCACCGTGTACTTCAAGACCTGGGTGTTGGATGTGGCCATAGCACTCGCTTCAAAAGGCCGGACGAAGAAGTATGGATCTGGGACGAGATCTCAGCGCTTGAAAGCGAGGCAGATGGCACACCCCAAGGCGAAGGCCGCAGGCAAAGCCATGCTGAAGGGTATGGTGGGGTCCGAGCTCATTGAGAGCACACAAATACTCAAGCAGAGCGGCAGCTACTACTACTTCTCGTTTGTATATAGGTACTACAAGAAGATTCGTCCGGCGTAGGAGGTGTGTTCATGTCCAGAGTGTTGTCGCCGCTAGTTGAGTTGGCTACTGGTATGGCGCTCGGCTACTTGACAGCGTCCGGAAGCCTATTGGGAGTCTGGTCCGCGAGCGTGATGTGTGGCATCTTACTGGTCCTGTTGATTGGACCCAGCGAGATCGATCCAGTTCGACGGGCGACCGCTGAGGTATTGGGGAGACTGCCAGTATTGTTTGTGATTGGCGCAGGCGTTCTCCTCCTGTGGTCGTTGGGGCGAGTGACGGGCTGCTTTCCGCTGGTGTTCATGGGTGGCTGGTACCTGGGAACGTTTTGCGGTCTTCCTGGTGCAGGCATGGATGATGAAAGGGGAGCCGAGGGCATCTGACTTGCAATTGCTGGACATGGTGGGCTGCTGCTGTCGTGCCTGACGAGTGGGCGCGAGTGGACGCTCGAACTGTTCAGCCCCACACGGCCACTGCGGCTCGTGTCGCGCAGGAACAACCGGGTGATTCCGTCGCTCGGCACACAGTTCCAGCAAGCACGAACCGCCCTCGTTCCGCCCACGAAGCGTAATGGTGTCGTGTTGCGGTGGATGTCATCGATTGTCCGACCAAGGCACGCTCGCTATACTGCGGAACGCTGCTCTCGCGCGTCGGGAGCTCTGCACCCTCGCGGAGAGGTGGCAGAGTGGTTGAATGCGGCAGTCTCGAAAACTGCCTACGCCCGGCTCGCGCGTTGGTCACAGCTTCTGGAAACACGGCTGTGCCGGTGCGAAGACATCCCAGGCGACTAAGCCCGGTTGTCGATGCTCCGCCACCGTTTCCTCCCCCGCCCCGATTGGTCGTGCCATTCACGTGCCTCGTACGCGGGCTACGTCCTGAAGGGTTCATCTCGGGACGAAGCAGCCAGCGTCCAACGGGAACCTGAGATGGCCGCTGACCTGCGACGACGTGATATCAGATGAGCCCACTGCGTACTCACTGGAGCACACAGGTCAGGTTTCGAATTCCCTTGGGGGCACCAGATTCTATGTAGACCCGTCTGTGGAAACAGGCGGGTCTACCTGCGTCCGGATGAAAGCGGGCGCAAAACGGGGCCGGCAACAGCGAGGACAGGTGTGCCCATGTCGTGCCTTCGGATCGAGTCGGGGCACGTAATGGGGTTTTGATAGTCCCTAAAGGACGGCGAGCGTATTCCAAGCACGAGCCGATTCTCAAAACCATCCCATCGCCCAAAGGGCCCTGGGTGCCCGAACAGAGTCTAGGGTCCACCCTCGATGCGAGGATGAGTCCAGCTTGTGGTGCGCGCGACGTGTGGCCGTGTGCAGGACGATCAGCCGAGCAGTGCGGCCTCGATAGCATCGGCCGCCTCGCGCTGCTGTCCGGGCAACACGTGGGCGTAGACCTGCAACGTGAAGGCGACGGTCGAGTGCCCGAGACGCTTGGAGACGACATGAGGCGGTGTGCCTGCTTTGAGCAGGATGGTCGCATGTGCATGCCGCAAGTCATGGAAACGGACTCCGCCAAGGCCGCACGTCCCGACCACGGTCCGAAACCGGCCGGAGGCGGTCGAGGGTCGGGTGGGCTCACCTGACGGCGTGGCTAACACGAGGTCGTGATCGATCCAGTCGCCACCGAGCGTCAACCGGTGCTCGGTCTGGCGCTTTCGATGTGATCTGAGTTTTGCGGTGGTGGCTGCGCCCAAGTCGACAGATCGTCCGTGACCCGATTTCGGCTCCTTGAACGAGTACCACAAGCTGTCTCCCTGGCCGACCATGTGCTCTACGACGGTGCGCCTGATATGGGCCACTCCGACATCGAGATCGATGTCGCTCCATCGAAGGGCCAGCAGCTCCCCGAGGCGTGCCCCCGTCGTCAAAGCCAGGTAGGCGGGCAGCTCGGATGGAGTATCTTCAAGGACCTTGAGCAGGGCGGTCGCCTCCTCTTCGGCGAGCACTCGCATCTCCGGGCGGTTGACCCTGGGTGGCGACGTGAACCGCGCCGGGTTCTTCGAAAGCACTCCGATCTCCACAGCGCGCTCAAGTGCCATCTTGAGCGCTACGTGTCGGTGATGCACGGTGGTCGGCGAGAGGCGCGACTCCTTCTTCTGTCCGCGCTCTGTGGCCAGGCTGTGTGCGTAGAACTCATCGAGATGCTGAGGTGAGAGTTCCTGGAGTCTCATCGCGCCGAGCGCGGGGATCACGCTGCTCCGAAGGAGCGACGCGTAGCACTCCCACGTGCGCTGCGAGACCTGCGAACGCTTCCAGGTGAGCCACGATTCGAGGTAGTCAGAGAGCTTCTGGTCAGACCTGCCGACGTAATCGCCGCGTGACCGCTCTGACACGAGATGGGCGCGCTTGGCCTTGGCCTCGGCAAGCGTGCCCCGCACCGTGTGGCTCTCGCGCCGACGTTTGCCTGCTGCCGTCTTAGGAAGCTCGATGAACACGCGGTAGTAGCCCGGGGCGACTTTCAAGATGCCGTCCGCTGAGGTGGTCTTCGCCATAAGAGTGCTCCCTGTCGCTCGGCTCGCGCGTGGTCAATCGCCAGCTAGTGACGCGCGGTGTGGGAACACTACCTCTGGTTGCGGCTGAAGCGAAGCGCTTCGGACGGACAGCATCGCGGTGTCGGCTCGGATGAGAAGGCCACGGGCTAGTCGGTCTTGCCGATCCTCCTGCGGCCTCTGCGGCGGTTTCTGCAGCGTTCGGAGCAATACATCGCCTCGGGTCGGCGCGTGGTGAACAACCCGCCACACAACTTGCAGTACTTCACCAACCGACCTTTCTCCGACATGTCGCGAAGCGCCATATAGGCAAGCGCACTGATGAGTGACCCGTGCGACATAGAGGGGGAAACCCCATGTTCGTGGTGGAAACAGGGGTTGGTGAGATCCAGGGCCATGTTGAGTCTCGCGATACCCGCGGCACTCACGTTGGGATCAGACGTGTCCCAGGCAACCTTGATCGTCTCGGTCAGGGAGTGTGCCGCGATCATGAACTCATTGAGCGGCTCAGAGTACTCCTCCCAAAAGCGGTCGCTGAGTGGCGTCGGGTAGTCGTAGTCCCGGGCGCAGTCATCCGCATTAGCAAGCGGGAAGAACGGCCCCCAGGCCTCTGCGAGATCGACACGCTTGAGCTCGCTTCCGAGAAGCGACGTGCGCATCAGCGCATGGGGCTCTTCGATACCTGGAGACCAGAATTCAGGCGGCACGATATCGCCGACGACGACCGATATCTCTTCATCAGGCGCGATTGGCGTGACCTGAAGGACCTGGCGTCGCCAGCTCGCCCCGCAGCGCGTCAGGATGTCTTGCTGGATCACTGCAATCCCGAACAGCCTTCCCTCGGCCCATCGCGGGGCGAGCACAGCGCTCGCACACGCATGCGGAAGTATGCCGAGCAGTCCGAACTTGCTCGTCCACTCAAGGAGTCGGCGACGCGGAAGCTTCGTCAGCGGCTCTTCAGGCACACCACCCGAGTAGCGGTGCGGAAGTTCGTGGACCACCGCGCTCAGCGACTCATAGGGCGCGCGCTTGTCTACTTCCGGCTGCGTTTCGCGAAGTGCCATGAGGTCGAGGTCATAGGTCTCAAGGATCCCGTCTCCCGCAATTGACAGCGACCAGTCGGCCAGTCGCGAAGTGCCCTTCCACCAGTGCCCCATTATTACCCCAGTCAAATCCGAGTATTAACTGGCAAAAGAATACTGCATGCTGGGCTTCGGCACAATGTAGCCCAGTCGGAGACAGGACGGAGACAGGCAGTCATGGCGACACAGGTACTCACACAGGACGCACCTCCGAATCACGCCAGTGGGGGAGTCCAGATTCCAGTGCACTGCGCTCACGACGAGCTGGTGGCACTCGAGGCACTCGTAGGCAATCCGCGAAACCCCAACCAGCACCCCACAGCGCAAATCGCGATGCTCGCCAAAATCATCGCTGCGCAAGGCTGGCGTGCGCCGATCACCGTGAGCGCACGAAGCGGATTCGTGGTGCGCGGGCATGGGAGATTGGCCGCGGCACGACTGCTCGAGGCCGAGAAGGCGCCGGTCGACTATCAGGAATACGAAAGCGAAGCCGCCGAGTGGGCAGACCTCATCGCTGACAACCGCATCGCAGAACTCGCCGAGATCGACATGTCGGCACTGTGCGACCTGCTCACCGAACTCGATGTCGCGCAGTTCGACATGGGGCTAACGGGCTTCGACCACAGCGAACTCGAGCGGCTGATGACCTCGTTTGCGGATGACGGAATCGAAGTAGAGGAGGACGAGGTTCCGGATCTGCCGGAGATTCCGCTCACGAAACCGGGCGACCTGTGGCTGTTGGGGAATCATCGCGTGCTGTGTGGCGATTCGACTCGGAGCGATCACGTGACGCGACTCATGGGCGACCAGCGTGCCGTCTGCCTGTGGACCGACCCTCCCTACGGCGTGGAGTACGTCGGCAAGACCAAGGAAGCCAAGCGAATCAAGAACGACGGAGCAGCGACGCTCGGTTCTCTTCTGGCAGGAGCATTCACCGCCGCAGATGGCGTACTGGCATCCGGGTCACCGTTCTACGTCGCACACCCGGCAGGTCCGCTTGCGCTCGTGTTCGAATCGGCCATTCGAGATGTCGGGTGGAAGGTGCATGAGTCGCTTGTGTGGGTGAAGGACTCGATGGTGCTCGGACACTCGGACTATCACTATCGCCATGAGCCCATCCTCTATGGCTGGACTGAAGGCGCAGGCCGAAGCGGACGCGGGAAGCAGAGCGCATCGCGCTGGTTCGGCGACAACTCTCAGACCAGCGTGTTTGAGATTCCGCGCCCCAAACGCAGTGAAGAGCACCCGACGATGAAGCCCGTGGCACTCGTCTCAGCGATGCTTGCCAACAGCGCGCCTGTCGGTGGCATTGTGCTTGATCCATTCCTTGGAAGCGGGACGACGCTCATCGCTGCCGAGCAGCTTGGACGGGTGTGCCTTGGGCTCGAACTCGATCCCGCCTATGTCGATGTCATCGTCAAGCGCTGGGAGAATCTCACCGGACGTACCGCCGTACTCGACACGGCCGAGAGGCCGTAGGGCCCTATGGCCAGACCGAGCAAGTATGACCCGATAATCACGCCGATACTGGCCCGGGCGCTGGCTCGCGAAGGCCACACCGACGCGGAGATTGCCGAGAGGCTCGATCCCCCCGTCGGTGTGGCGACGCTGAACCGTTGGAAGAAGGACCACCCGGAATTGTACGAGGCGCTCAAGCAGGGCAAGTCGGTCGTGGATGCTCAGGTCGAAGAGAGCCTCTTGCGGCGTGCACTCGGCTTCTCCACGACTGAGACTCGCCTGGAGGCCAAGTCCGATGAACTGGGCAGGCCGCTACGGGGAGGGAGGGTGATCAAAATCACGCGAGAGGTCCCCCCTGATTCTACCGCCGCCATCTTCTGGCTCAAGAACCGCAAGCCCGGACAGTGGAGAGACAAGCAGGACATAGCCGTCGCCGTCGATGACAGCGAGCGTATCAAGGCGTGGCTTGCCGTGACGCAGCCTACCTCCGAAGACGTCGCCGCGCTCTTTGCCGATGATGAGGTCTAAATCGGAGGCGTAGGTGATCATAGTAGATTCGACGTCTTCGATTGCGGGCACCCCTGGGCATGCTCAAAGACCCGCTATTCTCATTGAGGACGCCTGGCGCGGTGACCCGCCAGTCATCAAGTCGTGCGGCGTTCCCCAACAGGAGCGGGCGGGGCCAATCGCGCGGTGGCCGCCCAACCAGCGCATCAATCTCACGCCCGCATGCGCTCGGTTATGCTGGTATCGCTCGGGCGCAGGTTATGCCGCAAGGACGATCGACGGATGCAGCAGTCGTGGGGGCACGCGCTGCGGGGGAGGACCACTTTGACTGAACCGATTCGGATTGACTCGACGTCAAGCGATTCCGCTGGCGCGCTAGAGCCGGTCGTTTTGTGGACCAGCGACAACGGCCGCCGTCGGCTGCGTTTCTGCCCGAACTTGCACAACAATCCCAACGATCCAGATGCCGTCGTTAGTGGAGAGCTGCGCTATCAGGCGAAGCGCGAAATCGACCAGTTTGTCAACGATGAGTCGCTCTCGCTGACCCTTCGTGCAGGCGAATGGACGCGGTACGACTTCCCAAGCGACGCACTTCTTGAGTTCTACCGTGTACTCTCCGGGCTCTACGAAGCGTGTACCGCAAATGGGGTCCCCCGACGTCAGTATCTGATGGTGCCGGTTGACGGTGAAGTCGATGATGCGTTGGCTCCGGCAGCAATCCAAGATGTGGTGCAGTGGCTGCTGACGTGTACGAACCCAGGTTCGCTGGCCACAAGCCTGACCAGCCTGGGGCCGGAAGACGCAAGATACCTGAGTGCCGCATCTGCGGCGGCCTCGCTCAACGCTCTACTCGTTGAATGGGACTCACTTGCCAGTAGTCCCGAACCCGCTTGGCACACCCTGCTCGCTCGTCATGAGTGGGTAATCGAACAGGTGCTGGGTCAGCCGCTCGTATTGTTCCAGGATGAGGCGGTGGTCTCCTCTCCCACGGTGACCCGCAAGAAGGCCGCATACGTGGATTTCATGCTCATGAATCCACACACGAACGCGATTGCTCTCGTTGAGATCAAGCGAGCCGACACCGCGCTGCTTCAAGCGCAGCCGTACCGTGGTGAGGCGTATGCAGCCTCGGTCGAGCTTTCGGGTGCGATTGCGCAGGCCCAGTACTACCGCACCACTTTCCAGCGGGATATCGAGACTCTCATGCGTGACACTGAGCACCTGCAACTTGCGTTCCCACGCTCGGTGCTAATCATCGGGGATTCTCGCAGTCTCGATGACGATGCGAAGCGCACATCGTTCGAACGATTCCGGTCGGGCGTGGGCGATGTAGAAGTCCTGACGTTTGACGAGTTGCGTTCGCGGGTCGAGGGTTTCTTGGCAATCGTCACAGGAGAAGCGTTTCCGGCTGTGATCTAGACGGCGCGAATCGGCAAGCGCATCAACCTGCCGCGCGTCAGCGTTGGGTTATGCTGGAATCGTTCGGCGCGCTTACGCGCAATGCACGTGCAACGGAGGTGTCTAGTGGCGGGCTCGCTCGACAAGGACGGGTGGTCTACCTTCACTTCCTTCGCGCCTTTGGAGGAGGTGGCGGCGAAGTTCGGGCTGCCTGTTCCCGCGCGAACAGGAGGCGGATTGGTTTCTGCCCTACGCGTTGCTGATGCCGCTGACGGTCATCCCAACTCTCTAACGTCGCGCCACGGCGCTGGCGCGTTTCCATACCACACCGATGGTGCGCACTTCGCTTTGGTGCCGCGCTACCTAGTTCTGCGCCTCGCATCGGGGACGGTCTCGCATCGCCCAACGGAGTTGGTCGACCTGATGGGGCGGATTGATGACGCAGACGAGCGGCTATTGTCGACTGAACGGTGGAAGTTCGGAACCGGGCGGTCCTGCTTCATCAGTACGATCTGGTCATCCGGCGGATTGCGCTATGACATGGGCATTATGCGGCCTGCAGTGCCACGCAGGGATGCTTCCGCTGGGCTGGTTGAGCGCTTGCTCGCCAGCGCTGATCCAATCGGCATCGACTGGATAGAGGGACTCACTGCCGTCATCGATAATCATCGGATGCTGCATGCAAGGGCCGCAGGTTCGGGCATTCCGGAGAGTCGGATCCTAGAGAGAGTGCTGGTGATGGGCGCATGATATGGAACTCGGATCCTCTATTCGAGAAAGCCGCGGTCTACTTCGCTCGCGCATACTCGGCGGATCGCGAGGGGGATGAGTTCCCCCTCTACCTGACACTGGGATTCGAACTGTTAGCTAGAGCAGCCTTGGCAAGGGTGCACCCGGCCCTACTGGCGGACCCAGCTCAGGGTGAGAACTTGATGTTCGCGTTTGGGTTTGCGGGGCCGGCGAAGGGCCAGCCCAAGTCCATCCCAATGAAGTCGGTACTGCATCGCCTAGTAGTGGTCGTTGATGACTTCTCGGATGACGACTTCAAGTTCGCCACGTCAGTCATCGAGGTACGCAATGGCGAGCTTCACAGTGCGGATATGCCCTTTGAGTCTTTCGGGCCGGGCATCTGGTTGCCACAGCTTCTGCGGATAAGCAACGTCTTGTGCCTGAGCATGGGAAAGTCGCTTGAAGATCTAGTCGGCGTCGCGGATGCAAAGACTGCCACAGAGATGATTGAGGGTCTCGACGATGTGTTGAAGGGCGAGGCCTTGAAGGCCGTGGCTAGCGCAAAGTCCGCCTTCGATACCCTGGACGAAGAGAACCAGACCACCAGATACTCTCTGGCCCTCGAATACACAGAGGCGAATGCAGGGTGGGCTGATCGAAAGATCACCTGTCCCGCGTGTGGATCAGACGCGCTGCTCAAAGGAAAGGCACTTCGGGTCGTCGACACGGTGGCGACTGAGGGAGAGATTGAAGAGAAGACGGAGGTAATGCCCACGGCGCTTCACTGCGAAGCCTGCGGACTCAGCCTCTCGAAGAACGGGCATCTGTTCCACCTAGGACTCGGTGCGCTGTACATGGCCACGGACACGATAGACCCCGTCGACTACTTCGGTATCGAGTTCGACCCTTCGGACTATTTCGAACCGGAGTACGGGAACGACTAGAGTGTCTCGGCGGCCCATCGAACAATCGCTTCGAGAGGGCGGACGGCGCAAGCCGGCAATACCCGCGCGACGTGGACTGCCGCTCCGCCGAAGCACGTTAGTCCTGCATTCTGTGCCTTCGCACTCAACGGGTCCACTTGATTGGACGCGAACCGACGCACATTGCCTGTACTAGGAGGTAGCCATGGGGGCTGATGCCCAGAACCACATCAACTCGTCCGGATTCCCGTTGCAGATTGGGCTCGGGCACGCCATCGATGCCGGGGGCCATGAGCATGGCTGGCATGTGCTGCACACTGAACACGGGTGGCTGAATCAGGAGACCGGCGAATCCGGGTTCATTGACCTCGTGGTTGAGAACAGCGCAGGGACGATTGTGCTGAACGTAGAGTGCAAACGTCCGAGGGACGCTACATGGCTGTTTCTCCTGCCCGAACCAGATAGTGGGATTCAGGTGGGTGCGAAGTACTGGGCTACGTCGTTGTCCGGCGATGGGGTTGGGTACTTCGACTGGCTCGATGCCCAGCTCGTGCCGGCGTCATATGAGTCGGGGTTTTGTGTCGTTGCTGGCCAGGACTCGAACAGCCGACCAATGCTTGAACGGATCGCGGCGCAGGTGGTCGAGTCGACGGAAGCCCTTGCTCGCGAAGAGAAGCCGCTTCTGCGGCAGTGCGGCTACCCTCGAGTACGAACCTACGTCAATGTGATTGTCACAACGGCCACCTTGGAGGCGTGTAGGTTCGACGCGTACGCGGTGAGCCTCGACGCGGGGAAGATCGACGCCGTCGAGAATGAAGAGGTTGAGTTCATCAGGTTCCGCAAGCAGCTCTCGCCGCGTCCCCGGCTGCCTGAAGACCTAGCGAAATGGGGATTCGGTAGGCTCGCGAAAGCGAAGGAGAACACCGTCTTCGTAGTCCAAGCCAAGGACTTCATCGCGTTCATGAAGCAGATTCAACTTGACCCCAACATCGGTCGGCTCGTTGCCCTAAGCTAACGGGCACTTTGAGCGGTCCCGCGGAAGTCGGCGTACGCCGGAAGCGCACTGCGCACCGCGCACGCGCCCCTAGTTAGGTGGGAGTGGATGAGATGTCCGACGCAGTAACCGGCCCGCTGACGGAACGACTCGACGCCGACTTGCGGCGACAAATTCGCGCCCGGCGTGATGGCATGGTGCGTGAGCTACGCTTCCTCAGCGACAAGCGCGATCCAATGCTCACTCGCGTACGTCAGCACGGCTGGTCGAACGAACGCCTCTCCATTCTGTGTGGCCTCAACTCCTTCTACCTGTTCGTGATGGGCCCGCTGGCAAGTTCCGCAAGTGACCGGTCCAGCGTCATTGGCCGCGACATGGTCATCCAGTACGGGGAGTCCCTGCGTTTTGACGCGCATAGAGGTGCGCGCATCCGGGGTGCGCACGCCAGCTTCATGCAATCGCTCGAGGATGTCCCGGATGCGCACGGAGTACTGACCGCAGCTCGATTCGGGGACCTTCTCTTTCGGCTGCATCGAGCTCTGGAGCGAGACCGTGAGCGCTGACAAATGGGTGACGGCCGTTGAGGGCAGAATGCGGCAGTTTGCGATTTCGCATTCTCTAGTCCTATCCCAAACGAAGCGCCAAGTTTCGGCGGCATTTGAAATCGGATGCTTCCACGCCCTGACGGAGTTCTACGAGCTCGAGTTCGACGTGATGCCCGAGTCTCTCGGTGACGATGGCGAGTATCGCTATTTGACGACCCCTAGCGGCAACCCGCACAACTACTCCTACCTGTCGCTCCGAGGGCCGGATGGACAGTACGAGTTGAGGCAGCAAGTGCGCATACAGTCCCATGCTCATCCGGAGATAGCGGTCACTCCAGATCTGGTCGTGATGGCCGCCGGGGCGGAGATTGTGACGGCTCGCCGGCCGGAGTTTGCATCGGGAAAGCGCGGGTTCTACACAGTCGGCAGTGCCGACGTGGTGGCTGCGCACGAGTGCAAGTCAATGAGCCCGTTTCCTGAACTCCTCGTCAACTTCATCGGAATTCTTGTGGCCTGTCACGCATGGTTCGAGGAAGACGGGCCCGCATTCATAGTCGACCCAGAAGGCCCACATGCAGCCCCCTCGCTCTTCATCGGTGGGGACGCCAGCGCGCTTCACCTGAAGATGATTGCGGGTCTCGAGGAAACCTACCCGTTGAATATTGTCGTAGGACTGCACTCAGGCAAGTGGAGTCTGTTTGGTGAGGAACGTCAGCTGAACCGTCTTTCGCGTGCCGTCTCCACCTAACGTCAGAAGCAACAAGGAGGTCTCGTGAGTTCCATTGAAGACAACGCATTCGCGATTCTGGCGGAGCTCGACCGCGCTGCGCGCGACAGCTGGAGCGAGGGCGCCGCAATCTCGGAGGCCACACGGCTTGAGCCGGCTGACGTGAACGATGCGGTGACCCTCTTGGTGCAAGCCGACCTTGCCAAGTGGTTGCGAGCGCTCGGCACTGCTCCCTACGCGTTTGCAGGGGCGACGATTACGCCGCGTGGGCGCTACGCGCTGCAAGAGTCACGCGCATCTCGGACCACGTCACCGGCAGCGGAAAATCGAATTGCCCCGATCGAGTTGCGACCCCCTGTTCCAGTTGGCTCGCCATACGGTTTCACGGATGAGCACTGGGAAACAGTAGCGCGGCGGAAGTCAGAGACCGGGGTGCTCTATGTAGTTCTCGGGACGCAGTTCGAGTCGGCCAACTACGATACTCAGGCGCTACGCACGAACATCGAGGTGATGTTCGGCACCGCAATTGCGGCGTATCGAGCGCAGTCTGGCGACGCGCAACTGAGCCTGAGGTTCATCGCCCTGGCGGCGGGTTACGGCGAACACCTCTTCAACGAGATCGCCCGCGACATCATTGGTGCGGACGTTGCCGTCTTCGACACATCAGACCTCAATCCGAATGTCATGCTCGAGATGGGCGTGGCCTTAACTTGGGGCGTACGTGTTCTTCCCATCAAGCGTAAGGGCACAGACAAGCCCCCATCGGATGTGTCTGGCCAGACGTGGGCGGACTATGAGAATAGCGCCATGTCCTTTGTCGATCCGGAACATCAGGAGAAGCTCGCCGCTATGGTGGATCGGGTTGTCCGGATGAAGGTCCGAGGCGCATCGCGTTCCTGAGGTACGTCTAACAAGCGCGTCGGCGACGCGTCAGTTGCGAGTGGTAGCATCTGGTTACCGCTGCCAATTGGGGAGGAGCGATATGCCAGCAATTCGTCGTCCTTGGAAGAAGAGCTTCAGGCGTTTGCCGGATGCAGTCGTCGCGCGGTTGGATGACCTGGCCGGACAGCCCGTTAGAGTTGCCTGCGCACGAATTGTCCCCCGGCAGCAGATCATTGACGGGCACCTTAGCCCGGTTGGCATCAGGTACGAGAACGACGCACTGGTCGTCTCACCCGATACGATCCTTCCACCGGTAGAGAATGGGCCGTGGGCGCGTCGCAATATCGAAGGCTGGAGCCGCATTCGACGGGACCTGCACAAGGTGACCAAGTCCTATTCCTTTGAGACCCCGAATTTCGGCGACTCATCCCGCGGCACGCATACCGTGGACTGGAGTCGTGACGTGTACCAGCGCGATGTGATCTCGCCGCGCAACGCACTAATCCGCGCTACGCATGAGGGCGCAGCACCGGATGAGACAGGCGAGGTTCTCAGCTTTGAGCTCATCGACATCTTCGATCCCGCGGACCCTGACTTCGAGCGGCAGCTTCTGCTTGGGATGAACGTGTTGCAGGAGTCCACGGGTTGTTCTGGGGTCTTCCCATCCAACGCGACGCCCGAGGAGGTCCTAGCCACTAGGCTGGTGGACTGGGTCATCTTCCCGCCAGGTGCGTCAGACACGGAGTACACGCGCACGTTCCAGCGCATGCCCCGACTCACGGATGAAGGCCGGCGCATCGTGATGGAACGACGGCAGTTACTCGAGAGCATGGGACCGCGTGAAATCGTGCTGGGTCAAGCTTTCGGCGCGAGTGCCTACTTTGGAGCCGTATTCCGGGACGACTTGGTCGTTTTTGAGAACGTGGCAACGGGTAACGCCGTCTACCTGATGTTTGAGGACTGGCAGACACTCAGCCGACTCAGTCGAACCGAGCTGCTTCGAGACTACAGCAACTACGTCCGGATCCTGCACACGGGGGACTGGCAGGGGCGCTTGAGGACTACGGTGGCGGCCTACTTGAGCTAGGCGTTGTCATCGTACGAGCGCATCAGCCCGATTTGTGCAAGGTTGTCGTACTGCGAGAGCGCACCGCGCGTCAGCAATTCAGGATTGTGCATCGCTTGTGATAGCGTCCCTTTTCGGGGACGCAAGAGGGAGGAGTCAGGTATGGCGAGACGTCGAGGTTTCTTCGCTGAGCTTCAGCATCAATCAGAGGTTGCGGCCCGTGAACAAGCGAAGGCCATAAGGGAAGCGGAACGAGTCCAGAAGGCCAATGAGCGCGCGGCGGCGCAGCGTGAGCGCGCAAGCGCGGCCGATCTCAAGCGACTCGACAAAGAGGCGCAAGCGGCACATGTCGCCGCGATGGTGGCGGAGGTGGAGAGCCAGAATTCGGAACTCTCCCATGTGTACGCTGTAATCGACTCCCTGCTAGCCGCGACCCTCGGTGTTGATGACTACGTAGACTTGACCACGCTGCATACCGTTGCCGAACACCCGCCGTTCGACAGGACGGACCTCGAAGCTCCCATCCCGCAACCTAGCCCGATGCCTGATCCGCCCGAGCCTGTATTCATGCCGCCTCCCGCGCCAAAGGGGCTCTTGGGGATGCTTGGTAAGAAGAAGCACGAAGCGGCTGTTGTCGAAGCTGCAGCCGCGCATGAACGGGCGCTCTCTCAATGGCAGTCCGGGCTGGTTCAGACAGAGTCGGCCCGCCAGGCCGCCGCACAACAGCATGCCGAGAGGGAGGTAGAGCGTGTCGCTGCACTGAAGATTGAGCGTGAGCGATACGCCGCAGAATGCGCAGTGCGAGATGCGGCAGCTGCAGCGCGCAATGACGCGCTCGATTCGCTCAATGCGAATCTGGGCTATGGCACCGCTGATGCAGTGGAGGAGTACGTCTCGATAGTGTTCTCGAACTCGGCCTACCCTGGCCAGTTCCCTGTAGAGCACGATTTCGAGTTCGATACAGCAGCAGCGGAGCTGCGACTTCGAGTGCTGGTGCCCGGCCCGGATAAGGTGCCAACCGTGGGCGCCTACAAGTACATGAAGTCGTCTGATGAGATTACTTCTTCGTCTCAATCACAGAAGGCGTCCAAGGACCGGTATGCCGGTGCCGTGACCCAAGTGGCGCTTCGTTCATTGCATGAGGTGTTTGAAGCCGATCGCCGTGGCTTGATCAAGACCATATCGCTGGAGGTCGGAACCGAGACCATCGATCCGGCGACTGGGCTTGAGGGCTACATCCCGTTCGTCGCCGCAGGTGTCGAGCGCGACTCGTTCTTGGCGCTGGATCTCTCGAACGTGGTCCCGGCTGCGACACTCACTCACCTCGGCGCGGCCGTCTCCAAGAATCCGTACGAACTTGTCCCCGCGAACACATCCGGGATCAGGCGCGCATGACAGACGACTGTTGCATCTTCAACCCGCCCCCAGGATGGCCCAAGCCACCTGACGGCTGGGTCCCACCCAGAGGCTGGACGCCGGATCCGGCATGGCCCGACCCTCCGGATGGTTGGCAGCTGTGGCTGTCAGCCGATGTTGACGCTGAGTCGACGACGGGTGATGAGCGCCAGGATTCCGCACACAAGCCTGGGCCGGCCGTTGCAGATGTCACCGCCCCGGCGGATATCGATGGAAGGGTCGCGTTCCTGGAAGCAGAGAATGCGTCCCTCCGGTCCCAGCTCGATGCTGTTGCATCCCCGAGCGGCGTGATTGTGCTCGATGACGAGCAGATCCTTCAGGATGTCGGAATCTACCGCTACCACCACCCGCTTGAAAACGCCTCCGCTTATCGAGAGCGTCTCGACGAACTGGGTGCGCGCATCGCGGATCTCGTGCGGGCAGGGGGCGCCATAGAGATGTCGAGCTCCTTCAGTTTCGACAATTCGCTGGCCAAAGGTCGAAAGATGACCAACGACCTCGGCAAGCTGATGCTGCGTGCATACAACGCTGAGGTCGACAACAGCCTTCGCTCACTTCGCGCCGGCAACGTGGTGACAGCCACACGCAGGGTCGAGGCCTCTCGGGCTGCAATCAAGAAGCTGGGTGCGATGATGCAGATGCATATCGGCGATGCGTTTCACGCACTGCGTCTTGAAGAAATCGAGTTGACTTCTGACTACCTGATGAAGAAGCAGGAAGAACGCGAAGCTGCCCTTGAGGAGCGCGCGCGACTCCGCGAGGAGCGCAAGGTCGCGGCAGAACTCGAGGAAGAGCGGGCAAAGCTCAACAAAGAACGCAGCCACCTTGTAAACGCGCTCGAAGCGCTTCGGAGCAGCGGCTCCTCGGATGTCGAGTTGGAACGAAAGCTCGCTGAACTCGATGCCGCGATTACCCAGAATGACCTCCGGGCCGCGAATATTCGAGCTGGCTATGTCTACATAATCTCGAATCGAGGCGCCTTCGGCGCAGACGTTGTGAAGATCGGCCTAACCCGCCGCTTGGAGCCGCTCGATCGCGTGAACGAGTTGGGGGGTGCTTCTGTCCCGTTTCGCTTCGACGTGCACGGGCTGTTCTTCTCTGAGGATGCCGTCACCCTTGAGGCTGAGTTGCACAAGCACTTCGCTCCCAATCGGCTCAACCACGCAAATGCGCGCAAGGAGTTCTTCTTCGCTAGCCCGAGTGAGGTTCACGAAGTGCTCGTATCGAAGATCGGGAATCTCCTCGAGTTCACGGAACATGCTGAGTCAACTGAGTACATGCAGAGCATGCGCTACTGGCCTGAACAGCGCAAAGAGGGTCACTAGGTAGGCTCGGTTAGCTTGGCGGGTCACTCAAAAGGCGCGTGAGACCGACTTGCGCGATGCGGCTCAGAAGGCGTATCGCGTGCTGAGTTCCGCAACGCGCTGACGTAGAGAGGGAAGTGCATGGCGTATCCTATTGAACGGAAGCTCGTCGTTGCTGTCGCATCGAGCGCGCTCTTTGATCTCTCAGAGTCAGGGAAGGTCTGGGACGACGAGGGGCCGCGTGCTTATGAGGAGTACCAGCGGACGCACTTGGATGATGTTCTCAAGATGGGAGTCGCTTTCCCGTTTGTTAAGCGATTCCTGTCAATCAACGATTCATTTCCCGACAAGATGCCTGTCGAGGTAGTGCTTCTGTCGAAGAACTCTCCCACTACCGGTCGTCGTGTGTTCAGGAGTATCAAGCACCATGGTCTGGACATCGCGCGAGGCTCATTCCTTGATGGCAAGACGCCATATCCCTACATCTCAGCGTTCAACGCATCGCTGTTCCTGTCTGCAAACAAGCAAGACGTGCTGAACGCGGTCGCTGCAGAGTATCCGGCCGGTACTGTGCTTCCTAGTAGCGTCGTCGATGACCCGAATGACAGGGAGCTCCGCATCGCGTTCGACTTCGACTGTGTGCTTGGCGACTCGGAATCAGAGGCGATCTACCAAGAGAACGGGCTAGAAGCATTCATCGCCTACGAGGCATCGAAGTCCGATGTGCCGCATAACCCGGGACCTTTGGCTGACTTGTTCAAGAAGCTCTCGTTCATGCAGAGACTAGAGCAGAAAGCCCTCGAAGAAGATCCGACGTACAAGCCTGTCATTCGGACGGCCATCATCACGTCGAGGAATGCCCCGGCGCACGAGCGCATGATTACGACTCTGGAAAGCTGGGGGGTCAGCGCGGATGAGACTTTCCTCCTCGGCGGGATGGCGAAAAGCCGCGTTCTTGATGTCCTCAAGCCACACGTCTTCTTTGATGACCAGAAGGGTCATCTGGAGTCGACCGCGGATGACATCCCAATGGTCCACATCCCCTTCGGCCCGGCCAATACGGCGGCTGAGGCTGCGAACAACTAGCTCGCGTCCTTACCAGCGTCCCAATCTGAGGCAAGCAGGCGCCCTGATGGAGCGAGAATGCAGACGAGTCGCGGGCATCGGCTTCTCCGTCAGATCAAGGCACCCAGGATTCGGACGCATGGATGGCTTTCGCGCCTTGGGGATGAGTTCGTGAAGCATTTATCGAGCGCGAGCGCCCGCTTGCTCCGAGCGACGCAGCCTTGGGGGTGCAGTCTAGCGCGACTGCCACAAGCACTGTCGGCCCAATGACCCTAACGGCCTGTGGCGGGCACCTGCCTTCCCGCTGGTTCGGGTTGATGTCAGAGGGCGGTGCCATACTCCTGTCATGCAGACGACGTCACGAGATGAACTCAGCACACGGTCAGTCGGCCGAGCCCTGGCTCGGACCGGTCATCCAGACTTGGTCGCGGCGATTGCCGCCCTACAGCTGCTTCCCGAGAACGCCGAGAAGTCGACTCGGCTGAAGTTTGCTGCGCTCGCTGCCATTCCCAACGCGCACAGCGCGGCGCCCTGGTTCTCAGCAGTCGGCGGTGACGCCTTGCGCGATATCTTCTTGAGCCACGCGGACCTATGTAGCCTTGCACCCTACGATGATCCACTGTTGGGCGAATTCTGCAGCGAGGTTCAGTTTCTAGGGCACGGGCATCTCGTGCTCGCCGGCGACACTCCCGATGCACTTCACCTCATGCGATTCCTGACGCGCGCCTTGTTCCTTCATCCGCACGCGGAGCAGCTGCCCGGAATTGCCGGCGCCCGCGACATCCTGCGTGCAGGATCGGCACTCAGTCATGAAGTCTGTCGACGGTCCGGGCTTCATCGCAGCCAAACGCATGAGGAATCGGCGACTGATCCGATCTTCGTGCCCGATGACGACTCTTGGGCTGCGCTGACCGAGGCGGTCACGTTCGACGACCGGCGCCTCAAGGAGTTGGAGTGGTTGCGCCGTGTCACGCCGGCTGCTTTGGCGGCCCTGACAATGGACCCTGGTGACGCCCCAAGACGAGCACGTGTTCAGGAGACGCTGCTGGACCGACGACCGCTCGTCAGGGTCGGTGAAGCGCTGGTCGTCGCGTCACCAGCTTCACTTTGCACGGCCTGCACGACTGCGGCGATGAATGCCATCGACGAGGATGGCGGAGGCGCCGATCTGCGCAAGCTGCTCGAGGCGACCTCGGGCCTCTTCATTGAAGAGTCGGCCAAGCGACTGGGACTTCGGCGGGTCGCCGCAATGGGAGGAGTCTCCGCAGGCACTCACATAACCTTGTACGGCACAGATGAGGGGGACGTCGCGGCCATCGTCCTCACCCTGGCCGATATGCAAGCCGACTTGAAACCCGTCTGGGATTTGGATGCAGAGCTGGAACGGGCAGGCGAGACCCTGATGACGGGTCTCGAACAACTCACGTCGGCAGCGGACAGCCACGGTGTGGCCCTCGTCGTAGTGGCGCAAGAGACAAGTCGCCCTGGGCAACTGAATTCAATCGATCTTGAGCATCCGAGGATTCGAGTCGCCCAGTTCTTCACGGCGGAGGAATGGGGCGTGTTCGCCGACACGATGCAGGGTGATTGGAGCCGAGCGGCCTACTTCCTCGAGGACTTGGCCGAGCTGCGTCGCCGTTCAAGGTTGTTGGCTTGGAGCATCCTGGATCCGCTGGATGAGTGGCTCAAGCATCGGGACAGCTTCTACTTCGGTGACGACGTCCCACGCGAGAACATCTCTCTCTTCTTGTCGGTGAAAGGCTCCGGATCCGTGAGACGAAGTCTGGGGACTGCGACGGACCGGCACGCCGTCACTGGTTACTGCGAGGACACGTTGCTTGAGGCGGAGCGCCTGTACCGGGACTCCCGCATTCCTCTCTACACGCCGTGCATTCCCGAGTACCCCGCTATCGCCGTGATCGATGCGGATGCTGATGGCGTTATCTGGATCACTGCACCCGGCTTCGATGGGGCGCTTCCCATTCCGGTCGAGCTCCATTTCGTGGAGGCAATCGCCTACTGGATGTGGCGTTCGAAGATCTGCTGGCCGGAGCGCCTGACGATAGAGTTGTCGCTCGGCCAAGTTGAGACCTGGGAAGAACTCATTCTCGGCAATGCACCCGAGTGCGGAGCGGTAATCGCGAATCTGAACTGGCACGGTCAGTCGCGCCTCGCACTAGAACTCCTGCCCGCTCTTGCAGGCCACATGGATGGGGGCCGAGACACGGAGCGCGAGCTGGTCGAGATGATTCTGGAGTCCATTCGGGAGCACCATCCGGAACACGACCTAGCAATAGGGGATCAGTCCGGAGTGAACAAGCTGCTTGGAACACCGCAGTCTCGAATGATCAATATCACGGCAGATAGCTCGGAAACGGACCCGAGAGGATTGAATCGTCCGATTGACGTACAGCGAGCGCTGGTCGCCAGGATTCTTGATGCGCTGGGAACCTCGATTGCTTCCACAGAATCGGGCCTTCCAACTACCCAGCCACAGGAAATCGGCAATCTCCTCAACGCAATCGTCGACAAGCTGTTCGCGGAACTGGCCAAAGCGGTCTCGACATTCGATTCGGGTCTGATCTCACAACTCGTCCAGGAGAGTGAGGCCCAGATTCGGGCCGCCGGCTTGGCGGAGATCAACCTTGCAGGCAGGCACGCATGCTTCTCCGACGTCGAGGACGTAATCTCGAAGGCCGCTCGCGAGTCCAATGATCGTTCGGAGGCTGCGATTGCGGTCCGATTCCTGGTTGAGTACGTCGCAGCAATACCCACGAGCGGACAACGGCGCGCAGTCCGATCCGACCTTGAGCATCTGGTCGCACTCGCGTCAATGCTTGTGGGGTTCGCTCACGAGTCGGAGATGGCGAGAGTCGGGCTCGGTCCAACCTCCGCTGGGAGACTGCCATCCGGCCGAGTCGGTCTTTCCCGGCAGGACCATGCATTCGTGGCTCAGCAGGAGTATATGCACGATGTGATGCTGATCCAGGCGGAGGCAGAGCCGGACGCCCCCGGACCGAAGACTCCGACACAAGACGAGCTGGACGCTGCCATGTCGGCTGAGTTCGGCATGAATCTCCAGACCTTCTTCGACGCGTTCGCGGTGCTGTCGGACCTGGCTTCACCGATGAATGTTGAGGTCGGGACGTCACCGCTCGACAAACTCATCTCCGAACTGGCTAGTCGTGTTGGAGTCGATCGGCAGACTGCCGAATCGCTGGTGGATCGCCTCTCGCTTGAGGCTCGCGAAGCCTTCGAGGTACCACCACCCGGACATGAGCCTTCGGACCTGTGGCCCTGGAGATTCGGGCGAAGCTACTCATACCTCGCGCGCCCGCTCGTGCGAATCGTATCGGGCGGAGGATCCGAGCCCCTCATCACATGGGGATACAGGCACGTCTCGGCTTCATCTCGTCATCTCGCTATGCAGATGGTGACTGGGCGCTTCAAAGGTCGGTCTCGAGAGATGAAGGAGCTTCAGGGCCGGATCCTCCACCAGCACGGCGAGGCGTTCAATGATCGCGTCGCGGAGATACTCATGGAGATGCCGCAGCTCTCGGTCTGGCCCAGATTCGACCTTCCCGAACGGCTAGGGGATGTCGACGTGCTCGCATTTGAACCGATGAGGAACCGACTGTGGATCATCGAATGCAAGGATTTCCAGATGACACGAGTGCCCGCCGAGTTGCGTAACGACATCGAAGATCTCAAGACGGCGCAGGGGAAGCAGGCTCGGAGGACCGAATGGATTCGGAACAACATCCCCAAGGTCGCTGCACGTATTCGAACCGATGTGCCGGGTGATGTCGCAATCGAACCGCTCATAGTCATGTCCTCGCTTGTGCTACCCGTCTATCTCGAGGAGCAGCGAGCGCCGGTTGTGCACATTGACGACTTGCGGAAGCACATTGCGAATGGCGTCTCAGGGAGGACGACCTGAGACGCCACGAAGGACGCACTCACGTCGCCTGATGCAATGCGCGCTTGGTTGCGAGCCAGGGTGCGAGGCGAGAAGACTCGCTTCCCGGTTAGCGGGCCGACCGGACCGCAGCCTGATGAATACGCCTGGGCGCTGGCGGCCAACGCAGACCGTGCCAGCGGTGCTGACTTGGGTGGATCCGACACTGGAGTCCCGTCACGGTCGGCCGGTCCCGTTGCTACGCGCTGGCCCGTGTGCCACCACGTCGGGCGGCCCGTTGAGCGCGTAAGGTTTTGGGGGGCGGGACCCCGAAGCCGTCTTGAGCATAGAGAA
>CAYMAN010000007.1:0-81855 GCA_964388455.1 uncultured Eubacteriales bacterium
AATGGCAGACACGGAGGTCTCAAAAACCTCTGAGGGAAACCTCGTGTGGGTTCGAATCCCACCCCGGGCACCACGGGAATAGCGCTACACTCCCTGATTCTCCTCGGCGGCTTTGGCCCGCGCGGCCCGTCCCGCCCACGCGTAGAGCGGCGCCGTCGCACCCAGGAAGACCGAGCCGATAAGCCAGCCGACTCCTATCGTCGCGCGCCCGGAGACCCATCCTAGTGCGGGCTGACCCGCGCCGCTGCCGGCATCGCCGAAGAACGCATCGAGTGACAGCACCGTCGCCCTCTGCGCCGAGGGGATGTGCGCGTTGATGAACGCCTGACGAACCGGCCCCGCGATGCCGTAGACGACACCCCACGCCAGCCACAGTCCGATTGCGATCGACGCCGGCGTCACACCCTGCCAGCGTGCTCCCACGCCGATGAGACCTATCGCCACAACCAGCACCGTCTCTGCGACCGCAGACCACAAGAGCACACGTGACGGATCCCTGTCCTTGACCATCCGCAGCGCTGGCTCGACCAAGGCGTTGCCAAGAATGCCCGTGGCGGATATCCCGGCCTGGACCACACCGAGCAACCAAACCGCGTTCTTGCCCAGCAGACCGAGCACGTAGGGTTGCCACGAATAGAAGCCGTACATGTAGAACACGCCGCCCACCAGCGACACGAACAGCAACGGACGAATCACTCGATCCTTCCAGCCGAACTCCACCCCTGCCGAGAGAATGCGCCTTGCCTCACCAAAGACGGTGGAGAGCCTGAGCGGGCGCGACTCGAAACCCAGGTCGTGCACCAGTACCGCCACAACCACAAAGGCTGCCACCAGCAGCACTGCCCGAGCGTAGAACGGCACCGACAGATCGACCTGTCCAAGAACCCCGCCCAGGAGTGAACCCACGAGCATCGCAGCACCGAACGTCATTGAGCCCCAAGCGAACACCTTCTCCTTGGTGCGCGTATAGCCTACGTGGTCGAGAGCATCGACGAGCCACGCATCGACCGCACCGGTCTGGAAGGTGAAACCGAGGCCCACCAGGATGCTCGCAACCGCGAATCCTCCAAAACCCCAGCCCATGATCGGTGTCAGCACGTAGAGAATCGTCGAGAGCAGGATGGTCACGATCGCCGTCAGGTACGACGCCTTGCGGCCGATGGTATCGGCGATCACACCCGTCGGAATCTCGAAGATCGCCTGAGCGATCGAGAAGATCGAGTTCGCAAGCATCACCTGGAAGATGGTCAGACCACCGACCTGCATGAGGAAGATGGTGTTTGTCGCCCAGATGAGTGACGTGGCGAGCGTGAACAGAGCGCTCGACGAGAGATACGCGCCGATGACCCTTCGCGGCGTATCGTGGATCATCGGGGTCGGCGATTCGACTGGTGCATGTGTGCCATCGTGCGCCTCTCGGCCGGTGGTATCGTGCAAGACGGTACCAGTTCATGGTTCCCGACAACGCGTCGCCCTGTCGCTCTGCGTCGAAAGGTCCTGATAATGAACCCGCACTCACCTATCAGGGACTCCGCGCTCGATGAGTTCATCGCGGCGCTGCCCAAAGTCGAACTTCATCTGCATCTTGAGGGAACCCTCGAGCCTGAGCTCGCGTTCGAACTCGCCGCCAGAAACGATGTGTGTCTGCCGTACTCCGATGTCGGCGCGATGCGAGACGCTTACGACTTCACCGACCTGCAGAGCTTCCTCGATCTCTACTATGCCGCTTGTGCCGTACTGCAGAAGCGTGAGGACTTTCGCGATCTGACACTGGCGTACCTGCGTCGTGCAGCAGCCGACAACGTGAGACACGTCGAGCCGTTCTTCGACCCGCAGACCCACACCGGACGCGGTATCGACTTCGATACCGTTATCGGCGGCATCCTCGACGGGCTCGCCCAAGGTGAACATGAGCTGGGGATCACCAGCGGGCTGATCATGAGCTTTCTACGCGACCTGTCGCCCGAGTCTGCGCATGAGACGCTGGATAGCGCCAAACCGTGGCTCGATAGGTTGGTCGGCGTCGGCTTGGATTCCGCAGAGGTAGGCAATCCACCGGAGAAGTTCGCCGATGTTTACGCACGAGCCGGCTGCCTGGGCTTGCGCCGCGTCGCGCACGCGGGCGAAGAGGGCGACGCGGATCTCGTGGCTCGCACACTCGATGCCTTGCACGTTGACCGCATTGACCACGGTGTGCGCTCCGCCGAGGATCCGCGCTTGGTCGCGCGGTTGGTATCGGAGCGCGTGCCGCTGACGGTATGCCCGCTCTCCAATACGCGACTACGTGTCATACCCGCGATGGAGGCATCTACGCTCAAGTCGCTGCTGAATGCCGGTGTCGTTGTCACGGTCAACTCAGACGATCCGGCGTACTTTGGCGGTTACATCGAGGAGAACTTCCGAGCGGCGACGGCTGGGCTGGGACTGACCCGCGAGGATCTGGTGAAGCTGACTGAGAATGCGATTGAGGCATCGTTCGCCGATTCAGAGCGCAAGGGCGAGCTGCTAAGGGAGCTCCATGTGGTCACGGCTCATCGGTAGCGTCTGAGTTTAGAGAGGCCACGTCGTCGATTCCGACGTGCGACCCGCAGCTAGAACGTAGCGTGCCTGGAGCACCCGCGCGGGTGCTCCAACAGATGACGAACGGCATCGGCACAGTCGTCGGAGTAGTAGAGCAGGTCAAGATCCGCCTTGTCGATGGTCTTCTCGGCGACGAGGCTACCCTTCAGGAAGTCGGCCAGTTCGCCCCAGAACTCGGTGCCCATACAGATGACCGGGAACTCGTTGATCTTTCCGGTCTGAATCAGTGTGAGCGTCTCGAACACCTCATCGAGCGTGCCGAAGCCACCAGGCATCACCACGAATGCGCACGAGTACTTGACCAGCATCACCTTGCGCACGAAGAAGTGCTCGAACTCAACGTAGCGGTCCACATACTGGTTCGGCTTCTGCTCGTGCGGCAGATGGATGTTCGCGCCGATCGAGAGCCCACCTGCCTCGCGACAGCCGCGGTTGGCGGCTTCCATGATGCCAGGTCCGGCGCCGGTCATGACGGCGAATCCGTTCTCGGCGAGTCGACGACCCATCTCCCGGGCCATCTCGTAGTACGGCGTCCCCTCGGAGATGCGCGCCGAGCCGAACACCGTCACCACCGGACGATCGATATCGAGCAGCTCGAGCCCCCGCAAGAACTCGAGGAAGACGCGCACCGCGCTCTCGAGGTCCTCACCGCGGTCGCGTCCGAACTCCAGGAACGCCTTCTCGGCGCCGGGGAGCTGATGGAGCAGTGAATCCTCGGGGAGGAGCTGTCGGCGATCGGTCATGTGGCTTCCCTATCCGTTTGAAGTTACGAGTGACAGCCCTACGGAATCGCGAAGGTCGAGCAGTCGACAGCTCGCCTCCAGGCACGTGAGGTGGTAGAACGCCTCATCGAGTGTTTCGCCGATCGCGAACGGACCATGAGTGCGCAACACCGCAATCCGAGCACCATCGGCGAAGGCGTGCGCCAGCATCTGGGCCGCTTCCGTGCTCCCAATCGTCTCACTGGGTGCGAGCACCGGGATGGACGCGCCGATCACGTATCGCGACTCGGAGTCGATCGGCTCGATCGAGTCGCCTACGAGCGACCGATACACCGTGTGGACACCGTGAGCATGCGCGACCGCGAGCGCGCCGCATGCGCCGTAGATGGCACGGTGAACGACCAGCTCCCTGCTGCAGTGCTCGTCGGCACCGCAAGGGGTGACGCTCGTGCGCACCAGGTCCGACTCACTGAGTCGCCCCAGCATCGAACCGCGTCGGGTGATCAGGATGTCATCACCCTCACGGATGCTGATGTTTCCGCCATGACTCGATATCAAGCCCGCAGTGAAGATGTCGCGACCTGTGTCGCGAAACTGCTGATACATGAATTCCCCTTGCCTGTCACCGTGACCCTAGCGGGCCAGCACGTTCGCGAGCTTGTAGATTTCGTGGCGTAACGCATGAGCGCTTTCGTACGCCTCGGAAAGAGGATACGTGACCATCTGCGACCCGCGAAGTCCGACAGCGACGCCCTCCTCGCGGTCGAGCAGTGCGTGCACAGACCGCTCGCCCATTCGCGCCGCAAGAATGCGATCGAACGCCGACGGAGAGCCGCCGCGCTGCACGTGCCCGAGTACCACCGCTCGCACATCCTGACCGCACGTCGACCCGAGATCCTGGGCAAGGCCGAATGCGTGTCCGGCGCCCTCCGTGATGATGACGATGGTGTGCTTCTTGCCTCGGCGAACTCCCGCGAGCACCGTCGAGCAGACGTCCTCGAGTTTCCATGGCACCTCAGGAATGAGCACGCAGTCAGCACCGGCTGCGAGACCGGCGTAGGTCGCGAGGAGACCGGACGTGCGGCCCATCACTTCGATGACGAAGGTTCGCTCGTGACTCGATGCCGTGTCTCGCACTTTGCCGATGGCTTCGCACACGGTGTTGAGCGCCGTGTCGAAACCGATCGAGGTGTCGGTGCCGGCCACGTCGTTGTCGATGGTGCCCGGGACTCCCACCGTTGGAATGCCGGCCTCCGTGAGCGCCTCACTGCCGCGATAGCTGCCGTCACCGCCGATCACCACCACACCCGTTACGCCCTGAGCCCTGAGTAGACCCGCGGCCTGCGCGACGCCCTCAGGCGTCTTGAAATGCTCGGACCGAGACGTACCCAGGAATGTCCCGCCGCGATCAAGCACCCCGCCGACGCTCGAGAGTACAAGCTCGCGAAAACGCCCCTCGAGCAACCCCTCGAAGCCTTGCTCGATCCCGACGACCGGCACTCCGCAATCAAGTGCGCAGCGCACGACCGCTCGAACGCAGGCGTTCATACCCGGTGCGTCGCCGCCACTGGTCAAGACCGCGATCTTGGGCGTCTGCGGGCTCATGGGGTCCTCGCTATTCGTCGAGGGAACAGTATTCTCCGATTGCGCGCAGCTTCTCGTAGCGCTGTGCAACAAGAACGGCTAGGTCGACCGCCTCGAGCTCGAGCAGCGCACGGCTCACTGACACGCGCACCGCCTCATACACCTCATCAGGCGCGGTATGCGCTCCGCCGAGAGGCTCGGCCACGATCTCATCCACAACACCAAGCCCGACGAGGTCTGCGGCGGTCATCCGCAGACACGACGACGCTGACTCGGCTTTGCTCGCGTCCTTGTAGAGGATCTGAGCGCACATTTCCGGGCTGATCACCGAGTAGTAGGCGTTCTCGAGCATGATCAGCCTATCGCCGAACCCGATCGCGAGCGCACCACCGCTTCCGCCTTCGCCTATACCCACGACCACGACCGGTACCTTCAAGCCGGAGAGCTTCGCGAGCGACTCCGCGATGGCCCATGCCTGGCCGCGCTCTTCGTCCTCGAGGCCGGGAGACGCGCCGGCGGTGTCGAGAAAGCTGACAATCGGCAGTCCGAACTTCTCGGCGAGATCCATGACCCGCATGGCCTTGCGGAAGCCCTCGGGGTGCGGTGAACCGAAGTTGCGACGGATGTTCTCTTTGGTGTTGGTTCCCTTGCGGTGACCGAGAACCACGACCCGGCGCCCATCCAACGTCGCCAAGCCCGCGAACATCGCCTCGTCATCGCCAAACGCCCGGTCGCCATGGAGCTCGACCACGTCATCGAAAAGCGTCTCCACGTAGTGCTGCGTCTTGGGGCGCTGCGGGTGACGCGCGATCTGTACACGATCCCAGGGCGAGAGGTGCTTGTAGGTCTCGTGATGCAACAGGTTGATCTCTGCCGCAAGCGCATCGATCTCCTGAGAGAGTTCGACGTTGTCTGCAAGGTCGAGGCGACGCAGTTCCGCAAGCTTCTGCTCGAGCTCGATCAGTGGCCGCTCGAACTCCATGATGTGACGAGCCTTCGCCATCAGAAGCCACCCCCGTTCGACACAGAGCGCGACTCTGCAGGTCGCAGGTAGCCGATGACTGAAGCGATACGGTCTTTGAGGTCGCCGCGCGCCACGATGCCGTCGATCATCCCGTGCTCGAGAAGCGACTCGCTCGTCTGAAAGCCCTTGGGGAGCTTCTGGCGTGTCGTCTGTTCAACGAGCCTGGGCCCGGCGAATCCGATCATCGCACCAGGCTCAGCGAAGATCACGTCGCCGAGAACCGCGAACGAAGCGGTGACTCCGCCGTAGGTGGGGTTGGTGAGCACCGAAATATACAGCAGGCCGGCATCCGCATGACGACGCGCCGCGGCGCTTGTCTTGGCCATCTGCATGAGCGAGAGCATGCCCTCCTGCATCCGGGCGCCGCCAGAAGCGGTAACGATGATGATCGGCAGTCGCTCGGCTGTTGCGGTTTCGAACGCGCGCGCGATCTTCTCGCCGACGACCGATCCCATCGAGGCGCCGATGAACCGAAAGTCCATCACCGCCATCACGACGGACTCGTCGAGAATGCGCGCGCGGCCCATGATGACCGCCTCTGGTAGGCCGCTCTTCTCAGCAGCGGCCACGAGCTGTGCACCATACGGCTTGGCGGCGACGAACTCGAGTGGGTCGCACGGAGCGAGATCCGCGCCGAACTCAACGAAACTACCCTCGTCGACCAAGAGCTCGATGCGCTGCGGAGCGGTGAGATCGAAGTGGTGACCGCACGCGGAGCACACGCGCTCGCGCTCCACGAGCTCACCTTCATAGATTGTGCGCTTGCAGCCGTCGCACTTCACCCACACGCCGTCGGGCACGTCGGCCCCGGCCGGTGCGGCCACGCGACGATCCGCGACCTGCGTATAGCGTTTCGTCTCGCGCGCCGAGAACCAATCTGCGATGGACATCTACGTTGCCTGTCTGCCTGATGTGAACCGTCTGGTCTACTTTACCCGTCAATACCACCGCGGCACCGCCCGGTGCGTACGTCCGGACGGTGCCGCAGTGCGGAACCCTGACTGATGCGGAGTCCTTCTCCGATTAGAGCGAGAAGTCCTCGGTGCCGTTGAATACCGCAAGTGCACGGTCGACGTCATAGTCGGCGAGCGTGATGGCGCTGATCGCCTTGGTCAGACGCACGGCCTCATCCAGCGAACGCTGGTGGATGTTGCGACCCGTGGCGTTACCGATGGCACCGCCAACGTGAATCTGCTCCCACAGCTGGCCGAGGAACGTGGGGGCGTCGACGGTCGAACCGCCGGCGCAGACGAGGCCGGTACGACCGGACGCCTTACACGACTCGACAAGCTTCTCGGCCGAGGAGCCGGAAGCGTCGCCTTTGGGCGGATTGACCTTGACGAAGTCGGCACCCAGGCACGCTGCGGTACCGGCGGCACCGGCGATCAAGTGGGCGCTCTTCTCGTCTTCGACGGCCTTGCCGCGCGGATACATCCACAGCACGACGATCAGGCCAGCAGCGTGAGCGTCCGCGATGAGCTGGCCGGCCTCGACCATCATCGTCGACTCATACTCCGAGCCCAGGTAGATGGTGTAGCCGATACCGACAACGTTGACGCCGTTGTCGCGCAGGTCAAGTACGGTGCTGATGTCATAGAGCTGAGGCGAGTAGGGATCATCCTGGCTCGTCGTCACGAGATGCGTCTTAGAGTTCATCTTGACGAGGTAGTTGATCTCAGGATAGTCGTTGGCGTATGCGGCCACGAGTCCACGCTGGCCTGCAAGCACGCCACAGACGCCTTGCGAGCCGATACGGAACAGGTGCTCCGGCTCCGCGTCGGCCTCATCGATGCCCTCGCCAAAGAAATCGTCGTTGAGGTGCTCGATCTTCTGGTCGCACGCGAACAGCATCAGACGACCGGTGTTTCGGGTGGCCTTCAGGTAGTTGTCGATGTACAGGTCACGAAGCTCCGCCGGCACGTCCGCCGGAACGCGTACCTGGTCACGAGTGATGGTCGGCATAACCCCTCCTCTTTCAAACGCTGGACTGTCACAGACGAATACGTCGCTATACCCCAATACGGCGCCGTTTGACGCCCCGACACAGGGTACGCGAACCTGCCGTGCGTTGCTAGGAGGCGGCGAGTCGCTTGCGCATGGTCGTATGCATGATCCCGGTGAGTTCGCTCTCGAACTCCTCGCCTTCTCGGACGAAGCCGAGCCTCTCGTAGAAGCCGTACGCCGTCGAGCGCGAGTTGAGCCACAGCTCACGCGCACCCTGCTCGGCCGCGAGCGCCTCAAGATCAAGGAGCAACGATCTGCCGAGCCCACGACCGTGAGCCTGCGGGGCCACCGCGACCTGTCGCACCTGCCGTGAAGCGGAGCCCGGCGCAGGCAGTAACCGAGCCGCGCCGAGAATGGCTCCGGAATCATCGACCGCCACGGCGAACACGCTGCCGTTGGCGTCGTGATACCAGTCTGCACCGCGCGGCACGTCGAACTCAGCGTAGAGGACCGCGTAGTACAGGTTCTGGATCTCGCCAAACCGCTCCCACGCGTGATGAACGCGGATGATTGTGATGTCGTTCAAAAACGTCTCCCGAGTGTCGATTCACAGTTGCCGCTGAATGATACTGCCACCGCCCGCTGAGACAAACAGGTTTTCACTGAACGCAACAAACAAGGGCTGCACCTGTGAGGTGCCGCCCTTGACGTGGATGATGGTCGAACCATGAACCGATCGCTTGTCAGACGCTTAGGGACACTCCCAGTACGTCGCGAGCGGCGGTCCGCAATTTGTCGAGCTTCTCGGTGTCGTCGGGAGTGTGGGGAAACACGATGGCCAGAAAGAAACCAGCCTTCATGCTGATCTCACCTTTGACCTTGATCGAATCAAGACCTCGTGCCTGGCACACGCGATCGATCTCTTCGACAGCGTCATACAAGCGTCCCACGTTTCACCACCCTTTCGGACGTAAGGTCCGAGCATCCCCTCGATGCGACACGAACCGTTTAGTTCACTTAATGCGTCGGCATTCTTAGGCCTCAACTTGAGCGCCATCGCAAGGAACCTTCAGAAAACCCCCACGCGATTCTAACCTGAAAATCGGTTTGTGACAGGTATCCGCCGGTCTTTTCCAAAAGATTTTGGCGTGATCTTCACTCCGAGAGGTCCCTGCCGGCGCTTGTACTCCGCCCGGTCGGTCATCATCACGACCCGATCGACGACGTCCGCCGCAAAGCCAGACGCGATGATTGACTCACGCGACGCGTCTCGCTCAACGTATGCAGCGAGAATCTGATCCAGAACCGGGTACGGCGGCAGCGAGTCCTCATCGCGCTGATCAGGACGAAGCTCCGCACTCGGGGCCTTCTCGATGGTCTCCTCGGGGATCAGCGCTGCGGCGGCCTGAGCGTTGCGCCACCTGGCGAGCTGCCACACCCGCTGCTTGAACACGTCCTTGAGCGGTGCGAAACCTCCCACCATGTCGCCATAGAGCGTCGAGTAGCCCACGGAGAGCTCGCTCTTGTTACCGGTGGCGAGCGTCAACCAACCGAACTTGTTCGAGAGCGCCATAAGGAGCGTTCCGCGGACTCGAGCCTGAAGATTCTCCTCGGTCACGTCGACGGCATGACCTTCAAAGATCGGGTGCAGCGTATCCAGAAAGGCACTGAAGGAGCCTTCGACCGGCAGCAGCATAACGTCGATCCCGAGGTTGTCAGCCAACAGTTGTGCGTCGTCGACACTCCCCGCCGACGAGTAGCGACTCGGCATCATGACCCCGTGCACGTGCTCGGCGCCGAGCGCATCCACGGCTACGGCAGCGGTCAGTGCGCTGTCGATCCCGCCCGAGAGCCCAAGCACGACGTCACTGAAGCCGTTCTTGCGCACGTAGTCGCCGAGGCCCAGCGTCAGCGCACCGTACACCTCTGCGTCTGCATCGAGCGGCAGCGCCAGATCAGCCGACGCACCAAGCGTGGCTCCCGGAGTGAAGTCAGCGATGACCAGGTCCTCGACGAACGCCTTTCCCCGCGCGAGTACCTCGCCCCGAGGAGAGATGACGACGCTGCGTCCGTCGAAGACGAGTTCGTCTTGCCCGCCCACGAGGTTGCAATACACCAACCACGCGCCCGACTCGCGAGCCCGCTGCTGCAGCATCGATTCGCGCTCAGCGCTCTTGCCGACATAGAAGGGTGACGCCGAGATGTTCAGCAGCACGCTCGCGCCGAGCTCGACACCGGCTGCGGCATGTTCCGGGACCCAGATGTCTTCGCATATGGTCGTCGAGAACATGGTTCCGCCGAGTTCAAAGACGCCCGTCTGCGCCCCTGGCTCGAAGTAGCGTCTCTCATCGAACACGCCGTAGTTGGGCAGTTCCTGTTTGTGATGCACATGCAGGACCCGCCCGTTCCCACACAGGGCCACGGCGTTGTACAGGTCATCGCCAACGCGATCAACGAAACCGACCAGAACTGCGTGACGCGATGCCGCTGCAACGAGCTCGAGTGCTTCAAGGTTCTGCTCGATGAAATGCTTCTTGTGAAGCAGATCCTCCGGGGGATAGCCGGTGATCGCCAGCTCCGGAAACAAGGTGATTCCGGCCCCCTGTTTCTCTGCTGAGACCATCACGTCGATGATCCTGCGGGCGTTGCCCTGAAGGTCCCCGACGGTGGTGTTTATCTGAGCGAGCGCAACGCGCATGGCGACTCCAGCATCACTAGCGACATGATCCATCGATCCCTACTCGTATGTGAGTCTACCCCACCGGTATGCCGCCGTTGGTGACCTGCAGGAGCTCCCAAGTGGCACCAATCTCGCTCCGTACCCATTTGGCTGCCCTCCAAAACATCGCCTATTCGCACATTTTGAGGGAACAGCACGGGCTCGGCACCGACCCCAACGAGGGGCACGGCCTGGGTGCGTACGGTAGGCGTTCGAAAGGAAACTGCGTGCAGGTTGCAAAAGGAATCACCCCGTCGGCGGCGATTCGTCGCCTCACCATCGCGATCGCCCTTGCGATGGCATTCACGTTCCTGATTCACACCGTTCCGGCCAGCGCGATCACACGCGCACAGGTCATCAAACGAGCCAACACCTGGGTCAAGAAGAAGGTCCCCTACAGCCAAAGCGGCTACTACAGGGGCTACCGCCGTGACTGTTCCGGCATGGTATCGATGGCGTGGAAGCTCAAGCGCTCCTACACCTCGCGTACTCTCGGCAGCGTAGCGAAGCGCATTTCCAAGTCGAAACTGCGCCCCGGCGATGCGATCCACACCCCCGGCCACGTCGCCATCTTCGGTGGATGGGCGAACAAGTCTCGCACCAAGTACATCGCAATCCAGCAGAGTGGCCAAGGCAAGCCCGCGAACAAGCGCGTGAAGACCTGGCGCCGAGGAGCTACTGCACTGCGCTTGCGCGGCATCAAGAACAACCCACCCAAGAAGCGCACAATCGCGGTCGTCAAGCCCGCCGTGATTGTTCCTGCAACGACAATCCTGCCGGCTACTGCGCCGGCCGCACTTCCGGTTGCCGCGCCGTTCAACTAGCGCGGACTCACGCCCCCAAACCATGAACGGCTTGGGCGAGCTCTGACACGAACACACGCAGGTCCGTGGTATCGCGCTGCCGTCTGACGATGGCACTGCCGACGACGACACCGTCGGCGATGCGCGATACCACGGCCGCTTGCTGTGGTGTCGAGACCCCAAAACCGACTGCTACCGGCAGCGGCGTGGCCGCTCGAACCCGCTCGACAAGCGCCGAGAGCTCCTCGGGCAGCTCTGTACGCTCCCCCGTCACCCCGGTGGTGGAGACGCAATAGACGAAGCCCGCCGAGGCTTCGCCGACGCGAGCCAGCCGCTCTGGGGTCGAGGTGGGAGCGGCGAGGAAGACTGTGTCGATGCCGTGTGAGGCCGCAAGCCACGGGGCTGCCATGTCGGGCGGCAGATCCGGCACGATGACGCCTCCGATCCCCGCAGTCCTCATGGACTCGGCAACCTGGGCCATGCCTCCGCGCATCAACGGATTCAGATACGTCATCAACGCCACAGGCGGGGCATCCGGCCCGGCATTCGCAAGGAACTCGGCTGCCAGATCGATGGTCTCGGCGAGACCGAAGACGCCTCCGGCCGCATCTCGGGCGACCTCAGCCGCATCGCGGATCACGGGACCATCTGCGAGCGGATCGGCGAACGGAACGCCGAGTTCGATGAGATCCGCACCTGACTCCGCCAGGACCTGCAACGCGGTCAAGGCTCCGGCGCGGTCGGGGTATCCGCCCATGATGTAGGCGACCAGAGCCGGGCGACCCTTGGTGAAGGCGCGACCGAGCCCCCCGCTCTCCTTGGGATCAGTCAACTCCGAGGCCCGCCTCACGGACGATATCGATATCCTTGTCGCCTCGGCCCGAGACGGTGACCACGACGGTCGCGTCCGGGCCAAGCTCGGCGGCAAGCCGCGGCAGCAGCGCAAGTGCGTGGCTCGACTCGATCGCCGGAATGATGCCTTCGAGTTTGGTGAGCTGTTCGAACGCCGAGAGCGCCTCCTGATCCGTGACCGCCTCGTATCGCACGAGACCCTCGTCTTTAAAGTAGGCGTGCTCCGGCCCGACACCCGGGTAGTCCAGACCAGCGGAGATCGAATATGCCTCGAGCGGGTTGCCCGCGTCGTCTTGGAGCAGATAGCTGTAGAAGCCGTGCAGCACTCCGGGAAAGCCTAGGGTCATCGACGCACCGGTCTTATCGGTGTCGACCCCCAGACCGGCGGCCTCTGCCCCCACGAGCAATGGTCGACCCAGTACATCGCCACCGAGGACGAACGGATAGAACGTACCGATCGCGTTACTCCCGCCACCGACACAGGCCACCACAGCATCGACGTTGTAAACCTCACGAGCCTGCAGCTGGTCGATGATCTCGAGTCCGATCACGCTCTGGAAATCGCGGACCATCATGGGGTACGGATGCGGTCCGACCGCCGAGCCGAGAACGTAGAACGTGTCGTCCACACGCTCGACCCAGTGCCGCAACGCTGCGGTGACTGCGTCGGAAAGCGTTCCCTGCCCGTCAGTCACGGGGACCACCTCTGCGCCGAGCAAGCGCATCTTGTAGACGTTGAGCGACTGGCGACGGATGTCCTCGGCGCCCATGAACACGACGCACTCGAGGTCCATCAGAGCGGCTGTCGTGGCGGTGGCGACACCGTGCTGACCCGCCCCCGTCTCGGCGATGACGCGTTTCTTGCCCATGCGTTTGGCGAGCAGGCACTGACCGAGCGTGTTGTTGATCTTGTGCGCGCCGGTATGGCACAGGTCTTCTCGCTTGAGAAACACGGTGCCCAGACCGACCGCCTTCGCGAGCCGTTTGGCGTTGTAGAGCGGCGTGATGCGGCCAACATAGTCGTGGCGCAGGTCTTCGAGCTCGGCTTCGAACTCGGGGTCGTCGAGCGCCGCGGCATACGCGGCGGTGAGTTCTTCAAGTGCGGGAACGACCGTCTCGGGAACGAATCTGCCTCCGTACGGGCCGAAGAAACCGGAGGCATCCGGCCCGGAGTAGACGGACTCGGCGGATGGGAACAGCTCACTCATGTGTCTGCGCCTCTCTGTCGGCTGCTCGCACGGCAGCACAGAATTCGATCACTTTCTGGTGGTCTTTCTTCCCCGGTGCAGACTCTACCCCAGATGACACGTCCACGGCATACGGACGCAACACAGCGATACACTCGCCAACGTTGTGCGGATCAAGCCCCCCGGCCACAAAGAATGGAACCCTCCCGGAGACCTCGCCGACTGCTTGCCAGTCGAATGTTTGCGAGGTACCGCCCGCTTTGCCAGCTACGAACGTGTCGAAGAGGAGGGCGGCGGCGTGGTCCCGGTAGGGTCCTGCCATCTGACTATCGAAATCCGTCCCAACGCCGATCACCTTGATGACCGGTACGCAGACGGCGTCGCAGTCCTCCGGCGACTCGTGTCCGCTGAACTGCACTGCGGTCAGCCCGCACGCCGAAACCGCCGCTGCGATCTCCTCGGCGAACGCGTCGACGAAGACGCCCACCCTCGCGACCGGCAGCGGAACGACCGCAAGTGCTGCTGCTGCCTGGCCGAGCGTCACCTGCCGAGGCGACGGCGCGAAGATGACGCCGATCGCGTCAGCCCCGGCCGCCACGGCGACTGCCGCGTCCTCGGCGTTGGTGATGCCGCAGATCTTGATGCGAGTGCGATGGGGCTGGCTCACAGGTCGTCTCCGCAGAGTGTGCCGCCGGCGGCGAAGTCGTAGTCCTCGAGCTGTCCCGTGTTGTACGCGTCGTAGGCGGCCAGGTCGAAGTTGCCGTGGCCGGAGAGGCAGAACAGGATGGTGCGGTCCTCGCCGGCCTCTTGCGCTGCGAGCGCCTCGTCGATAGCGGCGCGGATGGCGTGGCTCGACTCCGGTGCAGGCAAGATGCCCTCGGCGCGGGCGAACTGGATGGCTGCGGCGAAGCACTCGGTCTGGTTGACCGCCACGGCCTCGACATCGCCGGAGTGGACCAGCGCGCTTACCAGAGGAGAGTCGCCGTGGTAGCGCAGGCCACCCGCGTGGATGCCAGCGGGCACGAAGTCATGGCCTAGCGTGTACATCATCATCTGCGGCGTCATGCCGGCCTCGTCACCAAGGTCGTAGCGGTACTCGCCCTTGGTGAGCGTGGGGCACGCCTTGGGCTCGACGCCCACCAAGCGGGCCTTGCTGCGTCCGTTGAGACGCTCGCGGTAGTACGGGAACGCGATACCGGCGAAGTTCGAGCCGCCACCTACACACCCGATGACCACGTCGGCCTCGGCCTCGGCCATCTGCATCTGAAGGATAGACTCCTCCCCGATGATCGTCTGGTGCAAGATCACGTGATTGAGCACGCTGCCAAGCGCATAGTGCGTGTCGTCGCGACCGACGGCGTCCTCGACGGCCTCAGAGATCGCGATGCCGAGCGACCCGAGCGACGTGGGGTCCATCTCGAGCACGTGGCGGCCGGCGGCGGTCTGCGTGCTCGGCGACGAGATGACATTGGCGCCGTACGACTCCATGAGCATGCGGCGGTACGGCTTCTGCTCGTAGCTGATGCCAACCATGTAGACGGTGCACTCCATGTCGAACAGCGCGCACGCGATGGAAAGCGCGCTGCCCCACTGGCCGGCGCCCGTCTCGGTGGAGAGACGCTTGATGCCCTCCTGCTTGTTGTAGTAAGCCTGCGGAATCGCGGTATTGGGCTTATGGGAACCGGCCGGCGACACGCCCTCGTACTTGTAGAAGATCTTGATGCCCGCAGGCAAGCCAAGGTCACGCTCAAGCTGGGTCGCGCGGATCAACGGGGCGGGGCGGTAGGTCTTGAGGACCTCTTGGACCTGCTCGGGGATCTCGATGAAGCGCTCCTGACTCATCTCCTGCTTGATGAGCTCCATCGGGAAGATGGGAGTGAACGCTTCGGGGCCGACGGGGTTACCGTCTGGGCCGAGCGGCGGCGCGAGCGGCTCGGGCAAGTCCGGCTGGACGTTGTACCAGGCCGTGGGCATATCCTTCTCGGCTAGCAGGAACCTTCTCTGGTCGGTCATGTGGCGCCCCTTTCCTCGCATGTCCCCAGTAGTTGAAGCTATTCGGTCACGGGCCGCTTGGCGACACCCGTCAACTCCTGCAGTACGTCTTCCGGAAACTCAGCGCGCATCAGCTTCTCGCCGACAAGGACTGCGTCGGCTCCAGCCTCGGCTGCGGCCGCGACATGCGCACGCTTCTTCACGCCACTTTCAGCGACTGCGACGGCGCCCGAGGCCCTGACCTCACCCAGCAGCGGCGCAACGCGTTCAGGCGAGACCTCGAGTGTGCGCAAGTCACGGCTGTTCACGCCGATGAGCTGGGCCTTTGCGGCGAGAGCGATCTGCAGCTCCGCGTGATCGTGAACCTCGACCAGCGCGGTGAGTCCGAGCGTTGTCGCAAGATCCAGGTACTCGGCCAGTGACTCGCCAAGAATGCTCACCATGAGCAGTACCGCGTCGGCGCCGTAGCCCCGGGCGATGAAGAGCTGCATCGGGTCGACCACGAAGTCCTTGCAGAGAACAGGGATGTCGACAGCGTCAGCGACATCCGAGAGGTCGGTGAACGCTCCCCCGAAGAAGTCCGGCTCCGTGAGCACACTGATGCACGCCGCTCCTCCGTCCTGGTAGTGAAGCGCCTGCTTGGACGCCTCGCAGTGCGGCGCTATGGCACCTCGACTGGGCGACGCCTTCTTGACCTCGGCGATCACGGCGACATCGATGCGGTCGCGCAACGCCGCTACAAAGTTGCGCGGCGGTCGCGCGGCGCATGCGATACGCTCGAGGTCGGTGCGAGTGAGGTCGCTCAGCTCCACGCTGAGCGCGAGGCGACGCGCCTCGATGACGGTATCGAGGAAGCTGGTCATCACGAGCTCCATTCCGTGTCGGGCTTGGCGCGACTCGCGATGGCCGCGAGGCGACGCGACACAGCGGCGAGCGTGTCGAGTGCTTCGAGCGCGTGACCAGAGTCGATCGATGCGCGTGCGAGCACGACTCCCTCGGCGAGGTCGGCGACCTTGCCAGCTGCGAGCAGCGCGGCGGCGGCGTTGATGACGACGACATCGCGCCTCGGGCCGGTCTCGCCGCCGAGGATGCTGCGCACGATGACCGCGTTCTCAGCGGCGTCGCCTCCGGCGATGTCGGCGAGCGTGCCGCGGGCGATGCCGACGGACTCCGGCGTGACCTCGAAGGTGCGCACGTTGCCGCGCACGGCGTCGTACTCCGAGACGACGGTGGGACCGGTCGTGCTGACCTCGTCCATGCCCGGGTGGCCGTTGACGACCAGCACGCGCTCGGCACCGAGACGGCCGGCGACCTCGGCCATGACCGGCGCGAGCTTGGGGTCGTAGATGCCGAGCAGTTGGCGCTTGGCGCCTGCGGGGTTGGTGAGCGGGCCGAGCAGGTTGAAGACCGTGCGGATGCCGATCTCTCGGCGAGTCGGACCCGCGTGGCGCATCGAGGAGTGCAACGCCTGCGCGAACAGGAAACCGACGCCCGCCTCATCCACGCAGCGCGCGACGTCTGCCGGCGACAGGTCGATGGTGACCCCGAGCGCCTCGAGCACGTCCGCGCTCCCCGCCGCCGAGGAGACCGCGCGGTTGCCGTGCTTGGCGACTGGCACGCCGGCGCCCGCGACCACGAACGCCGTCGTCGTCGAGATGTTGAACGTGTGCAGCCCATCGCCACCGGTGCCGCAGGTGTCGATGTAGCCGGTCACGCTGGGACGCACGGGCGTCGCATGTTCGCGCATGGCGCGGGCGAACCCGACGATCTCGTCGACGGTCTCCCCCTTCATTCGCATCGCGGTGATGAGCGAGCTTATCTGGGAAGGAGTGGCCTCGCCGTCCATGATCTGGTTCATGACCACATACGCCTCGGTCTCGGAGAGCGACGACCCCATTGCGACCCGACCGATGGCGCCCGCGGTGGTGGTGACCTCGGCTGTTCCGGCGCTCGCACGCGCGCTTCCGCCGGCGGCCGCGACCAGGCCCGGTGCACCACTGGCCTCATCGGCGAGCGGTACCTCCCCGCTGACATCAAGGAAGTTGGCGAGCAGCTTCGCGCCCTCGGGCGTGAGCACGCTCTCCGGGTGGAACTGCACGCCGTAGATGGGCAGTTCGCGGTGGCGGAGCGCCATGATGACGCCGTCGGGCGTGTGCGCCGTGACCTCGAGGATGTCGGGCACGCTCGCGACGTCCACGCACAGCGAGTGGTACCGCGTAGCCGAGAACGGATTCGGGATGCCGGTGAACAACCCGGCGCCATCGTGCGTGACCTCGTCCGTCTTGCCGTGCACCGGCTTGGGCGAGCGGCACACGGTTCCGCCGAACACCTCCGCGATGCACTGATGCCCGAGACAAACGCCGAGCAGCGGGACGCCGCTAGCGGCTGCGGCCCGGATGACATCGCGGGAGATGCCGGCGTCCTCGGGAGTCCCGGGACCGGGCGAGACGACGATGCCAGCGGGTGCGAGGGCCAGAGCCTCGGCTGCGGTGAGGGCATCGTTGCGTCGGACTTCGACATCGGCCCCCAAAGCGGCCAGTAGCTGTACAAGGTTGTACGTAAACGAGTCGTAATTGTCGACGACGAGTATCACAGGAGACCTCCCTTGTGCGGAGCGGGAGAGTCCGCATCCCTACGCGAACTGTCCTCGCCTTCGGCTGCGGTAGGTTCGCTTCGGGACGCGGACTCTCCCGCTCCCTCGGGGGCGTTCATGCCAGCAGCCAAACCCAAGGCCTTCTGCAGCGCTGCAGCTTTGTGGCGGCACTCTTCGAACTCCTTGGCGGGGTCGGAGTCGGCTACGATTCCGGCTCCGGACTGGACGTACGCGCGGCCGTTCGCGAGCACGACGGTTCGAATCGTGATGCACATATCCATCGCGCCATCGAGGCCGAAGTAACCGACGGTGCCTGCGTAGGGGCCTCGGGCCTCTGGCTCCAGCTCGGCGATGACCTCCATCGCCCTGACCTTCGGGGCGCCGCTGACGGTGCCTGCCGGGAATGTGGCCTCCAGTGCGTCGAAAGCGTCTTTCCCGGGGGCCAACTCGCCAGTGACGTTGCTCACGATGTGCATGACGTGGCTGTAGTACTCGACTTCCATGAGCTCGTCGACGGTGACCGAACCGGATGCACTGACGCGACCGAGGTCGTTGCGGCCGAGGTCCACGAGCATGACGTGCTCGGCGCGCTCCTTCTCGTCGGCGAGGAGGTCGGCTCGAAGCTGTCCGTCCTCGGCGGCGGTGAGGCCGCGCGGGCGAGTGCCGGCGAGCGGCCTCGTGAGAACGGTGTCGCCCTCGACGCGCACGAGCGGCTCGGGGCTCGAACCCACGAGCGTCACATCCCGCGTGCGGACGTAGAACATGTAGGGCGACGGGTTCACGGCACGCAGCACGCGGTACAGATCGAGGCCGTCGCTCTCGAACGGTGCCGAGTAGCGCTGTGAGAGCACCACCTGGAAGATATCGCCCGCCATGATGTGCTCCTTGGCGGCCTCGACCTGCCCGATGAACTCCTCGCGGCTCGTATGCGCGGTCATCTCGACCGGCACCTCGACGCCGTAGGCGCCCAGCTCAGCGCCTCGCGGACCCTGGTCGATGCGCTTGAGGTAGGTGTCGATGCGGCGAAGTGCGGCGGCGTAGGCGGCCTCAGGGGCACTGCCCGGCCGCGTCGGCGCGATGACCTGCATGACGCGGCGGGCGTGATCGAACGCAACCACGACGTCGGCCATCATGAACGTGAAGTCCGGCACGTCGAGGATGTCGTTGCCGTGGCGCGGCACCCGCTCGAAGCTCGTCGCGGTCTCGTAGCCGATGAACCCGACTGCGCCACCCACGAAGAGCGGCAGACCCGGCACGCGGGCTACTCGGCCCGCATCGAGCTGGCGGGCGACGACACGCAACGGATCCTCGGCGTACTCGGCCGATACGCCGCCGCCCTCGATGACGACGTCGTGACCGCGAGCGCTGATGACCTCGCGCTCGCCGACGCCCAGGAAGCTGTAGCGGCCCAGTCGCTCGCCGCCGATGACGCTCTCGAGCAGGAAGGCGTGCTCGGCGTCTTGCGCGAGCGCCATGAACGCGCTGATCGGAGTCGCAAGGTCGGCGTACACCTCGCGTGCGACAGGGACCACGTCGTGGTCGGCGGCGAGACGCACGAACTCGTCTCTGCTCGGCAGTATCATCCTCGGGTCCTACCCTTCACTCGGTCGACTGTGCGACCTCACCGCGCGCTGGTGATTCGGTCCATGCGAGAAAACAAAAAACTCCCGTCCATCAAGGGACGAGAGCAATTCTCGCGGTACCACCCTTGTTGACCCGCCGAGTGATCGGCGTGCCCACTTTGGTCTGACGGATACTCCGGCACCTACTGCCTTCATACCCTGCCCCTTGTATCGGTGGGGATCCGCCGGCACTAGTCGGCATCGCTGCCTTTGCACCGGAGTCTCAGGGGTCCATTCCCTCAGTCTCGCGTGCCGGATTCTCACCATCACCGGCTCTCTTGAACGCTCGAGCTGAAGTACTCATCCCCGTCACAGACGCGCTGTTCGGTTGCCGACGAGTCTATACCCGCTGAGGAGGACGTGACAAGGGGTAGATTCCGCGGTTGGCATGAAAAGTGTTCAGATACTAATACCTCATGCCGAAGAGTATGGTGAAACGCAGTACAGGGGGTACGTATCCCTGAGGAGATGGTACCGATGGTGCACAAAGAGCCGTGCCCGACATGCAAGGGCAATCGCTACGTGGCGGTTCAATCTGCTACGGGGCAACAGGTCAACAAGAAGTGCCCCAAGTGCGGAGGCAACGGCTACACAGTTCGCCTGCAGCGCTAGATCGATCCCCAGAAACGCCCGCCGACGAACCGTCTCAGCCGAGGCGGTTCGTTTCGTTTCCCTCCTCGAGCCGCGGAGCGCAGGGAGCAAACAGTCCATCTGCCGCAATCCGTGATTGAGGTTCCCACACCATCCCCTCCACGCCGAGCACCTCTCGCAAGCGCGCCACGCGCTGCCACTCCGGATCGTCGTCGTCATTTGTAGAGACCCCGGTCCAGCAGTAGAACAGCTCCGAGAAGGCCTCGCCGGCGCTCGGCACGAGGTTATTGAGTTCGACGCAGTGGCTGAGGGCGGAGAGCATCGATGAAGGGTCTTTGAGCAACAGCATCCCCTCGGCATCTGCGGTCTCGGCGGTTGTGCGCTGCGACCTGCGGTGGAGCGCGGCGACCAGTTCCGAGAGGACTGCAAAACCGGCACCGAAGACCAGGTAGAAGACCACGCCGCTGGAGTCGTCGGCGCCACGCGCCGCCAGCACTGATGCAGGGCCACCGGTCATCTGTTTGTCGATGGCGTCATTGTCGGACTGCTGTCGATACGAACGCCAAGCATGAACGGGCCACATGAGCGCAGTCACGCCGGTGGAGGTGATCGTGTCGCCCGACTTGAGACGCGCAATGAGGTTGGCGAAGACCGCTCGACGTTCATCGACGTTGAGTTTCGCGATGAACCCTGTGGTCACCCCGACGACTGCTCGGCGGCGACGGGCTGCGAATATGAACGCGTTAGTGCTGTTCACATCGATTAGATACAGCGCCGGCGCGACCGGTAGACCCGCCGCCAGCGCCATGTCCTTGAGCGCCATCTTGGTGTCGAGGTGTTCGCCACGCGGGATCAATGTCGCGTCCAGTCGTTTGAGCAGCCACTTCTCACTTCGCAGAAGCGTGAATGCGGCCCATCCCGACGCTACTGCACCGTACGCGATGCTCACGGTGACCACGATGCTCCAGAAAGCCGCCCACGCTTCAGAAGAAGGTTGACTGCCATACGCACGCATCACGAGAAGAAAAGTGAGCGGAATCAGGATGAACAGGTCGAACGCAGCTACCGATACCGTCACGAACGCGACCACGTACGCCGTGAGTCGGAGACGGTTCGCATCGACTCGATCCCACAGCGGCTCGATGTGGGCGCCTCGGGGGTCTGCGCTGACGGGGCTCATCGGAGCGGCTTTTGCATCATCGGCGCATAAGGGCGTATCCGGGTCACGGGCAGCGGCGTCATCGGCTAGCTGCGCCGAGACGCCAGCTCCTCGGCCAGATCAGATGGAGTGAGGCCGTAACGTGCGAGCACGACAAGAAGGTGGTACATCAGATCACCGGCCTCGTAACGCAGGTGCTCGCGATCGGCGTCCTTGGCGGCCATGATGACCTCACCGGACTCCTCGGCGATCTTCTTGAGGAGGCCGTCTTCGTTGCCAGTGAGAAGACGCGCAGTGTAGGACTGCTCGGGGTCGGCGGTGCGGCGTTCGTCGATGACGGCGAAGAGTTCGTCGAGAACGTCTCCGAGGCGGGGCTGGTCACTCATCGGCGTGTCCTTTGGCTAGCGAGGCGGAGTCAGGATACATGCGTCGGTAGAAACAGGTGCGCTGATTTGTATGGCAGGCACCGGGACCGTTCTGGTTCACAAAGATGAGCAGGCAGTCCGCATCGCAGTCGTAGCGAATCTCGACGACGTCCTGGGTGTGGCCGCTGGACTCACCCTTCATCCAGTACTTCTTGCGGCTTCGACTCCAAAACCATGTCTTGCCCGTCTGCACGGTCTCGATCAGCGACTCACGATTCATGTACGCGACCATCAGCACCTCGTGCGTGTCGTGCTGCTGGATGACCGCGGTGATGAGTCCATCCGCGTCATACTTCAGTTCATCGTAGCCGAGAAGATCGTGTTCATGGTCGGGCATGGTATCGCTCCCTAAAGAATGCGCCGGCTCGGTGTCTAGGGCCCGGTTCAGCGTTCCACAGTCTATCAGTCACGTACCCGTAAATGCCGTGACTCCCCCATCAGTCGAGCGGGTCGGTGAGGAGCGATCGCAGACGCAATACCTGGACACGGTCGTTCTCCTTGTCGGCGACCAGGAGCAGGTCGCCTCGAATGGCAACATCGTTGGGATAGCGGAAGTAGCCCGGCTTGCTGCCCTCGGTCCCGTATGTGTCGAGGACCTCGCCCGTGGACGAGAGGTGGGTCAGCCCGAAACGAAACGCGTCCACGACCATGACGGAGTCATTGTCCGCAATCGCGAGCCCCCGTGGCAGCCCGAATATGCGGCTACTCGTGGCATCGGTGGAAGGAATCGCCCAGTATGGCTGGCCGTTGGATCCAAGAGCCACGACGCGAGCGGCGTTCGTGTCCGACACCAAGAGCGCCCCGTCGCGGCGAACACCGATAGACGCCGGGCGTTGGAACGCTCTGGTCGAGGTCGAACGATCGAACCGGCGTGCCAGCTTCCCCTTCGAATTGAATACCGCCACCCCCTGGGCATCGGCCACATACACCTCACCCTCAAACACGGCGACGTCTACGGGCATCCACTTAGGGCTGGCTGGCTTCGCCGGTGCCCTCAGGGAACCTAGCAGGACACCGTTGCGGGAGAAGTGCCGAACCACTCCGGCGCGCAGGTCGGCCACGTACACCGAACCGTCATCAGCCACGACGAGTCCCGCCGGCTGCTGCAGAGCCAATCGTCGCTCGGCGGCGGTCGCCTTTGCGGGTGCACGGCCTATCTCGCGGATGAACCGGCCTCGTGAGCTGAAGATGCAGATGCGCCCGTTCCCCGTGTCGGACACGAAGATGTCCCCATCGGTACCCCACGCGACTGCGAGCGGACGGTCAAGAAACGGGAGATCCCCACTTCCCGGTCCATTGATGGACGCCACTGGCTCAAGGCGATTCCGGCCATCAGGCTCGGGCAGGGAGTTTGGTGCCTGGGCGAGTATGAGCCACAGCAGGATGCCCGCGAGCGCAACCGCCACGACCAACAGAGTGATTCGGACGAGCCGATTAGGGCCGGGCACGCCATCCACGCCGTCCTCGGGGGCGCCCTGCGTCACAGGCCGGTGCCCATGTGCGTGTGGCAGTCACTTTGAGTGCAGTCGATCGGCCAAGTACTGAGGTCTGCACCGCCTTCGAGCGGACCCGGATGCGTGCCGGGTCCGACAGCGTGACAACCCGAGCAGAAGAAGCGGAAGTCCGCTCCGCCACCGACCATCGGGACCACCTGAAGCGGTTCAGCAGTGAGCGACGTCGACTTGGCGCGCACCGAATCCCGCAGGGCGAAGCGGTTGAACGAGCCATGCGAGTCGTGGCAGGTGTCGCAGCGCAGCACATTGCCCTTTGCCCAGCCCATCTCGGTTCGCAGACTCGGACTGTCGGATACTCCTGCCCCATGAATGCTGGAACTCCACTTCGCGGTGAGATCCACGGTGGCTGTGACGCCACCCGCCGCCAGCGGCGCAGGGGCCCAGCCGGACGTGACAACACTCGTCGGGAGTTCGCCGTCGTGGCAGCGCAGACACAACGCATCCGAGGCCACCATGCCGCCGATCGTGGTCGGGTTGTCCGGATCGACACACGGCGTGGTTGCCGAAGAAGTGTGCGGCTCATGACAGTTCGCACAGCTCAGGCGCGAACCCTCGGCAAGCCCGTCGGCAGCCAGCAGGTCGTGGCGAGTATCTGCGCCACTACCCGAGAGGCTGCGAGAGATGTCGGTCTGACCCGCGGCCGCAGCCGCAGCACTGTGACACCCCAGGCAGCGATCATCGGCGGCGTAGGGATAGAGGCTGTCTTCAACGGTCGAGTGGGCGATATGGCACGACAGACACACGACCTTGGTTCCTGTCGGCGGCTCCAAAACCCCTGTCCCGTGACCCGAGACATCGAACCCGCGCAGATCACCGCGATCGGAGACGCTCGCAGTCGCGCCATGGCACGAGTAGCAGTACGCGTTGCCCGACTTCACGGTTCCGCTCGACAGGAGCAGTCCCTTTACGGTGGCGGTCTGCTCCGCCGAGTGGACTCCGTGGCAGCTCGAGCAACTGAGCGTACCCGGTTCAGTTCCGATCGGTACGTCGTGTCGTGACATACGACTCGAATCCGAGAACTCGCCGAGCACGTCAGACGCCGAAGTGCCATCGTGACAGCTCAGGCAGAGGGGCGCATCGATCGTTGTGGTCCCCTTGAGCAATCCGGGACCCGCAGTGGCGTTGTGCGTCGAGTGACAGAGTGCGCACAGATCGGTATCGGTGCTGTAGGCACCGTGCGGCGGCTCAACCGTGCTGGTGGCAGGGGCCGTTCGAATGTAGATAGCGGGACTCTTGACCCCGACGTCACCCGAGCCGTCAACGGCTGCGACTCGGTACCAGTATGCGGTGTAGTCCGCAGTGGACGTGTCGTGATAGCTGGCGGTCGGGACCGGGGTCACCGTCATGGTGGTACCCACGGACGTGCTGGTGGTGGAACGGTACACGTGATAGCCGGTCACGCCGGCGACCGGAAGCGGCGTCCAGGTCACTAGCACCGATGCGGTGTTCACCGCAGTGCCGCCGCTCGGTGCAGGCAGGGAGGTCGCGAGCGTGCAGGATCTCGCGGTGACCGCGCTTTGCGCCCCCTCACCGCGAACGTCGACGGTGGACACGGCGTAGCGCAGAGGCAACCAAACCGGTGCCGTCGTGTCCTCGAAAGACAGGGTGCCACCCGCAGGAATGGTCGCGATCACGGAGAAGGGGTCGCCTGCCTCCGACCGCCACACTCGATACTGAGCCAGGAGCACGGTTCCGGTACTTTCGCTCCAGCTGAGCACGCCTCCGGCACGCCCGAACGCGCGCGCGAACACCGCCGCGGGTGGTCGGGCGACCTCGGCCAACGTAATCGCTTCGGCCTGACCCGAGTCGGCGGACGCGTTGCCTGCAAGATCGAATGCACGCACCGTGAAGGTGTGGACGGTTTCGGTGGAAAACCCGCTGACGACGATGCTCTGAGCGACGGTAGTGGCTGCCGGCGAACCGTCGACGATGACCTGGTAGTAGTCGACCCCCGAGCTGTCATCGGTCGATGCGCTCCAGGAGACGTTCACACTGCTGGTAGAAGCCGGCGAGGCGGTAGGAGTAGTGGGCGTGGACGGCGGAACGGTGTCCGTGAAGCTCATCGGACTCGCCGAGAATGCCCCGAAGGCGAACGAGTACGCACCGAGCGATACCAGAATCGTCACAGCACCGATGACGCTCAGCGCTAGTCGACTGGAGACGCCACTAACAGGCCCCCGGCACTCGCTGCCGTGACCTGCAGTTCGCACGCTTCGCCGATGAGACAGGAGCAACACCTCTTCGTGTTGGAATGCACGTCGGATTCTACCATTTTACTGTGCCTCTGCGAACGCCGCGCCAGTGTGCGAGAGACCCTCAGAGACGCACCGGCACACCGGCAGCCGCCATCGCTTCTTTGACCTGGCGGACCGTATAGGTTCCGAAGTGGAAGACGCTCGCAGCGAGCACCGCATCGGCGTCCGCCTCAACGACGGCCTCTGCGAAGTGCTCGAGCGTTCCGGCTCCTCCGCTGGCGATGACCGGGATGTTGAGCTCTCGTGTGATCGCGCGCGTGAGCGGAATGTCGAAGCCGTCCTTGGTGCCATCGCAGTCCATGCTGGTCAGCAGGATCTCCCCCGCCCCGAGCCTCTCAGCCTCACGCGCCCACTCGACGGCGTCGAGTTCGGTGTTGATGCGGCCGCCGTTGATGAAGACCTCCCAGCGGTCGCGTCCGCCTGCGACCTTGCGCGCGTCGATCGCGACCACGATGCACTGCGAGCCGTAGATGCGGCTGGTGTGCGTGATCATCGAAGGGTCGCGGACAGCCGCCGAGTTCAGAGAGATCTTGTCGGCGCCAGCGGCGAGCATTGCTCGGATGTCAGCGGCGTTGCGCATACCCCCACCCACTGTGTACGGGATGAAACACTCCTCGGCGGTTCTGGTGGCGACGTCTAGCATGCTGGGGCGATCCTCATGCGTGGCGGTGATGTCGAGGAATACGACCTCGTCAGCTCCGGCCTTGTCATAGATGGCCGCCATTTCGACGGGGTCGCCGGCGTCACGCAGGTTCACGAAGTTGACGCCTTTGACGACGCGCCCCTCGTGAACGTCGAGACACGGGATGACTCGCTTCATCAGCATGGGGTTACCTCGGCCTTGCGCGCGGCCTCGAGAGCCTCGGCCACCGTGAACGCGCCTTCGTAGATTGCGCGACCGGCGATGACGCCCTCGATGACGCCGGGACCCAGATCGCGCAACGCGCGGATGTCATCGAGCGTCGACACGCCACCACTCGCGACCACAGGGAAGCCGGCGCTCACCGCAACACCGACGTAGGCGGGAGCGTTGATGCCGGTCTGCATGCCGTCGCGCGAGATATCGGTGTAGACGAGATGTCGGATGCCGAGCTCGCGCAGCTCGCCCACGAGCACCTGCGCCGACGTCGCCGTCCCTGAACGCCACCCCTCGACAGCGACCATGCCGTCGCGAGCGTCCACACCGGCAACGACGCCATGACCGCAGCAGCTGACCGCTTGGCGAACGAAGTCGGGGTCGGTCACCAGCTTCGTGCCGATGACCACGCGCTCGACCCCGGCCTCGGTGAGTCGACCCATCGTCTCGAGCGTGCGGACTCCGCCGCCTACCTCAAGCCGCGCGCCGGTCTCACGGGCGATACGCTCGATGATCGCGATGTTGCCGGGCACCCCGTCGCGCGCACCATCGAGGTCGACCACGTGGATCCACTCGGCCCCCGCCTCCACGAACTCTCTCGCCTGCGCGACGGGATCCTCGTTGTAGACGGTGACGCGGTTGTAGTCGCCCTGAGCGAGCCGAACTGCGCGCCCTCCCAGGATGTCGATTGCCGGAAAGACGATCACGCGCGTGCCCTCTCTGCGATACGACCGAAGTTGGCGAGCAGCTGCAGCCCTGCCGTCGACGACTTCTCGGGATGGAACTGAACCGCGTAGATGTTGCGAAGCTGCACCGCCGCGGCGAATCTCACGCCGTACTCAGTCGATCCGACGATCGCCGAGGAATCACTGGGCATCAGTCGGTAGCTGTGAACGAAGTAGAACGCTGTCGACTCGTCGATGCCGTCGAAGAGTGCACATTCGATCGGATACTCGACCGTATTCCAGCCGATGTGCGGAATCTTCACGCCCCCGGGGAGTCGCTCGCAGGTGCCGGGTACGAGCCCGAGCCCTGTGTATTCGCCGTCCTCGAGACCGATGTCGGCCAGAAGCTGCATCCCCAGGCAGATTCCGAGAAACGGGGTGCCGGCGCCGATTCTGTGGCGCAGCACGCTCTCCAGTCCACTCTCGCGCAGGTTGGCGCTCGCATCGCGAAACGCGCCAACGCCAGGCAGCACGATTCCGTCGGCCGCCGAGACGACCTCGGGGTCGTCAGTCACCACGACGTCGGTGACGCCGGCGTGCTCAAAACCCTTCTGCACGCTGCGCAGGTTGCCCATGCGGTAGTCGATGATCGCGATACGAGGGCTCACAACGACCCCTTGGTGGACGGCACACCGCTCACACGCGGGTCGAGTGCAACGGCGTCCTTGAGGGCACGGGCGACCGCTTTGAACGCCGCCTCGATGAGGTGGTGCGCATTGTCGCCGGCGAGCGAGCGGACGTGCAGAGTGATGCCCGCGTTCGTTGCGAAGGCCGTGAGGAACTCCTTGGCCAGCGTGGTGTCGAACGTGCCGATGATCTCGATCGGAAGCGCGACGTCGTAGTACAGCGCGCCGCGCCCGGAGATATCGACGGCAGCGAGCACGAGTGCCTCATCCATCGGCATCGTGCACGAACCGAAGCGCGTGATGCCGGTCTTCTCGGCGAGTGCGGTGGCGAGGGCCTGACCGAGCACGATCCCGGTGTCCTCGACGGTGTGGTGCGCATCGATCTCGAGGTCGCCAGTCGCCCGCACGGCAAGGTCGAACAGACCGTGGCGGCCGAATGCGTCGAGCATGTGGTCGAAGAACGGGACGCCGGTCGCGATCTTGGTCGCACCCCCGCCGTCAAGATCGATTGAGATGGTGATGTCGGTTTCGCGCGTCGCGCGTTCGATGGTGGCTACCCGAGCCATTCGCTCCCCCTTCATGCTCATGAGCTGAGTCCTGTCGCGGCGGGCTCGCTGGCGCGACGCTGCGAGAGGCAGTCGGTCATCGCAGACAGGAACCTGCGGTTCTCCTCGTCGGTTCCTACGGTCACGCGCAAGCAGTCCTCGAGCCCCTTGGTCCGCGAGAAGTCGCGGATCAGGACCGAGTGATTGTGTAGCAGATCACGCCAGAGCGCGGCAGCGTGTTCGACGCGGAACAGCACGAAGTTGGCTTCGCTGGGAAACACCTCAACGCCCTCGAGAGCGTGAAGATCCTTCATCAGCCGTTTGCGACCGGTCACGATATCGCGAATACCTTGCTCGAACGCCATCCGCTCGCGGTACACGGTCTGAGCGACCCATTGAGAGAACGAATCCACCGAGTAGGGCTGGCGCACCTTCATGAACGCCTCGACCACATGGGGCTGCGCGAGCAGATATCCGACACGCAGTCCGGCCATCGAGAAGGCCTTGGAGAACGTCCGCAGCAGCACCAAGTTGGGATAGCGCGTCATGTGCGGGCGCATGGTGTGGCGGCTGAACTCGAAGTACGCCTCGTCGACCATGACGATCGCATCGGTGGACTTGAGCAGCTCGATGAGGAACGACTCGTTGGCCAGTCCGCCGGTGGGGTTGTTGGGGTTGGCGACCACGACGATGTCGATGTCACCCTCTGCGACGCGCGCGAGCACAGCGGCCTCATCGATGGTGAAGTCGGCTCGGCGAGGGATTTTCACGACCTCGGTGCCGGTCACCTGGGCGTCGATACCGTACATCGAGAACGTCGGCGGCATGTCGAGAATCTTGCGACCCGGACCGCCCCACGCCACCAGCAGGTTGTAGATGATCTCGTCGCCGCCGTTGCCCACCAGCACGTTCTCGACGTCGAGCCCGTTAGCCTCGGCGATGAGTCTGCGAAGTTCGTTCGCGGTCGGGTCCGGGTATCGATTGAACTTGAACTCGGCGAGGCGCTGCGCGAGCTTTGTGGTGATCTCGGCAGGAAGGTTGTTGGGGTTCTCGTTGCTCGCCAGTACCACCTCGGCGCGCACCTCTTTGGCGTCGTAGGCGACGAGGTGGTCGAGCTCGGGGCGTGCGGGACGCATCGGTTCCATGTCAGTAGTCGCTGTTCTCGTCGTCGGCCGCGTCGGCCTCTGCGTACTCTGCAACGGCATCGAGACGCAGGCTGACAGCACGACCGTGCGCCCAGAGACCTTCCTTGCCGGCGATCTCCAGAACCGTCTGTCCGTCGAGCTCGAGTGCCTCGAAGCTGTAAGACAGCACCGAGGACTTCTTCACAAAGTCGTCAACCGAGAGCGGGCTCGAGAACCGTGCCGTACCGCCCGTGGGCAGAACGTGGTTCGGCCCGGCGACGTAGTCCCCCACACTCTCCGGCGTCCACGGACCGAGGAAGATCGCGCCCGCGTTGTTGATGCTACCGAGCAGATCGAACGGCTCTGCCATCTGCACCTCGAGGTGCTCAGGCGCGATGAGGTCTGAGGTTGCAAGCGCGGTCACGACGTCCGAGCACACGATCACCACGCCGTTGTCGGTCAGCGAGCGAGCGGTGATCTCGCCTCTCGGAGACTCGTCGATGAGAATCTGCAGCGCCTCATCGACGAGGTCCGGCAGTTCAGGATCGGTGGTGACCAGGTAGGTGGCCGCGCGCGGGTCGTGCTCGGCCTGAGCCATGAGGTCGATTGCGACGAACGCGGGCACCGCCGTGTCGTCGGCGAGGATGAGCACCTCAGAGGGGCCCGCGAGCATGTCGATGCCAACGTCGCCCATAACGAGCTTCTTGGCGGCCGTCACGTAGGCGTTTCCGGGACCGACGACCTTGTCGACGCGCGGGATCTGGTCGGTACCGTACGCGAGGGCGGCGATCGCCTGCGCACCGCCGATGCGGTAGATCTCGTCGACGCCGGCCTCGGCAGCTGCAGCGAGCGTGTAGGGGTTCACGGAGCCGTCGGCCGCCGGGGGCACGACCATCGCTATCTCCTCGACGCCGGCGACGATGGCCGGAATCGCGTTCATGAGCACGCTGCTCGGGTACTTGGCTCGCCCGCCGGGCACGTAGATGCCCACGCGACGGATGGCAGACACCTTCTGGCCGAGGAAGACGCCGCCGGGCTGCGTGGTGAACCAGCTCTGCTGCACCTGGCGCTTGTGGAAGTCCTCGATCGCTGCCGCGGCAACGGCGATCGCCTCGAGAAACTCGGCTTCGACCATGGCGACGGCCGCCTCGATCTCCTCGGGGGTTACGAGGAACTCGGCGAGCTCGACCTTGTCGAAGGAGAGCGTGTACTCGCGGACCGCGTCGTCGCCACGGTTACGCACGTCATCGACGATGCGGGCGGCGACGCCCAACACCTCGGCATCGACACCGCCGCTTCTGGCGAGGTCTGATTCGGTCAGTCGTTGACCGGGTTCCAGCACGATTCGACGCATCATATCGACTCGGTTCCTTTCCGTAGATTTACCAATGCGGCCATGGTATCGGCCAGCTCTGTCACGCGAGGATCAGTGCGCACAGACGCGGGATTGCCGACGAAGCGCGCGGTGCTCGGCAACACGTCCTCGACGATGCGCAGGCGATTCTCGCGCAGCGTCGTGCCGGTGGCGGTGATATCGACGACCACGTCGGCGATGCCGATGAGCGGCGCGAGTTCGATGTTGCCGTTGAGCTTCACGATCTCGACCTGGATGCCGCGCGCATCGAAGTGCGCCTGCGCGATGTTGGGGTACTTGGTCGCGACGCGTACCACACCAAGGTGGCGCGCCCGCTCGCTGATGGCACCGGCGGCATCTTCGGGCTCGGCCACCACGAAGCGGCAGCCGCCGAAGTGCAGGTCCACGAGCTCGACGACCTCGAGGCCAGCCTCGACAAGCACGTCCTTGCCTCCGATACCGCAGTCCGCAGCGCCGTAGGCGACGTAGACAGGAACATCGGTGGGCTTGCTGATGATGAACTCTGCGTCTGAGGTCGTCACGATGAGAGTGCGGCCCGGCTCGGCGAGTCCGGTCACGTCGAGTCCGGCCGCAGCGAGCATGGCGACCGAGTCCGGGAACAGCGCGCCCTTGGGGATCGCGATACGAAGGCGACGGTTCGCCTCAAGCTTGCGTGTGGCGATCACCGACGCTCACCTTCCTTGGCCCACGTGGATGTGGGAGCCGCGGGAACCACGTCTCCGAGCGGAAGTGCGCGCTCACCGGCGCGGTCAAGCCGCACGATGGCGGTTCCGTCGGCGATGAGCGCCTCTGCAGCGTCAAGCCGCGCGGCCTCGGCCACCAGCGCCAGTCCGCTGTGCGCCGAAAGTGCGACCTGCCACCCCGCCGCGCGCAGACGCTGTGCCGCGACGAGTGCCGCCTCTGGTGAGCCGCCCAGCACGGCGTCGAGCCCGCGTGTCAGCGGTTCAGCCCCCTGCTCGAGCAGCGCGATCGAGATGCGCTCGAGACCCAGAGCGAAGCCGGCCGCCGGCGCCGGGGCTCCGAACGCACCCAGCACGCCGTCGTAACGGCCTCCCCCGCCGAGCGGCACGCCCAGTCCGGGCGCATACGCCTCGGCGACAAGCCCGGTGTAGTAGCCAAACGAGCGCATCACCGAGAAGTCCACCACCACCTTGTCGGCGACGCCCGCTGCGTCGAGCAACAACAGCGTCTCGTCCAGCGCGTCGAGCGCGTCGCCGCACCCGCACCCAGCAGCCGCCTCCCGACACGCCGCGACCGCCTCTCGGCCGCCGCGCACACGCGGCACCTCCAACAGCGCTCGGGCAGCAGCCGGCTCCACACCCGGCTCAGCAGCCAGCCTGCCCAGCTCGACCAGGTTGCGCTCGTGCGCCGCCGAGAAAACCTGTGCTCCCCAAGTCGGCGCCATCTTCGCCGCTTCAACGATCGCCGACAACACGGCAACCGTACCCACAGCAACTGTGAAGTCGATAAGCCCGGCGGCGCGCAGGCCTTCCACCATGACCGCGACCATCTCGGCGTCGGCTGCGGGACCCGACGCGCCGATCAACTCGACTCCCACCTGCGTGAACTGTCGCGACTGACCTCGCAGCGACTCGTGCTCGCGAAAGACCTCGGCGGCGTAGCGGAAACGGTGCGGTCCCGGCTCGCCGAACAGCCGCGATGCAGCGAGACGAGCGATCGGCACGGTCATGTCGGGGCGCAGCGCGAGCACGCGACCATCGAGATCGACGAGCCTGAATGCGGAGCCTTCCATGGGACCCACGGCGGACTCGAGCGTATCGAGGCGCTCGACGACCGGCGTCTCGACCAGGCCGTAGCCCCACGCCGAGAACGATTCACCGATGCGCGTGGTGAGCGCGAGCCGCTCGGCTGCCTCGGCGGGTAATACATCGCGAAACCCTCTCGCTGTTACAGGACGCATGATGGAGATGACCCCCAAAGAGTTCGTGTGTGCCGGTCACAGCCGCACGCCGTACCGGTGAAGCTCGGTCACTCTACCACAGTAGAGTGCTAAAGTGCAACGTCGACCGAGCCGCACTCTCCCACGCCCATGCAGCGGGCTCCGAGCCGTCGCTCAGCCCCGAGCCCCGCCCCGCCACCGACGCTCCGCTGGCTTGGGCTCCGGCTCCTGTCGGATCGACTCGGCCCCGAACAGCATGATCAGTTCCGCGTGCAGTCCGTTGGAGTCGGCGTTGATCGTTCCCGGCAACGCCGCCTCGAATGTCTTACCCGTCTCCTCATCGGTCACACACAACACGGCGATATCCGTGCCCGGGTATTGGGCGATGATCTCGAGCAGCCGCTTGTGCCGACCGTTCACGAGTGCCCCGCTGTCGGTGCTCACGATCACGCGACGGGGCGGCGGCGCGAAGAGCGAGCCATCGAAGCGCTCCACCTCGGCGACGATGAGCTTGCGGCCGCGGTCCGAGTCCTCGAGCTTGGCGCGCATGCGCACGACAGCATCCTCGACGACGATGTCGCGAAAGCGGTCCAGCGTCTGCGGGAACAGCACCGCCTCGATGCTGCCATCGAGGTCCTCCAGGTTCGCGATCGCCATCATCGCGCCCTTCTTGGTCGGCTTCAGCGACACAGACGCGAGCAGACCCGCGAACCAGCCGTTCGTGCCGTCCGGCACCTCGTCGAGTGCACCGAGCGAGTAGTCGCCTGCGCGGCGGATCTCCTCGGCGATCTCCCTGAGGGGGTGGCCCGAGACGTAGATGCCCAGCATCTCCTTCTCGAACGCAAGCCGCATGGGCTTGTCCCACTCGTCGTCGTTGGCGTCCGGGATGTACTCGGCGAATCCGGAGTCCTCGGCGGCGAACATGTCGAACATCGAGACCTGACCGGAGTCGACGTCCTTCTGCTTCTTGGAGGCCGAATCGACGCACGACTCCATCATGCCCATGAGGTGCTTGCGTGTGTAGCCAGTCGAATCGAATGCGCCCGCCTTGATGAGCGCCTCGAGCGTCTTCTTGTTGGCCTGCTTCATGTCCACGCGGTTGCAGAAGTCCTGCAGCGACGTGAACGGCCCGCCTGCGTCACGCGCGACGAGGATCGTGTCGACCACGGCCGCGCCGACGCCGCGGATGCCTGCGAGCCCGAAGCGGATACCCTCGCCCGTGACCGGCGTGAAGTGGCGGCGCGACGAGTTCACGTCTGGCGGCAACACGGTGTAGCCGGCGCGGTTGCACTCCGAGACGTAGCGAACGATCGACTCGGTCTTGCCGGTGTAGCTCGTGAGCACGGCGGCCATGTACTCGAGCGGGTAGTGTGCCTTGAGATACGCCGTCTGCATCGTGATGAGCCCGTAGGCCGCCGAGTGGCTCTTGTTGAACGCGTACTCGGCGAAGGGCAGGATGTCGGCCCACATCTTCTCGGCGATCTTGGGGTCGTAGCCGTTCTCGGCGGCGCCGTTGACCCAGTCCTCCTTGAGCGGCTCCAGCGCGTCGAGTTGCTTCTTTCCCATCGCCTTGCGCAGCTTGCCTGCCTTTGCCGCCGAGAACCCGCTCATCGTCATCGACAGGCGCATGACCTGCTCCTGGTAGACCACGGTGCCGTACGTCTCTTCGAGGATCGACTTCAGGCGCTCGTCGTAGTAGGTGACCTCGCGCCGGCCGTGCTTACGCTCGACGAAGTCCTTCACCATGCCTGAGCCGAGGGGGCCCGGACGATAGAGTGCGAGCACTGCGACGATGTCGCCGAACGACGTCGGATTGAGGTCTCTCAGCAGCTGGCGCATGCCGGCCGATTCGACTTGGAACACGCCGACGGTGTCCGCGCGCTGAAGCAGGGCGAACGTCTCAGGGTCGTCGATCGGGAACTCGTCGGGGACGAGTCTGACTCCGCAGTTCTCGGCGACGTTGGTGACGGCGTCGGCGATGACGGTGAGTGTACGCAGGCCGAGGAAGTCCATCTTGAGCAGGCCTATGTCTGCTACGGTCGGGCCGTCGTACTGCGTGATGACCGCGCCGCCCTTGGTGTCGTACTTGACCGGCACGTAGAAGTGCAGCGGGTCACGGCAGATGACGACGCCGGCCGCGTGCACGCCCTCGCCGCGCACGATGCCTTCGAGCGAGCGGGCCGCGTCCACGATGCGCGCGGTGTCGGGGTTCTGCTTGTAGTCGACGCCGAACTCGGCGTTCTGCAGGAGCGAAGAATCGATGGTCGCTTTGAGGTCGTCGACGATCATCTTCGAGATTTTGTCCGGCACGCCGTACGGGTAGCCCAGTACTCTGCCGGCATCGCGCAGGGCCGCGCGTGCTTTCATCTTGCCGAACGTGACAATCTGGGCGACCTTGTCGGCGCCGTACTTGTCGCGGACGTACTCGATGACCTCCTGGCGACGTTCATCGTCGAAGTCCATGTCGATATCGGGCATCTCCGTGCGCTCGGGATCGAGGAAGCGCTCGAAGAGCAGGCCGTTCTCGATGGGATCGAGGTTGGTGATGCCCAGCGAGTACGCGATGATTGAGCCGGCTGCCGAGCCTCGTCCCGGACCGACGCCGATGCCCTGGTCCTTCGCCCACTGCGTGAAGTCCTGCACGATGAGGAAGTACGCCGAGATGCCCTTGGGCACGACGATAGAGAGCTCGTGATCGAGGCGGCCGACGACCTCCTCAGGGATAGGGTCACCGTAGCGGATCTTGAGCCCCTTGATGCACTGCTCGCGAAGAAAGCTGTCCATCGAGTGCTCTTCCGGCACCTCGAACACCGGGAGGATGATTCTGCCGGTCTCGATCTCGACGTCGCACTTCTCGGCGATGGCGAGCGTGTTGGCGATCGCCTCGGGGTACTGGTTGCCGATCGAGGCGAGCATCTCCTCGTGCGACTTCATGTAGAACTCGTCGCAGGAGAACTTCATGCGGCCGGGCTGGTCGACAGTCGAACCCGTTCCGATGCACAGCAGCATGTCCTGCGTCTTGGCGTCCTCGCGAGTGAGGTAGTGGATGTCGTTTGTTGCAACGAGCGGCAGCGACAACTCGCGTGCCAAGCCTGCGATCTGCTTGTTGAGCTGCGTCTGGCTGACACCCTGGTTGGTGACGATCCCCTGCTCCTGGATCTCGAGGTAGAAGTCACCGGGTGCGAAGATGCCCTTGTACTTCTCCGCCCATGCGCGGGCCTCATCGGGTTGATTGCGCTCGAAGGACTTCGAGACGATGCCGCTCATGCACGCCGACGTGCCGATGAGCCCCTCGGCGTAACGTTCAAGCAACTCAAGGTCTACCTGAGGCTTGTAGTAGAAGCCCTTCACCGCGGCGTCGCTGACGAGCGCCATCAGGTTGCGGTAGCCCTCGTTGTTCTTGGCCAGAAGCAGCAGGTGGAACAGGTTGGGCTTGCCGTCGCGTTTGGTACGCGAATCGGGCGTGAAGTAGACCTCGCAGCCTATGATCGGCTTGACGCGACCGGCTCCGACCTTGGGGTCTGCACACGCCTTGTAGAAATCAACGGCGCCGTACATATACCCATGGTCGGTGATGGCGAGTGCGGGCATTTCGTACTCGACGGCCTGCTTGACCAGCGCTTTCACGCGGGCAGCACCGTCGAGGAGCGAGTATTCCGTGTGCGTGTGGATGTGGACGAACGACATCGACCGGTCGCCTACTCGGCCGAGTCGAGACCATCAAGGCGGCCGAGAATCGCGGTGTAGCCGTCGGCGCCGTACTTGAACGCCTTGCTCACGCGAGAGATCGTCGTCGCCGAGGCGCCGGTGAGTTCCTGGATCGCCGAGTAGTGCTCGCCGGCGGCCAGAAGCTTGGCCACGTGGAGTCGCTGGGCCATGTCGTGGATCTCACGGATCGTGCACAGATCCTGAAGGAGCGCGAAGGCCTCGTCGGCGGTCTCGAGGGAGAGAAATGCGGCGAGAAGCTCGTCGACTTCGGGCGTGCGGACGCGGGCATCAGGCATACGTGAAGGTCTCCCCCGGAAGAAGGCGTGAACCACTAGATAGCGTGGTCAGGATAGCACGCAGGGACGACATGATGGGGTGCGGATGGGCCGAACGGCGGGCCCCTCATGACGAGCGGAGGTGCGTCGGTGCACGTGGAGCGGGGTGGGGCTTCGCGAACTGTCCTCGGCTGGCATCGGCGGAGCCGACGCCAGCCTGCGGGAGGTTCGCTGCGGCCCGCCCCGCTCCACGTGCCCGCGCGCTCTCGGTTCGCGCAATACCAAGCCAGCGGGTTTCTCTCCCCAGGCCTCTCGCCCCTGCCGAGGCACAGCCTTGGGAGGGTGCTCGTGAGGTCGCCCGAGTCGGGTGCACGCGTGAGCGAGGGCGGGCGTGGGCCGCAGCGAACCTCCCGCAGGAAACCTATCCGGCCCCGCCGGACAGGTTTCCGAGGACAGTTCGCGAAGGTCTACGCCCGCCCTCGCTCACGCCCTACAGCAGCTCGTCGCCAAGCCCCACGCTCGGCTCCAGACGCTGTATCTCGGCAGTCCGCAACTTCTCGGCGGTGATCGAGCGATCCACGCGTGCGGCAATCGGGAGCGACGCAAGCGCGATGACCGACACGAGCACGCCGCCTGCGATCAGCGTGGGCTGCACCCCGAACATGACCGCGAGCGTCGGAGCAATCGCCAGCGGGACAAGTTCGCCGGCATTGCGATGGTACTGCGCGGTGCCGACGATTCGGCCGACGTACTCGTGCGGCGAGGCGACGTGGAGCAGCGTCCTGAGCAGTGGTTCGGTGGCACCGATCACCAGACCCCAGGCGACCGCGCCGATAGCGATGAGCCTCAGATCGGTCGACCCGACGTAGAAGATCGCGCCCGCCCCCGTCAGAGCGGCCATGACCGCCAGCCCCCGGGCGGAGCGAATCCTTGCGGGCAGCTTGGGCAGCAGCAGCGAGCCCGTCACCAGCCCCACGCCGAACGCCGAGTTCATCCACCCGATCCACTCCACGCCCACCCCGACCACATCGCGATAGAAGAGCGGCTCGAGCGCCGAGAACGCCCCGAAACCGAACCAGATCGCGGTGCCCGTGAGGATGAAGTAGCGCAATGACGGGGTCGAGTAGCTCATTTTCAAGCCATCTTTGAACTCTTGGAGCGCATGGTGATCCTCGGCGGGCTTGGAGGCGACCTCAATGTGCACGAACCAGATCAACACTGCGGCGATCACCGACGCCACCACCATCGCGATGAACACCGAGCGCGGCCCCCATTGGCTCGCAACGGCCGCACCGACCGCCGGTCCGAGCACGAAAGCGAACGAACCTGCGCCCTCGATGAATGAGTTGGCTCGCTGGAGCTCTTCCGGTCCGTCGACAAGGTAGGGCGCGAACGCCGAGCCCGCGGTGAACGTCGGGGTTCCCACCAGTCCGAGGAGCCACGCCAGCGGCACGAACACCGCGAACGTCGGCGCGAACACCAGCGCGATGCACGTGGGAACCGTCAGGATCTCGGCGCCGATGAGTACTTTGCGCGGCCCGTGACGGTCGATGAGCACGCCGGCCACCATCGACCCGATGATCGCGGCGACGCTGTTGCCGGCCATGACCCAGGCGAGCGTCGCTGCGCTCGCGTTGAAGGTGTAAGCGGCCATTCCCCACGTGCCGATGAAGAACGCGGCGCTGCCGCCGATGCGTGAGACGAAGCGCGCGGCGACAACGAAGGCGAGATTTCGGTTTCTGTGCATCGCGCGCTAGAGGCCTTCAGCTGCGGTGCCGTTGGCGTTCTCGACGGGGTTGCGCAACGTGCCAACACCCTCGATGAACACCTCGACGACGTCACCGTCGTGGATCTCACCGATCCCGCCCGGCGTCCCTGTGAGAACCACGTCACCGGGAACGAGCGTCATCACCTGGCTGATAAAGCTCACCAGTGTGTAGGGGTCGAAGAGCATGTCGGAGGTGCGCACCTGCTGGCGCACCTCGCCGTTGACCGTAGTGCGCAGCTCGAGGTCGAGTGGGTCGACGTCGGTGGCGACCCACGGACCCAGCGGACAGAAGCCGTCGAATCCCTTGGCTCGCGTCCACTGACCGTCGCGCTTCTGCAGGTCGCGCGCGGTCACGTCGTTGCCGCAGATGAAGCCGAGCACGTTCTCGGCGGCCTGGTTCGGACTTACGCGATGTGTGCGTCGGCCGATGACCACACCCAGCTCGCCCTCGTAATCGACGCGACCAACGCCCTCGGGCAGCGGAATCGGAGTCATGGGGCCGATGACGGCGGTGGACGGCTTCACGAAGATGACGGGCTCGACCGGGGTGTCGTGGCCCATCTCGGCGATGTGGTTCTTGTAGTTGAGTCCCACGCAGACGACCTTGGTGGGGACGACCGGCGAGAGCAGATGCGCCGTCACAAGTGGGACGACCCCTTCCGGCTCCCAAGCCGCGAACGGTTCGTCACTGATGAGGGTGATGGTGGTTTCGTCGGCCAGTCCGTAGCGGCAATCGCCCTCGTGCATGATCCGCACGACACGCATGCCTTGCCCCCTGATGCGACCAAGCGAGTCGATCTCGCTGCTACTTTCCATGCGAGTCGGGGCTTTCCTGCTGCGGGTTGCGCGCAAGGCCGTATTCGATGGCGTCGACGAGTGCTTCCCACGACGCTTCGATGATGTTCTCCGAGACGCCCACGGTGCCCCAGCTGGTCTCGGCGTCCTTGGTCTCGATGAGGACGCGCGTGACGGCGTCGGTCCCCTTCTTGTCCTCCAGGACGCGGACCTTGTAGTCGTCGAGCGTGATTGCGGCGAGCTGCGGGTAGAAGCGGCCGATCGCGATGCGCAGCGCCTTGTCTAGCGCGTTGACGGGGCCGTTGCCCTCGGCGGTCGCGATGAAGCGGTGACCGCTCGCGTGGATCTTGATGGTGGCCTCGGTCATGACGCGGCCGTCCTCGCGCTTCTCGGCGATGACGCGGAAGGACTCCAGTCGGAACGCCGGCTCGAAGGTGCCGAGGCGCTTCTGGAGCATAACCGAGAGGGACGCGTCGGCGGCCTCGAAGCTGTAGCCTTGATACTCGAGGTCCTTGATGTCGTCGAGCACTGTGGCGGCCTGCTCGCCGGAAAGGTCGATACCGAGTTCGGCGGCCTTCATGGTGAGCGACGCGCGGCCGGCGAGTTCGCTGACCACGACGCGGGCGGCGTTGCCGACACTCGCGGGTTCGATATGCTCATAGGCGCCTGCGAGTCGCCCGGTCGCGCTCGCGTGCAACCCGCCCTTGTGCGCGAACGCGCTCGCGCCCACATACGGCTGCTGCGCGACGGGTGCGAGGTTCACGGTCTCAGCAACAAAATGACTGACCTCGGTCAGCAGGCTCAGCTGTTCACGGCTGACGCAGTCGTCGTTCATCTTGAGCACCAGCGCCGGAATGATCGCCGAGAGGTCCGCGTTGCCGGCCCGCTCACCGTAGCCGTTCATGGTGCCCTGCACATGGCTGCAGCCGGCTTCCACCGCCACGAGCGAGTTCGCGATCGCGCAGCCGGAGTCGTTGTGCGTGTGGATGCCGAGCGGCGCCGAGACGCGCGGGGCGATCTCGCCGACGATGCGTGCGATGTCGCCCGGCAACATGCCGCCGTTGGTGTCGCAGAGGATGACGCCGTCGGCGCCGGCCTCGGCAGCAGCGATGCAGACCTCGGTGGCGTACTCGGGATTGGCGACGTAGCCGTCGAAGAAGTGCTCGGCGTCGAGGAAGACGGTGCGTCCGGCGGCCTTGAGGTACGCGACGCTCTCGCGGACCATCGCGAGGTTCTCGGCCAGCTCGCAGTGGAGCGCCTCGGTGACCTGCAGGTCCCACGCCTTGCCGACGATGCAGAGCGCCTTGCAGCCGGTGTCAAGCAACGCGGCGAGGCCAGGATCGGTCTCGGCGGTGGTGTCCTTGCGGCGTGTCGAGCCGAACGCCGAGATGACGGCCTGCTCCAGTTTCAGCTCACGCGCGCGCTCGAAGAACTCGATGTCTTTGGGGTTGCTCCCCGGGAATCCGCCCTCGATGTAGTGCACGCCGAGCAGGTCGAGCTTCGCCGCGATACGCAGCTTGTCCTGGACGGAGAGCGACAACCCTTCGCGCTGGGTGCCGTCGCGCAACGTGGTGTCGTAGAGGGTGATCACGGGTTCTCCTCGGCGCATCGAGATGGTCCTTGCATACAGTCTAGCGCACGCACCTAGCGGCCCACTGCGCACGAACCACATGCTATCGCGGCGTCGAAACGATTCCCGTCGTGTACGGGATCACCACACCGCCGACAAGCGTGGTCTCATCGGACACGATCCGGTACGTGATGCCTCTGGCTTCGAGCTTGGCCCACGTCGTCTCAAACTGCTGTTGCTGCAACAACGCCACCCCGGGCGACGCGGCCACACGGTCCAGCACCGCACCGATCTCCATGCGAGCATTGACGGTGTTCGCGAAACCTATGGTTCCGACGAAGACAGCGTTCACGAGCAGAAGACCGAACATCGTCCAGCCGAGAAACTGCGACCTGCACCCGACGCCGCGCAGCAAGAGTGCGGCGACCGTGAGTACCGGTACGAGCCAAAGTTGCGGGGCATATCGCGCCCACCAGCCTTCGGGGTTAACGAGCACCGTAGAGACGATGACGACTTGGGCGTACAACATGCCCAGCACGACACGGTCGCGACGTGAGCGCTCGGATGTGAGGAGAAGTACAACACCGACCAGTGACAGGACGAGTATGCCGCCGAAAAGTGGACCGAATCCGGCTATTCGCGTTTCAGGAGCCAGATAGGGCCGAATCTCGCTTTGGTGGACCGTGAACGGAATCTTGAGCTGCGTGACCACCGCCTGAGGCGAACTGCCCCGCTGGTGATCGGCCCGAGAGAACAGCGAGCGAAACAGTCGCTCGAACCGATTCGTCCCCACGAAGTCGCCTGGTGAGTTGTTGGTCATGATGTCGACCGTCCCCGAGCCCACGAGGGGGTAGAAGATGGAACGACCCTGAAGCATATTCTGAGCGTAGGGATTGAAGCCGACGAGACCGACCGCCGCGATCAGTCCGCCGCACACCCACACTGCCACGATCCGTCGCTGCATGCACGGCTTCACCATCATCACAGCGACCGCGATTCCAAGCGCCAGCGCGACAGCGTAGACAAGCCCGGTGAACTTCGCCGTCGCGAGCATCATCAGCGTGATTCCGAGCGCCGCCGCTACGGGCCATCGGGCAAGCCGTGTGAACAGCAGCCCACTGAGTGCGAGCGACAGCGCGAACAACGAGGCGACCTGCCCATCGACCATGAAGGTGAACGCCTGAGCCAGCACCACCGGATTGACGGCCATCACTATGGCGAGCACAAGCGCGCTTCGGTGCCGTTGCCCGGCGATCGCGAGAAGCAACGCGACCCAAGCGAACCACACCGTCGCGGCGAGCACGAGACCCGATGCCTTCGCCTGTTCCATGACTCCGGCGAGCCGGAAAATCACCGCGCCGCGGATCCACGTCCCCTTGGGGAAACTCTCTGTGGCGAGCCACTGATCGATTCGCGCTCTCTCGACGACTGGCTGGTATATCGGATTCCAGCCGCTCTCGAGTTCCGCGACTGCAACCTGGTGCGCGGTGTTTCCATCCCATGACACGTCGAAGAACGCACCGGACAGAAGGAGTGCGCTCACGACGATTCCCGCAACACAGCCGGTCAATAGGCCGAACGTCAGCACGTGGCGCGAGGAAACGAACGAACGCACGGCAAACCAGTGGAAGACCACAGCCAAGACCGAGGCGATCGCCACGCACCATGCACCGACAGACACGCCGACCACCAGTCCAACAGAAGCAATCAACTCGATCGAGCCCAGCCACCACACCAGCGTGAGCGCCAGCAGTAGTCCGGCCCGCGATGCGCCATCCCACGGGTTCTGCTCGGCAGAGACATCGGAAAACCACGTTCCGATGCGCCGACGGAACAGCGTGGCCAACACCGCGCACAGCGCAAGGGTTCCGGCCGCGGCGAGCGCGTAGGGCGCCAGCACGCTCAAGCCGCGTGAGATGTCCAAACCCGCTACCTCACTCTGCTAGACGCGCTCCAGCCACTCCTCGTACTCGGGCAGCTCGCCCCTGACGGCTTTGAAGTACGTCTCTTGAATGGCGAGCGTGATGGGACCCGCCGGGCCGATGACACGGTGGTCCACCGAGCGGACCGGAACGAGCTCTGCAGCCGAGCCGGTCATGAAGACCTCGTCGGCGGTGTAGAGGTCGGTGCGCACCAGCGAGTCCTCGAGGATGTCGTAGCCCAGGCCGATGGCGATCTGCATGACCGAATCGCGCGTGATGCCTTCGAGCAGGCCATCGGAGACCGGCGGGGTGAAGATCTCGCCGCCGCGAACGATGAACAGGTTCTCGCCGGTTCCCTCGGTCACGAGACCCTGCTCGTTGAGGAGAATCGCCTCATGGTAGCCGTGCTGGTTGGCTTCGATGCGCGCCAACGATGAGTTGAGGTAGTTGCCGGTCGCCTTGATCGCGGGCGGCAGCGAGTTGATACCGCGCTGACGCCAGGAGCTGATGCCCACATCGACGCCCTCGCGAACCGCGTCGGCACCGTGGAAGTTCTCCCACGGCCAGCACGCGATGATGACCTGCACGGGTGCAGGAATCGGATCGAGCCCCATGACGCCATAACCGCGAAACGCGAGCGGGCGGATGTAGCACGACTGCAGTTTGTTGACGCGTATGGTGTCCTTGACCGCAGTCACCAGCTCATCGACGGTGTAGCCGAGGTCCATGAACAGCATCTTGGCACTGCGCTCGAAGCGCTCCATATGCTCCGTTAGACGGAACACTGCGGGACCGTCGGCCGTCTCGTAGCAGCGGATTCCCTCGAATACGCCGGAGCCGTAGTGCAGCGCGTGGGTGAGTACGTGGACCTGAGCCTTGTCCCAGTCGACCAGCTCGCCATCCATCCAGATCTTATCGACCTTGGGCAATGCCATCGTCGCTCCCCCTCGTCCGTATGCGTCATATGTAGCGTACCAGTGTACCCGACCGCGCCGAGCCGCACGAGGACGCCCGCAGCGACCGTTGGGGATGCAAGAAGGCCCCACCCGAGTTCGGTGAGGCCTTCTGAGTGATCACGCACAAGCAAACTGCAGAACCACACACTCGTCGCGACTACTCGACCGTGAATGTCACCTTGCGGAGATCTTCGACGTTACCGGCATTGTCGACCGAGTAAAAGGTCAGGGTGTGGCTGGTCGGCAAGGCGCCAGCGGGGACGGTGACGCTCGTCCCGGTGTACTCCAGACCCTTGTCCAATCGGTACCTTGTGAACGCGAGGTTCGAACCGCCCTCGTCTGTGGCCGTGAGCGCGATGGTGGCGTCACCGATGTAGGAGTCCATCGCGTCCGACGTGGTGCTCGGAGTGAGTACGTCGGCCCAGAAGATGTCCACGGGATAGTCGTACTTCCCGACGGGCATGAGCGCGCCTTGGGTGAAGATCGCGATACTCGTCGCAGCGTAGCTTGTCCCGCCCCCGCCGCCCTTGCCCGCAGCGCCGCCGATGCCGGCATTCCAGCCGCCGCCTCCTCCTCCTCCGTAGGGAATCGAGTAGAAACCAGTGCCACCTGTCTGGTTTCCGCCTGCCCCGATCGCAGGGGCGCCACCAGGCACCCCGGGTGTACCTGCGGCGCCACCGCCGCCGCCACCACCACCGCCGCCGGCCTCAATCAATGTCTGGGATCCCGAGAACAGTCGAGTCGAGCCGCCTCCGCTACCTGCGCCGTTCGTACCGTCTGTATATGGCGAGGCGGATGCGCCCTGCCCGTTCCCGCCGTTGGGCCACCCCGGCCATATTGCCGACCAGCTCCACGAGGAGTGCGGTCGATTGGCGGGTTCGCCGACGCGGACCGAGAGTGTCTCCCCGGGTGTCACCGGGAGCTCGGCCTGAACGCGCCCACCAAGGCCGCCTGGCGCCTCGAGCGGCGGCATGCCGCCATGAGATCCAGCGGCGCCGTACATGTCGACCGAGATGGTGGTGACGCCACTGGGCACGATGTAGGGCTGGTCCGGACGGGAGAAGTTCGGCCAGCTTCCTCCCGAGATGACTTTCCTGTAGCGCTGGTGGAGCTTCGGGCCTCCGGCCGTCGTCCAGAATGGCGGCTGCGCTGCGTCCGGACCGATCGAGGACGGGTGGCACTTGATGCAGCCTTCGACCATCCTCCAGTTGTTGCTGTCCGGGGAAGACGGATTGCCGTGGCATTCCTTGTTGCACAGGCCGCTGTTGAAGTTGTAGAGCGCAGAGTGAGCCGACTGCGCCTCTGGGTGGTACGAGGCATGACACGCGATGCAGGTCCCGTTCCACGACGCGACCGCGGACTTCACTCGGCTATCGGGACTCCTGTGACACATGTAACAGTCGTTCTTGTGAAGCACCTGGAGGCTCAGGCTGTGGCACGTCGTGCAGTCCGCCTTGAATGTGCGTCCTGTGTGTACGGGCACGGTCCCTGTCTGAGCGTTCGACTGGTGTATTACCTGCATGTCGCCGTGCGGGGACGCGCCGTGGCACGCATCGCACGCACTCACGCCGGCGGCGATCGCGTCTTTGACGGTCTGCCGTGCACCTGTGCCGTGGCACAGGTCACACTGGTGCTTCACGGAGGAGGCTATCGGGTACTTGGCATGCTCATCGATCAGCGACGTCACGTGGCATGGCTCACAGTCGGTTGTCGCGCTGACATGCTTCGCAGTCGTGACCGCATCGTTGTGCTGCGGGACCGCTGGGTTCGCGGCTGAATGGCAGTCGGGGCACGTGAACGGTCCGGAGCCCCAGATGCCGTATTGGGTGTCGTTGGAGTGGTCGAGACGGTGGCACGCGCTGGCCTGCTGCGCCCCGTCACCTGCGCAGCCCGCGGCCGTGGGAGTCCGGTTGCCGTGAGTGCCGCCGGGGACCGTGTAGCCGTGATCGTGACAGCTCTCGCAGCCTGAGATCGGGTGTGCGGCAGGGTACGACGAGTGACACGAGGTGCAGTCCCAGGCGCTCGACATGGGCGGCGAGACCCTGAAGCTCCACGTCTTCGTGGCGGTGCCGCCGTTGGCGTCGCGGGCGGTGAACACTGCGGTATGGACGCCGGGCACAAGAGGGCTCACCGGCGTGTGCGTGAAGGTCTTGGTGGCGCTTGAGTAGGTCTTTGAGACGACCGCACCGTCGACGGTCATGGTCGAGGTGAACGACGTGGAAGGTGACGTGAGTCCCGCGCTGATCGTCACAGGCGAACCGGGCAGGACCGCACCGGACGCCGGCGAGACCGAGCTTACGGTAGTGGCGGTGCCGAAGTTGAACGTCCACGTATAGGTCGACACGCCACCGGCACTCGTGACCGTCGCGATGACGGTGTTGACCCCCGGGACCACGCGGTTGCCCGGAGAGTAGCTCATGAGCCGGGCGACGGTGAAGTCGTCAGTGACCCAGACGTCGGTCTCCTGCTCCTCGTCGTAGGCGAAGTGACCGATGGGACGGTCGATGCAGACCGGGGCCGGCATGCCGTTTATGGTCATGGTCGCTGAGAAGATCGGCAGCGAGTCATCAGCGGTGACCGCGATCCACGAGGGCCTGGTCAGGGACGCAGATCCAACCGCGGGCTTTGGTGCCGAGAAGACCGCGGAGCCGGCGGCAGACGCGGAGCTCACGGAACCGAATAGTATGAGCGAGAGCGTGAACCAGACAACGAGATGGTGCGGTCGCTTGAACCAAGCTTGATTTCGGGTCAAGAGACCCCCCCTAGTGTCATCGAATCGGCTACCCCCAGAGCAGCACCCCGAACTGTACAGATTCGATAAGGTTCTGTCACCTGAGACGTGAGGACCCGGCCGACGCGGTGCATGGGCCCGATTCACGCCGGCGTTGTTCGTCCAGACGATTCGGATAGACGTAGTCGATCCTGGGGTCGCGGTGCCCTTGGAATCACGCTGATTCGGAAGGGTCCGTCACCCAGCGCTTCACGAGCAATGCGACTGGGTGGGCACACGCGATCAGCACGAACGGGACGTACGGATAGACGTAGCGCGAGAGCCCGAGATAGTAGCCCGCACCCACGGTAATGATCGCAACGTTGCATAGAAACAACAGGAACTCGTGCCTGGATTTCGACCGGATGCTCAAGGCGATCAGTAACCCAAGTCCCAGCATCATCGCTGAGGCATGGATCCGGAGCACCCAGTATCCGGATATGCGGAACACCTTGTCCCAGTAAAACGGCATGAGCCACGCTGCCGCGGGCTTCATGACCGCGTACGTCACCAGCACCCCGCCAGGATCCTCGCTCCATCGATCGGCGAGCCGTTCGCGACCCGCCACGACGAGAGCACGACTCCTGTCTGGCTCGGAAGGCCCCGCCGTCTCAAGCACGACATCCATCGCATCGAACGAGCCCGTCCCGTACGGCTCGAATCGCTGGAACGTGCCCTCGAAGAAGGGCGCGCCGCCAAACGAGGTGAACGGAACGAACCGGTCGAAGACCCGGTAGTTGCGCACCCACCACGGTGAGAGCGCGACCACGAGCACGAGTATGACCACTATCATCTGTCTCCACATCAGGCGCCACTCGTACCGGCGCACAAACAGATAGATCAGCGCGGGAGCCAGAAATCCGAGTGCTGTCTGTCGCACGTACGTCGCCAGCAGGAACACGGCGAGCAGCCACCCGAATGTCGCCCAACTCGGCTCGTCAGCGAGTCTGATCAGCTGATATGTCATCAGCAGCAACAGCAGCATGAATGGGTTCTCGCTCAACGGGAGGGTCCCGGTGTATATCTGCGGCATAGACACGGTGAGCGCAAACGAGGCGATGAGCCCGGTCGCCGTCCCTCCGACTCGCCGTCCCAACCGGTACACGAGGTAGATCGAACCCAGCGACATCAGGATGAGTGATGTCTTGACCAGCAGCTGTTCGGCGAACACGGAGTCGGTGACTGCCGAGAACACCGAGAGGAACGCCGGCCAGCCCGGCATCTGGTATGCCGACGAGCTCACCCCGGCGAAACTGAAGCGACCCGTCTCGGCCATTACCCGGGCAGACTCGGTGAAACGGACCACGTCGATGAAACCACCACCGTCGTAGAGAATCCCGGAGTCGAGAAGAGCTGCGATGCGAATCACGGCAGCGAGGGACAGCACCCACCAGATGGAATGCTCGGAACTGATGACACTCCGTAGAGCAATCCTCGCGCGCACTATCCGCGTCGACGGCTCAGCGCGCGCGTTCATGGTCGCTTCTGTCGGCGGCGCGCTCTGCGTACTCGAGTAGTACGAACTCGTAAGAGCTTCGGGAGTGGCTCCTGATCGAATCAAGCAAAACCCCACACGCCAGCGAGAGCAGTGAGACTATTCCAAGCGCGATCGCCACGACCAGCGTGGGCACCTTGTAGACGAACCCGAATCGAAGGTATTCGGCGAGAGGTGCCAGGAACATCAGGATCGCAGCAACCATCAGCAACCCGGAGATCGAACCGAAGAACAGAAGCGGACGGTAGTCTCTGCAGAGTCGCAGAATCGACCGGATGATTCGCGAGCCGTCTGAGAAGGTGCTGAGCTTCGACTCGTTTCCAGGCGCTCGCTCCACATACGAGATTGGCACTTCCGTGATGGCGAAGCCTTTGTCCAGCGCATGCACCGTCATCTCGGTCTCGATCTCGAAGCCGGCGCACGTGACCGGGATCGTCTTGACGAAACGTCTGCTCATGCAACGGGAGCCACTCATGATGTCATTCAACGAGCTGCCGAAGATGAGGTTCACCATGACACGAACCATTCTGTTTCCGATGCCATGGAAGCGCCGGGTGTTGGTGGAGTCATAGACTCCCGAGCGATCGCCTACCACCATGTCCGCACGTCCGGACTCGATCAGCGGCCTCATCTCCAAGGCGTCGCGAGCCGAGTAGGTCGCGTCACCATCGACCATGATGTAGCAGTCCGCATCGATCTCACGGAACATGCTGCGAACGACCCAGCCTTTGCCCTGCCGAGTCTCGGCACGAACAACCGCCCCGGCGGCAGCGGCGATCTCGGCCGTGTCATCACTCGAATTGTTGTCGAACACGTAGACGGTCGCCAAAGGATCGAGAGTACGAAACTCCCGCACCACCGATTCGATCGTAGCGGCCTCGTTGTAGCAGGGAATCAGCACTGCGGTCCGCATCTGCGGCACAACCCCAATCAGTTCGCATAGTCAGACGCGTGGTGCGTCCGATCCATTTCAGCCGAGGCGTCCCGCAACCAGATCGCCCATCGCGACCGTGCCGACGATCATCTCGGCGGGGGTGGCGGAGCTGGCGATGTCTCGCGTGCGCCATCCATCGGCAAGCACGCTCTCGATCGCTGCGGCGAGTTCATCGGCGGCGTCGTGCATCGCGAAGCTGTAGCGCAGCATCAGCTCGACTGAAAGCAGCATCGCCAGCGGATTGGCAATCCCCTGGCCGGCGATGTCGGGTGCGGAGCCGTGGCTGGGCTCGTAGAGCGCCGTGCCGTCGCCCAGGCTCGCACTGGCCAGCATGCCGAGCGACCCGGTAAGCATCGAGGCTTCGTCCGAGAGGATGTCGCCGAACATGTTCTCGGTGACCATGACGTCAAACTGACCGGGCGTGCGAATGAGCTGCATCGCCGAGTTGTCGACCAGCTGGTCGATGAGGGCAACGTCGGAGTACTCGGCGGCGTGAAGCCGGTGGACGACCTCGCGCCACAGACGGCTCGACTCGAGCACGTTGGCCTTGTCGACGCTATGGACCATGTTGCCGCGTGTGCGGGCGGCCTCGAATGCGATGCGGGCGATGCGCTCGATCTCGTACTCGCTGTAGGCCATGGTGTCGTAGGCGCGCATGCCGACTCCACCGCCGGTCGCCGCACCCTCCACGTCCGTCTCGCGAGCGCGGTCGCCAAAGTAGAGGCCTCCGGTCAGCTCACGGACGATGAGCATGTCGACGCCTTCGAGGAACTCAGGTTTGAGCGACGACGCATCACGCAGCGCGTCGAATATCTTGACCGGCCGCAGGTTTGCGAAAAGACCCAGCTCCTTGCGGATGCCGAGAAGACCCTGCTCGGGACGCGGTTTGGCCGGATCGGTCGTGTCCCACTTGGGCCCGCCAATCGCAGCGAGCAGCACGGCATCGGCGGCGTGAGCGCACTCGAGCGTCGCCTCCGGCAGCGCGGTGCCAGTCGCGTCAATCGCTGCTCCGCCGAGGAGTGCCTCAGTGAAGCTGAAGGTGACGGCGTGTTTGTTGCCGATGACACCAAGTACCTTGACCGCCTCGGCGGTGATCTCAGGGCCGATGCCGTCACCGGGGAGTAGGCAGATGTTGTAGGTAGTCATGCGACCTCCACGCTTGCCGGATTCACACTCGGAATGTCGCACAGGATACCACGGGTCTCCGTGATCGAATCCGTGATCCGACCGACCAGAAAGCACCGACGTGATTCCTCGGCTCAGGACGGGCGGATGCGTCGCTCGACCTGATTCAGTGGGAGCGGATCCTCGACAGGGTCTTCGCGCCAGCGGCAACGCAGAAGGCACCCCGCTGCCGGGGCGCCTTCATGAGCCGAGAAATCAGTCGAACGATGCTGCAGCACTTACGGCGCCAGAACCGTGAACACCTTCCGCTTGTGAGTCTCGGTGTTGTATCCGTTGTCGGTGGACCAGAAATCGAGGGTATGCGTGGCGGTTCCGCTCACAGGTGGTGCTACGACCACCGTCGTTCCGGTCGAGAGCGCGCCACCGTCAAGCTGGTAGTACGTCGTCTTGACACCTGAGCCTCCCACATCGGTCCGCGACAGAGTGATCGTCGCCGTACCGACGTACGAGGATGGTGCGCTAGCCGTGGTCACTGGTGGGGTGCGGTCGTACACGCTGTGACATGCCGTACATGAGGTCGACACGTCGTGACAGTCCCAGCAAAGCGGACCGTTATCGTCGTGCTCGCCCTGATGTGTGGTGAAGCGAGTGTGCGAGGTGGGGTGGCAACCGGACTGGCTGCACGTGCCGTTCCAAATTATGCCCGCTGCGGGGTTCGGGTGACAGGTGGCGCAGTTATCTCCGTGGATCGACACCAGATTCCGCGATGCGTGGCAGGAATCGCAGGTCTCCGTCGATGTGTGGTTCGCCGTGAGGTGGAGTGCTCCCGTGTGGCAGGTGGTGCAGACCAGACTCGGGGTCTTGTCCGCAGCGTGGCATGCTCCACAGTTCGGGCCGGCCGAGTGCAACGTCGCCACGTTGGCCGCATGACACCCGGAGACCACGCAGGATCCACCGGCCGTGTGAACGGCAGCTGGATGCGGATCCCCGACATGGCAAGCTGAGCAATCGCGGTTACTGCCGGCAATGGCGGCAGCTACTGCGGGGACCGATGACGCGTGACACCCATCGCACCCGGGGGCTGAGTGAATGACCGTAAGCGTGGCCCCCACGTGACATCCCGCTGCTCCGCAGGGGGGCGCGGGCGTCACAGCATGCGTTGCGTCATGGTCAGCGGCATCATGGCATGACCCGCATGCGGTTAGTCCCCCCGCGATCGAGTCCTTTACCTGCTGACGAGCAGCCGTTCCGTGACACACATCGCACTGATACTTGAACTCAGCCGCCGACGGGTACTTGGCATGTTCGCCAACGAGCGATGTGAGATGACATGGGCCACACCCGGTCGACGTCGACTCGTGCAGAGCGGTCATCGAAGCGTCGGTATGACGGGGCACATTGGGATACGTGACGCTGTGACAGTCGACGCACTCGAATGGATCGAATCCACGCCCCATCTCGCCGCCGTGATCGAGTGAGTGGCATGCCGACGCGGGGTTGATAACCCCGTCTCCGGTGCAACCTGCGGCGGTTGGAACCTGCCCGCCGTGCCTTATCGGATCCGCGTATGCGCGCGTGTGACACGCGGCGCAGCCGGAAAGCGGATGCGCTGCCGGGTAGGTCGAATGGCAGGTGACACACTCTGTGCCGGTAGACATCGGAGTCCGGACTGTGAAGCCCCAGGTGCGCGTGACGGAACCGCCGAGTGGGTCTTGCGCCGTGATCTTAACGGTGTGCGCACCCGCTGCGAGCGGAGCCACCGGCGTGTACGTGAAGGTCTTGGTGCCCGCCGTGTACGCGGTCGGGACGGTAACCCCATCAACCTGCATCGCCGAGCTGAACGTCGAATTGGGCGATGTCAGACCGGCCGAGATGCTCGCCGGTGAGGAAGACAGAACCGCGCCATCACTGGGATAGACCGCGCTCACGAGCGGGGCCGAGCCGTAGTTGAAACTCCACGAGTACGAGGATGTTCCTGTACCGCTGGTGACAGTCACGGCGACGGTATTGAGTCCGGCAACGATGCGTTTCTGGATGTTGTAGCCCATCAGCCGAACGATCTTGAAGTCGTCTGTCACCCAGATCAGGCTCTCCTGCTCCTCATCGAAGTAGAAATGTCCGACTGGATACTCGATGTTGACCGGTGTGGGAACCCCGTTGAGCGTCATTGTTGCCGAGATGATTGGAGCGCTCGCGTCGGCACGAACGGAAAGCCACGATGGCTTTTTGAGTGTAACGGCCCCCGATGCGGGACTTGCCGCCGAGAAGGTCACGCCAGGCGCAGCGAAGGCAACCGGTGACAAGGCCAGTACCACCAGGCAGGCGGCAAGAAGAACAGCTGGAAACGAAATGAACCTCGGACGAAATGTCATGTGCGTGGTTCTCATTTGTGATCGTCTCCCTTGAAGCATCGTCCCCAACGAGCATAGAGCGAGAGCGGTAATCGAATCAGCTGTTCACGCGCTCTTTGACTGCGGCGATCAAGCCGCCCTTCTCGATGATGTCTTTCACAAACGGCGGGAACGGCTGGGCCTGATAGGTCTTGCCGGTGGTCTCATTCACGATGACACCGGCATCGGCGTCGACCGTGACCTTATCCCCGTTGCTGATACCGTCGACCGCCTCAGGTGCCTCCATGATGGGAAGGCCCGTGTTGATCGCGTTGCGGTAGAAGATTCGCGCGAAACTCTTCGCGATGACCACGTCGACACCAGCCGCCTTGATCGAGATCGGTGCATGCTCGCGCGATGAGCCGCAGCCGAAGTTCTCATCCGCGACCAAGATGTCGCCATTCTCTACCTTACCCACAAAGCCCGCATCAAGATCCTCCATGCAGTGCTTGGCTAGCTCCGCAGGGTCGCTCGTGTTGAGGTAACGAGCCGGGATGATTACATCTGTGTCGATGTCGCGCCCGTACTTATGGGCGGTTCCGGTGAACTTCACGGGTATCTCCGTTCGGCAATCAATTCTGTGGAAGCCGATTGTAGCAGCCGTACAGGTACGACGACGTGCAGCGCGTCACATAATGCGATAATCGTTCTTGGCTCTGACATCCTCAGTCGCCTTCAGCTCGTGCCCATCTCGCGCTCACAACGCGTCGACTAGCGTCAGGAAGCGACATGAAGTCCAAGCGAATCATCGGCGGCATCGTACTCGCCGCGCTTGCGACGGTGCTCCTGTCAGCGGTCTTGGCACTCCTCACAGATGCGCCGGCGATGATCGCGGCACTTCAGGGCTTCCCTCCTCTAGCGCTGCTCACCATGCTCACGCTCGCGTTGCTTGGCTACCTCGCACGCGGCCTGCGGTGGGGTCAGCTGATGCGTGTCGTGGGCCACCCGATCAGCACGCGTGATGCCCTCTACCTCCAGCTTTCCGGACAGTCCATGGCACTCACGCCGGGACGCGTGGGTGAGGCGTTCAAGCCTTGGCTTGCTCGGGACATCGGAGGTATGCCCATGACCCGAGGCGTAGCGCTCGTATTCGCCGAGAGGGTCGCAGACCTCATCGGGGTGTGCATCCTGTCATTAGGCGGCCTTTCTGCTATCGACGGAAACCGATGGACACTGGTGACAGCGCTGTTGGCGATACTCATCGGCACCATGATCGCCAGCTCTCGGTGGTTCCATTCGCTTGCATTGCGCATCGTCAAACGTCAAACCTGGGCGCGAGAGCATTACTGCTCCGCAGAGACTGTTTCCGAAACGATTCGGCTCGCGATGAGCTGGCGGACGCTGGCCTGGTCGGTACCGGTGTCTCTACTCGCGTGGGGCTTGGAGGGTCTGGGGTTCGCGCTATGCCTGAGCGTGCTCGGATTCGATGGCGTGAGCCTGCTGACGGCGGTCTCCATCTACGCGGTTTCGACGCTGGCCGGTGCCTTGACGTTCCTTCCCGGCGGAATCGGCCTTACCGAGGCGTCGATGGCAGGCATCCTCATTGCAGCGGGTATGCAGCCAGGCGATGCCTCGGCAGCGACGGTGATCACACGCGTCACAACGATGTGGTGGGGCGTGGCTATCGGGTGGCTGGTCATGGCCTCTCGGCCTGCGGTACTACGACGTGCAGTGCGGCTTGAAGCTGTCGATGACGACGCTACGCACAGCTCGTGACGCGGCATCGACTCGCTCGGTCGCAAAGAGGAGCGCGAGGACATGAATCGACCGGCATCCACCTCGGTAGGCTGCCCGCGCGTGCTATCGTTTAGGCACGACTCGGCCCCTTCCCGGGGCCCTGTGACCTCAACACCTCGTGGATGGACGACATGCCTGCGCCACTCCCCCGCGCCACGGTGACAACCCACTCATCCATCCGGGTGGCAGCCAGCCGACGATGGCATCGGACTCGAGCCTGGCTCCGCGGATCGGCGATCGTACTGACCTACCACCGTGTCGGGGACCAATCGGGCGATTCGCATCATCTGACCGTGAGCGAAGATCACTTCTTACAGCAGATGGAAGTCATCGCTCACGAGCACGCCACGATGACCGCTGGTGAGCTCGCGGCGTGCATGCGGCGCGGGGCAGCATTGCCCCGACGTGCGGTGGTCGTGACGTTCGATGATGGATACGCGAAGACCCACTCTGTCGCGAGCGAGATACTTGGCAGACTCGGCATCCGTGCGACCTCCTTCGTGTGCAGCGATACTATCGGCTCGGCCGAGGAATACTGGTGGGATGCCCCGTCGGCGAATGTCGGCGGCGACACGCTCGGAGCCGGGAGCCCGGGTGTCGCAGCCCGTCCCGACCGGCGCGTGATGAGCGCCGACGAGCTCCGTGCGTTCGCGGCGGGAGCAACGTTCGAGTTCGCGGCCCACACTCGCACGCACCCTCGGCTGGCTTCGCTTTCCCCGGACGCTCAGCGGGATGAGATTCTGGGCGGCAAGGCCGCGCTCGAGGGGCTGCTTGGCAACAAGGTCATCTCCTTCGCCTATCCACATGGCGGTCCTGACCAATTCGACGCGACTTCAATCGATCTCGCACGTGAGGCCGGATTCGACGCAGCGTTCACAACGATCCCTGGAGTAGTGTTGCCGTGGGCGGACCGATTCCGCGTGCCGCGGTTCCACACCGAGAACATCGACGGCAATGCGTTCAGAACGCTGTTGGATGGGTGGTTCGATGCAGCCCGCTGACCTCACGATCCTGCAGGTGAGCCCAAGCGATCGAGGCGGCGGTGCCGAGAAGGTCGCCATCGATCTCCATCGCGAGTATCTCAAGCGTGGGATCGACTCCTGGCTGGCGCTTGGTGCCAGTTCCGGCCGAGTCGAGAACGCCCTCGCCATTCCCGCCACCGCCTCAAGGTCAGCATGGGCGCAATCGGTCCTCTCGGCGGCCGGTTTGAGTGATCCGGCGGTGGCCTCGGCGCTCCCTCGCACTTTGCAGCGTGCGGCCCGACTTCTGGCAGAACCGAGGCGATACGGCCGCGTGTGGGCCGGCTACGAAGATTTCGACGCCCCCGGCACGTCGCGCTTGCTCGAGCTTCCGCCACGTCGTCCGGGCGTGCTGCACCTGCACAACCTGCACGGCGCCTACTTCGACATCCGAGCGCTGCCTGAACTGGCTTCGCAGGTCCCCACCATTCTCACCCTGCACGATGCGTGGCTGCTCACAGGACACTGCGCCCATCCCCTCGACTGCGACGGCTACCTGACAGGGTGCGGTTCGTGTCCGCACCTGGATCGCTACGTCCCCATCCACGCGGACAAGAGTGCTGAGAACTGCGTGGTCAAGCGAGAGGCGCTGCGAGGCGGTCGGGTACGGATCGCAACGCCTTCGCACTGGCTGGCGGGGCTGGTCACGAGCTGTGGCATCGCCGAAGATCTGGCGGATCTGCGCGTGATCCCCAACGGTATCGACACCGCGGTGTTCTCTCCCGGGTCGCAGAACGAGGCTCGCTCGGCGCTCAACCTGCCTCAAGACACCTTCGTCATCGCCTTCGCCGCGCAGAGCGCCACCACGAATCCGTACAAGGGCTTCGACACCGTGACCGCTGCGCTCCCCCGCATCGCCGAGGCACTCGGCGATCGCGACATCCTGTTGCTGGCAATCGGCACCGCGGGTGTCGACAGCATGCTCGCCGGCGTTCGTGTGCGACACGTCCCCTTCCCGTCCGATCCTTCTGCACTGGCGCAGCTCTACCGGGCCTCCGACATCTACGTTCACCCCGCGCGCGCGGAGAGCTTTGGCCTCACGGTGCTCGAAGCGATGGCGTGCGGAGTCGCTGTCGTCGCCAGCGACGTCGGAGGAATCCCGGAGGTTGTCGCTGACGGCGAGACCGGTGTCCTCGTTCCCGCAGACGACCCCATCTCGCTCGCGGACGCGACGATTGCCCTCGCGACCGATACCGCGCGCAGAGGCTCCATCGCTTCGGCGGGCCCGATTCGGGCAGCGCACTTCACGCTGGCTCGCCAGGCCGAATCCTACCTTGCGTGGTACGCCGAGCTGACGGAGCGCCCATGAGCCGCGACGCGATGACCATACTGCAGGTGAGCCCATCAGACGTCGGTGGCGGCGCAGAGAAGGTCGCCACAGAACTGCACCACGCGTACCTCGCCGCAGAACAGGATTCCTGGCTCGCCGTCGGGACCAGGCACGGAGATGACCGCCGGACCGTAAGGATCCCCAACACCGAGTCGTCGTCGGCCTGGGAGCGGCGACTGATCGGTGCCGCCGAGTCTCTGCAGGCGCCCGCCGACAGCCACGGGGTGGCATGGGCACTCGATCGCACACTTCGGCTAGCAGCGTCTCCGGCACATTTCCTGCGCGTACAACGCGGGTACGAGGACTTCGACTTTCCCGGCACGGCCCACCTGCTCGAACTCACCCCCACCCCACCGGACGTGCTCCATCTCCACAATCTTCACGGTGGGTACTTCGATATCCGTATGCTTCCTCGGCTTTCTGGCCAGGTGCCGACGATCCTGACCATGCACGATGTCTGGCCGCTGACGGGGCATTGCGCCTATCCGCTCGAATGCAAGCGTTGGACGAGCGGCTGCGGTGACTGCCCCGATCTTGCGCTCCCACAGCCGATTCGCCGGGACGCTAGCGCCCAGAACGCCGCCATCAAGCGTGCGGCATTCGGGGCCGGGAAACTGCGTGTGGCAACACCTTCGCGCTGGTTGATGGATCTCGTCATGCGCTCAGGTCTCGCCGAGCATCTCGCCGAGTGTCGCGTGATTCCAAACGGCGTCGACACCAACGTGTTCACACCAGGAGATCGTGACCGTTCGCGCGCCGTGCTCGGACTTCCGGCTGATGCTTTCGTGATCCTGTTCACGGCGCGCGCGGCGACATCCAGCCCGTTCAAGGGGTTCTCCACACTTTCCGCGGCGCTGCCGAGCATCGTGCAGGGCGCCGCAGGCAGGGACGTGCTGCTGGTTGCACTTGGTGACGACACGCAAGACGACTCTTCCGCGCTCCGAGGAGATCCCATCGAGCACTCGATGCGGTTCGTCCCCTTTACCGACGACCCTCTGACCGTCGCCCACTACTACCGGGCCGCCGACCTCTATCTCCACCCCGCCCACGCCGAGAACTTCCCTCTCGCGGTGCTCGAGGCGATGGCATGTGGGACGGCGGTCATAGCCAGCAATGCAGGAGGCATCCCAGAGATCATCGAGGATGGAGTATCCGGCCTGCTGTTTGAGAACGGCGACGCCGGCGCCCTCGCGACTGCGGCGCTTGCGCTCATGGGAGATGATGTGCGCCGACAGCAGGTTTCCGATGCCGGCAGAATCCGAGTGCAAGGCGAGTACACACTGGGTTCTCAGGTGCGACGCTACCTGGAGTGGTACGACGAACTGATCGGCAGGTGAACGACCGGCAATGACCGACAATCCCACACGAGTCTCAGTGCTCACGCCGTCTTACAACCAGGCGGAGTGGCTGGCCGACAACCTGCGCTCGGTCTCCTGCCAGACATACCCGCACGTCGAGCACATCGTTGCCGACGGCGGCTCGACCGACGGTACCCTCGTTCTGCTCACTGCCGCAGGTGACACGGTTACTTGGACCAGCGGACCGGACGCAGGACAGGCCGCTGCGATCAACACGGCGTTCTCGGCGGCAACAGGCGACATCATCGGCTGGATCAACTCAGATGACGCGTACCTGGATTGCCATGTCATCGATCGCGTAGTGGCCTACTTCGAGGCGCACCCCGACGTCGACGTCGTCTACGGTCACGGCCTCCAGACGACCAAGAACGGCGCCGCGATCCAGGTGCTCTGGGCGCCACCGTTCGATGCGGAGCTGCTGCGCACCGTCGACTTCATCACCCAGCCCGCGGCGTTCATTCGGCGCGCGGCGATTGCGGAGCCGCTTCTCGATGAGAGCTTCCACTTCGCGATGGACTACAGCCTCTGGTTGCGGCTGCTCACTGCCGGTCGCCGCTTCGCACGCATCGACAGCGTGTTGGCCATCGACCGCCATCAGCCGGACCGCAAGTCCTCGACGATCACCGATGTCCACGCCGCCAACCTCGCGCGCCTCGCTCACTCGTACGACCTGCGCCTCTCGGCGGAGTTCGATGGGGTGCGCAGCTCGTTTTACGTTCGTCAGCGCCTCCATGGCGCGCGGCTCATCCCGACGCTGCACCCGCCGTTCGCCTTCTCAGCACCGCCCGAGTGGAAGCGCGGGCTGTGGCGTCGTCAGCTGTTCACACGACGCAGCCGCTGGCCAGAGGAGTACCGCTGATGGGCGCCGCGAAACTGCCGGGCGCTGCATCCATGAGCCCCCGAGCCCTCTTCGTCACCACCGTCCACATCACCCTCGAGGCGTTTCTCATCCCCTTCGCCGAGCACTTCCGCTCGAAGGGATGGCGCGTCGACGCACTCGCGAACGGCGCATCCGGCAACCCTCATATCGCCGATGCGTTCGACCATCGCTACGACGTCGCCTGGAGCCGCAACCCCCTCGACCCGCGCAATCTCATCGGCTCGGCGAAGCGCGTCCGTGAAGTCGTCTCGGCGGGCGCTTACGACATCGTGCACGTGCACACGCCCATTGCCGCCTTTGTGACACGTTACGCGCTGCGCACACTCCCCGCGAAATCCCGCCCGGTCGTCATCTACACGGCACACGGCTTCCACTTCTATCAGGGTCAGCGACCCGCACCACACGCGGCCTACCGCGCTATGGAGCGACTCGCCGGCCGCTGGACCGACTACCTCGTCACCATCAACGCCGAGGACTACGCCGCAGCCGGGGAACTCGGCACTATCGACCCGCAGAGGATCCGCCTCATCCCCGGCATCGGCGTGGACACCTCGCGATTCGCCGAGAACCCCGCCCTCGCGGTGCGCGAGCGAGTGCGATCGGACGTGCGCACGGGCCTGCGGGTCCCTCCACACGCCTTCATGCTCACGATGATCGCCGAGTTCGGTCCGGTGAAACGTCACGACTTCGCGCTCAGAGCGCTTGCCGCGGTGACCGATCCGCGTGTCGTGCTCGTGCTGGTCGGGGAAGGGCCCCTCGAGTCGTCGCTGCGAGAGAAGGCGATCGCGCTGCGTGTGGCCGACAGAATCCGTTGGGCCGGCTACCGCCGAGACATCCCCGAGATTCTCGCAGCCAGCGACGCGGCATTCCTCGTGAGCGAGCGCGAGGGACTTCCACGCTCCGTGCTCGAGGCTATGGCCGCAGGCAGACCGGTCATCGGAACGCACACCCGCGGGATCGCGGATGCGGTCGAAGGCGAATGCAACGCGAACACGCCGGCGGGTTGGCTTGTCCCCAAACACGACACCCTCGCACTGGCGGCTGCCATCGACAATGCCGCAGCCGACACCGCAGAGTGCGTCCGTCGCGGCGCTGCAGGTCGCGCGCGTGCGAGCACCGAGTTCTCGCTCCCCCGGATCATCGCCGAATATGAGGAGCTGTACCGTGAAGCCCTCGCGTAAGCCCTACGACATCGTGAAACGGCTGGCAGACATCGTGTTCTCGGCGGCACTTCTTGTCGTGCTCAGCCCGTTGCTGCTGGTGCTGGCGTTGCTGGTGCGCATGCGACTCGGATCGCCAGTCCTCTTCACGCAGCTACGCCCCGGCCGAGACGGTCAGCTGTTTCGCCTGCGCAAATTCCGCTCGATGCTCCCCGTACCCTCAGACACCCCCGCCACGGCAGCTGTGGCCAGCGATGCAGATAGGCTCACCCGCTTCGGCAGACTGCTGCGCTCGACGTCTTTGGACGAGCTGCCCGAGCTCTACAACGTGCTGGTCGGTGAGATGAGCATCGTCGGCCCGCGACCGCTGCTCCCCGAGTACCTTGAGCGCTACAATGAGACTCAAGCTCGCAGGCATGAGGTCCGACCCGGCATCACCGGGTGGGCCCAGGTCAACGGGCGCAACGCGGCAACGTGGGATGAGCGGCTGGCGGCAGATGTGCACTACGTGGAGCATCGCTCCCTCGCCCTCGACCTGCGAATACTCGTAATGACAGTCGGTGCTGTGCTCGGAGGATCCGGTGTGTCGGCACCGGACTCGGCGACGATGGAACCGTTTGACCCACGCGGCGAGACGCGAACGGACGCCACAAAAGCGCTTCCCGACGACGCGAACTCGTACAAGGAGGATTCATGAGACTGCTCATCGTCGGAGCGGGTGGCCACGCCAAGGTCGTCCTCGATGCCGCGCGCTGCTGCGGAATCGAGATCGCGGGGGTCCTCGGCGCGGTGGGCGGCGCCACGGAGCTGCTGGGCGTGCCTGTCACTCAAGGGTCCACGGACCTCGCGACGATGGCGGCGGACGCGTTCATCATCGGCATCGGCGACAACCGTACACGTGCTGAGGTGTACGCGGAGTATCTGGCGCTGGGACTCACTCCCGCCACGGTTGTGCACCCGTCTGCGATCATCGCCGACTCGGCGGAGCTAGGCGCGGGGACGTTCGTCGCCGCCGGTGCGATCGTCAACCCGGAAGCGGTCATCGGCGCCAACGCCATTCTCAACACCGGATGCACCGTCGACCACGACTGCGTCATCGGCGACCACGCGCTCATCGGCCCGTTGGCCGGTCTCTGCGGAGCGGCGCAGGTCGGAGACGGGACCCTGATCGGCGCAGGCGCCAGCGTCGTCCCCGGCGCCGCTGTCGGAGCTTGGAGCGTGGTCGGCGCCGGAGCAGCGGTCCTGACCGACGTCCCCGACGGCAGCATCGCCGTGGGCGTGCCCGCCGTGGTCGTCAAGCGGATCGAGGCATAAAGCGATGCCGGAGCCTCTCGCCATCGACGGTGGCGTCCCCGTGCGCACCTTGCCGATGCCCTCATGGCCCGCACCCGGGACCGACGAGCTCGCCGCTGTCACGCGCGTACTGGACTCGGGTCGACTCAACTACTGGACCGGCACCGAGGGCCGAGCGCTCGAGGCCGAGTACGCCGAGCAGCTCGGTCGGGCGCACGGCATCGTGCTCGCGAACGGCACGCTGGCACTCGAGCTCGCATTGCGCGCCTTTGGGGTCGGCCAGGGCGACGAAGTCGTGGTTCCGGCTCGCACCTACATCGCGACAGCAAGTGCGGTCGTCGCCGTCGGAGCCACACCGATCATCGCCGACGTCAGCATCGCCAGCGGCACCATCACCGCACAAACGGTTGAGGCGGTTCTAACACCAGCCACCCGAGCGGTCATCCCGGTCCATCTCGGCGGATGGCCGGTGGACATGGAGCCGATCATCGCGCTTGCCCGTCAGCACGGCCTGGTCGTTATCGAAGACTGCGCGCAGGCTCACGGCGGTTCGTGTGGCGGACGTCCGGTCGGCTCGCTCGGAAGCGATGCGGCGGCGTTCTCGTTTTGCCAAGACAAGATCGTCCCCGCGGGTGAGGGTGGCCTGTTGGTTCTCGATGACGCCGAGGCGTTCGAGCGTGCGTGGGCGTACAAGGACCACGGCAAATCGCTCGCCAAGGTCACCGACGCGAGCGCGCAGTCCGGCCCGACGTTTCGCTGGCTGCACGATAGCTTCGGCTCGAACTGGCGGATGCCCGAACTCGCAGCGGCAGTCGCCCTAGCCGGATTCCACCAGCTGCCGGAGTGGCACGCAGCACGCACTCGCAATGCACACCGGCTTGCGTCCGGCCTGTCCCACCTCGACGCTCTCCGCGTCCCGCTACCGGACGCCGACTGCCGGCACGCCTTCTATCGGCTCTACGCATACGTCCGCCCCGAGCTACTCGCAGAGGGCTGGGATCGCGATCGCATAACCGCCGCCATCACCGCCGAGGGTGTCGCCTGCCAATACGGCAGTTGCGCCGAGATCTACCGCGAGGTCGCCTTCGCGAAATCTGGTCTCGGACCCACAGACCGCCTCCCGGGCGCTAGCGAGCTGCACGACACCGCGATCGCATTCTTCGTACACCCCACGCTGGGTGATGTGGAGATCGACGACACCATCGCAGCGGTGACCAAGGTGATGGAGGTGGCCACGCGGTGAGTGATGCGAGTCTCTTCTCCCGCGTACGCGCAACCGGCCGACTCTGGAACTCGGCTCTGATCGCACTCGACATCGTGCTGATCCTGGTGGCCACCGCGGTTTCCTACTACGCGCGTTTCGAGGGCGTGATTCCGCCGATCTTCGAGCGCTGGATGACGCCGCTCGCTGCTGCGGCAGTCGTGCTCTACGTCATTCTGTTCTCCGCATTCGGACTCTATCGACTGGTGCTCAGATACGTGGGAGTCGACACTCTGATCAAGCTCTTCGCAGCCGTGGCCCTAGGCTTCTCGATCCTGCTTGCCGTGGACTTCTTCATGCCGGCGGACCAGGCCACCCGACCGGTTCCCATCGGCGTGCTCTTCATCCAGGCGATACTCGTGCTCCTCGGCGCCGCAGCGATCAGACTCGCCGCTCGCGTCCTCATGTACCTGCGCGCTGCTCGGCCCGATGGCGGCCGTCGCGTGCTCATCGTGGGAGCCGGCAGCGCAGGCTCACTGCTGCTGCGCGAGATTCAGTCGCGACCCGACCTGGGGTTGACCGTTGTCGGCTTCCTGGACGACAACAGGGCACTCAACGGACGCACCCTTAATGGCGTCCCGGTGGTGGGCACAACCGCCGATCTGGCACCTATCGTCGCGAGGCTCGACGTCCAAGAGGTCGTGGTCGCCCTGCCGTCGGCACCGCGAGAGACCGTACGACGCGTTCTGAACGCCGCTGCCGACGCTGACGTGCAAACCCGTGTCATGCCCCCGCTCGTGATCGCCAAGGGCTCTGTGAGCCTCAGAGACCTCCGCAGCGTAGACGTCGAGGACCTTCTCGGCAGAGAACCGACTGCCATCAACACCGATCAAGTGCGCGCCACCCTCGCAGGCAAGGTCGTGGCGGTCACCGGCGCGGCCGGCTCCATCGGGTCGGAGCTGTGCCGTCAGATCGCACTCATGGCGCCGCGAAAGCTGCTTCTGCTCGAGATCGACGAGACGCGTCTCTACGAGTTGTGGCTCGAGCTCGAATCGCTGGCCCCGGGCGTCTCGGCGATGCGCATCTGCGACATCCGAGACGAAGGCCGCCTCGACTCGATCTTCGCGCTCGAGCATCCCGAGGTCGTCTTGCACGCCGCAGCCTACAAGCACGTACCCCTCATGGAGCTCGCCCCGGCCGAGGCCATCAAGACCAACGTACTCGGCACACTACAGGTCATCGAGGCGTGCGAGCGTCACGGAATCGAGCGATTCGTCCTCATCTCCACCGACAAGGCCGTGGCCCCCGCGAACATGATGGGCCTCACCAAGTCCATCGCCGAGGCCGAGATGCTCGACGCGACACGCAGGGGCGACCTGCACGCCGTCGCTGTGAGGTTTGGCAACGTCCTTGCCAGTCGCGGCTCCGTGGTGCCCATTTTCGAGGAGCAGCTGCGACGGGGCGGTCCCTTGACCGTCACCGATCTGGCGGTGACTCGCTACTTCATGACCATCCCGGAGGCAGCGAGGCTCGTGCTGCAGGCGCAGGCGATCGGTGCACCGGGTGACGTGTTCGTGCTGGAGATGGGCGAGCCCGTCAGAATCGTCGACCTCGCCCGCAAGATGATCGCACTCTCCGGAGTCCCCGCCGACATCGAATTCATCGGCCTCAGGCCGGGCGAGAAGCTCCACGAAGAGCTGACCGGCGCATCGGAATGCCTTCTGCCCACGGAACATGTCAGCATCCTGCGCGTCGACCGCGTCACGATTCCGGGATCGGCCTTCGCGGCGCAAGTACGCGCGCTGATCGACGCCGCGCTCATCGACGATTCCGACACACTGGCCGCCGCGCTCAGGGTGATCGCGCCGCAGTTCAGCGCGCGGCAGTCGACGCTCGCTCCCGGAGAATCAGGGGACTAGGAGCTTCTCGGCCGCCGTCAGGTACGACTCGGTGTACGGATACGGGCCGCCCCACCTTCGCGCATCGGGCAACGCCGCCTCAACGGCCGCCGAGTCGCCCATCAGCACCGCGAGATGGAGACGCTCGGCGACGAGCGACGGAATCGGAGGCAGCTCAGCAGCGGCAGAGTCGAGCTGCCGCGTTTCCCACGCGAGGTCGGTCCGACCTGTGCGCTCAGCCTGAGCCAGAGAGTGCGCGGCGAAGTTCACCGCGTTAGGCGCGTAATCGAGCATGTAGGCGGGGGCCTGATCCACTGCGGCCTGCGCGGCATCGGCCTGACTCTGATCGGCCGCCACAAGAAGCTTCGATTCGAGGAGTCTGCGCTGGGTCATCGGATGCCCCGGGAGGAAGCCGAGAACCTTCTCGTACGCGACGATCGATGCGGCAGCATCGTCTGACTGGGCCCGAGCCGCCTGTGACTCCCCTACACCCAGCCACACGGCCATAGCGACAACGAGCATGCCCACCGCAAGGCACAGCGGCCTGAACCACGACGACGAGGGCTTGAGAGTGCGCGCATCTACGTCGAACTCGGGGGCGACAGCCAGACCCGCCGCCACCGCCGCAAACAGACCGATCGCGAACAGCACCGGATTCACGAGGAGTGCGAAGACGGCGACTACGAACCCGGCACCGAGGCCGACACGCAGTTCCGCCTCAGGGGTTCCGCGAACGCGAACCTTCTCGGCCAGGACGATTCCCCACAGCACGAACAGTGCGCCAAAGGCGATGAGACCAACGATTCCGAGTCGCGTCGCGATCTCCCACAGCGCCGAGTGTGGCGACTGCGGGCTGTACACGGTCGGATCGATGCTGCCCGCGAAGTCGGGCCCGAACTGGAACGTCTCGGGCGACAGGTAGTCGACCGCGTTCACGCGATATCCCGAGGGTCCGAAGCCCAGCACGGGCCGCGCAGCCACCATTGACTGCGCGCCCTCCCATAGGTATGCGCGGCTCACGATATTCTTGTCGAAGCGCCCGAGGGAGTTGGCGTTGACGATCGAACCGCTCAGCACCGGCACCTGCGCGAACAACAGCCCGGCAGCGAGGATCCCCGCGACAGCCAGCGCACCATAACGGACCAACCGCAAAGAGAGCGCAGCATCACGGCTGAGCGCAGTTGCCGTGAGCGGGTGAATCGCGATCGCGATGGCCACCGAGAAGACTGCGGCAATCGTCGCCATGGTCGAACCTGCAAAGAATCCGAGCCCGACGGCGATATAGATGGACGCAGCGTAGAGCGCCTTGCGCTGCCATCCGCTACGACTCACGGCAAGGGCGGATGCAACGGGAATCAGCGGCGCTAGGGCGGTCGTACTGTACGCGGAACTGCCAAAGACGCCGTAGGCGTTGGTGTAGTACTGCAGAACTGCGATCGCACTCACGAATACAACACCGAGACCGACGACGACCGAGAGGCCGGCCTCGATCGAGGAACGCCTGGTCACGAGTCCTGCGGCCAGCACGAATACCAGGGGAAACGCGAGCCATTGCACGAGAGGCATCTGAGAGAACAGGTCGTAGAGCACGACCGGGACGAACGAGCCTCCTGCGAGTAGCGACGCGGTGATGGACGCGAGCACCGCACCGAGCCCCCACAGCACCTTGCGGTCCGGTCGCGCGTACGCGAGCCAGCCCAACGCGAAACCGAGCGCCCACATTCCTGCCGTCGAGAGCTGCAGCGCCTTGGATACGGGAATCGGCGGCAACCGCACGATCATCCACGCACCAGAGGATACGAATGCCAGAACCAACGCGATCGCAGGTACCGCATCACGAGATGACCAAACCGGTGCGTTAGCTTTCGCCATGGGTTACCTAGGGCTGAAACTGATCGCTGCGGCCGAATGACAGACATCGCGACAGAAGTCACGGCTTGTTACCGGCGCGTATCGCTGATGGCATGCGTTGCACGTGGCGGATTCCCCGGAGCGGTGACTCGTGGCCATAGCGGGCCCGTGGGCCTTACCGATCAGGTCCGTGTGGCACTTGGTGCAGGGTCTACGAACGGCACTATGGCAACGGGCGCAGGTCTTCCCACCCTCATACCAGTAGTTCACCGCACCCGCCCGAGCGTGCGCCCCCGCCATGAATACCTTGCTGTGGGGCATGCGGGTGCCGTGGCACGAGTCACACTCCGCCTTCTCGTTGTGACATCCTCCGCACTTGACCTCAGGTACCTGTATCGATTGGAAAGATGTGGTGCGCGCACGCGCAGCCGCTGCGGCCTTCTTGTCGTGGCAGGTGTCGCATGCGGCGGAAGCAGTCTTGGAGTCGTGGCAACGTAGACACGGGTTCATTCCTGCGTTGTGCGAGGAAACGACTCCGTCCCTCATCTGGTGACAATCGATGCATGTCGCCGAAGCAGCCATCGGCTCGACGTGCGACATCCTGATGCCCGTCTGCGCGTTGGTAGTTGTGCCCGCGATGGTCGCGCCGTGGCACTGGGAGCACGACCCCTGTGATACAGCGCCGTACGACACAAGGGGGCGGCCCCCGGCCCAGCCCTCGATGTAATGCGCGATTCGCGTAGGAACGTTGACCGCATACCGCCCGGGTAGTCCACCCGTCTCATGACATGCGACGCACGACGTATTCTCGTGCGGCTGACCCTTGGCGGCATCGACATGGGGCGAGTCGACATGGCAGCTGAGACACACGGCATCGGTTGCGGTGGTGAAACCGGCGGTGATCCAGACCACGACTGCGACCAAAGCGACAACAAGCATGCCGACAACAAGTGAGCGGGCGGTCTTAGGCAGCTTCACTTCCGGTGCGGACACAACCTCGGTTCTGCCGGCAGCGAGAATCGGCTCGGGCTCCGGTTCGGGTTCGGGTGCGGGAGCGATGCCGCCGCCCTCCGCTCGCTCCTCGTCCTCATCCGGCAAAGAGACCAGCCAGATGATCGCCAACAAAACGAGAACCAGGAGTCCCGCAGCGATGATTCCGTAGAGCACCAATGCGGCCGTGAGGTTCGAGCTCGGATCGACAAGCAGGGTCAGCAACTGACCGGGCAAGGCGGCGAGTGCGTTCAGATCGATACCTTGCACGTCACTCACCCGGCTTTCCGGGAGGAAGCGGCGTATCTCCGCTGACGGCACCGCCGGGATGCACATGCTTCTCATGACACGTCACACAGTCCGCAGCGGCGTGACAACGCTTGCACACCTGAGAATCGGCCTTGGCCGGTGCCGCGTGACCGCGAGTGAACTTCCTGGTGTGGGGCATCGCCACTCCGTGGCAGTCGGAACAGAACTTCGGTTCATGGCAAGTCGTGCACTTCGCCTGTGGGGTCCGAGCGATTTGCGCGTGAGTCTCGATGAAGTCCGGGCCGTGAGGAAGACCCGGTCCGTGGCACCTCACGCATGTGTCACCGGAATGACACGCGGTACAGGTCGAGGAGTTGCCCATGCCATGGGTCGTCTTCCAGTTGGGACCATGGGTGGTCGCGAATACGCCCGAGGTGATGCGGGTGGTGGGACGCTTGCCGACATGACACGTGTCGCACTTGGCGATGCCCTTGGGGGCATGGCACCCGAGGCACGTCTCCATGTCATACACACGCGGCCAAGGAGTCGCTGTGCCGTGTGCCGTGGCTGAGTGGCAGTCGGTACATTCTGCACCCTTGGCGCACACGGAATGATCGATCTTGATGCCGCCCACGGTGACGACACTCTCAGTGATCGCATCGTGACAGCTCAGGCAGGTCGGATCCGGCACTGCCGCCCACTCCCGGCCGGTGGCATCGACAAGCGGGATCACCATATGAAACACCTGACGAAAGCCGAATCCGAGTCGCCCAAGGGGCGCCGAGGGCACGTGACATGACGCGCATTCGACCTGTGAGTGTGATGACGCCTTGGTCTGGGCCCTAAACGTCCCCTTGTCATGACACGAATCACAGCCGGGAAGCATAACGGCTGCAAATGAGCCCGAGAGGAGGACCAGCACTATTGGCAGTGTGACGGCGAGCCAAACGACCCACCGATTCGAGTTTGAGGACGAGCCAGATTCCACGTTTGAGCCTCGCTCTATGGACAAACAAGGGGACAGATGACTCTAGCACATACGCAGTAGCACCTGCCGTTCCATAAGACTCGATTCAACCAGAAGAACACACGATGTGACCAGCGGACAAACGAAAGAGCCGACCCCCGAGGGGGCCGGCTCCGTCTCCGTTAGAACTCGAGGTTCCGACGGTGTGATTCTGAAGCAGCTTACTAGTGCGTGATACCGATACCAGCGGCGCCGCTGTTGTGGCACTTGAGGCAAGCACCGTCGAACGACTTCATGTTGGTGGTGGTCATGTCAACAGGAGCGTCAACCGTGCTACCCGCGATGGTGTACCACAGGAAGGTCTGGGTACCCGAGCCGGTACCAGTCGCGCGCTGTGCGTGCGGGAAGGTGTAGCCGGTGCGAGTGGCGCCGTCAGCCTGATCGTGGCAGCTGGTGCAGCCGGCGATCGGGGCGTAGGACGCAGCAGCGTTGTTGGCAGCAGCCGTACCGGTCATGTGGCCGGTCTTCAGGATCTGGTTGCCAGCAATGTTGCCGAGGGGATAGATCTGCTCGCGGAGCTCAGACCAGCCCTTACGGATGACGGGGAGCTGGGTCTGCTCGTGGCAACCCTCAGAGGCACAGGTGTAACCGGTGCGGACCGAGTCGGCCTCATCGGCGCTGAAACCGGTCATGTCACCGGCGAGGAACGCGGCGGTGACGCCAGAGTTGGCGGAGTCGGCGAGAGCATCGGCGACCTGAGCGTCAACTGCGGCGGTCAGCAGCTTGGAACGGAACAGCGCGTAGGTGGAACCGCCGGCACCGTGGGGGCTGGTGGCGTGGCACGCGCGGGTGGCGCATGAGCTGGTGGGAGTGTCAGTACCGTTGGAGGAAGAACCGTGCGGGCCGGCGAGCGGCGCAGCATCGGTACCCCAGGCGATAACGACATCGGTGACCGTCGAAGCACCGGCGATATGGCAGCCGGCACACGACGCGGTGGCCGAATTCAGCAGCTTGGTGCCGCCAGACTTGGCACGGTGAACCGAGTGACAGATGCCGCACTTGGCGGTGGTCGTCTGGTAGTTCGCGTGCACGCCGGGGTTAGCGACGTTGGTGTTGAATACCGTGGGCATACCACCGTTGCCGAGCGTGTTGGTGGCGTCGTTCGAGCCAGCGGAGGCCTCCGGGTTCTGGATGCCGTTACCGAAGTTGGATCCCCAGCTGTAGTAATCCTCCTGGTAGTTCCAGGTCTTTGCAGAGGTCGCAGAAGCGGTGGCCGCGAAGGTAAGGACGAGGGCGACCGCAAGGGCGAGGCTAATGAAGCTCTTCTTCATGGAAACTCCTTGTGTTGAGTGTGTGTTCGAAAACGCTTGTTTCATGTACGCACCTCCTCTCCCAAGCTGGATTTCACAGACGTATCGGTGCTCATCCTTCTGGAGAACACCGACAACGGGGCTGTCCTTAATTCACAGTAATGAAATCATACTGCGCCGAGCTCAGACCCGCAATGGACTTTTCAAGACTTGTCGACGGTCGAATCGACAGTCGTCACAGTAGAAGCAAGGGTCGTACCGTTGTGTGGCATTTATGGAGATTCAGCAAAAGAATCCTGAGTTGACCCACTTGCAGCCGCCGCGCGAAGCCTGGCTTGGGCCTGGCGCTTGCGAATCGCCCGGACGACGAGCCACACGATGATGGCCAGAATCAGGAGCAGCAGCGGGAAGAGACAGGCTCGCAGCGGACCCGTGAGCGCGCGTCGCACACCAGCCGCCGCCTGCCCGCTCGAGGCGGAATCCGGCAGACGAATGATCTGTACACGGTTGTTCAACGAGTCAGCGACCGTGAACCAATCTCGCTGCGCATCGTAGCCGACGCTTACGGGGTAGAAGAACTTTCCGTCCTCGGCGCCAACCTCACCGTACTTACCGACGAACTTGCCGTCCTTTGTGTCAAATACCGCTATCGCGCATTCGAACATATCTACGACCGCGATGCGGCCGTCACCATCGAGTGTCAGGCCGAGCGGCAACTGCAACGCTTGGTTACCTTTGAGGGCGACATCCTTGGCTCCCTGGGTGATGAGTGAGCCGTCTGTGAACTTGGCCGTGTTTGCCGGCTTGCCGGTACGAACAATCCACAGTCGTTTGCCCTCGGGGGTGTAGGCACTAAGGCGGTTGTTGTAAGAATCGGAGACGTAGATCTTCCCATCCTCACCAATTGCGACACCATGAACGTAGTCGAACTGACCATCGCCCTTGCCGCGAGACCCGATCACCTTGATCGGCTTGCCCTTCTTGTCGAGAATCGCGAATCCGGCGAGTGACCCGACGACTATGCGGTCGTCGCTCACCGCAACAGACACAGGCTTGGGAATCCTGAAGGAACCGGCTTCCTTGCCCGACCTGTCCAAGACAACGATTGCGTCGCCGGCGGTCTCACATATATAGAACAGCCCATCATCGCCAATGGCGAAGCGCGACGGTGTGTCAAGAACGGCTTGCGCATTGCCCCTGACGCTACTGAGGTAGCGGCCATCCGCGCTGAACTGCATGAGCGCCCTGTGGGCGCCGTCCACGACCCAGATCGTACCGTCCTGGGCAGTCACGGCAGCCTGCGCTCGTTCCAGTTGATCCTTGGGGAGGTCCGACATGCCGTAGATTGAGCGAACCCACGTCACCCCATTGCCCGCATTGTCGGCACCGGTAGTGGTTGGAACCGGAACAGCTACGAGACGGTAGAGGAGATACGAGCTCGCCAGCATCAATATCAACAGGAGGGCGATGACGAGCGCCATGATCCTGCGTCCACGACGCGACTTTACGTTCGAGGGGGCCTCCTCGGGCGTCTGGATACCCGTGAGGTCAGTCATCGCTTCACTCCGATTCTGCTGAGGCCGCTGAGCGCTTCCTCGCTGTCAGGGATGTACTTCAGTGCCGTACGGAAATCCGCCTCTGCTCCGGCTTTATCGCCGGCTTCGACCTTGGCGTTGCCCCGATCGATCAGAATGTCTGCAGCAGAAGGGTTGGATGTGATGTAAGTATCAAACGATGCGATCGCCTTGTCCCACTGTTTGAGGTCGCGATTCGCGTACGCGACCACCAGAACAGCCTCGAGATAGTTCTCCGGCAGCCCATCGTTCTTAGCGATGCGGGCCTTCTCTCCACCAGCCTTGAGTCTGGCCTGATACGCGTCCAGAATCTGCTTGATCGCACGCTCTCCTGCACGGACGGCCTCCTGATACTTGCCGCGCGCATTCAGCACTCGCGCTTCCGCAAGCGTGAACTCCGCGGTGGTCGAGTCGTCGATCTTTTTGTTTCTCGCGGAGGCGATCTCACGCTCGGCGCGCGAGTACTGGCCACTCGAGATCAACGCCGAAATATACGCACCGACCACAGAGGCGTCGTTGTTACCCTCACCGATCGCGGCCGCAGCGACGGCGACCTCGCGCTCCGCAAGCGACCGGGGGCCGCTACGGTCGGTCACACCCGTCAACACAGCGCTCAGCGCAGTGATCAAGAACGCTACCGTCAGTCCAAAGGCGAGGTAGCCAAGGGTGCGAACCATGGGGTCATCAAACATGCTGCGCTTACGAGGCGCGAGTCGAGCAGGAGTATCGCTTTGCAGGTGATTGTTCGGGGGTCCAGCTTCAGGCATCGATATCCTCCGTTGCTGCTTGTGGCGAACGCCGGTCGCGAATCAGGGGTGGTTCGTGACCGCGCGCTAGTGTACTTCATGTTTCCGTGTCTCCACACAAACTCCTCGGCAGGGGTTTTGGTCGAGACTGTGGCTACACCGGCATCGAAATTAGCAAGATGAATGCCGACGCGCGAGACGAGGCGGAGACGTCAGCGGGTCGCGTCAAAACTACCGAGTCGCCGGAGGGCTCTGAGGTACGTGTCCGGTGGAAGCCGACAGAACGCACCGAGCAGAATCGCATGCGTGCTGACGGCGCGAAGGATCGGATTGGGCCAGAGGGAGCGACACTCCTCTGCATGTACCCAACCGGGGAACCACTCACCTAGTAAATCAAACGCCGCGGCGATGAACGCTCGCCTGCTGGATGACTCGGCGTGAGCGAACAGGTCGGGGTAGCGACCCGCTACAAGATGCGTCAGCTGGAGGCGAAGCAGCGGGCCACGATTCACTTCGAACAGACCGGCGTCCCGGTAGGCGACGTTCACCAAACGAAACCCCTCGATCAGATCGAGGTAGCCGTGATCGTATCGACCCGAGATAGACTCAGCCCTCGCGTGCCGGTAACGGTACAGGGGCTCATCGACCTTCGCGACCATCTCGGCGTAGGGAAGGAGTCGGTAGGTGGTCGGGACGTCCTCGAACGCCAGCCCGAGCGGAAAACGGATTCCGGAGCGCTCAAATAGTTCGCGAGCATAGAGTTTGTTGCAGGCGCTGGCATCGACGCGGTAGAGCAGCCGGGGCTCCTCGGCCAGTGCATGTCCGAACACGCTCATGTCGGGCTCGGGATAGTGAGCCCCCTGCTGCTCGCCATCGACGAAGTTCTCGATGCCGCACACCACGAGGTCGGCCCCGCTACGCTGTGCGCACGCGTACAGGCGCTCGAGCATGGTCGGTGCGACGAGGTCGTCCCCATCGACGAACGCGAGGTACGCGGCGCGGGCGTGATCGATTCCGTGATTGCGAGCATCGGAAAGACCGCCGTTTGGCTTCGAGAGGGGCCTGATGAGTTCGGGGTGACGCTCAGCGTACCGGTGGATGATCGCGGCCGACCCGTCGTCCGACCCGTCGTCCACCACGACGATCTCGAAGTCCCGGTGAGTCTGCGCTAGAAGCGAATCGAGACACGCGGGAAGATAGCGCTCGATGTTGTAGACCGGCACGATCACGGAGATGGCGGGGCTGGGACCGGTGATCGGCGATCGGGCATCATTCATCCGGTGTGGCTCCTCTACTGGTGGCTGCGGCCGGAGCGTACACAGGTGCAGCCTCCGCACCGGGACATGATAGCATCGCCTGACGCACCATCCTTACTCGCCACTCGAACGGAGTGAGATGACCTCGTTCTCGTTTCGGTCACTCTTGCGGCCCATCAGACATCGCTTGCGCAACCGCTTCTTCATGACGGTCGGCATGCGCGGTACAGCACCCATCAATCCCGCCTTTGGCAGCGCGCAGGGCACGCCAATCGACCGTCACTACATCGCCGGCTTCCTCGGCGCACATCGTGGATTGATCGCCGGGCGCGTGCTGGAGATCGGCGACCGTTCGTACACGGAACGATTCGGTGTCGGGGTGAATCAGAGCGATGTTCTGAGCGCGGTGCCATCGCCCGTAGCCACGTTCGTGGGCGACCTCACTGCATGTCCCGAGATTGCGGACGACTCCTTCGACTGCATCGTGCTGACTCAGGCGCTGCACTGCATCTACGACATCCGAGCGGTGATCGGAGAGCTGCAACGCATTCTCAAGCCCGGCGGCAGCGTGTTGTGCACGGTGCCGGGCATCAGCCAGGTGAGTCGCTACGACATGGACCGGTGGGGCGATCGCTGGCGACTGACAACGCAGTCCGCAGCCGAACTCTTCGAGACGGCATTCGAGCCCGACGCCGTCGCGATCCAAACGTACGGCAACGCCTACGCGGCGGTCTGCTTCCTGCAGGGAGTGCCGGCCGAGAGGCTCAACCCTGTGAAGCTGGATCGCTGGGAACCCGACTACCAGCTCATCATCGGAGTCGTCGCGACGAAGCCGGCCGGGCAGTAGCATCGGTCACCGCGTTATCGCCCGATGCTACGATGGCAGGCCAAGTGCTACGTACGCCTCTTGTAGGCGTCGCTCGTTAGGTGAAGCCACCGAGTGCAGGTTCTGAGTCCATGAAGGTGAGATCGTCTTGAGTATTCTGTCACGTGTCCCCGGTCCCTTGAAGAGTGCTGCGATCGCCATCCTCCCCGACCCCTGGGTCGACGCGATGCGGCGCGCCGTCATGCGCCCGTACCACGTCGAGTACGTCGTGGCGCGCGAGAGTCGATTCGCGCGCTTTGTTAAGCGTCACGTGCTCAGGTTGTACTATCCGCCGAGCATGGTGTCGCACCAGTCGGCGTTCGCTCGGTGGGTATCGACCGATGTGTTGGGTCGCAAGCCTCGGCTCTTCCACTTCGAGATCCACGTGACCGATCACTGCAACCTGAACTGCAAGGGCTGCGGCCACTTCTCAAATCTGGCCAAGCCGAGCTTCATCGAAGCCGACGCCTTCGAGGCGGATGTTTCCGCTATGTCCAGCATCTTCGACCTCGAACAGGTCTACGTGATGGGTGGCGAGGCACTGCTTCACCCGGACATCGCGAACCTTATCCGGATCGCCAGATCCCACCTCCCTGCAACTCGGCTGTGCCTGATGACGAACGGCATCCTCGTCACGCGCATGGACGAGGAGTTCTGGATGGCGCTGGCCGAGACCAAGACCGAACTGCTCTGCGCCTCATATCCGATCACGCTGCCCACCACAGAGATCGACGCACTCGCCGAGAAGTACGGTGTCGCGCTCACATGGACCGAGGCTCGCACCGAGTTCTTCCGCATCCCGATCGATCTCGAGGGCGGCCAGGACAAGGTGGATTCGTACCGACGGTGCGACGGCGTCGGCAACTGCCCTATCGTTCGAAACGGTCGCCTCTACCCGTGTGCGTACGCCGCGTATGCCGACGTGCTCGCGGCGAAGTTCGACCTCAAGAACCTCGAGGTCACCGACGAGGACTATCTCGACATCACAAACCCGCCCTCAGGATCCGCGGCGATGCGCTTCATGCGCCGCCCGATCCCGTGGTGCGAGCACTGCGACTTCGACAAGTTCGACGTCTACGAATGGGGTCGCTCGGAGCGACGGCTCGATGAGTGGGTCTGCTAGGCCCCGCTACCGCCCCGCACCGCCAGCAGTCGCTGGAACCGCTCGAGGAACCGCGCGCGTTCTTCGGCGCTGAACACCAGCAGCCAAACGCAGCGCCAGTAGGCCGCTAGTGCGCATGCCCCGGACATTGTTACGCCGAGTAGCCCGAGACGGGCGGTCACCACGGACACGCCGCCTGCGACCAGGCCGGCAACGGGCAACGGCAGGTAGCCGACCCAGGCAGTCCGCAGCCACACCCCCAACGGCACGCCCGTCTCTCTGAGAAGCAGACGGCTGTAGAGCGGCAGTTCGACGAAACTGGCGATGAGAGTTCCCAGTGCAACACCGACTGGACCCAGACTGCCCACAAGCGCGATGCTCGCTCCCACGTTCACCAGCGCGATCATGATCGACATGGGCACCCACGCCCCGAGCCGTCCCGTGCCGGTGAGAATCGGGTCGCCGATCAGAAGCGGCGGGTACAAAAGCTGGCCGAGAATCAGCAGCACCGCAACTGGAACGCTGCCCGCGAACTGACCGCCGAACCATGCGTCGATGAAGGGTGCGGCAAGAACCGCGAGTACGATCACCAGCGGCGCGATCGCGATGGTGATGTAGCGGCTGCCCTTCAAGAACAGACCACGTAGTGCAGCACTGTCACCTTGCGCGACGACCCGCGAGACAACCGGCAGGACCGCGGAGGTCGGCAGTACGGCAACCATGCCGACGAGCATGCTCAGCTTTGCCGCAACCTCATACATCACGACGGCGCTCGGGCCGATGGCGATACCGATGATCAGCCGGTCGACCTGCTCGCGGTTGAGGTACTGTGCCACGCTGTTGACGAAGACCGGCGCGCCCGTCGACAGGATCTCGTCGCACTCGGCTCTGCCCGGCAGACAGACGAGCCGGTTGCTCGGCAGAAGCATGCGAAGCGTGATCATGTTGACGAGGGATGCGATGACCATGACGGCGGCGCCAAGCAGCATCAGGCGCACCGGTCCCGCGCCCGTGTAAAGGACGATGCCGATCGTCCCCACGTTGGCGATGGTTGTGAGCACTGAGGTCCGGGCCGCGAGATCGTGCCGCTCGAGCCCGTTCAACACGTGCGCGGCGATCGAGGTCGGCCAGTACCAGACCTCCATGGCAGCAGCGAGGTAGAGCAACGTTGTGAGTAGCCCCGCCTGCTCCGGAGTCACGTTGAAGATGCGCCCGGCGATAGTACCCAGCCCTACGATCACCGCACCGACGCCGATTCCGACTAACCAGAGGAGTAGTGCTGAACTGGAGACCACTCGTGCGAAACCTTCGTCGTCACCCACAGACATCCGCTGCGCGACCATCCGCACCGTCGACGCCGCGATGCCGAAGTCGAACATCCGCGCCATGCCCGCGACCGAGAGTGCAATCACGTAGACGCCGTAGTTCCCCGTGCCGAATGCGCTGACCAAAAGCGGGAAGAAGACGAGCGTCGAGAGTATCGCCGCGAACTGCGCTACGCCGTTCATCGCGGTGTTCGCAACGATGCTTCGCTTCTTGTACCGAGGAGTGTCGGTTGTGGCGGTCAATCGTCCTCGTTCTCCGTATGAGCCGTCGCATCGAAGCAACTGCGAGCATGATAGAATCGCGCTGCCTTTGTACCGCACACCCTGTTGGAGAGCGAAGTCGATGAGCCGGTCGCCATTCCGCAAGGTGCTTGCCGCGCTACGGTGGCGCATGCGAAACAGATTCTACCTGTTGTACGGCTTCCGAGGCACGGCGCCCGTGAATGCAGGTTATGGATCGCACCTGGGCACCACGATCGACCGCTACTACGAGCACGGTTTCCTGACCGAGAACAGCGGTCTGATCCGCGGCAGGGTTCTCGAAGTCGGCGACCGAAAGAGCACCGATCGCTTCGGCTCATCCGTCTCGGCGGTCGATGTACTCAATCCTGTGGCCGGTCCGGGCGTCGATATCGTCGGCGATCTGACCGCGTGTCCGCAGATTCCGGACGACACCTACGACTGCGTGCTTCTCACCGAGGTGCTTCACGTCATCCTCGACATGGAGGCCGTGGTCTCGGAAGTCCATCGGATACTTAAGCCCGGAGGCTCGGCCGTGTGCACGATGGCGGGCATCGCGCAGGTCAACCGCGGCGCCCTGGAGGAGTACGGCGATCGCTGGCGGCTGACCTCCCTCTCCGCGGCGGAGCTGTTCTCGACCGCATTCGCCCCAGAGGACGTCCACGTCAGAACGTACGGCAACGCACACTCGGCGTGCTGCTTCATGCAGGGTATCCCGGCCGAGCGCGTCAACAAGACGCGCATCGACCGCTGGGAGCCTGACTACCAGCTGATGGTCGCGGTCATCGCGACGAAGTCGTCCTAGCGGTTCACGGAACCTACTGCGCGTTACGCGGCTGGAGCTTCGCTCGAGGCGGCTACTCGAGGTCTTCCGGCAGTGCGATGTGGCCGAGAACCGCGCTTGCCGCGGCGACCGCCGGCGAACACAGGTAGACCTCGCTGGTGGGATCGCCCATGCGCCCGACGAAGTTGCGGTTGGTTGTCGCCAGCGCCCGCTCCCCTGCCGCGAGGATTCCCATGTGACCGCCGAGGCACGGGCCGCACGTGGGAGTCGACACTGCTGCGTTGGCGTCGAGGAAGATGTCGAAAAGTCCCTCGTGCATCGCCTGGCGATAGATATCCTGTGTGGCCGGGATGATGATGAGGCGGACGTTCTCGTGCGCCTTGCGACCCTTGAGCACGCTCGCGGTGATGCGCAGGTCCTCGATGCGGCCGTTGGTGCAGCTGCCGATGACGACCTGGTCGATCCAGATGTCGCGCGCGTCGGCGACCGGGCGCGTGTTGCTCGGCAGGTGCGGGTAGGCGACCGTGGGGACGATGGTCGTGGCGTCGATCTCGTAGACGGCGGCGTACTCGGCGTCCGCGTCGCTGAAGTACTCGACGGCCTCGCGCTCGAAGCGGCCGTTCACGTACTCGCGGGTCGTGTCATCGACGGCGATGATGCCTGACTTGCCGCCGGCCTCGATGGCCATGTTGCAGATGGTCATGCGGTCGTCCATGCCGAGGCGCGCGATGGTGTCGCCGGTGAACTCCATCGACTGGTAGAGAGCGCCGTCGACGCCGATCATTCCGATGATGTGCAGGATGATGTCCTTGCCGCAGACCCACGGCGACAGCTCACCGGTGACGTTGAACTTGATCGACGACGGCACCTTGAACCATGCCTCGCCGGTCGCCATGCCCGCAGCGGCATCCGTGGAGCCGACACCTGTCGCGAACGCGCCGAGCGCGCCGTAGGTGCAGGTGTGCGAGTCAGCGCCGATGATGACGTCGCCGGGGCCCACCACGCCCTGCTCGGGCAGAAGCGCGTGCTCCACGCCCATGCAGCCGATCTCGTAGTAGTGCGTGATGCCCTGAGCGCGAGCGAAGTCGCGGACCATCTTGGCCTGCTCGGCGGACTTGATGTCCTTGTTGGGGGTGTAGTGGTCAGGGACCAGCGCGATCTTGGTGGGGTCCCAGACCTTTTCCACGCCGGTCTTGGCGAACTCTTTGATGGAAATTGGTGCGGTTACATCGTTGGCAAGCACGATGTCGAGACGGCAGTTGATGAGCTGGCCGGGCATAACCTCGTCGAGGCCGGCGTGGGCAGCGAGGATCTTCTCAGTGATTGTCATGGATCGGGTCATCTTGTTGCTCCTCAAATCGCACCTGACACCTGTCTTGAAAGCTTGCTGCCGCTGACGCGGCGGGTAATCGAGGGGAACGTCATGCTAGCAGACGGATCACGCAAGAAACCTTTGAAGCGCAGAAGACCGCCGGAGCACACGTGCAACCTGCAGGTACACAAGTGAACGCGCCATCAAGAGGAACGCTCTTGCCGGCGGCACGCCGTGCAACACGCGAGCGCGCCGATACTCGTTGGCGGTCGCTCGGCCGAGACGAGAACTCAGCCCCTCCAGGCTGTAGGCGACCAGTGGGCGGTTGACGCGAAGCGAACCAAGCCCGGCCTGATGGAACCGAATGTAGAACTCATAGTCCCCGGCGATATGGAATCCGGTGTCGAAGCCACCGAGAACCCGATAGGCATCAGCCGAGAAGGCGCATGCCTGGTGACACGATGGCATGCTCCACGGAACGCCGGCGACCAGCCGCATCTCTGCCAACGCGTGCTTTGGCCGCCTGTCTCCTCCGGACTCAACGACGATTGCGTCGCCGTAGACGAGATCTATCCCTGAGACGGACGCTGACTGAGTGACGATGGCCTCGAACGCTCCGTCGAGCGCCACGTCGTCGGCACCTAGGAACACGATGAAGTCGCCCGTGGCGCGCGCCAGTCCTTTGTTCATTGCGTCGTAGATGCCAGCGTCGGGCTCCGACGTCCAGTGCAGTTTGCCCGCAAACGCAGCTTCGGAAGCCGCGATGATCTCCTGTGTTCCATCTGTCGACCCGCCATCGACGATGACGTACTCGTGCACATGGTCGATCTGAGCACGAACCGAATCGAGCGTAGCCCTGATGGTCTTGGCTGCGTTGAGACACACGGTGATCACTGTGACACTCATGACGCTCGCCCAACCGCTACGCCAGGCTCAACCACAAGCTCGATCGCACGACGGCGCTGCTCGGCACGCGCCTCCCACGAGCACTCAAGCTCGATAGCAGCTCGTCCACGCTGACCGAACTCCTGGGCTTCGCTCGGAGTATCGACGATTCTGGCCACAGCACCAGCCACCGCGGCCGGGTTCCCGGGCGGCACGACGATTCCGCATTCATAGTGCCGTATAACATCGGCAACCCCGGGATAGTCCGAGCCGATCACGGGCACGCCGCACGACATTGACTCGTACAGCTTAAGCGCCGAGAACCCCGCCTCTCCCCTGTCGGGAGCGTACTGGACAGACGTCGATGCAACGCAGTGAGCGATGACGCCCGCCAGGTCCCCATAGGGCAGGCGGCCAAGGTAGTGGATTCCGCTGCGTGGCGTGACTGCAGCCTCGATAACGCCTCGGCGCTCTCCGTCTCCGACGAACACCAGATCCACTCCCAGCGGCCATGACGGATGCCGCTTCGCCGCGATGAGCACCTCGATGCCCTGCCAAGACGCGAACTGGCCGAAGAAGAGGACGAATCTGGCAGGGAGCCCGGGTCGCTTGACCTCAGTGGGACTGAACAGTTCGGCGTTCGCACCGTTTGGGCTCACCAGGATGCGATCGTGACCCGTCTCGGCGCGTAGCCAGGTGCGCTGCTGCTCGGTGCCGCATACGATGAGCGCGGCGTTCCGGTACTGGGCTCGCTGCAGGTATTCGAACACCGGTCTCGCTAGTCGGGCGGCAGGCCAGGCGATGAAGAGATCCTCGTAGGTGCCGTTGCACTCCTGAACGACAGGAACACCGCATCCCCGCGCGTAGAGCATCGCGGGGAACGCCAGGTTATGCCCCCTCACGTAGAGCACGTCGCATTCCGCGAGAACTCGTTTCAGCCTTCGTTGCAGGCGCCACATCTCAAGCAGCCGACGAACAGCGCCTGGTGCACGCTGCCCCGGATACGAGGGGAAGAATCGGTCCACACTCCACCCCGCGCGCTCCCAGCCCGCGAGTATCTCCGTGACGGCGGCCCAGCTGTCCTGTCCCTCGGCCACCGCTTGAAGGCTGAGATACGCCACTCTCACAGTTCGATTTCCACGATCTTCTCGGTGGCGACGAGCAGGCGATTCAGTGCGTTGGTGTACGCTCGCGCAGATGCCACGATGATATCGGAATGCGCGCCTCGGCCGGTGAAGATGCGGCCGTCGGGCGCCGTGACGCGGATGGTGACCTCACCGAGGGCGTCGATGCCGCGTGTGACGGCCTGGACGCTGAACTCCGAAAGCTCATTCTCAACGTGAACTATACGGTTGATCGCCTTGTAGACCGCGTCGACCGGACCCGTGCCATGGCTGGAGTCGATGAGGTGCTCGCCGTCCTTGGTGACGAGCTCGACGGTGGCTGTCGGGATGCCCGGCTCGCCGCTGGTGAAGTGGACCTGCGCGAGGTGGAACATCTCGTTGACCGTGCGCTCGCTCTCGCCCACCAACACCTCGAGGTCCTCGTCGAAGACCTCCTTCTTCTTGTCGGCCAGATCGAGGAAGGCCACATGCACGCGCTCGAACTCCTCGGTAGGCAGGTCGTAGCCGAGCTCCTCGAGGCGATGCTTGAGCGCGTGGCGCCCGCTGCGAGCGGTCAGAACGATCGCCGAGCCACCTGCTCCCACGTCGACCGGATCGATGATCTCGAAGGTGGTGCGCTCCTTGAGCACGCCGTCCTGGTGGATGCCTGAGCTGTGCGCGAACGCGTTGGCGCCGACAATCGCCTTGTTGGGCTGGACGCGGATGCCGGTAATCGTCGACACGAGCCGGCTCGATCGCATGATCTCGCGCGTGTTGATGCCCGTACGCACGCCGAGGATGTCGCCGCGCTGGCGGATCGCCATCACGACCTCCTCGAGACTGGTGTTGCCTGCTCGCTCGCCGATGCCGTTGATGGTGCATTCGACCTGTCGGGCACCCGCCTTCACGCCCGCGAGCGCGTTGGCCGTCGCCATGCCGAGGTCGTTGTGGCAGTGAACGGCGATGGTGACGGTCTCGATTCCGTGCACGCTGTT
>CAYMAN010000008.1:0-80271 GCA_964388455.1 uncultured Eubacteriales bacterium
CGCATGTACACGCGCTTCGCCGAGCTCCAGAAGTGGAAGCCCGAGGAGATCGACGCCAACGAGTCCGAGAGCGGCGGCTTCAAGGAAGTCTCGTTCCGCATCAAGGGCGACAAGGTCTACTCCAAGATGAAGTTCGAGTCCGGTGTCCACCGTGTGCAGCGCGTACCGGCCACCGAGTCGCAGGGGCGTATCCACACGTCGACGGCGACCGTCGCCGTGCTCCCGGAAGTCGAGGATGTCGAGGTCGAGGTCAACCAGAACGACCTGCGCATCGACGTGTACCGCTCGAGCGGCCCCGGAGGCCAGTCGGTCAACACGACCGACTCGGCGGTCCGCATCACGCACCTGCCCACCGGGCTCGTGGTGCAGTCGCAGAACCAGAAGTCGCAGCTCCAGAACCGTGAGGCGGCGATGCGCGTACTGCGCGCCCGCCTCTACGAGCAGGAGCTTGAGAAGCAGCAGGCCGAGCTGGGCGCCCAGCGCCGCAGTCAGATCGGCTCGGGCGATCGCTCGGAAAAGATCCGCACCTACAACTACCCGCAGGACCGTGTGACCGATCACCGCATCGGCCTTACCGTCCACAACATTCCGGGCCTCATGTCCGGCGAGATCGACACCCTGGTCGAAGGCCTCATCGCCGCCGACCGCGCCGAGCGTCTCGCCTCGGCGTAAGGCGAGCTGCACCCAGATGGCAGCCGCCGAGCAGGTCTGGACCGTCAAAGCCGCACTCGACTGGACGACCACCTTCCTGGCCGAGAAGGCCGACGAGCACCCTCGCCGTAGCGCTGAGTGGCTCCTTTCGGCGGCCACGGGGCTGTCGCGCATCGAGCTCTATGCATTCCACGACCGGCCGCTCACGACCGACGAACGCACGCTCCTCCGCGAGGGTGTGAAGCGTCGCGCCGCCGGCGAGCCGCTGCAGTACGTTACCGGCGAGGTCGCCTTCCGCCACATCGTGCTCAAGGTGCGCCCCGGCGTCCTCATCCCGCGGCCGGAAACCGAAATCCTGGTTGACTCGGTACTGCCTGCGATCGACGCCGCAATCGCTGAGCGGGGAGGGGCGCTGGTCGCCGACATCTGCACCGGCTCCGGCTGTATTGCGCTGTCCATCGCAAGCGAGCGCCCCGCGTCCACGGTCGTCGCCACCGATCTGTCAGAACTCGCACTCACTGTCGCCGCCGAGAACGTCGAACGGCTCAGCCTGCTGGATCGTGTCACTGTCGCGCACGGGGACCTGTTTGCAGCCCTCGAGCCCGGGCTGCGCGGCATGCTTGATGTCATCGTCTCCAATCCGCCGTACGTTCCCTCGGCCGACGTGCCGGATCTACCTGCGGAAGTCGCCGGATTCGAGCCGCACCTCGCGCTCGATGGCGGGGCTGACGGACTCGTCGTCTATCGCCGTCTCCTCGCGCAGTCTCGCGAGTGGTTGCGTCCCGGCGGGCTTCTGGGAGTCGAACTGGATGAAAGAATGGTGCAAACTGCGGCGGCGGAAGCGGTAGAGTGGTATGAAGAGGTAAGGGTTGTTCGAGACCTTACCGGTCGCGACCGGATTGTGACCGCACGGGCTCCTCGGCTGACCTGATTCCATCCAAGGGCAGGGATGAATGGAGGCGGTTGACGATGTCTAAGACCTATCACGTCGATTCGGAGAACCCCAACGCAGAGGTCATAAATCTCGCCGCCACGGTGCTCCGTGACGGCGGACTCGTGGTGTTCCCGACTGAGACGGTGTACGGGATCGGCGCGCTGGCCGATTCGAAGTTCGGCGCCCAGGAGATATTCGAGGTCAAGGTTCGGCCGCTCGACATGCCCCTGCCCTGGCTGGTCGAGAACGAAGACGCACTCGACACGTACGGCGTCGACATCCCTGAGTACGCGCACAAGCTCGCCCACGAGTTCTGGCCCGGCCCGCTGTCGTTGGTCGTCAAAGCGGGGGAGAGGGTCGGCCGCGACTTCCGCGCTCCCGACGGCACAGTGGCGCTGCGCTCGCCGGATCATGAGGTCGTCATCGAGCTTCTACAGGCCGCCGGTGGTCCGATCATCGCCACCAGCGCCAACACCCACGGGCACCCCGCGCCGGGTGCGTTCTCAGAGGTCGAGGACCGTATCGTGTCCGCCGCCGATGTCGCGCTCGATTGTGGCGAGACGATGCACCAGCAGGCATCCACCGTCGTGATGTGCACGGGTGACGTGCCGGTCGTCGTGCGCGAGGGCGCCATCTCCGAGAGCGAAATTCTCGCGGCGGCCGGGAACTAGCCGCGGCGCAGCCGGTCCGGCTGACTATGGCAGGTATGTCGTGCCCGGCCCGGAATTCCGAGTCGGGCACGTTCACGTCCGGTCTGTCGCTGACGATGCGGTACAATCTCCACACTCACTGGCCCAAGGTTTCGGGAGGCGTTACGCATGCGCGTCGTCATCGGTAGCGATCACGCCGGCTTCGAGCAGAAGGAACGTCTCAAGGAGCATCTTGTGAGCAAGGGTTACGACCTCATCGACGTTGGTACCGCCAACGCCGAGGACTCGGTGGACTATCCCGACTTCGCGATTCAGGCGGGACGCACCGTTGCGCGCGGCGAGGCCGACCTTGGTGTGCTCGTGTGTGGCACCGGCATCGGTATGTCGATCGCGGCAAACAAGGTGCGTGGCGTGCGCGCCGCAAACATCACGATCCCTGAGTTCGCTGTGCTCGCGCGCGAGCACAACAACGCCAACGTCGTGACCGTGTCGGCGAGATTCATTCCCGTGCAGGTCAACGAGGAAATCGTTGACGCGTTCCTCGCAACGGAGTTCGCTGGCGGTCGTCACGGTATGCGCGTGGGCAAGATCACCGACGTCGAGCTTGAAGAGCGCGGCTGAGCGAAGGCGGCCTAGCCGCACCCGACAGGACCGACAGGAACCACGCGGCGCCGGTGCGGCGACCGCTTTGAACGAGACATCACAGCTCGCCTCGGCCGACACCGTCGCGGAGTATCGTCAGAGAGGAACAGGGGAGCATGGCACTCAAGTACATCCCAGCGCAGGATCCGGAGGTCGCAGCCGCGATCGACGCCGAGCTTGCACGCCAGCGCAGCACCATCGAACTGATCGCCTCCGAGAACTTCGTGTCACTCGCGGTGCTTGAGGCCGCCGGAACCGTCCTCACCAATAAGTACGCCGAGGGCCTCCCCGGCAAGCGCTACTACGGAGGCTGCGAGCAGGTCGACGTCGTCGAGAACATCGCCCGCGATCGCGTCTGTGAGCTCTTCGGCGCTGATCACGCCAACGTGCAGCCGCACGCGGGCGCGCAGGCCAACATGGCGGTCTACTACGCCGCGCTCAACCCCGGTGACACCGTGCTGGGCATGAACCTCGCCATGGGGGGCCATCTGACACACGGCTCGAGCGTCAACTTCTCGGGCAAGTGGTTCAACGTCGTGCCGTACGGTCTGGACATGGCGACTGAGACCATCGACTACGACGAGATGGAGCGTCTGGCCAAGGAGCACCGTCCCAAGATGATCATCGCCGGCGCCAGCGCTTACCCGCGCGTCATCGACTTCGAGCGCTTCGCTGCCGTGGCTAAGGACGTTGGCGCGGTGTTCATGGTCGACATGGCACACATCGCCGGACTTGTGGCCACGGGCGCCCACCCCTCACCTGTGCCGTTCGCCGACTACGTGACCTCGACGTCGCACAAGACGCTTCGCGGCCCACGCTCCGGGTTCGTGCTCTGTAAGGCCGAGCACCAGGCTGCACTCGACAAGGCCGTTTTCCCGGGCTTGCAGGGTGGCCCGCTCGAGCACGTGATCGCCGCTAAGGCGGTCGCGTTCGGCGAGGCGATGAAGCCCGAGTTCACCACCTATATCGACCAGGTCGTCATCAACGCCAAGGCGATGGGGGCCGCGATGGTCGAGTGCGGACTGCGCCTGATCTCCGGCGGCACCGACAACCACCTCATGCTCGTCGACCTGCGCCCCGCCGGTATCACCGGCAAGGAAGCTGAGCGACTGCTCGAGGACGTGGGCATCACCACCAACAAGAACGCGATCCCCAACGACCCGGAAAGCCCGTTCGTGACGAGCGGTATCCGCGTCGGCACGCCGGCGATAACCTCGCGCGGCTTCACGGAGGGTGAGGCGCACACCATCGGCTGCCTCATCGCCCAGACCGTCTTCAACCGTGAAGACGAGGCTGTGCTCGCCGACGTGAAGCTCCAAGTCGCTGCACTGCTCGAGAAGCATCCGCTCTACCCAGAGCTCTAGCCCAACCCGCCTTCAACGCGATTCGTCCGCCGCGAGAGGAGCCCACGCGTCATGCCCAAGGAGAGCCCGTATCCCAACGTCACCGTGGTGAACCACCCCTTGGTTCAGCACAAGCTGACGATCATGCGCGACAAGAAGACAGGCTCCAAGCAGTTCCGTGAGCTGGTCAAGGAACTCGCGATGCTCGAGGCGTACGAGGCCACCCGTGGCTTCCAGCTCGCCGAGACCACCGTGATCACCCCGGTCGCCGAGACCACGTCTTACGTGCTCGCCGGCAAGAAGGTCGCGGTAATCCCGATCCTGCGCGCCGGACTCGGCATGGTGGACGGCATCCTCGAACTCATTCCGGCCGCGCGCGTTGGCCATGTCGGCCTGTACCGCGACCCGGAGACCCTCCAGCCGGTCGAGTATTACTGCAAGCTTCCCGAGGACATCGCGGAGCGCGACGTGCTGATCGTCGACCCGATGCTCGCCACGGGCGGTTCAGCAGCAGCAGCCATCCAGCTGCTCCGCGAGAAGGGCGCTACGCACATCGATCTGCTGGTTCTCATCGATGCGCCGGAGGGCATCGAAGAGGTGCTCAAGCACTGCGATGACGTGCACATCTTCACCTGCTCGATCGACTCACACCTCAACGATCACGGCTACATCGTGCCTGGCCTCGGCGACGCGGGCGACCGCATCTTCGGCACCAAGTAACCGGACCGCGTCGCAAGGAGTCAGCCATGCCGCGTCCGTCCTGGGACGAATACTTCATGTCCATCGCCGAGCAGGTCTCGGGTCGTTCGACGTGCCTGCGTCGCGCCACCGGTGCTGTGCTCGTCAAGGACAAGCGCATCCTGGCCACGGGCTACAACGGCGTCCCCAAGGGCCTCGCACACTGCGAGGAAGTCGGCTGCCTGCGCGAGCAGCGCCAGATCCCCTCAGGCAGCCACCACGAGCTCTGTCGCGGCATCCACGCCGAGCAGAACGCCGTCATCCAGGCCGCCAAGCACGGTATCGCCATGGACGGAGCAACCGCGTACTGCACACACCAGCCGTGCGTGCTGTGCGCCAAGATCCTGCTGAACGCCGGTGTCGTCGACATCGCGTATCGCGACTCATATCCGGATCCGCTGTCCGAGGAACTCCTCGCCGAGGCGGGAATCGTCGTCCGCCGATTGCCAGAAGGTGTTTCGGCGTGAGTGTGCGTCATTACGTTCTGATCTTCGCAATCACATTCGCAATCACATTCGTCATCACGCCTCTTGTGCGTCGGTTCGCCATCCGCCGCGGGCTCGTCGATCGTCCCGGTGGCCGCAAGGTTCACGAACGTCCGATTCCGCGACTTGGCGGAGTGGCGATCTTCGCTGGTGTAGCGATCGCCATCAGCCTTCAGATCGCTGGCGAGCTGCGCCTCGGATGGGGCGGCACGTTGGTAGACGACGGCAGTATCGAGCTCAGAACGCTGGGCGTCCTGGTTGGAATGACGATCATCTTCCTGGTGGGACTGTGGGACGACCTTGCGAATCTGTCGCCCGGCATGAAGCTCGCGGGGCAGGTCCTCGCCGCCGGAGTGGTCGTCGCCTCGGGACTGCGCATCGAGTACGTCGGGGATCCTCTGGGCGGCGGGCTGATCGGGCTCGGGCTCGTGTCGATTCCCATCACGATGCTCTACATCGTCGGATTCACGAACGTGATCAATCTCATCGACGGACTCGATGGGCTCGCGGCCGGCGTCAGCGCGATAGCTGCCACCAGCCTGTTGGTGCTTGCCGCGCAGGGCAATAGGCTCGATGCCGCAGCACTCGCCGCCGCAGTGATCGGGGCCTGCATTGCGTTTCTCCGCTTCAACTTCAATCCCGCATCGATCTTCATGGGCGACTCCGGTGCGCTGTTCCTCGGTTTCACTCTGGCCACGATTTCACTCATGGGCGTCATGAAGTCCACTGCGACCATCGCACTCGCGGTTCCGCTGCTCATCGTCGGCGTGCCGATCTTCGATACCGCCTCCGCGATCATACGGCGGCTCTTGCACCAGCGTCCCATCCAAGAGGCCGATAAGGGTCACATCCACCACCGGCTCCTGGGCAGAGGCTTCAATCAGCGGCAGACCGTTCTGATCATCTACGTGTGGTGCATCGCACTGGCTGTCGGAGGCTACGCCGTTCGCTGGGCGGCGGGTCCGATCAAGGTGCTTGCAGTGGTGGCGCTGTTCGCGATCACCGGCATCATGGCGTACTGGCTAGGGCTATTTGATGCAGTTCACGTGGCTGGTGATTCGCATTCCCGGTCGACGCCAACCGTGCCGACCGATACCGATCGGTCACCGAATCGAACGTAGGTTGTTACCCAACTCGGGGTCATGTAATATGACCGTGCTCGCCAGCCGTAGGGCTGGACCTCTCGCACGGAGTTCGGGCGGGGGTAGTTGAGGGTAAGGGACGGGGACCGGCGAAACCGTGCAACTGCGAGAACTACTGGCAACACCGGCTGTCGCAGGGACTCTCGGATTCTTCGTTGGTGTGGCCCTGATAACGGCCACCGCGTGGAGCAGGAGACTCTCCACCTCTTCGGACTCTCATGACGGCATCGTGATCATGGTGATCGCGATGGCTGTCGGGATGCTGGCTGCGTCTGGAGTCCTCATCGCGTACGTGCTCGTTGCTCCAGCTGGATTCATCTACTTTGGACTCGCTTTGGCTGCGGGTTTTGTGATCGGGTTGTGCGTGATCGCTTTTGGCATGATTCGTGAGTCGTACCGGGACTAGCAAGGGAGAACACGAGCGTGGAGCACTTCGGCGAAGAGATAGAGCATCTCCTACACTTCCTCGCAACACAGGACGTCGTTTCGGTCTCGAAGTTCCCCCTGTCCAACTACCTGATCTTCATGGCGATCGCGATCATCATCTTGCTGATCGTCATGTTGACGGCCCGCTCGAAGGCCGCGCTCGTCCCCAAGGGGCGGTTCTACAACCTCATCGAGGCCCTCACCGAGTTCATCCGCAATGACGTTGCGGTCGCCAACATCGGTCCCGATGGTGCCAAGTACTTCCCGTTCATCGGTACCGTCTTCTTCTTCATCCTGATCAACAACCTGCTCGGTACCGTTCCGGGCTTCAAGCCCGGCACCGGCACAATGGGCGTCACCGTCGCGCTTGCGCTGATCACATTCGTCATCTTCAACGGCGCAGGCATGAAGAAGAAGGGCGTTGGCGGCTACTGGGGCGGTCTCGTGCCGCATGGTGTTCCCGGCGTCCTGTATCCGGTCATCTGGGTCATCGAGCTCATCTCGCTGCTGATCCGACCGCTCACGCTCTCGATTCGTCTCTTCGCCAACATGTATGCCGGGCACATCGTCCTCGGCATCTTCTCGATTCTGACCTCGATCGCCGTCGAGCAGATCCTGGCAGGCCTCCTTCACGGAGAAGGCGTCGCCATGGTTGCGGTGGGCGGGATCTCGGCTATCGCGTGGATGGCGCTTCTCACGGCTCTCTACCTGCTCGAGATCGGCGTCGCCGTGCTTCAGGCGTACATCTTCACGCTCCTCACCACCGTCTACATCTCCCTCGCGGTGAGCGAGCACTAACATCGGTTTCTGTCCGGCAATCGAGCCGGCTGAAGTTGCAGGGCGGCCTCAGCGTGAGGCCCACCATAACCAAGGAGGACGAAAGTGGAGTTTCTCGGAATTGGTCTCATGTACGGTATCGCTGTTCTGGGTGCGGCGTTCGCGATCGCTATGATCGCCAAGGGTACGACCGAGGCCATGGCTCGCCAGCCTGAGGTCGCCGGCAAGGTTCAGACCATCTTCTTCGTTGGCGCCGGTATGGCCGAGGCCCTCGGTATCCTCGGCTTCGTTATGGCAATCCTGCTCTGGACCAAGATCGCCGGCTAGTTCACTTCACTAGGCCGAATCGGAGGTACCAGGCGTGGAACTGCTCATACCTAAGATGTCAGAACTGATACCGGCAGCGGTATCGTTCCTGATCATCCTGCTCATCGCCATGAAGTTCGTATGGCCCCCCATCACCAATATGCTCGACGAGCGCGCGGTCAACATCCGCGAGTCGTTGGAGCGCGCCGAGGCCGCAAAGGTCGAAGCGGAGCGGTTGTTGGAGGAGTATCGCAACACGATGGCGGAGGCCCGCAAAGAGGCCGGCACCATCCTGCAGCAGGCCAAGCAGGCTGCTGAGACGACCCGCTCCGAGGCTTCGGCCAAGGCGCAGGTCGAGTACGACGCCTTGCTCGTTAAGGCCCGCGAGGCGATCGAAGGCGAGAAGCGTGCTGCCATCGCCGAGCTGCAGCAGTCCGTTGCGGATCTATCCGTCGCAGTGGCTGGAAAGCTCATCGGTGCCGAGCTCAGCAAGGACGATCACCTCAAGGTGATCGAGAAGTACGTGAGTGAGGCAGGGAGCCTCAATGCGAACTAGCAGGACACTTGCGAAGCAGATCGTCGCCACCTACGCCAGCGTGCTCTACGACGCTGCGGCAGACGGCGACGCTGTTGACGACGTGTACTCGCAGCTCGACGCGGCGGTGCGGCTCGTCCGCAGCCATGCGCCCCTGCGTGACGCGATGCTCGACGAGACGGTCTCGGGAGCAGTTCGTTCCGGCCAGGCCAAGAAGGTGTTCGCGGGGCTGAATCCGGCCCTCGTGGAGACTCTTGCCGTCATGGCGGATCGTGGAGAGTTCGCGTTGCTGTCGAGTCTCCTTGAGGCGTACAACAGCACCGCCGAGGAGAGGCGTGGCATCGTCGCGGTCGACGTGACCACCGCCGTCGCACTCTCCGACGCACTTCGCGAGTCGATCAGCAACAAGCTCGCCGCAGATCTGGGCAAGGGTGTCGTCCTTCGCGAGAAGGTCGACCCCGCCATCATCGGCGGCATCGTCTTTAGTGCCCACGGGCAGAGGGTCGACGCGAGCATCGCGTCGCAGCTCGAGAACGCCCGTATGGTGCTCTCGACCGCACATACTGGAGGTGAAGCGTAAATGGCGGACATTACCGCCAGTAACATCGATGCGGTCCTGCGGTCACAGCTGGACGCAATCAGCACAAGCGTTGAGTCTCGTGAGGTCGGCACCGTTGCGCAGGTAGGCGACGGTATCGCTCGCGTTGAGGGTCTTCGCGGCGCCATGGCAGGCGAACTTCTCGAGTTTGAGACCACCGATGGCTCCAAGGTCATGGGTCTGGCGCTCAACCTCGACGAGCGTGAGGTCGGTGCGGTACTCCTCGGCGACTTCGTCAAGGTCAAGGAGAACGACACCGTCCGTACCACCGGTCACATCGTCCAGGTTCCTGCGGGCGACGCGTTCCTCGGTCGCATCGTCGGACCGCTGGGCAACCCGCTGGACGGCAAGGGCCCGATCAAGGCCGACGGTTACCGCAACGTCGAGCACAAGGCTGTCGGCGTCGTCGAGCGTCAGCCGGTCACCGAGCCGATGCAGACCGGCATCATGGCCATCGACGGCATGGTCCCGATCGGTCGTGGTCAGCGCGAGCTGATCATCGGCGACCGTCAGACCGGCAAGACGGCCATCGCGATCGACACGATCATCAACCAGAAGGGCAAGGGCGTCATCTGCGTGTACGTCGCCATTGGCCAGAAGGCGTCGACCGTGGCTGCCGTTGTCGAGACCCTGCAGGCGTTCGGTGCGATGGACTACACCATCATCGTCTCCGCCACCGCTGCGGACTCGGCTCCTTTGCAGTACATCGCTCCCATGTCAGGTGCCGCCATCGCCGAGTACTTCATGTACACCGGTGCGGACGGCAAGCCTGCGAGCAAGGACAATCCCGGCCGAGCGACGCTGTGCATCTACGACGACCTCTCCAAGCAGGCCGTCGCCTATCGCCAGATGTCGCTGACCCTTCGCCGCCCGCCAGGGCGCGAGGCGTACCCGGGTGACGTCTTCTACCTGCACTCCCGTCTGCTGGAGCGCGCGGTCAAGATGAACGACGAGCTCGGCGGCGGTTCGATGACGGCTCTGCCGGTCATCGAGACCCAGGCCGGCGACGTCTCGGCGTACATCCCGACCAACGTCATCTCCATCACCGACGGCCAGATCTTCCTGCAGGCCGACCTCTTCTTCAAGGGCGTCCGTCCCGCCATCAACGTCGGCATCTCGGTGTCGCGAGTCGGTGGTAACGCGCAGATCAAGGCCATGAAGCAGGTCGCAGGTACCCTGCGTCTCGACCTCGCTGCGTATCGTTCGCTCGAGGCGTTCGCACAGTTCGGCTCCGACCTGGACAAGGCCACGCAGAACCAGCTTTCACGTGGTGTCCGCATGGTCGAGTTGCTCAAGCAGGGTCGCTTCATCCCGATGCCCGTCGAGAACCAGGTCATGGCGATCTTCGCCGGGACCAAGGGTTTCTTGGACGACATCGCCGTCGCAGACATTCAGGCGTTCCGCGACGGGTTCCTCGAGTACGTCAACGGTTCCTACGCTGACGTCGCCAAGGCCATCGTCACCGATCAGAAGATCACCGACGAGACCGAGGAGAAGCTCAAGTCCGTCCTCAATGAGTACAAGGGCATCTTCTCGTCGGATTCGGCCGAGTAGGGGCGTATAGATGGCGACTCTACGCGACATCAAGAACCGAATCGGGAGCGTCCAGTCGACGCGGCAGATCACGCGCACCATGGAAATGGTCGCGACTGCCAAGTTGAAGCGCGCGCAGAACCGAATCGAGAACGCACGGCCGTACGCTCTTGCGATGGCCGAGGTGCTGGGCAACGTCGTCCGCTATGTCGGCGACATCAAGCACCCGCTGCTCGAGGTCCGCGAAGAGCGTCGCCGTGTCGCAATCGTCTCGATCGTCTCTGATCGTGGATTCGCCGGCGCTTTCAACAGCAACATCATCCGCATGACCGAGGCCCTGCTGAACGACTACGCCGAGCAGGGCATCGAGACCGAGCTCATCACCTCGGGGAAGAAGGCAGTCGCCTACTTCCGCTACCGTGGTATCGAGCCTGTCGTCGCGATCGTGGGCAGTTCCGACAAGCCGGCGTACGCCGATGCTCGGTCGATCGCCACGCACGTCATGCGGGAGTACGAAGAGGGCACCATCGACGCGGTGTACGTTCTGTTCAACCGCTTCAAGAACGTTGCCGACCAGGTCCCCGAGACGCACCAGCTTCTGCCGATCGAGCACACCATGCTCGAGCGTGCCGAGGCAGACGTCGCGGCAAGCGGTCGCAACCTCGAGTACCTCTTCGAGCCGACCAGCACCGAGGTGCTCGCCGACCTGCTTCCGACCTACGTGGAGGCACTTATCTACCGTTCTCTGCTTGAGTCCGGAGCAGCGGAGCAGGGAGCTCGTCGTACGGCCATGAAGTCGGCCACCGACAACGCTTCCGACATGATCACCACGCTGACACGTAGTTACAACCGTGCCCGCCAGGATGCGATCTCAACGGAGATCGCCGAGATCGTCGGCGGTGCTGCGGCGCAGGAGGACCAGGGTTAGATGACAGCTACAGAGAAGGATTCCGCTATGAACGTTGGACGCATCATTCGCGTCGTCGGTCCGGTCATCGACGTCGAATTCCCGGCGGATTCGATGCCCGCGATCTACAACGCGCTGACGATCGACGGTACGACGGAGATGGGCGAGATCCATCTTCTGCTCGAGGTCGAGCAGCACCTCGAGGGCGGTGTGGTCCGCACGGTCGCCATGGACTCCACCGACGGCGTCACTCGTGGCATGGAGGTCGTCGACACCGGCGCCGCCATGCAGATGCCCGTTGGTCCCGAGACGCTCGGCCACATCTGGTCGGTCACGGGCAAGTGCATCGACGGTGAGACGGTCGAGGTCAAGCAGACCTACCCGATCCACCGCAAGGCCCCGAGCTACGACGAGCTCGAGCCTAAGACTGAGATCTTCGAGACGGGCATCAAGGTCGTCGACCTGCTTGAGCCCTACATCAAGGGTGGTAAGACCGGCCTCTTCGGCGGTGCAGGCGTCGGCAAGACGGTCATCATCATGGAGCTCATCAACAACCTGGCGATGGGCCACGGCGGCACCTCAGTCTTCTGCGGTGTTGGCGAGCGTACCCGTGAAGGTACCGACCTCTGGCTTGAGATGAAGGAATCGGGCGTCATCGAGAAGACCGTGCTCGTCTACGGTCAGATGAACGAGCCCCCCGGAGCGCGTCTGCGCGTCGGTCTGGCCGGCCTGACGGCTGCGGAGTACTTCCGTGACCAGGGTCAGGACGTTCTCCTCTTCATCGACAACATCTTCCGCTTCACCCAGGCGGGTTCGGAAGTGTCGGCGCTTCTCGGCCGCATGCCTTCCGCCGCCGGTTACCAGCCCACGCTGGCCACCGAGATGGGCGATCTGCAGGAGCGCATCACCTCGACCAAGACGGGCTCCATCACGTCGGTCCAGGCGATCTACGTTCCCGCCGACGACATCACCGACCCCGCGCCGGCCACGGCGTTCACCCACCTCGACGCCACCACCGTTCTCTCGCGTGGTATCGCCGAGATGGGCATCTACCCGGCCGTCGACCCGCTCGAGTCCACCTCGCGCGCGCTCGATCCCGCCGTGGTAGGCGAGGAGCACTACCGCGTCGCCCTGCAGGTCCAGCGCATCCTTCAGCGCAACAAAGACCTCCAGGACATCATCGCGATCCTCGGCATGGACGAGCTCTCCGAGGAAGACAAGCTCACGGTCAACCGTGCCCGTAAGATGCAGCAGTTCCTCTCGCAGCCGTTCTTCGTCGCCGAGCAGTTCACCGGCATGAGCGGCAAGTACGTCAAGCTCGAGGACACCATCAAGGGCTTCGACATGATCGCGCGCGGCGACTGCGACGATATCCCCGAGCAGGCGTTCCGTTACGTCGGCACCATCGAAGAGGCGCTCGCAAAGGCCGCCGAGATGGCCGCGGTCTAGGGAGACACGAATGGCACGCACGCTCCTCTGCGAGATCGTCACGCCCGAGAGCATCCTCTACACCAATGAGGTGGAGATGGTGGTTGCCTCCACGCCGCAGGGCGAGGTGGGTATCCTGCCGCTCCACATGCCCATGGTCACGTGTTTGGCTCCTGGCGAGGTTCGTCTTCGCTACGGATCCAACGCGGCGGACTGGGAGTACTTCTCGATCGCGGGCGGCTACCTGCAGGTCCACGAGGACAAGGTCATCATCCTCGCAGACGCTGCGGTACCTGTTTCGCAGATCGACGTGACACGTGCGCGCGAGTCGAAGGCGCTCATCGAGGCTCGCATCGCCGAGCTTCCGGCCGACGCCATCGACGAGCGTGAGGAAGCTATCCGCGACCTCGCGTGGAACGAGATTCAGCTCAAGTGTGGGGAGAAGCGCTGCGGCTAGCGCCCTCCATTCACTACGGTTCGCAACGACAGAGCGGGCTCTCCACACGGAGGGCCCGCTCTTCTGTAGCCGTCCCGTTCACGCGCACACCTCGGAGGTACGGTATCCTGTCACGCATGGAATCAATCACAGTCACTGGCGGCCGTCCCATCACCGGAACGGTTCACGTCGGAGGCGCCAAGAACTCGGCGCTCAAACTCATGGCAGCGTCGTTGTTGGCGCCCGGCGTGTCGCATATCACCAACGTCCCGGATATCTCCGACGTCGGCCTCATGACCAAGGTGCTCGAAGGCCTGGGCGCCGTAGTCGTACGCTCCGATCATGAGCTGTCGATCGACGCGACCGACATCACCAGTTTCGTCGCTCCATATGAGCTGGTGGCCCAGATGCGTGCATCCATCTCCGTCCTCGGCCCGTTGGTCGCCCGTTATGGCCAGGCGCACGTGGCGATGCCCGGTGGATGCAACATCGGTTCTCGCAAGATCGACATGCACATCCGCGGGTTGGCGGAGCTTGGCGTTGTGATCGAGATGGGGCACGGTTTCCTTGACGCCTCAGTCCCGCCCGAGGGGCTCAAGGGCGCACACGTGGTGCTCGACTTCCCGAGCGTCGGTGCCACAGAGAACCTCCTCATGGCGGCGGTCGTCGCTTCAGATATCACGGTTATCGAGAATGCGGCCCGCGAGCCTGAGATCGTCGATCTCATCGAGTTCCTCAACTCCATGGGCGCGCAGATCACGGGTGCTGGCAGTTCGACACTCCAGGTCCTCGGTGTCGAGTCGCTGCATCCCACCACACACCGAGTTGTCGGTGATCGCATCGAAGCGGGCACGTTCGTCGTCGCCGGCGCGCTTGCCGGCGGACCCGTGACCGTCAGGGGATTCGATCCCATGCATCTCGAGCTCGTGCTCTTGAAGCTGCGCCAAGCTGGATGCGACATCGAGCTTCTTGCCGATGGTGTCACTATCCGGCGCACCAAGGCCGTTCGCCCTGTGGACATCCAGACCCTCCCGCACCCCGGATTCCCAACCGACATGCAGGCGCAGTTCATGGCCTTGATGTCGATCGCCGAGGGCAACAGCATCATCAGCGAGAACGTCTTCGAGAATCGCTTCATGTTCGCCGGCGAACTTGCCCGCATGGGCGCCGACATCCGCATAGAAGGTCACCATGCGTTGGTCAAAGGCGTCACGGGGCTCTCCGGAGCGCCGGTACGCAGCACCGACCTGCGCGGTGGGGCCGCGCTTGTCATCGCCGCACTCGTCGCCGAGGACGACACCCGTATCGGGGACATCTACCACATCGATCGCGGCTACGAGTCCTTTGTCGAGAAGCTACGGTCGCTTGGGGCCGATATCGTTCGCTCGGATTCGTGACCTGCCCCGATCGTATCCGCGTCCCACTGAAGGAGACCATCATGCTCGACCGCGCTGCTATCGAAGCGATCATTCCGCACCGTCACCCGTTCCTTCTGGTGGACCGGGTGCTCGAACTCGAGACCGGTGTCTCGGCGGTGGGGGAGCTCGACGTCACCTCTGAGGCGTTCTGGGTACCTGGGCATTTTCCGGAGTACGCGGTTATGCCGGGTGTGCTGATAGTCGAGGCGCTGGCGCAGTGCGGTGCGGTCGCGTTGCTCTCACTCGAGGAGAACCAGGGCAGACTCGCGTTCTTCGGCGGGATCGACAAGGTGCGCTTCAAGAGGCAGGTCGTGCCGGGCGAGACGCTGCGCCTCGAGTGTCGAATCACCAAGATGCGCGGTCCCATCGGGTTCGGTGAGGCGAAGGCCTCCGTCAACGGCGAACTCGTATGCTCGGGCGACCTCATGTTTGCGATAAAATAGCTGGGTTGTACGCGAGGAAGTCACCGTGGGCGGCATCCCGCTCACGGTAGCCAACGGAAGTGGAGCGGTTCTCAGTATGGGCATCGAACAGCGTTTACAGGATGGAAGCGCCGTCTTTGGCGTTGTCGGTCTCGGATACGTGGGTCTGCCGCTCGCCGTCGAGATGGCGAAGGCCGGCCATCGCGTTGTCGGACTCGAGGTCTCTGAAGGCAAGACCACCGAGGTCAACGCGGGCCGCAGCTACATTCCAGACGTCCCCACAGAGGAACTCGCCGAGCTTGTCTCGGCGGGACTCATCTCCGCCACCACTGACTTTTCGCGTGCGGGGGAGTGCGACGCGATCGCCATCTGCGTCCCCACGCCGCTCGACGAGATGAAGGAGCCCGACACCAGTTTCATGGAGTCGGCAGCCCGCATGATCACGCCGTACCTGCACCCCGACATGCTCATCACGCTTGAGTCCACGACGTACCCGGGCACCACTGAGGAGATCGTGCAGCCCATCCTCGAGGCGAACGGCCTCAAGGTCGGCACCGACCTCTTCCTCGCGTTCTCGCCTGAGCGCGTCGATCCCGGCAACCCGGTCTACCAGACCTTCAACACTCCCAAGGTCGTCGGTGGCGTCACCAAGGACTGCACCACGGTCGCCGTGGCGTTCTACCAGCGCTTCATCGAGACCATCGTGCCGGTCTCCTCGACGCGCGCCGCCGAGATGACCAAGCTGCTCGAGAACATCTTCCGTTGCGTCAACATCGCTCTCATGAACGAGCTCCTGCTGGTCAGCGAGCGCATGGGCATCAACATCTGGGAGGTCGTCGACGCGGCCAAGACCAAGCCGTTCGGCTTCATGCCCTTCTACCCGGGTCCCGGTCTCGGCGGTCACTGCATCCCGATCGACCCCTTCTACCTCTCGTGGAAGGCGCGTCAGTTCGACATGCACACCGAGTTCATCGAGCTCGCCGGCAAGACCAACGAGGCTATGCCGTACTACGTGGTCCAGCGCCTCATGAACGCGCTCAACACACATCGCAAGGCGCTCGCCGGTAGCCGCATCCTGATGCTCGGCGTCGCCTACAAGGCAAACATCGACGACATGCGCGAGTCCCCGGCCATCAAGATCGCCGAGCTCCTCGCCGACAAGCACGCCGACGTCGTGTTCCACGACCCCTACGTAGCAGAGTTCTCGGCAGGCGGGAGGAGCTTCCCGTCAGTCGAGCTCACCGCCGAGGAACTCGCTGCAGCCGACGCGGTCCTCGTCGTCACCGATCACACCAACGTCGACTACCACCTCGTGGTTCGCTCGGCGAAGCTGATCCTCGACACACGCAATGCTCTGAAGGCGTTCGACGACAACAAGGTGGTGCGTCTCTAGATGGCGAAGCCTGTCCGTATCGGCGTGGTGGGCTTTGGATACTGGGGCCCCAACCTCGTTCGCAATCTCGACAAGCTCGCCGACGCCCAGATCGTCGCTGCCTGCGACCTGTCGCAGGCCAACCTGGACAAGCTCTCGGGACTCTACCCGTACGTCGAGACGACGACCGACCTCGACGAGCTCCTGTCCGAGAAGTACTCGCTGGATGCGGTAGTCGTCGCGACCTCGGCGCCGAGTCATTACGCGATCGCCAAGCGCGTCCTCGAGGCGGGCAAGCACTGCTACGTCGAGAAGCCACTGACGCTCAAGAGTGCCGATTCCGAGGAGCTCGTACGGCTGGCGGATTCCAAGGGACTCGTGCTGTTCGTCGGCCACCTGATGGAGTATCACTCAGCGATCAACTGGATCAAGGAGTACGTGGCCTCGGGTGACCTCGGCGACGTGCTTTACGTCTACATGCAGCGCCTGAACCTTGGCAAGGTCCGCACCGAGGAGAACGCCTTCTGGTCGCTGGCTCCCCACGACGTCTCGATCGCGCTCTACGTGCTGGGCGAGTCGCCGGATTACGTGTCGGCCACGGGCGCGTCGTACGTGACGCCGGGCGTGCAGGACACCGTCTTCGCCAACCTGCATTTCCCCAGCGGCAAGATGGCCAACATCCACGTGAGCTGGCTCGACCCGCATAAGATGCGCAAGTTCACTGTGGTCGGCACCAAGAAGATGCTCGTCTTCGACGACATGGAGGCTACCGAGAAGATCGCCATCTACGACCGCGGCGTCGGTGCACCCGACGATGCGATGTCGTATGGCGAGGACCTCACCCTGCGCTTTGGCGACATCACGATGCCGTGGGTCCCGCTCAAGGAGCCGCTCTCCATCGAGGTCCAGCACTTCCTCGACTGCTGCGACACCGGCGCCACCCCGCGCAGCGATGGCCGAGACGGACTGCGCGTGGTCCGAGTGCTCGAGGCTGTCGGAGAGTCGATGGCCGCAGGTGGCGCACCGGTGAACACGAGCGTGGAGGTCTAGCTATGAGTGCGTACATTCATCCCACGGCCCTGGTGAACCCTGAGTTCGTCCCCGCGCCGTTCACGGTCATCGATGAAGGCGTCGCCATCTTCAAGGGCGTCACCATCGGCTCCTTTGTGCACGTGCATGCCGGCGCGAAGCTGCATGAGAACGTCACCATCGGCGATCACGTCACCATCCGCGAGGGCGCTGAGCTCCACGAGGGTGCGGTCGTCTCGAACTTCGCGATCGTGGGCAAGCGGCCCAAGCTGGGCGCGAACTCCACCGCCAAGGGCGGGGAGCTGCCGGGTGCGGTCATCGGCGCAGGTACTTCGATCGGCAGCCACACCGTGATCATGGCCGGCACGACCATCGGCGAGAACTGCATCGTCGGCGACAACGCGGGCATCCGCGAGCGCTGTGTGATCGGCGACAACGTCGTCGTGGGCCGCAGCGTCACGGTCGAGAACGACACCACCATCGGCAGCCGCACCAAGATCCAGAGCGGCGCCTACATCACCGCCTACGTGACGCTGGAGGAGGATGTCTTCATCGCCCCCATGGTCGTCACCACCAACGACAACTACATGGGTCGCACCGAGAAGCGCTTCGCCGAGCTCAAGGGCTGCACGGTTCGCCGAGGAGCCCGCGTCGGCGGCGGCAGTCACATCCTCCCGGGTATCGAGATCGGCGAGGAGGCGTTCATCGCCACCGGCTCGGTCGTCACGCGCGACGTGCCCGCCAAGATGCTGGTTCTCGGCGTACCCGCAAAACCGGTCCGCGAGGTCTCAAGCGAGGAATTGCTCGAGAACCAGAAGCGGTAACGAGTTCATCACGAGACGGCGGGCCTGCGGGCTCGTCGTTCACACTATGCCTTGAACCTGAGTAACCGCGCGAAAGCGCCTAACACTAGGAGCCGACGACATGGGTATCCCGCTGCTCGACCTCAAAGCCCAGTACCTCGACTTGAAGGAAGAGCTTGACGCCGTCTGGTTCGAGACGATGGGCAATGCGTCATTCATCGGCGGACCCAAGGTCAAGGCGCTCGAGGCCCAGATCGCCGAGTACGTCGGCGCCAAGCACTGTGTCGCTTGTGGTAACGGCACCGACGCGCTGTTCCTGATACTCGCCGGGCTCGGCATCAGCAAGGGCGACGAGATCATCACGACGCCGTTCACCTTCTTCGCCACCGCCGAGTCGATCGCACACCTGGGCGCCAAGCCCGTGTTCGTCGATATCGAGCCCGGCACCTACAACATCAGCGTCGAGGCCATCAAGGCCGCGATCACGCCCGTGACCAAGGCGATCATGCCCGTCCACATCTTCGGCCAGTGTGCCGACATGGACGCCATCAACGCACTGGCCGAGGAGCATGGCCTCGTTGTCATCGAGGATGCCTGCCAGGCGATCGGCGCCACCTACAAGGGCAAGATGGCGGGCTCGCTGGCCAAGGCCGCCGCATTCTCCTTCTTCCCCAGCAAGAACCTCGGATGCGCCGGCGACGGTGGCTGCATCACGACCGACGACGACGAGCTCGCGGCGAAGTGTCGCAAGATCGCCGCGCACGGAACCAGCAAGAAGTACTACCACGACGCGATCGGCGTGAACTCGCGCCTGGATTCGTTGCAGGCAGCCATCCTGTCGGTCAAGCTGCCGCATCTGGACCGCTGGAACGGCGAGCGTCGTGCCGGCGCCGCGTACTACAACGAGCAGCTGGCGGGTCTTCCCGGTCTGGAGCTGCCGGTGGAGTTGCCTTATGGCGAGATGGTCTACCACCTCTACATCGTGAAGAGCGATCGCGCTGCAGACATCATGGCGGCGATGGCCGAGCGGGGAATCGGAACCGCGCTCTACTACCCGCTCGCGCTCCATGAGCAGGAAGCGTTCACGCTTCGCGAAGGTTACGTGAAGCCATCGCTTCCCGTCGCTGAGTCGTGCGATGGCAAGACGTTTGCACTTCCCTGCTTCCCGGGCATCACTCGCGAGCAGCAGGATGCCGTCGTGGCCGTAGTGAAGGGCGCTCTTAACTAGATGGGCAAGCATTCAGGTTCAGATAAAGGACGGAGAGTCGTAGGCAGCGGGGAGCACCCGCGGCCTCGTACCGGCTCACGCCGTGTCCCGGCCGAGCGTCGACGCCTTCCGGGCGAACGCGCGACCGCCGAGACGATGAGGGCGGGCGCCGAGACGTATCGGCTCTCTGACCCCTCGTCGCGCCGTCGCGGCTCACTTGAGACAGCGCCTGCTCGTCTCAAGATCGAGCGTGACAGGCGTCGCGCGCGTACCAAGCGCGTTGCTGTGCTTATCGCTGGCGCGCTTGCGGTGCTGACGTGTTTGGCGGCCGGCGGCGTCTTTGCGTACGCGAAGTACATCGAACGCACCATGCAGAGTACCGTCTTGCAGCAAGGCGAACTTGACGCCGTGCTCACCAAAGCCAAGCCCATGGAGCCGCTCAATATCCTGATTCTGGGCGCGGACTACCGTAAGGGTGACTTGAAGTACCGCACTGACTCGATGATCGTTGCGCACGTGGACCCCCAGGCCAAGAAGATATGGTTGATCTCGATTCCGCGTGACACCCGTGTCGAGTACCCGGGACGTGGGGCGATCAAGATCAACACCGCGCACGTGTACGGTGGTGCCGCGGGCGCAGTGAGCGCGGTCGAGGACCTCACCGGCATGAAGATGAACCACTATCTCGAGGTCAACTTCAAGGGCTTCAAGAGGGCCGTCGACGCGATCGGTGGGGTCTGGATCGACGTCCCGGTCGCCATAGACGACAAACAGGCCGATCAGAGTCCCGGCAAGCGCGCCAGTAAGATCGACGCGGGCTACCAGCGACTCGACGGCGAGCATGCGCTCACCTTCGTGCGTGCGCGTCATCAGTTCGCCGACCAGGACTTCTCACGAATGAAGAACCAGCAGTTGTTCTTCCTCGCGCTCGCGGACCAGATAGGCAAAGTCGGTAATGTCGCGAAGTTGCCGCAGATGGTCTCGGCCGTCGCCCCCTACATTCAGACCGATATGTCGCTGGTGGAAATGATCAAGATGGCCCAGGCGTTGCGCGGCTCGGGGCGCGACAACATCTACACAGCCACGCTGAAGGGTGAGTGGAAATCACCGTTCATCTACCCGGACACCGTGCTGCTGGCCAAGTTGATGAAGGACGTCAAAGAGGGCCGAAGCTTCGAGGCCACAGGCGCTGCGGATTCGTCAAAGACCGTGGATGCCACCACGGCTTCGGTCAAGAAACCGTCACAGATCAAGATCACCGTGCGCAACGGTTCCGGACTGAACGGTGTGGCCAAGCAGGCTGCTTCGATCCTCAAGGCCAAGACGTTCGCGGTCGGTGAGGTCGGAAACGCCAATCAGAACGTCTACACCAAGACGATGATCATCTACAAAGACGATCTGGCCGCAGCGCAACTGGTCGCCTCGGCGATGCCGCCGGGAACCAAGATCGTCCAGAGCCGAGGGATGTACAGCTTCGACACCGACATCCTCGTGGTCGTAGGCAAGGACTGGGACGTCGCGAAGGTTCCTGCGGCGCCGGTCACCTCGCAGTAGCGTCTGCCGCCGCGCTCAGTACAGTGAGCACCTGCTCCGCGAGGAGATCTCGTGCGAACACGCGCTCGGCGACGCCTCGCGCGTTGACGCCCATCCGTTTGCGTAGCGCGCGGTCGTCTGCGAGCTTCACGATGGCGTCGCCCAAGGCTTCGCCGTCCTCGGCGGGCACGTAGATGCCGCACTCGTTGTCCTCGACGATCTCGCGCGTCCAGCCGTCGGAGTTCACGATCATCGGCTTGCCGCTGGCCAATCCGTCGAAGAGCTTGTTGGGCGAGTTGGTGGCAAGGATCGGTTTGTCGGCGAAGAGGACCATGAGTGTATCCGCGGTGCGCGTCAGAATGGGTACCTCGGCCTTGGGGACACTCCCGATCAGCTTGACGTTGGGGAGTGTCGCCGTGCGCTCGGTGAGCGCGGGCATCGATTTTCCGTCGCCGGCGACGAGGAACACGATGTCGTCTCGGCCACGCTCGATCAGGATGCGCGCGGCTTGCGGGACGTTGTCTTCGACGGCGTTGCTGGGGCCGATCGCGCCCGCATAACCCACGACGAACTTGTGCGCCAGGCCGTGCTTGCTCACGAGCTTCCGGTCGCGCGGCCCGGGCGTGAAGAGGTCGAGGTCGCTGGAGTTGGGAACCATGTGTACGCGCTCGCAGGGAACTCCCTCGGCGACGACACCGGCCGCCATGCCGGGGGAGAGTGCGATCACGTGAGCTGCTCGGCGATACAGAAACCGTTCCAGCATCTTGGCGACCGTGCCGAGAAGCCCGTGACGTTTGATGGCGCCCATCTGGATCGCCGCCTCGGGCCACAGGTCGCGGACCTCGAAGACGAACGGCGCACCGGTGATCGCGCTTGCGAGGTAACCGGGGACTCCGACTGTGAGCGGAGTCGAGGTCGCGAAGACGACGTCGTGCTTGCCCGCAGTGGCCGCGAGCCAGGTCGCGCCGATCATGAACGCCACGAAGGAGCCGAGTCTGCGCCCGTAGTCCATGTAGTTGCTGTACGAGACCCGAACGCTCCGGATGTGGATGCCGTCGATGTCGCCGTCCACGAGCCGCCTGGCCGAGAACTCCTCGGGCAGACGCGACGATGATGTGACGATGGTGACCTGATGCCCCTGCTCCACCCAGCGACGTGCGAACTCATACGAGCGAATCAGCCCGAGTTCTGACTGTCGTGTCGCGAAGAACTGATGGATGTAGAGGATCCGCATAGGCGTTGAAGCCTAGGAGGAGCGGTGCGCGCCGTGGCGCCCGACGCCCATGTACGTCAGGCCTGCCGCCGTGACCGCCGCGGCATCAAGCGCGTTGCGGCCGTCGAACACGATGGCAGGTTCGCTCATCACGCGTCGGACGCGTGCCCAATCGAGCTCCAGGAACTCCGGCCACTCGGTCACGAGCACCATGGCCGAGGAGCCCTCGAGCGCCTCCCAGACGTCATCGACGCGGGTCGAGCCCGGCAGCGTGACTTCTCCGGCGAACGGGTCACACGTGACGACCGAGGCGCCTTCCTCGACGAGAAGCGGCACGATGTCGAGTGCCGGGGATTCGCGTACGTCGTCGGTGTGCGGCTTGAACGCCAGGCCGAGAATCGCGACCTTGCGCTCCCAGAGGTTGGGGATGGCGCGGGTGAGCTGGATGAGCGGCAGCAGACGCTGGCGGTTGTTCACGTCGATGACGGCTTTGAGCAGATCGAACTGGTAGCCGTTCATGGTCGCGATGAAGTCCAGCGCGCGAGTGTCCTTGGGGAAGCACGAGCCGCCGTATCCGATGCCCGCCTGCAGGAACGCCGAGCCGATTCGGGAGTCGAGCCCGATGCCGCCGGAGACGGCGTCGATGTCGGCGCCCACTGCATCACAGAGGTTGGCGATCTCGTTGATGAAGCTGATCTTGGTGGAGAGGAACGCGTTAGACGCGTACTTGATGGTCTCGGCGCTTGCGACATCGGTGACGACGATGGGCGCGTCGAGCGAGACGTACAGCTCGGCGACCTGGTCGATGGCGCGGGCGTCATCTCCGCCGATGACGACGCGGTCGGTGTTGAACCAGTCGTGGATGGCGTGGCCTTCGCGGAGGAACTCGGGGTTGGACACGTAACCGATTTCCACCGCAGCGCGTGTGAGCTGACGGTCGCGCAGGGCCGAACCGGTCCCCGGCGGCACAGTCGACTTCATCACCAGTGTGAAGGGCTTGGTCGCCTCAGCCGAGAGGGAGTCGGCGACCGCGCGCACGAACGAGAGATCCGCAGCACCGTTCTCTGACATCGGCGTACCCACGGCGACGAAGATGACCTCGCCGATCAGGTCGGCCCAGCCGTTCTCCGGCGTCTCGAAGCGGAGGTTGCCTGCGGCGATGCCGGCCTCGAGCAGCTCAGCGAGCCCTGGTTCGTGGATGGGCGGCACGCCTGCACGCATGCGTGCGACCTTCTCGGCGTCGATGTCGACACAGGTCACGTCGTGGCCGAGCTTGGCCAGACAGACGCCCTGGATGAGTCCGACATAGCCGGTTCCTACGACGGTAACGGTGGTCATGAAGATCCCCTCGAGGACGTGTCTGTGCGGGTCGTTTGGCGCAAGATAACGCCTGCGACAGGGTACCACAGCGTGGCGCCTGTACCGCCTGCGTGATGCGTGTTTCGTCGAGCGTGGAGTGTGCGGGCGCACGGTGATACCATCGACGGTGACATGCTGGGTTCTGAGGGGAGTCACGACCGGTATGACCGCTGAACACGAGCACGACAGGCAGGCCCGCGCGCCGCACACCCCAGAGGACGCGATTCCGTCCATCGTCGACGCACCGACGCCCGATGCCGAGGCGCGGTTCGTCGCCGAGACGGCGGCTCGCTCCCGCCAGACGCGTATCGGATGGGAGGTCGCGGTCGGGGTCATCGTGATCGTGCTGATCGGCGCCGGAATCGCCTATGCGCTTCTCGGCCGGGGAACCACATCGGACCAGCCTGCCGAGCAATCTGCGGCCGCACTGGCTTCCTTGCAGCCTTCCGCATCGGACTCAACGGCGTCCGGGGTCGCGTCACGGACGGTTGTAGACTCGGGCACGCCCGCGCCCGGTGGTGCGCAGATCAGTCGCGCCGCCAAGCCAACGGAGCGGCTTGCCACAGAGGGGCAGCCCCTGTCGGAGCTGTCGGCTCCGCCCGCCAAGACGGTCGCGATGCTCGTCGTCCCCAAGGGATTCAAGGCAGCCGCGTTCGACATCGTGTTCCAACCGTACGGGTGGGGCCCGGGTGGTGTGGACGGGGGCCGGATTCTCGTCCGGATCGACTCCTCGAGGCCCGCCGATGCGGGCGCTAAGGCCCTGGAGAAGGATTTCATGGGGCGCAATGCGGCCGTATGGTGTTCGCCGGCTGATGCTAAGATCCTCGCGGATGGGGGCACGTACTCCGGGGTCCTCACGGTTCGTCCGCAAGGGAACGTCGGGTCGCTGTACCTGAGCCAGGTCAAACCGGATAAGTAGGCGGCAGAGTCCGGGTGGGTGCGCGGCGGCGCACGTTTTGCTCCAAGGTGGTCGAGTCGCAGCGCGGCTCGACTGAATGACGATGCACGTGAGGGAGATTCGATCATGACTCGTACCATAAGAATGCCGTTCGCTGTTATCGCAGCAACCCTGTTGCTGTTAACCGGAGCGATACTTGCACCCTCCGTCGCGTCCGCCGTCACTGTCAGCGGTTCAGTGAAGACGACGTCCGGCTCCGCGCCGGTTCACCCGGTCACCGTCGACCTCTACTACTGGGACGGTGGAGACTGGCAGATGTCGAACTACTCGGCTCAGACGGTCGGCGCAGCGTGGAGCATCAACGTCGCCACGGCCGACGCCTCAAAACAGTACAAGGCCGTGTTCAGCGACTGGCCGTATAACTGGTACGCGCAGACGGTTCACCCCAACGCCAAGCTGGGCACCAGTGGGGTGCCGTCAAACGGCACGACGATCACGCCGGGCACAGGCAGCGTTGGTCTGGTGACGACGATGGAGCTGCTCCCGCGCTCGTATTCGGGAACCGTGAAGGACAAGGCCGGAAAGCCACTCTCAGGAATCACGGTCTCCGCCTACGTGGGGACCGATGCCGAGAATGACTGGGTCGCGTCCACCGAGACACTGGCCAACGGAACCTATGAACTGCACGGTCTCACCGCGTCCAGTTACCGCATCGGGTTCGACGACTACAACGGTGCTTATGCGCCGACGTTTTACAGCGCCAAGTCCTCGCTCGCGACCGCCCTGCTGGTCAACCGCGGCGCAACCGGCGTCAATGCGGCGATGGCGCGCTTCGTCGCGGTCGAACGCATCGCGCCCACCTCGGGCAAGTACTGGACGCAGTCGGTGAATGTGGCAAGACGTATGTACGTCGATGACATGACCAAGCCGTGGAACGCTACCACCAATCCTGATGCGTGGGATGACGTGACGGACATCGTGATCACGTCCGGCGACAAACGTGCGCAGTCAGACCCGCTATCCGCAGCCGGGTTGTGTTGGGCGTATCAGGTCAACAGTCCCGACTCGTACAACGCAAACTTCAACGCGCCGCTCCTTCTTGTGTCGGCATACGCCAAGACGGACCCCTCGGTGCTCGCTCTGATCAAGGAGATCGGCCTCAACAACGCCGGTATGGCCGGATCGAAACGGCGGCTGACGATCCACATCGTCGGCGGACCGGTCGCGGTCCCCGATGCGAGATTCAATGAAATCAGCGCGGCACTTGTGAGTGTGGGTGCGCAAGCCCCGGTGAAGGACCGCGTGTTGTCGACCGGTGGACGATACGACCTGGCCGAGAAGATCTCCCAGATCATGAAGTCGCGCGCTGACGCGAGCAAGACCGACGAGCTCGTGCTTGCCGATTTCGCGCTGATCGCCAACGGTGCCGACCCGGCGAGCTTCTACGACTCTCTGGCGTTCTCGCCGATCGCCGCATCAGTGGGCGCACCGATTCTGCTCGTTACCAAGACGTCGGTACCCAGGCAGACCAGCAGGGCGATCAGCAGACTGAAGGTCGCCCCTACCGGTATCGATCCCGTGAAGTCGCTGTACGTCGGCGGTGGGACCGCTGCTGTCTCGTCCGGCGTCTTCAGTACCCTGAAGCGCAGCACCGCGAGTACCACGCGCGTCTCGGGGCTTGACCGCTACAAGACGGCCCGGGCGATCGCGGACAAGGCCGTCGCGATGGGATGGCTGCGCGCGGATTCGAGCGTCGCTCTCGCCTCGACGATCGCCGACGCGCAGCTCGCGGGCGTGCTTGCGGGTAACGATGCGTCACCGTTGCTTCTCACGGCCCCCACGTCGCTGACGAGTACTTCCAAGTCGTGGCTGTATGGAAAGAAGGCAAGCCTGCTGCGCGTTTACCTGGTGGGATCCTCCAGCGCGCTGAGCACCCAGGTCTACAACTCTACGAAAGCGGCTGTCGCCAACTAGCCCGCACTAGTTCAACGAGCATCAAGGAAGGGGTCGACGGAACCACTCGTCGGCCCCTTTGACGTGGGCGCTGATACAATGACGACGGTGCCACGCCTCGCGCAGCCCGCGGGTGAGCCCTGATACGTTGTACGTGTTCTCGGACCGTGAAACGACCAAGGAGTCTCCGTGAAGCGCACCTCGCTATTTCTCATTTGCGCAGCGATCATCACCGCGGTCTTTGGCGGCGCAGCATCCGCTGAGGCGGCCCCTTGGCCGGTCGAAGCGGCGCGTGTCTCGGTGCCTACAGAGCGTGTCGCCGGCGCCAACCGATTTGCCACCGCCGCCGCCATCGCTGCCGAGTCCTATCCGTCGTGGAGCGGGGTCAGCCACGTCATCGTGGCCTCGGGCGATGATCGCTCGGCGGCCGACCCCTTGTCCTCGGGCAGCCTGTGTTGGGCCTACGACGCGCCACTGCTGCTCACCAGCAGCACCGGTACGCCGCGTGCGACGCGTGCCGCGCTTGCCGCGATCGTCTCGGCGAACACGACAGTCACCGTCCATGTTGTCGGCGGTTCGGCATCGGTGCCGGCTGCGCGGATCAGCGAGCTCAAGCGGATTGTCGGCAAGAAGGGCAAGGTCGAGCAGCCTTGGCTCAAGGGCGACCGTTACACGACGTCGCGCGGGATCGCGGCTCGGGTGAGACGGGTTGCGGCCGACACCTCGCGAACGGTTCCCGCCGCGGTCTTCGTCGCCAACGGCGAGCGAAGGAGCGCGTTTTGGGATGTACTGGCGGTCTCGGCGGTGTCTCGCAACACGGGCATCCCGGTACTGCTGACCGCTGGCGACAACGTGCCCTCTGCCACCCGTGCAGCACTCGCGTCTGTGCCGGGCGCACGGCGCATCGTCATAGGCGGTAGGAGTGCAGTCTCTGCCGGGGTCTACCGGTCAGTCGGTGGCAGCGCGCGCTGGTCGGGAGCGACGGCGTACGGGACCGCTGCATCGGTGGCCCGGCGTGCTGCCGCGGAGGGCTGGGCGAGTCCGGCGACCTTCGGTGTGGCCGTGGCGATGCCGGATGCACTCGCGGGTGCCGGACTCGTGGGCCGGGCCGGCGGGGTGCTGCTGCTGTCGGATAGGGTCCGCATCAGCAAGCCTACGTGGGACCTTCTCTCGGCACCGAGCGCGCCGCTGACAAAGGGATATCTGCTCGGTGGCGTGAAGGGCGGGAGCGCTGCACTGCTCAAGGAGCTGAACGGTGCTCCGGCGGTTCCCGCCCTGGGCTCACAGACGCCCGCGAGTTACGGCGGATCCTCGGCCAAGGTGGCGGGCTCGGTGGGCGGCAATACGACCCAGGTCAAGCTGGTGGTGAACGGTGTGACGAAGTCGACCAAGAGCGTCCTGCCGTGGCAAAAGTTCGACTTTGGCAACGTGTCGGTACCGAGCGCCGGCCTGAAGATCACGGTGGTCGCCGGTAATCCCGATGGTCGGACGGCTTCCGTCTCGCGAACGGTCAAGCGCCTCAGCTTCCCGTACGCAACCTGCATCATCATCGACAAGTCCGACTTCAAACTCTACTGGATCAAGAACAACCAACTGGTGAAGGCCTACCCGATCGCGACCGGGCGTGCGGGCATGGAGACACCGATCGGCACGTGGAAGATCCTCGCCAAATACCACACCGATCCGTCGAGCGTCTACGGGCCGAGGAAGATGCGCATGTTCCGCAAGGTGGGCAACAGCTACGTGTTCACGGCCTACGCGATCCACGGTACCAACCAGGAATGGGTCATCGGTACCAAGGCGAGTCACGGCTGCATCCGCATGTACAACAAGCAGGTGCTCGAGCTGTTCCCTCAGGTACCGCTTGGCACCCTGGTCGTCACCAGGCCGTGATCGGACGCAACTTCGCGACATTTCGCCTCGGGCGCTCACCGGAAACGGGGGCGCCCGAGCTGCGTTAAGGCGAGGCCCTGAGCAGCATCTTCAGGTTGATGAATCTGAATCAAAATATGGCATTTAGCTGCGTAAATGCGGCTGACGATGTCTGAAGAAGCCTGTGCTCCAAAAGCATCAAGTGACGTCTCCGGACGCGCGATAGAGAGGGTATATCGGCAGCCGCCGGTCCTCCTCTGGGGGCGAGTCACTTGGGACGTTTCACCACATGCATCGCGCTTGCGCTGGTCATGCTGCTCGGGCCTTTGGGCAGCATCACGAACGCTGCGACGGCTGCGCCGCTTCCCGCGTCGGTCCCGGCGCTGCGCACCCCGTTCACCCGCCAGATCCCGGCGAAGGGCACCGTTCGCATCCCGGCCATCGTGATCGACTTCGAGGACTCGCGGAACACGATGAGCGAGACCGACATTGCGAGCACACTGTTCGGTGCGGGCAAAGCCGAGAAGGCCCCCATGGAGAGCCTGAGTGCGTTCTACCGGCGCTCCTCATACGGCGCGCTCGACCTCACCGGCGAGGTTCTCGGCGTGTATCACGTGCCGACGACCCGTGCCGCAGCCGAGGCATCAGGTCAGACTTCGCTGGTTGAGGACGCGTTGGCGACGTTCGACGCGCAGGGCACGGACTTTGGACGCTACGACGGCGATGGCGACGGTCGCATCGACTACCTCATCGTCATGTGGACCGGGTCGGCGCGACGCGGGAGCACGTGGTGGGGGAGTTACACCGTGGGTGGCAGCGACCTTCGCGTGGACGGCACGACGCTGGGTGCCTACGCCTGGGCGCCGGTGCCGACCGACTTCTCGGCGAGGACGCTGGTTCACGAGACGGGGCACGCGCTGGGACTTGCAGATCTCTACGACGGCAACCGTGTCATGGGACCCGGCGGTGGCGTGGGCGCGTTCGACCCGATGGGCGACGGTTCCTGCGACCACAACGCGCTCAGCAAGATCATGCTGGGCTGGATTCAGCCGCGTGTGGTCAGCGCCGGGCTGGAGAAACTCAGTCTGCGGCCGACGTCGGTTGCTCCGGATGCCGCCATCGTGATGCCCGGCTTCTCGCTCGACGCACCGTACCGCGAGTTCTACGTGGTGCAGTCGCGCGTGCGGTCCGGCAACGACGCCGCATGGCCCTATGAGCGCACCGCGGCGCTGCAGGTGTGGCACGTGGACGCGACGCTGGGGAGCAACGGGCGCTATGCGTATAACAACTCAACGACCGCCCACAAGTTCCTGCGGCTGGTCGAGGCCGATGGCAAGAGAGAGATCGAGAAGCTCGACATGAGCAACACGACGGATCTGTTCCGCACAGGCGCGACCTTCTCGGCGGCGAGCGCTCCGTCGAGTGTTCTGTACACCGGAGACCGCTCCGGCGTCACGGTCAGCAATATCAGGACCGCGACCGGCAGTGTGTCGTTCAGCGCTGCCGCGGGGGCATCAGCGAGCACGGACCGGCTCGCTGATGCCCGCCTGGCTCGCAAGGCCACATTCGCCGCCGCGAAACGTCTCGCCGCACGTCGTCGCTGAGTGAGGCCGTAGCAGCGTGCTATCATCGGGACGCGTGCGACGCCCTTCAGTCGGTAGGCGTCGCACCCCGAAACCGCCCTCATGCCGACGCGAGGTGCCGATGCAGCCCATTCGTAGACACGGCCCCCTTGTATTCGCTATCCGCGTGCTCGCGCTCGTCGCGCTGATGTTTGGCGTGCCGCTCGCGGCTCAGGGCGCCCCCATCAAACCTGCCGCGCTTCGTGTCATCGTGGATCCGGGTCATGGTGGAGTCTACTCGGGAGCCACCTACGGCGGCGTGCAGGAGGCCGACCTCAACCTTGCGATCGCCAAGCGACTCGCGGCCGAACTCAAGCGCCGAGGAATCGACGCCCGCCTCACGCGCTCCGGCGACACGCGCGTGTATCGCGGTGGAGCGATGCGCACGTGGCGCTTCCACGAGGCGACCAAGCTGTATCGCTACGCTTATTGGCCGGTAGACGATGCCGAGGACCGACTGAGACTCGATCTGCAGGCACGAGTGGATGCTGCAAACGCATCGGGAGCGGACCTGTTCGTCTCGATTCACAACAACGCGGCCGGTGCGAGTGCGCACGGCATAGAAGTGTGGCGTGCGCCCAACGATCTGCTCGGACAGCGGTTCGGCCTAGACGTCCAGAGCCATGTCATCCGCACGACCGGGGCAGCCAATCGCGGTGTGCAGACAGCGAGTTTCTACGTGGTGCGCTGGAGCAACGTTCCGGCCCTGCTCGTCGAGACCGGCTTTGTGAGCAACTCGGCTGAACGTGCGCGACTCAAGAGCGCCAGCTACCAGAGCAAGTTGGCGCGCGGCATCGCCGACGGCATTCAGACATTCGCGGCGCGCCCGGTCAACGAACCCTACCAGCGGTACTGGGGTCCAACTCGCTATGACACCGCAGCGTCTGTCTCGGCTGCCGGATGGCCCTCGGGTGTGCCTGCGGTAGTGCTGGCGTCAGGAGCGACGTTCTCAGACGCGCTGGTCGCGGGCCCGCTCGCAACCAAGCTCGGGGGGCCGATTCTGACGACGTCGGGCTCCGGTCTCGCGCCGTCTGTGGGCCGAGAGCTGCAGCGACTCGCGCCCCGCCGCATCGTAGTCGTGGGAAACCGCGCGTCGGTTCCGGATGCGGTCGCGAAACAGGCGGCGGCAGTCGCCGGTCTGCGATCCTCTGACATCGAACGGATCGACGGCGCGGACAGCTATGCGGTCTCACTAGCCGTCGCCCGCAAGGTCGTGACCGCCGAGACGACCAGTGTCGTCGTGGCCTCCGGTACCGGGTTCGCCGACTCGCTGTCGATCGTCGCGAGCGCGGCCGAGCGCGGTGAGCCGATCCTGCTCGCGAGCCCACAAGGACTCTCCGACGGTGCGCTGCAGCTCATCCGTGAGCGTCCGGACCGCGCGGTAACGGTAATCGGCGGCACGACCATCATGCCTACCAGCGTCATGCGCGGAGTGCCCTTCACGCGTCTCGCCGGCAAGGATCGTTACGCAACGAACTGGGTGGTCTTCAACGCGCGCTACGGCACAGCACAGCGCATGAGTCCCGTCCTGGTCTCCGGTGTGCAGTTCGCCGACGCTCTGGTGGCCGGTCCGTTCGCCGCCGCCGACGGACGCCCGCTGCTGCTCGTGGGCAAGGCGACGGTGTCGCAGGACCTCAGGCCCTGGGTGTACGCCAATCGCGATGCGGCACTTGAGTTCGACGTTGTCGGCGGGCCCGCAGTGGTTACCGCCTACGTCTCGGCGATGTTCGACAAGATGGAGATGCGCACGTACTAGACGGACGGTCCACACGCTGGGGATGGTCGATTTCTGCTGCGTAGGTGGGCCGTAGGCGCCGATGGCCCTGTGCTAGTATCACCGCCATGAGGATTCTTCAGATAGGGCCGGTACCGCCAGAACTCGGTGGCCGCAGCACGGGTGGCATCGCTACGCACGTGCAGGGACTGGCCACACATCTCACCATGCTCGGTCACGAGGTCGGCATTCTGGCCGACAACCGCGACTACGACCCCGCTTCCTGGCCGGCACTCGAATTCGGCATCTCCGTGTTCGGCATCGCAGACTTCGCCGGCCCTGCTCGGATGCGTGCCCTGGCGTCTCCGCGGGCCGCCTCGCAGATCGTCATCGCACGACGCGTGCTGTCACAGGGATGGTCGCTGCGGTGGTTGGCCTCAAAGATCGCGGCATACCGCTCGGTGGTCGCAGACTTCAGACCCGATATCGTGCACGTGCACACACTCGAGGCACGCTACGCGCTTGCCCATGCCGTGCTTGGCGGGACGATCCCGCTTATGGCGACGGCGCATTCGAGCCACTACGTCGAGCTCGTCGACACATCCAGCCGAGCAGCCAACGCGGCATTGGTGGGCCGCAACCTTGGCGCGGCGCGTGACGTCATCTACGTCAGCGACTTCCTACGACGTCGCTACGCGCAGCTCTTCCCGGAGCAGAGTGCTCATGCGAGCGCGCGGGTCGTGCACAACCCCATCGACGTTGCGATTCACAGGCCGGTCCCGCGTGCGGAGGCTCGCCGTGCGGTCGGAGTGTCGGGTGAGGGACCGGTGCTGTTGTTCGTGGGCAACCTCATCGACTGCAAGGACGTCGGCTCGCTCCTTCGCGCGGTCGCGTTGCTCGCAGGCACGGGAACGAAGGCGACCGCGCTGATCGTGGGCGACGGTGTTGAAGCGGGACGCCTCGCTAAACTCGCCCATTACGAGGGGGTCGCTGATCGCGTCCGCTTCGAGGGTCGCAGACCACAGTCGGAGCTCTCCGCGTACTACAGCGCGGCCGATATCTTCGTGTTCCCCAGCGTGATGGAGGGCTTTGGTCTGGTCGCGGTTGAGGCGATGCTCTGTGGCACGCCGGTCGTCGGGACGCCTGAGGTGTTCAGTGAGGTCGTGCCGGAGTTCGGCGGGAGCGTTGCGCCGGTGTCGGACCCGGTTGCGCTCGCCGAGGCGATCAGCGCCGCGTTGGCGCGGACGTGGGATCGCGATGCGATTCGAGAGTACGCACTCGGTTTCGATTGGGAGCGTCGAATCGGGGAGTACGAGGCTGTCTATGCTGAGGTGCGTGCGGGCCGCTAGGAGCGATTCGAGAGCTTCAGCCTGCGCTTGGCGGCGCCCCACAGCTCGCCTGTGAACTGCAGCTCATCCGGGCGCAGTCCGCGCAGCGCCCACAGTGCGGCGACGTACAGCACGAGCCCCAGCACCGTCTCGACAACCAGCAGCCAGATCGCGGGATCAAACCAGCGGAACGCAAGCGTGAGCATCCCCGCCATGATCGCCGCGGCCCCGATGATCCGTGCGAGGTCCAGTGTAGGCAGCTGCCACTCCATATACGGTCTGCTACGCCACCATGCGAGTGTGAGCAGGAACAGGTACGAGAACAATGTGTTCCATGCGGCCGCCTGGTAGCCGAACCGTGGAATCAGCAGCAGGTTCGCCGCCACCTGAAACGCAGCAGCCATCATCACGTTCTGCATCGTGATCAGCGTCTTCTTGTGCATCGCAAGCCCGTTGCCGGCAATCTGCGTCATGCCGTAAAGCAGCACTCCGGCGGCGACGATCGGCAGTACCTTGTAGGCCTCGTGGAAGTCCGGTCCGGTGAAGATCTTCACGAACGGCTGCGCGATCACCGCGAGTCCGGCGACCATCGGCACGGTCACCATCGCGTAGTAGCGCGTGAGCTGTGTCTGTACCTGCTCGGCGAGCTTCTGGTCGTGCTTCTCGAACGTGCGCACCATTACGGGGCCGATGGCGATGAGCAACGGCAGCGTGATGAGGTTCATGATCTTGTCGCCCAGGCCGTACGCGACTCCGTACAGGCCGACCTGCTCGGCGGATTGGCTCAGTCCGATGATGTAGCGGTCCGAGAGGATCAGGATCCACGACGAGACGGCGGCGGGGATCATCGGCACGCCGTAGGAGGCGAACTGCCTTGCGATGTCGCCGGAGTAGCTGCGTGGCGACAGGCTTCCCTCGGTGTACGCGTTGCGAATCGCGAACGGCACGAGCAGCGCATTGCCGAGCACGACACCGGCGAGGACCCCGTACGCACCCCACTTGGTCACGACCACGAAGAAGACCGAGAACACCGTCGCGAGAATCGCCGAGGCTACCGAGAGAATCGCGTATGCGTTGGCGCGGTTCGCGGCGCGCATCAGCTGCTGGATCACCTGGATGAACTGGTTGAAGACGAGGCCCGCCAGCGCGATGGGAAGCAGGCGCTGCACGCCGGAAGAGAAGTTGCCCGCGAACAGGACCCCGAGTCCTCCCACGACCAGCGCGCCGAGGAAGAGCGACACGATCGCGGACCACACGACGGTCGCCACGTATTCGTCGAGGCGACCCTTGCGCTCCTCGGCCCAGTAGAAGCGGACGATGGACGCGGTCAACCATGAGGTGAGCAGGGTGGCGGTCAGCGAGACGGCGGAGTTCACGAGGTAGAAGTCGCCGTAGTCCGCCGGAGAGATCAGGCGCGTGAAGATCGGCACGGTGATGAATGACGTCAACGCCGGCACCAGCCGCACGGGGAAGTACTTGATCGCGTCGGTTCCCGCGCCCTTGAGGATCGTCTTCAGCAAGCCCTGACTCCTGTCACGTTTCTGCGTGTGGTTCGCCGCACAGCGTACCGCAGACCACAAGGCGGCGACCGTGTCGGCAGGGTAGAATGTCACGAACACGTTGTCAGCACATGCGTATCCAGGACGGAGTTTGCATGTTGAACGGTAGATCGATTCTCGTCACGGGTGGCACCGGGTCATTTGGTAAGAAGTTCATCGCCACGATCCTCGAGCGCTACCCGGAGGTCGAGCGAATCGTCGTGTACTCGCGCGATGAACTCAAGCAGTACGAGATGTCGCAGTGGCTGAGCCCCGAGCGCTACCCGCAGCTGCGGTTCTTCATCGGCGACGTGCGCGACAAGGATCGCCTGTCGCGCGCTATGGAGGGCATCGACACCGTCATCCACGCAGCCGCGCTCAAGCACGTGCCAGTCTGCGAGTACAACCCGTTCGAGGCCGTGAAGACCAACATCATCGGCGCCCAGAACGTCATCGAGGCGGCGATCGATCGCGGCATCACGCGTGTGGTCGCACTCTCGACCGACAAGGCCGCCGCTCCGATCAACCTCTACGGCGCCACCAAGCTCGCCTCGGACAAGATGTTCGTCGCGGCCAACAACTTCAGGGGCGCGCGCGACATCCGCTTCTCGGTTGTGCGCTACGGCAACGTCATGGGTTCGCGTGGCAGCGTCATCCCGTTCTTCCTCGATAAGCGCGCAAGCGGCGTCCTGCCGATCACCGACCCTCAGATGACGCGCTTCAACATCTCGCTCGAGGACGGCGTCGAGCTGGTGCTGCACGCACTGGAGAACATGTGGGGCGGAGAGATCTACGTCCCCAAGATTCCCAGCTATCGCATCACCGACGTCGCCGAGGCGGTCGCGCCCGAGTGCCGCACAGAGATCGTGGGCATCCGCCCCGGCGAGAAGCTCCACGAGGAGATGATCACCGAGACCGACGCGATCATGACCGTCGAGATGGCCGACAAGTTCGTGATCCTGCCGTCTATACCGCTGTGGGACGTCGATGAGTTCTGCGCCGCGTTCTCGGCGAGCAGGTGTGCGCCGGGCTTCCGGTACAACTCGGGCTCGAACACCGAGTGGCTGGGCGTCGAGGAGCTGCGTGATCTGATCCGCGAGCACGTCGATCCCGCGTTCGAGGCGTAGGCGCATCGTGATTCCTTACGGCAGACAGTCGGTTTCGCAGGCCGACATCGATGCGGTTGTCGAGGTCTTAGGGAGCGACTTCCTCACGCAGGGGCCCGCGGTGGAGCGCTTCGAGACCGCGCTGGCTTCGTACTGCGGCGCGAAGCATGCGGTGGCCGTGTCCAACGGCACTGCGGCGCTGCATCTGGCGATGCTCGCGCTGGGGGTCGGGGAGGCCTCGCTGGTCTGGACGTCGCCCAACTCCTTCGTGGCATCGGCCAACTGCGCTCGCTACTGCGGCGCGGACGTCGACTTCGTGGATATCGATCCCGACACCTTCAACATGGACGTCTCCGCGCTGGCGGCCAAACTCGCGTGCGCCGAGTCGGCCGGACGGCTGCCCGACGTCGTGATCCCGGTCCACCACTCCGGGCTACCGTGCGACATGACCGGCATCGCCGCGCTCGCCGAGCGCTACGGCTTCGCGGTCGTCGAGGACGCCTGCCACGCGCTCGGCGGCAGTTACGACGCCGAGAAGGTCGGCGCGTGCACCCACTCGGCGATGACCGTGTTCAGCTTCCACCCCGTCAAGACGCTCACCACGGGCGAGGGTGGCGCGGTTCTCACGAACGACGACGCGCTCGCTGTCCGAGTCGCGCTGCTGCGCTCGCACGGCATCACGCGCGACCCGGCGATGATGGCCGTGCCGGAGACGGCGATGGCTCCCGCGTCCACGACGCCCTGGCACTACGAGATGGTCGAGCTGGGCTTCAACTACCGCATCACCGACATCCAGTGCGCGCTCGGAGCCAGCCAGCTCACGCGCCTCGACGAGTGGATCGCGCGACGCGGTGAACTCGCGGCGCGCTACGACCGGCTGCTCGCCGACCTTCCCGTGCGCGGGCAGCTCGACCCGACCGGACGTGTCTCGGCGCGTCACCTGTACGTGGTGCGCGTGTCGGCCGACCGCCGCGACGAGGTCGGTCGAGCCATGCGCGACGCGGGAGTGCTCGTGAACCTGCACTACGCTCCCATCCATCTCCAGCCCTACTACCGGGCCCTCGGGTTCAAGCCGGGCGATTTTCCGCACGCCGAGCTCTACAGCCGAGAAGCACTGACGCTGCCGCTCTACCCGGCGATGAGTGAGGCCGACGTCGATACGGTCGTGGACCTGCTCGCGAGCCTGGTATGACGCTGCAGTCGACGTCGGTGCTGATACGGGTCGATGCATCGGCGGAAGTCGGCATGGGGCATCTCGGCCGCTGTCTGACACTGGCTGACGCGCTGCGGTCGGGAGGTGCCCGCGTCGCCTTCGCGTGCGGCGGTGACATCGGGTTGTGCCGATCGGCCGTCGCACTCCGCGGCTTCGAACTTGTGGCGGAGATGGCTTCGCCCGAGGACGTGCGGCAGTTGATCGACGTCATCGGCGAGCCTCTCGGGTACGACACGGTCGTGGTCGACCACTATGAGCTCGATGTCGAGTGGGAGCGTGAGCTCGCGCGCGCGGGCGTGACGATCGCGGTCATAGACGATCTCGCTCGGGCGCATGAATCCGCGATCCTGCTCGACCAGAACCTGTACGCTGGCGCCGAGCACCGTTATCACGGCAAGGTGCCGGGAGACTGCAAGCTGCTGCTCGGGCCCCGCTACGCGTTGCTGCGACCCGAGTTCGAGCTCGCGAGCCGCAACATCCAACCGCGCACCGGCGAGGTGTACTCAGTGCTCGTTTCCTATGGCGGAAGCGATCCGACCAATGAGACGGCCAAGGCGATTACGGCGCTTATCGGCATACCGGGCATCGAGCGTATCGATGTCGTGATCGGCCCTGCCATGCGTGACGCCGAGACCCTCCGTGGCATGGCCGGCGACGATCCGCGGTTCACGTTCCACATCGCACCGGACAACATGGCCGAGCTCATGGCCGCGGCGGATGTGGCGCTGGGAGCGGGCGGATCGACCAACTGGGAGCGGTGTATCCTCGGACTGCCCTCACTGGTCACCACCGTGGCGCTCAATCAGGTCGAAGTCGCCGAGGAGCTCGCTTCTTGCGGTGCGATCCGCCTTCTGGGCGCCGCCGAGATGGTAGACGAGGATGACGTGCTGGTGGCTGTTCGCGGGCTGGTCGCAGACCCGGATTCGGTTCGAGAGATGAGCGTGGCCGCGCGTGCGCTGATGGCGGATCACGTGGGAGTGCAACGAGTTGCTCGAGAGATTCTGGAGGCAGGAAATGCCGAGTCGTGAAGCATATGAGATGAGGCCCATGACGTCGGGAGACCTAGCGATGGTCCGCGAGTGGCGAAACTCCGACAGCGTGCGGCCGTACATGTACACCACACACGAGATCACGCAGGCCGAACATGAGGCGTGGTGGGCGCGCGCGTCGGTCGATCCGCGATCGAGGCACTATGTGTTCTGCGTCAACGACGTGCCCGTGGGAGTGGTCAACATCGTCGAGATCGACGAGTACAACGGCACCGCCTCGTGGGGCTACTACATCGGCGCCGAGAACGCACCGCCGGGGACCGGTTCTGCAATGGAGTACATCGCGCTCGACATGGTCTTTGGCGAACTGGGTATCCGGAAGCTCGTGTGTGAGGTGTTCGCGTTCAACAAGCGGCCGCTCAAGATGCATGCTCGCTTCGGGTTCGTGCAAGAGGGCGTGCGCCGTGCTCACAAGAAGCACGAGGATGCGTACGAAGACGTCATTGAGCTCGGTGTGTTCGCCGAGGAGTGGGCCCAGGTCAGAGACGGTCTCACACCCGTCGTATTCAGGGGGTAGAACCGTGCGCGACGTCATTATCGCCGGCCGAGCCATCGGCCCGAGCCACCCACCCTTCGTCATCGCCGAGATGAGCGGCAACCACAACCATTCGCTTGAGCGCGCTCTCGAGATCGTCGACGCCGCTGCCGATGCCGGCGCGCACGCGATCAAACTGCAGACCTATACCGCCGACACGATCACGCTCGACACCGACGCGCCGGGTTTCACCATCGACGACCCCGGCAGCCTCTGGAACGGTCGACGGCTGCACGAGCTCTATGACGACGCCCACACGCCATGGGAGTGGCATCAGGCGATCTTCGCGCGCGGCGCCGAGCGTGGGCTGATCGTGTTCTCGACGCCGTTCGACGACACCGCCGTGGACTTCCTCGAGGACCTGGACGCGCCGTGCCACAAGATCGCCTCGTTCGAGAACATCGACCTGCCGCTCATCCGCCGGATCGCGCGCACCGGCAAGCCAATCATCATGTCGACCGGTATGGCGAGCGAGGCCGAGATCGCGGAGGCGGTCGATACCATCCGCGCCGAGGGCAACGAGCAGATCGTGCTGCTCAAGTGCACGAGCACGTATCCCGCGCGCCCCGTCGACACCAACCTGCGAACGATCCCCGACCTGCGCGAGCGCTTCGGGTGCCAGGTCGGCCTCTCGGACCACACGCTGGGCACGGCTGTCAGCGTCGCCTCGGTGGCGCTCGGCGCGACCGTCATCGAGAAGCACTTCACGCTCTCGCGTTCCGACGGGGGAGTCGACTCCGCATTCTCGCTCGAACCCGCCGAGTTCACCACGCTCGTGTCGGACTCGCTCATTGCATGGGAGGCGCTCGGCGAGGTCGCTTACGGCCCCACCGAGAAGGAGCGCGCGTCGCTGCAGTTCCGCCGCTCGCTCTACATCGCCGAGGACATCGCGGCGGGCGAGGAGCTGACCGCGCGCAACGTGCGCAGCGTCCGGCCGGGGATGGGCCTGCCGCCAAGGCACTACGACGAGGTTCTCGGCAGGCGCGCTGCGAAGGACCTGGCCAAGGGGACGCCGCTGTCATGGGACGTGCTGGCGTGAGCGGGTCGGGTCGTGTCGTGGTCATCGCGCAGGCCCGCATGGGCTCGACGCGACTGCCCGGCAAGGGGCTGGTGGACCTGGCCGGCAAGCCGCTGGTGGAGCGTGTTCTCGAGCGCGCCGCGCGATCCACACTCGCCGATGAGGTCGTGCTCGCGACCACGGACCTACCGGCCGACGACGAACTGGCGGCATGCGTCGACGCACTCGGCTTCCGAGTGGTCCGCGGTAGCTCCGAGGATGTGCTCGCCCGTTACGCCCGTGCCGCCGAGGAGTCCGATGCCGACGTGATCGTGCGCATCACCTGTGACTGCCCGTTTGTGGAGCCGTGGCTGATCGATCGAGCCGTGACCGCAGTCGCAGACGACGGATTCGATTACGCAACCAACACGCTGGTCCGCACCTATCCGATAGGTCTTGATGTCGAGGCGCTCACCCGCCCTGCGCTGGGCCAGGCAGATGCCGAGGCTCACGAGCCGCACGAGCGCGAGCACGTCACGCCGTTCATCTATCAGCACCCGACTCGCTTTCGGTTGAGTAACCTCACGGCGCCCGGGTGGGCGACGTATCCGGAATGGCGGTTGACCGTCGATACCGCTGAGGATCTGGAGCTGGCGCGCATGCTCTACGCCGGGCTGCCGGACCGGTTCACGCTCGCGGAAACCGTCGATCTGGTGCTGCGGGACCCCTCGGTTCTCGAAACGAATAGCCGCGTTCCCCATAAGCATGTTGCCAAGCCGGAGACCTGGTGACGCGAGAGTGGCGCGAGTCTTGCGTGGTATCATCTGGACTGTGAGGAACCCGCGCGGACCGCGCTGATTCGCAGGTTCGGTCGCAGCCGCAGCACACGTCGCAGATGGGAGCTTCCTCGTGAACACTACACACCTCGGCATGCACCGAGTGGCAGCATGGGCGGCAGTCGTCGTCACGGCAGCGGCCGTGCTCATGACCCCCTCGATCGCACACGCAGACGTCACCTACACCATCACCGGTGGCGGTTGGGGTCACGGCATCGGCCTTTCGCAGTGGGGCGCTCAGGGCTACGCGAAGCAAGGCTGGTCCTACGCCGACATCGTCCGTTGGTACTACGGTGCCGACAAGGACGGATCGAGCAGCGGGGTGCAGGTACCTACGCTCGCGTCGCTCGGCAAGAACGCCAATCCGTACGTCAACGTCGACCTAGATAAGTCCAAGGCCACGCGGAAGTCGTGGACGCTGCGTGGATGGCAGTCGCGACTCAAGGTCAGCGACAACGCGGGTACTACACCGATCTATCTCGCCAAGAACAGCTACAACAAGTTCACCGTCTCCGGCGGCAAGGTGAAGGTGGGGACGTCGACGTTCTCGGGAACGGTCACCATCCAGTCCGTTGACGCGGCTTCCTCGGGCAATCTTGTCGTCGTCAAGGACAACAGCGGACCTCCGCTGCACAAGAACTATCCAAACGGCTACTCGTATCTGCGCTATCGCGGCGTGATTCGGTTGACCGTCGTGGGTGACAAGCTTCGCTGCGTGAACCGTCTGCGGATGGAGCAGTATCTGTACGGCGTCGTGCCCCGTGAGAGTCCATCGTCGTTTGATGCAGATGCACTCGGAGCGCAGGCAATAGCGGCCAGGTCGTACGCTTGGGCGAGCAACCCGCCCACAGCGGGCACTCCGTCGGCGCTCTCCGGCACCCTGTACTGCACGACGAGCAGCCAGGTGTACGGCGGACACTCGCGCCTGGTCGGCGGCAGCGACACCAACATCGACCCGCATGAGGCCGCGAGCACCAACGCTGCGGTCGACGCGACTGCGGGCAAAATCGTCTACCACGCTCCGACCAAGGTCGTGGTCAAGGCGTTCTTCTCGTCATCTTCTGGCGGACACACCGCCAACGTCGAGGATGTCTGGGTCACAGGGGACCCCAAGCCGTACTACAAGGGCGTGGCCGATGCCGACCAAGGAACCGCCAACTACGCCTGGCCGCCGGTGCAGAAGACAGGGGCGCAGATAGGCGAGGCCCTGCGCGACAAGGACAACGGCTCGAGCAACACCGCTCCGCTCGACTACTCCGCCCCGTCGCCCGCGACGGTGAGCTCGGTGTCACTGGAGAAGGCGTCATCAGGTTACGTTCGCTACATGACGGTGAAGTGGTCCAACGGGTCGTCCTATCGGATACAAGGCACCACGTTCCAGAGTGCACTGGGTCTTAAGTCGAGCAAGTTCAACGTCGCGGTTCCGTCGTTTGGGACGCGTTACGAGCAGACCGACACACGCATCGCGTACGTGGACACGTGGTCGACCTACTCCACCGGCAATATGTCGGGTGGTTCGTACCGGTTTGCTTCGCGTGTCGGTCCCACCGCGACCATCATGTTCACCGGCACCGGTTTCCGCTGGATCGCGCCGACGGCCGCATCGTACGGTAAGGCCGACGTGTATCTCGACGGCGTGAAGCAGACGACTGTCTCGCTGTACTCGTCGACCACCAAGTACAAGCAAGAGGTCTGGAGCGTCACGGGTCTGGCGGCGGGTCCCACCCACAAGGTGCAGATCGTTCCGCTCGGCACGAAGGAGGCTGCGAGCAAGGGCGTCTACGTTGGCATCGATGCCGTTGAGATTGCAGACGGAGGCCTCAGTAGGGCGCCCAAGACTCGTTGGGAACAAAACGATTCGGCAATCGGCTCGAGAGGCACATGGACCAACAACGTCAACTCGGTCATGTCCAGCGGCAGCTATGCCTGGAGCACATCGCCCACGGCGTGGAAGCGCCTGTACTTCACCGGTACCGGCGTGAAGTGGATCACCGCGACCAACTCCACGTACGGCAAGGCGTGGGTGTACGTCGACCAGCGCGCCCCCGTGCTGGTGGATCTGTACTCGGCCAGCGTACAGCCGCGCGTCGCGGTCTACGATTCAGGGACACTGCCGGCCGGCACGCACGCCATCAGAATCGTGCCCGCGGGCCAGAAGAACGACGCTTCGACCGGCACGTACGTCGGGGTCGATGCGTTCGATGTTCGCTAGATCGCTGACCCGCGCCGAGAGGCACCTGTCACCTGAAGGGACTTCGTGAGCTGCGACGTACTGAGTCTCGAGTGGTCGAGCGCCGGCCGTGACATCGAGATCGTCGAACCGGTCCTGTGCCATCTCGAGATGACGCAGGGCCTCGTCGTTCGCCGCGAGTCCATTCTCGACGCTCCCGCTGTGATCGCCGAGGCGAAACCCCGCCTGCTGCTGATCTCGAACCAGGGTGGCGCGACCCCCAACTTCCGTGCGGTGCGATTCGCGTCGCAGCGGGGGGTGCCGGTGGTGACACTCGTGTCCGAGGGGATGTTCCCTGACGACTCTCAGACGGTGCAGCGCATGTGGTGGGGCAACAACACCGACGAGGTCGTCTACGAGAATCTGAACCTCCAGTGGTCGCAGCGCTCAGTCGACCTGATCAGAGGTTACGTTCCCGGTGCCGAGGAGTTTCCGATCGAAGTCTCCGGTGCAACCGGATTCGATCGCTACCGGCTCTTCACGTGGGCCTCGCGTGAGCAGTTGTTGCAGCGGCTCCAGCGCCCCGGCTTCTCTCGGATCGTCGGATTCGCAGGATGGACGTTCTGTCACGTGCTCGGCTCGTACTACGAGCGCAATCGTGACGCGGTCGACATCGTCGTGGGTGGCCCCGCCGCCGCCGAGAAGCACGCTGCCCAATTGCCCGAGGTGCGGACGGTTCTGCGTCAGGCGGTCGATGCCAATCCGGACGTGCTGTTCGTTCTCAAGGAGCATCCAGGACTGACCGACGCCGAGTTCTCTGAGTTCTCCGAGCTTGGCGATCGCCCGAATGTGGTCATCGTCGGTCGTGCCGGCGCTGGTTCCGACATCAACGTCTCCGACCTCATCAGTGCGTCGGACCTGTGGCTCGCCTACGAGTCGACCACTACACTCGAGGCGTGGATGCTTGCGACGCCGACCGCGCTCGTCAACCCCCTCGGCGACTTCAAGCGCTCGCGGGTCTCGGGCGGTAGTCCGCTCTACACGACTCTTGCACAGCTGCAATCTGCCATCGATGCGATCCGCGACGACCTCCCGATTCCCGGCTTCGACGAGCTCGAAGGCCGCCGCCGTGAGCTCGAGGCCGAGGTCATCGGCTACTCCGACGGGGCCAACCACGTTCGAGCCGCGCAGTGGGTGCAGAAGGTGCTGGAGGACCCGGGCGCCGCGCACCCCAGCGCGCTCGGCGACGACGCGAGCGCGGAGCTGACGCGAGCGCGGCGCACTCGGCTGCTCGAGCGGCTGGGGGTCTTGCGCCTGCCGCGGTATCGTCGGCTGCGCGAGGAGCGTGCCCGGATGCGGGCCAAGTACGATCCTGCGGAGCGCGAGCAGATCCGAGCGCGCTATACCCGGGCGCTCGCGGAGTTCCATGGCAGCGAGGCGGGCTCATGAGGATCATCATCCTGTCGGATTCACTTGGCCGACCTCGGCCACATCTTGCCGCCGAGGAAGCGACGGAGTACGAGCAGACATACGGCTACCTGCTGCGTACCGCGCTGGACGCAGCCGACGAGGTCGAGATCGCGTACGTGGAGTCGCTCGACTCGATCGAAGCGCGTCACTGGTCGCAGCGCATGGTGGCGTATCGGCGCCCGGACGTCGCCATCTTCCACTTTGGCATCAACGACTGCGCGCCACGGCTCTTCAAGAAGGGTAACCGCGCGCTCGCGCTGCGACCGTGGTTCCGCAAGGCGACCGGGGACGTCGTGATGAAGACGATGAGCCGTTACCGCCGGCACGTGACGCGTCTGCGCCCGATGACCTACACAACGCCCGCCGAGTTCGAGGCGAACCTCCGCCATGTCGTCGAGGACGTGCGCACCTACAGCCCGGAAGCCAGCTTCATCGCGATCTCCATCGCGCTCGCACCCGAGCGACTCAACCGCCGCAGCACCGGCATGAACGCGAACGTCGTCGCCTACAACGCCATCATCGAGCGAGTCTTTGGCGACGGCTACGTCGAGATCAACGAGCTCACGGGCGGCGAATCGGGCCTGCTCTCCGACGGCATCCACCTCACCGCCACCAGTCACGAGCGCCTCGCCGAGGAACTCGAGCGCCGGATACGGGCGCTGCCGCACTCGGTGTCGGGCACGAGGCCAGGCGCGGCGCCGGGCACGCTGCCGGAAGCGGCGCCGGGCGCTCCACTGGAAGCGGCGGAGTAGCCATGTGCGGAATCACCGGATTCGTCTCCCTCAATCGGCCGAGAAGCCTCCACGGCTATTACGACGCGCATCGGCTCATCGCGCACCGCGGACCCGACGACGAGGGCTTCGTCGTCGATGACGGCCGCTCGTGTCGCCCTCTACGTGGCGATGACTCGATCGCCCACTTCGACGCGCTCGCGCCGCTTGCCAGCATCGCCGATGCCGAGTGCGTCCTCGGCCACAGGCGCCTCGCGATCATCGATCTGACGCATCAGGGGCACCAGCCGTTCTCGGACTCGACCGGGCGCTACTGGCTCGCCTACAACGGTGAGCTCTACAACTACCTCGAGCTGCGCGCCGAGCTGGTCACGCTCGGTCACGAGTTCCACACGGATTCCGATACCGAGGTCGTCTTGCACGCGATCATCGAGTGGGGGAACGAGGCGTACGGACGCTTCAACGGTATGTGGTCCACGGCGCTCTGGGACTCGCGGGAACGCACGCTGCAGCTCTGCCGAGACCGCTTTGGCATCAAGCCGCTCTACCTCTCGCGCGCCGATGGTGCCGTGTGGTTCGCAAGCGAGTTGCGCTTCTTGCTGGCTCTGGCGCCGATAGCCGCGACGCCCGACGCGGTCGCCATCGACGACTACCTGCGCCGCTCCTGGCTCAGCCACTCGGAACGCACGATGGTCTCCGGCATCGAGGAGCTCCCGCCCGGGCACAGCCTCACCATCACCGCCGACGGCGAGCGGATGCACCGCTACTGGACCTTCGAGCCGCACCCGGTGCGTCGATCCGCCGAGGAAGCGCTCGACGAGTTCGCGGCCATCTTCGAGGACTCGCTGCGACTGCGGATGCGAGCTGACGTCGAGGTCGGCACGCTGCTTTCGGGCGGTCTCGACTCGTCGCTTATCGTGGGCGGGCTGCATCGCCTCGGGCTCATCGGCGAACACGGGTTCAAGGCGTTCTCGGCGGACTTCGACGATGTGCGGTTCAGTGAGCGTCGCTTCGCCGACCTGGTCGCTGGGCGCGTCGGCGCCGAGCAGCACATCATCAAGCCGAGCTGGGACGAACTCGCGGGTGGAGGACTCGACGCGCTCATCGACACCATCGAGGAGCCGTTCCGCTCGCTGTCGGTCCACTCGCAGAACCGCATCTACCGTGCCGTGCGCGCCGAGACCGGCGTGACGGTGCTACTCAACGGCCAGGGCGCCGACGAGCTCTTTGGCGGCTATACGCGGCACTACTGGCAGCACATCGCCGCGCTGCTGCGGAAGGGCCGCGTGCCGTCGGCGATTCGCGAGGCGCGGGTCTTCTCGGCGGAGCGCGACGTGGCGTCAAAGGCGCTGCTGTCGGGCGTGTGGCGCAAGTACAAAGAGGCGCTGCGCACGCCCGACTACTTCAACCGCGTGACGTTTGGCGAGGTCACGCACTCGGCGCTGCGCGAGTACTTGCGCTACGACGACCGCAACTCGATGGCGTACAGCCTCGAGGCACGCGTGCCGTTCCTTGACTACCGCCTGGTGGAGTTCGCGTTCACGCTCGACGATCGATTCAAGATCGACGATCGCGAGAACAAGCTCATCGAACGCCGTTACGCGCGGGGCATAGTGCCTGATGAGGTCGTCGACCGCACGGATAAGATGGGCTTCGTCTCGCCCCAAGAGGTGTGGCAGCGTACCGTGATGCGCGCCGATCTCGAGGCTGCGCTGCCCGGTATGGAGGCGTCGCCCGTGTTGGGGGCGCTGGCCGGCCGTGACGGCTACCTCGACCGCTACCGGTCGTATCTCGCGGGGACCAGCAACGACTGGGCGTTCGCGTGGCGCATGTACTGCCTGTCGCGCTGGGCGACGCTCCGCGGCTTCGCGTAGGACTCGCGGCCGCATGACCGCATCTGCCGCACCAGCCGCACCAGCCGCGCACCCGCGGCGGCGCGGCGCCCCTCAGCCGAAGAGCAGAGCCCGATACCGCTCGGCGATCGTTGCGTAGACGTACGCGTCGAGACCCACGGCCTCGCTGATCGCGCTCGGGTCGCGCTGCCACAGCGCGTACACCTCGCGCAGGACGCTCCGAATCGACTCCGGGTCCGACGCCTCGGTGTTCCAGCCCAGCCGGTGCTCTTCGACGAACTCCGCCGACGATCCGCCGGAGTTCAAACTGATCACGGGCCTGCCAGCGTAACCGTACTCGTAGATCTTGGTCGACAGAGCGAATGGAACGTTGCCCGCGTTGAAGTGCAGGCAGGCGAATGCGTCGTCCATGCGCGCGGCGATCTCCGTGCCGCTGACGCGCGGGTTGACCGCCAACGTCCCGGCCTCGATGAGGTCGGCGAACCGCTCACGCACGTCGCCCGGGAACCCGCCGTAGCTCACGATGGTCAGCTCGGGCATCTCGGCGCGTAGGTCTCGGACGACTTTCAGGAGCTGGATCAGCGGCTGCTTGCGTCCCAGGAACAGGTTGCCGCCGTGCAGCAGCGTGAACGGACGCGGGCGGCGCAGCGGCGTGACCGAGAAGTCTTCGGGGTCAAAACCGTTGCGTACCGTGACCACCTCGTGGCCCGGGTGACCAGCGGCGACGATCTCGCTCAGAGCCTCAGTGACCGTGACGACCACATCCGCGCCGTCGACGAGCTCGTTCTCGAGTCCAAGGATCCGCTCGCGCGTCTCGGCGGGGCCATCGATCACCGAGGGGAGGTCGGCCCACGGGTCGCGGAACTCCTGGATGAGTCGGATGTCAGGTCGCTGCGCCTTCAGCCGAGCAGACCACACACACGAGTAGAACGGTGCACCGGTCGCGACCACGGTGGTGAAGCCGTCGTCGATCGCTCGCCTCGCAGCTGGGAGCAGCGTTGTGCCCCAGAAACGCGCGTCGTCACCCCATCCGCGTGCGTCGACAAAGCCCAGGACCGCGCGCCGGAAGCGCTTGGCGATCTTGCCCGGCACGCTGCTCCGGTAGACGCGCCTGCGCCAGTGGTGGAATCCACGGCAGGGCACGCGCTCGATCGTGATGTTTTCGCTGACGACGTCGCGCATCAGAGTGTCTGTCTCGGCGCCCCAATCCACGGTGAGGACGTGCACGTGGACGCCGGAGCGCGCGAGGTACTTCGCGAGCTTGGTCCACCGTTTGGATCCGACTTCCGCGTAGGGCGGAAAGTGGAACGCGATCAAGAGGAGCTTCTCCTCGGGCATGCAGGGTCCCCATCGTTCTTTCAATCCGCGGAAAGGTGACGTTAGTGTACCGTGATTCGCTTCCGCGCCATCCTGCGGTGGTGACCGTGTAGAATCTGCATGTCCCACCAGCGGTACCGAATCCGACGTCTGCTCGAGAGGCATCCTCTGTGTCGAAGAACCCGATAACTCGCTACGTGTCGGCGATCAGCCGCATGTTCACGATGCTCTCGGTCAAGAAGAGTGAGGTCGCCCTCCTCATCGGTCAGGTGTTCCTGCTGGCACTGTTCGAGGGCATCGGAATCGGCCTGCTCTACCCGGTGCTGTCCTACATCGAGAACCCCGGCGACCTGAGCGGCACCAACTCGGCCATCTGGACCGCGCTGCTCGGGGTCGCGGCCAAGCTCGGCGTCACCGTGTCGCTCACCAGCCTGCTGATCATGGCGTTCATCCCGATCCTTCTGCGCCAGGTCATCTACTTCTTCAACGCGTGGTACGTCGCAACCGTGCAGCAGCGCTCGATCACCCGCATGCGCGCCAAGGCGTTCACCGCCATCGTTCACGGCGACATCAGCTTCGTGGTCGCCGAGGGCGAAGGTAACCTCATCGCAGTGATCGCCACCCAGGTCAGCCGAGCAGGCCAGGCGATTCTGCAGTTCGTGAACCTCATCGCATCGATGGCGATCATCATCATGTACGTGACGATCCTCTTTGTGCTGCAACCGCAACTCACACTCATCGCGGTGTTCGCCATGGGTGTCATCGCGATCATCATCCGCGGCAACATCGCCCGCTCGCGCGTGTACGGCAAGGAAGCCGCGCGACTGGGCAGCAAGACCGTCACCGCGATCTCCGAGCGCCTCGCTGCCCTGCGCCTCATCAAGATGCGCGCCCAGGAGGACAAGGAGGCCGAGAAGGTCACCACCATAGTCCGAGAACTCGAGGTCGCACAGGTCCGGATCGCCGTGGGCCGGGCGCTCGTCGAGATCACCGTCGATCCCGCGCTGATGCTCGCGGTCTTCGTCATCATCTTCACAGGCGTCACGTACTTCGGCGTTACGCTGGCCAGCCTCGGCATGTTCCTCTTCATACTCCTGCGCCTCAACGCGGCAACCAAGAGCTTCAACGTCGGCCGCCAGACACTCTGGGCGAACTACGACAGCCTCCTGCTCGTGGTCGATGCCACCAAGCGCGCCGAGAAGTCGCGCGCGATCCGCAGCGGCGCCACCACCTTCACCGGACTGAAGGACCGCATCTCGCTTGATGCCGTCAGCTTCAGCTACGGGGATCGTGCGGAATCCGAGCTGGTGCTGAGGGACGTGTCGCTCGACATCGAGCGCGGTAGTATGACGGCGTTTGTAGGCAGCTCCGGCGCCGGCAAGTCCACACTGGTTGACCTGATCCCTCGACTCCGAGACGCCACGAGTGGCACCGTCAACTTCGACGGAACCCCGGTCACCGAGTTCGAGCTCCGCAGTCTGCGCCGCAAGATCGGCTTCATGACCCAAGACGCGCTGATGTTCGCCGATACCATCCGGACGAACCTGCTCTTCGGCCTTGAGCGCGATGTGACAGAGGCTGAGATCGACGAGGCGCTCGACGCGGCCTACTGCGGTTTCGCGCGCGAGCTGCCCGAGGGGCTCGAGACCGACATCGGCGACCGCGGCGTGCGTCTCTCCGGTGGGCAGCGGCAGCGTCTCGCGTTGGCGCGCGTGCTGCTCGAGGATCCGGACATCCTCATCCTTGATGAGCCGACGTCGGCTTTGGACTCGGAATCCGAGCAGTTCATCCAGAAGGCGCTACTCAAGCTTCACGGCATCAAGACCGTCATCGTGATCGCGCATCGTCTCTCGACCGTGCAGCACGCCGACCAGGTGCTGGTGCTGGAGAACGGCGTCATCGTCGAGCGCGGCTCACACGATGAGCTGCTCGAACTCGACGGTTCGTACCGACGCCTGTTCGAGCTGCAGATCTACGGCTAGCTCTTGGCCGAGGCCAGCTCGTTGTAGAGGCTGACGAGCACCTCTGACTCCATCTCGAGGTTGTACTTGGTGAGCACCGCATCCCTGCCGGACAGGCCGCAGGCGAGCGCGCGGTCGTAGTCGGCCAGGGCCAGCGCTTTCTCGGCCAGATCAGCGGCATCGCCGGAGACGAAGACGTCGCCGCAGTTGGTCTCGCGCACGATGCGAGCGAGCGGCGCGCAGTCACTGACAAGCACCGGCCGCGCGAGCGCCATGTACTGGAACAGCTTGTGGGGGACGGTCGCGTCGGTGTGCGGCGAGCGGTCGTGCGGAACCAGCGCGATCGTGGCCTGCTCGACGTAGGTCATCGCCTCGTCCTTTGAGAGCCAGCCAGGGAACGACACCGAGTCATCCAGTCCGAGCGCCTTCGCCTGCGCCTTGAGCTGTACCAGCGTGTTGCCGTCACCGACGATGGTCAGCTTCGCATCAGGCCGAGCCGCCAGTATCGCCGGCATCGCCGCGACGGCCACGTGCAGGCCGCGGTGCTGTGCGACACCACCCACGTACACAAGGTGCATCGGGCCCTCCACGAGCGGCAGAGGCGCATCGCCTGCGAGAGCGACGGGCTCGGCGTTACCGAACACCACGACGCGTTTGGGATCGGCCCCTAGGCCGATGAGCCGCTCGCGAGCCTCGTCCACGACCACGATGATGCGATCGGCGTTGTGTACGGCCCACTTCTCGAGGCGCTCGGCGCGTGATGCCGGGAAGAAGAAGCGGTCGATGGAGCGCCGCTTCCAAAGACGCAGCGCGGCCGGATAGTTCTCATGCAGGTCGAGCACCACGGGGACGCCCGTCGCGCGACCGGCCTTCACTGCCGAGCGGATGTAGGGCAGGTCGTGCACGTGCACCGCGCCGGCGCCCTTCTCGCGCACCATCGACTCAACGGCGCGACGCCACGACGGCGAGTCGAGCGACAGCAGGAACACGAGCGAGTCGATGCGACGCTTCCACGCGTGACCGGGGTGCACTCGGTGACGGATCGCGGTGACCGAGCCCACCTTCTCCTCGGCGGCCTGGCCCTTGTCCCGGCTGCAGAGTACGAACGACTCATGGCCACCCATCGCCAGCGCGTCGGCTTCCTTGTCCACCCGGATGTCGGGAGGGAAGTTGTGGTTGGCGAGCAGCATGCCTATGCGCATCGGGTTCTCCTCGGGCGAATCAGGTCGTGGACGTGGGCTCAGGGGAGGCGACGACCTCGGCCAGAATCTCCATCAGGCTCTCGGCGTTGCGCTTCCACGTGAAGTTCAGGGACTTGGCTCGGGCGGCGGTGCTCATGGCGCCCTTCTCGGCGGGGCCGAGGTTGGCGAACCTACGCATGGTAGCAGTCAGCGCCTCGACGTCGCGAGGGGGCACCAGGTAGCCGTCGACTCCCTCCGAGACGAACGTGGCCGCACCTCCATCGGATGCCGCTATCACCGGCACGCCGCACGCGAGCGCCTCCAGGTAGACGACCCCGAACGCCTCGTCCCAGCTGGGTAGCGCGAACAGGTCGGATTCGCGAAGCATCGCGGGGAGCTCCTCGTGCCGATACGCGCCGGAGAACGTGACGCGATCGACGAGCCCCAACTCCGCGACCAGCGCCTCGAGCGTCGCGCGAAGCGGTCCGTCACCGGCGACGGTGTAGCGGATGTCGAGACCGTCGCCAACCAGCTCGGCCACCGCCCGCAGCACGAACTCGTGCGCTTTGCGTGTGACGAGATGGCCGGCGCTCAGCACGCAGAGCGGGGCGGTGACGCCCTCGACGAATTCGGTGCGCTCTGCCGGAACCCGATCGGCGGGGGTGAAGAGTTCGGTGTCGACGCCGTTGGGAAGCACTTCGACGCGGCGGAGCTCGGGGAACTCGCGGAGCAGTCCGTCGCGTACGACGTCGCTGACCGCGATCACGGTGTGTGCGTCATCGAGCACGCTGCGGACCTGTGCGCGTAGCGAGGGCTTCTCGGCCGAGGAGTTCTGGTACAGATCCTCGCCGTGGACAAAGACAACATACGGCACGCTCTTGCGTCCGGCTATCGACCGCGCGATGACGCCGTCGAGCAGTGCAGTGTGTGCGACGATCACGTCAGCGCGGCCGATAGCGTCTGAGAGATGACGGTCGTTGACGATGGATGCGATTGCGCTCTTGGCTGACTCGGCGCGCAGCATCTTGCGCGGGAGCGAGAGGTAGCGGGGAAAGCCCACGGGGACCGCGCCAAAGTCGATGCGTCGGATCTCCGTCTCGGCGTAGCCACGCCACGTGGTGCTCAGGCGGGGAAGCGGCCAGGGAGCACGGGGTACGGGGACCGCGATGGCGGTGATCTCACAGCCGGAGTCGACCAGTGCCCGAGACTGCTCGTACACGAACACACCGTAAGAGGCGCGGGTGCGGCTCGGGTAGAGGTGCGAGATCACGGCGACCTGCAGGGGCCGGCGGGTCTCTGACACGGTGCGAAGGTCCTTCCGTAGGGGCGCGTCTGGCGCTGAGCCGTAACCACGAACAGCGCGAGGTTACGGTACCATAGCCGAATGCGAAACCTCCTCATCATCGCTCATGAGTTTCCTCCGTCCGCCGGCGGTGGAGTACAGCGAATCTCCAAGATGGCGCAGTACCTGCCACAGCACGGCTGGCAGCCGACGATACTGTGCGCCAAGCCGGTTCCGGGCCGCCCGATCGACGATACGCTCCTCGACGAGGTAGCCGGCCTTGAGGTAGTGCGCCTTCCCGCGCGTGACATCTCAACCGCGGTTGCCCGCGCCTATGCGCCGTTCAAGCGGCTGCGCACCGCGATGCGAGGTTCGAGAGCCGTCGGCGAAGGCGCGACGGTGACCGGCTCCTACACGCGCACCGCCATGGAGATCCCGATGTCGACGCGCATCGTCAGGCGCTGGTTCTTGGACTCCGCTGCCATCTGGGGCCGTCAGGTGCCGGCCGAGGCCCTGCGGTTGCACCGGCTCACCCCCTTCGACGCGATCCTCGCCTCCGGGCCGCCTCCCTCGGCACTTCTCGCGGGAGCCGCGGCGGCCGAGCTCTGTGGCATTCCGCTCATCGCCGACTTCCGTGACGGCTGGATGACGCGTGCCGACTTCCGCTGGCCCGAGAACCCCGCCAAGGACGCCAAGTCCCGAGCCGCTGAGCAGTCCGTGCTCGACCGGGCGTCGCTTGCGGTCGCCGTCTCCGAGCCTATCGCCGAGGAACTGCGCGAGTTCGGCATCAAAGACGTGATGGTCGTGGAGAACGGCTTCGACCCGGCCGACCTTCCTCGGCATGCACCGCACGAAGGCCCGCTGCGCGTCGGATTCATGGGCCGCTTCTACAACGTCACCGACCCGAGCCCGTTCTTCGACGGCGCGGTCATCGCTCTCAGAGACGAGCCCGCGTGCAGCGACATGCGGATCGACGTCGTCGGCCCGCCCTCCCAGATCGCGATGGCGATGGTCGCCGACCGCGGACTCGAAGACGTCGTCACCTTCCACGGCTTCCTGCCGCATGCCGAGGCACTCGACGTGATGGCCGGTGCCGACGTCGGCCTCGTCGCCATCGCCGATAACCCCGGTGCCGACGCCAACTACACCGGCAAGCTGTTCGAGTACCTCGGTGTGGGACTGCCCGTCTTGCTGGTCGGTCCGCCCAACGGGGTTGCAGCTCAACTCATTCGCAGGGCCGCAGCCGGCAAGGTCGCGCCGTACTCCGACCCGCGGGCTGTTGCCACCGCGCTTGGCGAGTTCGCGCGCGCCAAGCGAGCGGGTGAGCCGGCGGGATCGCCGATCGAGTCGGCGATCGCTCCGTTCGATCGCCGCGCGCAGGTCGCCGTCCTGGCCGCTGCGTTCAATGACCTCGTCGCGGGGTCCGGTCGTGACTAGCGTCACGGCGGGTCGAGTCTCAAACGCGAATCTGGGCTGGGCCGCCGCTGCGGTGCTACTCGGCGCCGGGGCGGGTCTCCTCGTGGTCACGCTGGGTCTGGCCGGCATCGGCTACCTGCTCGCCGTTCTCGGCCTGCTGGCGTGGGGGTATGCGGTCGTGCGCTCGCCGATTGCCGCGCTGGCGGTCGCAGTAGCGGCGCTTGCGTTCGACGTGACCGGTCGCATCATCCAGGAGCCGATGCCGTTCACCATCTACCAGGTGGCGCTGATCATCGCGCTCGTCTCCTATGGCCTCGCCGTGATGTTCCGGCGCACGCCGATGCCCAAGCCGACCTTCGTCGACATCGGCATGTTCATGCTCGTGCTGGCCGGCGCATGGTCGCTGCCGTTCTCGGCGGCTCCCTCAGCTACGGTGATCGGGACGATTCGTCTGCTGTTCGTCTGGGCGTTCGTGTTGCTCATCGAGAACGTCCCTCAGTCCCGCCGAGACCTGCGGATGCTGCTCGGCGTGCTCGCGATGGTCTCAGCGGCACATGCGCTGCTCGGTGTGGCGCAGGCTGCGATCCCGACCCTCGGCATCGGCAACGTGCACGTGCAGGGACCTCCCACGGATCTGGTCCGACGGCCCAGCGGCTTCTTCGACGATCCCAACTACTACGCGGGTATGCTGAGCGCCGGTTTCGTCGCCGCAGGGGCGCTCACCACTTACGCTCGTCGCTGGCGCACGGCGATCCTCTGGGGCAGCGTCGCTCTGGTGTGCGGCGCCGGTATCCTGGTCACTTTCTCGCGGACCGCGTGGGTCGCGGTCGCGGTCTCGCTGGTGGTGTTGGCGATCACCGCACCGCCCTATCTGCGTAGATGGCTCATCGGTGCGGGCATCGCGTGCGTCATCGCACTGGTGCTTTATGCCCCCGGGCAGATCATCGACAGGCTCACTTCCTCGGCCGACGTGGACGGCGACAGATCGGTGGCCACGCGCGTCTACATGGCGGAATCGATGGCCGAGATGATCCGCGAGAACCCGGTGTGGGGCACGGGCCTCGCCGCATTCGAGCGCGTCTACCCGTACTACCGCAAGACCGGCGCCGACCGCACCATAGCCAGACCTCACCAGGTCCCGATGGGCGTGATCGCTGAAACCGGCATCGCGGGTCTGCTCGCGCTGGTCGTACTGGTGATCGCTCTGGGCTGGACGTATCTAGCCCCGGGCAGACGCCGACTGTGGATCGGTGAGTCGGCGGCACTCGCCGGCCTCGCGAGCATGAGTGTTCAAACGTTGTTGCAGTACTATCTCTACTTCGAATACCTGTGGCTGTTCGTCGGACTGTCAGTCGTCGCCGTACGTCTGGGTCGCACCCAAGAGGAGTTGTGATGTCTACATTCACCGAGTCGTATGCGTTCGCCGTGGTCAGGCGCCAGTGGTGGGTCGTGCTTGCGGTGGTCGTCGCCGCAGTCGCCGTCGCGCTACTCATGTCGTCGCGGGTCGAGCCGACGTACGTGGGGCAGTCGAGCGTCGCACTCGACGCGACCATCCTCTCCAAGTACACGTCGCTGTTGGTGGGCGACCGAACCGCCACGGCCCTCAAGAGTGGCGAGTTCTATGAGTTCGCCGCCGAGAAGACCGGCACGTCGCCTGCCGAGGTCAAGTCATCCCTGCGCACCAGCGTTAACGGAAAGTACCTGGACACGGTGCTGATCCGGTTCAGCTCGGGTTCCTCGGCGGATGCGCAGGCGGGGGCCAAAGAGATGGCTGACGTCATCGTCGCCTACGCCTACGAGGTGGCGGCGCCTGAGATCGCCCGACAGGAAGCTGTTGGTGCGACAAATATCGCGTCCATCGCTCGCATCAAGGAGCTCAGCCGGAAGTTCGCTGACAAGCCCTACGAGCTCGCTGACATCGAGACCAGACTGACCGCGCTGGAGCAGACGCAGATCAACAATGACTCGATGCTGAAGCTGCTCAAGACCGCGTACACGGCGGCCGATTCCGCCAGTGCTGAGGAGGCGGTCGGCACCAACCGCATCGGGCTTCTCGCGGGCGCGATCCTCGCCGGCATCGTGGTGGGGCTGCTGCTCGCTGCTGTGCGCGAGGCGCTGTACCTACGCTCGGTCGGCTAGCGCATGGCCGGCGTCGCCAGTCCGCAGAGCACCCGTCGCAGCGTCGTCATGCTGCTCACCAACGACTTCGTCTCCGACCCGCGTGTCGAGAAGGAGGCGCTGGCGCTTTGCGACGCCGGTTGGACGGTGACCGTGCTGGCGTGGGACCGTTCGCAGTCGCATCCGGCTGCAGATGCCCGCGGACCGATCCGCATCGAGCGACTGGGGCCCGCGGCTCCCTACGGCGGGGGCCCCAAGAGCCTGCTGAAGTTCCGCGAGTTCTGGCGCCGCGCAGCGCTTCGTACGCAGGAGCTCGCGCCTGACGTGGTCCACTGTCACGACCTCGACACGGCATCCGCCGCTCTGGAGGTCCGCCGCCGGACCGGCTTACGCGGTCCGCATATCGTGCTCGACTTCCACGAGCTCTATCGCGAGTCCAAGATGGTCCCGCAGTCCGGCATCGTCGGCACACTCGCAGGCATCGCGGTCCGCCGAGTGGAGCGCGACGCCATCGCCGCTGCCAGCGTGGTCATCGTCGCTAACCCCGGCACCGTGGGCTGCTACGACGACTACTCGGCACGCGACAAGATGGTGCTCGTGGAGAACGCACCCGATCTCGACCGCTTCTCGCCCAAGGCGGCATCGCCCGGGCGGGCCCCCACTGCTCCCGCCTCGGCGTTCCGGGTGTGCTTCATCGGGCAGAAGCGCTACACGCAGGGGCTGTACACGCTGATGGAGGCGGTACAGCGCGACGAGCGGTTGCACGCGCTGCTCGCGGGCGGGGGAGTGGCGGAGGCGGAGATCGCTGACGCGGCCACCCGCTACCAGCGCGTCGAGGTTGTTGGCCGGCTCCGTATCGAGGAGATCCCGGCGTACTACGAGCAGTGCGACTGCGTGTACGCGGCATACGACGCGAAGCTCGGCAACGTGAGGACGCTGTTTCCCGTGAAGGTCATGGAGGGGATGGCGTGCGCGGTTCCAGTGGTGGTCTCGCGCGGGACGTGGATCGCGGACTACGTCGAGGCGCACGGTATCGGCCTCGCCGTCGACGAAGCTGACGTCGACGAGGTCGCGTCCGCCCTTGCGCGGCTTGCATCGGATCCCAAGTTGTGTGAGGACATGGGTCGTCGCGGTAGAAACATCGTGGAGGCCGGTCTCAACTGGAAGGCCGCCTCGTCTCGGCTCGTCGCCGCATATGAAGGCCTGACACCGCGAGGCTGATGTACGCGGAATCACCAAGGAGGCTCGACCGGATGTTTGAACTGACGCGCGACGTTCTGCCCGAGGCGGTCCTGGCGCGAGTTGCGGCTCACCCGCCACGCGTAGCGCTGGTACTCGGCAGCGGGTTCGGCGGCCTCGCCAACGCGCTCGAGGACCCGCTCGCCGTCCCGTACACCGACATCGCGAGTTTTCCGCGTCCGGCCGCAGGCATCGCCGGCCACGCCGGGAAGTTCCTGGTTGGTCGAGTCGCCGGCGTGGATGTCTGCGTGTTCTCAGGTCGCGTTCACGCGTACCAGGGTGTGTCCGCGCTCGACGCCGCCTACCCGGCAAGGCTCGCTGCCGCAATCGGGTGCGAGACGCTGGTCGTCACCAACGCTGCGGGCGGCGTATCGGAGAACCTTCGTGTGGGCGACGTCGTACTCATCGCCGACCACCTCAACCTCACCGGCTCGAGTCCGTTGCTCGGCTGGGCGGGCCCTCCCGGAGGCGTGCCGTTCGTCCCCATGCGCGACGCCTACGATCCCGAGCTGCGCGCAATCGCTCGCGAAGCCGCAGCCGAGCAGAGCCTCGAGCTCAAGGACGGCGTGTACGGCGGGCTGCTCGGCCCGGCGTTCGAGACGCCCGCCGAGGTGCGCTACCTGCGCTCGGTTGGCGCCGATGTCGTCGGCATGTCCACGGTGCCGGAAGTGATCGCGGCGCGCGCGTTGGGGCTGCGGGTTCTCGGCTTTTCACTGGTCACGAACGCTGCTGCCGGGGAGGGTCTCTCGCATCTCGAGGTCCTCGAGGCGGGTAAGCACGCACAGGAAGCGCTCGCGTCACTGCTGGTTGCTATACTTCACAGGTTGTAACCGGGCCGGAACCACTCCGCCCGTCGTCTATCGCACCTCTTCCCTAAGGAGTCACCGTGAATCACGACGTCAAAGACCTTTCCCTCGCCGACGCCGGCAAGGCACGCATCGAGTGGGCCGACGCTGACATGCCGGTCCTCGCGACCATCCGCGAGCGTTTCGAGGCCGAGAAGCCGCTCGACGGCCTCCGCGTCAGCGCCTGCCTGCACGTCACCACTGAGACCGCGAACCTGATGCGCACCCTCAAGGCCGGCGGCGCCGACATCGTCCTGTGCGCGAGCAACCCTCTGTCGACTCAGGATGACGTCGCCGCGGCGCTCGTCGAGCACTACGGCATCTCCACCTACGCCATCAAGGGCGAGGACACTGAGACCTACTACAGCCACATCGACTCGGCCATCGCGCACAAGCCGCAGATGACCATGGACGACGGTGCTGACGTGGTCGGCCGCATCCACGCCGAGCAGCCCGAGATGCTCGAGTACATCATCGGCGGCACCGAGGAGACCACCACCGGCGTCATCCGCCTGGCCGCCATGGCCGCCGACGGCGCGCTGAAGTACCCGATCATGGCCGTCAACGAGGCCAAGACCAAGCACCTCTTCGACAACCGCTACGGCACCGGCCAGTCCACGCTCGACGGCATCATCCGCGCCACCAACCGCCTGATCGCCGGCCGCACGGTCGTCGTCTCCGGCTACGGCTGGTGCGGTCGCGGCATCGCGAGCCGCGCTGTGGGTATGGGCGCGAGCGTCATCGTCCTAGAGGTCGATCCGATGAAGGCGCTTGAAGCCGTCATGGAGGGCTACCGCGTCATGCCCGCCGTCGACGCCGCCAAGGAGTGCGACATCTGGATCACCGTCACCGGCGACCTCAACGTCATCGACAGCGACTCGTTCGCCGTGATGAAGGACGGCGCCATCATCTGCAACTCCGGCCACTTCAACGCCGAGATCAACATTCCGAGCCTGCGCGAGATGGCCGTCTCGACCCGCGAGGTGCGCCCGCTGGTCGACGAGTTCACGCTGGCCGACGGCCGTCGCATCTACCTGCTGGCCGAGGGTCGTCTGGTCAACCTCTCCTGCGCCGAGGGCCACCCCGCCAACGTCATGGACATGAGCTTCGCCAACCAGGCCCTGGCCGCCGAGTATATGGTCGCCAACTGCAAGGACATGGCTCCCGGCGTCTACGACGTCCCCGAGGACATCGACAACGGCATCGCCAAGCTCAAGCTCGAGACCCTCGGCGTCAAGATCGACACCCTCACGCCCGAGCAGGCCAAGTACCTCGCCAGCTGGAGCGAAGGCACCGTGTAGACATCACGCCCGAGCGACTCAAGGGGGGCCAGCCGGATCCGGCTGGCCCCCCTTTCTGTCCCTGTTCAAGCGTTGTCTTTTCAGCGCTGGTCGGTGCAGGAATCTAGACGAGAAGTGACGCGTACAGGGCAACAGTCGCTTCAGTGACGCGATCCCAGTCGTACTCGTGCGTGACTCTTTGCTGGAGTTCGGCAGTTCGTGTCTTGAGCTCTCGCATTCTCGGCAGGAGTTGCGAGAGTCGCAGGGCGAGGTCGTCGACGTCTCCCGCGCGGAAGTAGTCACCTTGGTCGCCCAGGACTTCTCGGTTGGGCGTGATGTCGCTCGCGAGTACCGGCGTTCCGTAGGCCAGCGATTCGAGCAGGACGATGGGCAGTCCCTCCAGAAGAGACGGCAGTACGAACAGGCCTGCATGCCGGAACACCGAGGCGAGCTGCGCCCCGTAGAGGTATCCCGTGAAGATCACGTCACCGCCCGCGCCATGCAACCCGCGAACGTAGTCGTCCGTGAAGCTCGCACCCCCGACAATGACCAGCTTCTTTGACGTATTGAGACACCGCCACGCAGCGATGAGGTCGTGAGCGCCCTTTTCCGGGACGAGCCGACCCACATATACCGCGTACTCGCCAGAGTCAACGCCCAGGCTCGCGACGAACCCGGGGTCATCCTCACGTGTCGTCGCCACTCCGTTCGGGATGTAGTGAACGCTCTGTGCGCCCTCTGCTTTGTAGAAGTCGGAGAGAGTCTTGGAGACGACGATGGTCGCATCGGGGGTGTTGAGCGCCATGTTCTCGGCAGTCTGCAATGCGAGTCTGGCAAGCGGGTTCCATTTCGCCCTTCGCCAGTCTTGTCCATGGACAGTCGCAACGAGGTGGCGGTCGCGTCGGCGTGCCAGGGGAGCGGTCAGACAGGGGCCGATAGCGTGGTAGTGGACGATATCGAAGGGCTGTCGACGGCTGTCGAGCGAGCTCAGGAAGCTGTGCGTGATTGCGTCGAGATGCTTGGTGGCAATCGAGGGTCGGCTTCTCAGCTGTATCCCCTTGTAGGCGGAGAGGCCAGGGTCTGAGTAGCTAGGGCGCGTGTAGACGACAACCTCGTGACCAAGCGCGGCCAATCGTGTGCCGAGCTGCTCCACATGGTGCTCGACGCCGCCGAACGTAGCGGGAAGACCCTTTTGTCCGATCATTGCTATTCGCATTGACCTAGCGCATCCCTGCACAACCGGCAACCGGGTCAAGCGCCCCTGTCAGCTTGGCTTTTGCCACCCAGCGAATCGGTACCGCAAGATTCTGTTTCATCGCGGGAGCGACCGATCCGATCATCCAGCACTCCTGAGTGCAGGTGCCAACCTGTTCGCGAATCGACTTCGCCGCGTCGCTGGTCCATATCTCATCAAACGACGACTCCTTGAGTGACCCCATGGCCGAGCCATCCTCGTGAGCCATTCCGTTGCAGGGCCTGATGACTCCGAACGGGTCGATGAAGAACATGTCGCTGCCCATCCCACAGGGAAGTGCTCGCGAACCGCCCCGGGCTTTGTTGGCCAGGCCCATGTTGAACCACGCCCTAAACCACTTCTTGGGGGAGTTGGAGGCAATCTGCTTCCGTGCGAGTTCCTCGAAGCGAGAGGCAACTCGTTCGGGATCCTGGATCTCGTTGTCGTCTTTGTGAAAGTAGTAGCTGTTGTGCGTCACGGCCGTGGCCAGCTCGAAGCCCATTGAGTCCGCCAACTCCGCTAGCTCGAGAAGATCGTCGGCGTTGCGGTCCGACACGGTGATGCCAAATCCGATGTCACGGCATCCGATATGCCTCAGCTGGAGCAGCGTTCTCATGCCGTGATCAAACCCATCCTTCAAGCCCCGCAGTTCGTCGTTGGCCGCGGGCAGGCCTTCAATGCTGACGCGAAAACCGAGGTTCGGGAATCGGCGAGCCAGCTCCAGCACGCGGTCGGTGTGGTAGCCGTTGGTGGATACGACGATGCGGTCGGTCTTGGACTGTACGACTTCGATGATCTCGCTGAGGTCGTCGCGCAGGAATGGTTCTCCGCCGGTGATATTCACGAACTTGAGGTGGGGGAGAGAGAGGAGGTCGTCTGGAGCAATCTCTTCCGTAGGCGCGGTCGGGTATTGCCATGTGTTGCACATGTAGCATTTCGCATTGCAGCGGTATGTGACAACGATTGCGGCTTCCAAGATTCAGTCCTCAAGATGGAGTGTCGGCGGTTGCGTGATCATGGTGGCCGATGGTGATCTGCTGCAGGACGACAGTTCGGATGCGCTAGACGGGGTTCTTTCACCAATCCAAGCCAGCCCAGCAGCGAAGAAATAGTACACCACTTGCGTAGCCGTTCGGGCAGCGAAGCCATCGCAGTCTGGATTCGGCTCACTCGACAGTTAGGTTCCAAATAACCAGAATCGGATGTTCGGCAGAAATGGGCTATGCTCTCCGACGACATTCTGACATTGCCTGATGCATAGGAGCGCGTAGCGATGCCGCCAGAATCCACGTCTGACACTGCTGTGACGGTTCTCGAAAGCGCCACCCCTGAGGTATCGCGCGGAACTGTCGCGCTGCGGTGGATTTCGGCGCATGCGAGTCGCATTGTTTTGGGCCTTGTTTTGCTGGTCGCTGCAGTCTTGCGATTCTGGGATCTTGGGCGTCTCGGTCTGTGGTTCGATGAGCTGTTTACGGTAGCTGAGACCTCTCACGGTCCGGTATTCGCAGTCCAGAAGATCATGGCGGACCTGCAGCCTCCTTTGTACTTCGTTATGCAGTCATTGTTTGTTCCGATTTTCGGTCGGTCAGAGTGGGCCATGCGTGTGCTGCCGGCGATTGCGGGAGTGGCGACGACCGGCGTTCTATTCTTGCTCGGGAAGAGGATGTTCAGCGAGAGGGCTGGGCTATGGGTCGCCGCGCTCTTCGCTGTGAGTCCGCTCGCGATCAAGTATGCACAGGAGGCCCGAGGCAATTCGCTTTTGATTCTCATGAGCGCACTCGTGCTACTGGCCTTCATTAATCTGGCGTACAAGCCGGACACGAGGCGAGCGATCATGCTCGGTGCTGCAATCGCAGGCCTGGCGTATACGCACGTTTACGGCTATCTAGCCGTCCCGCTGCTTCTAGTTGTTGTCCTCGTCCGTCCGAAGTTGCGAATGGAGCTTGGCCGGCTTGTCGCAATCGCGTACGGCGTGGCCGCCGCTCTCTTCCTTCCTTGGGCCTTCTTCATCCCAGCACAGGTCAGGATCGTCACACGCATGTCGGCGCGAGGCGGCTGGTGGCTCGATTCCCAGCGTCCTGCGTCGGTCATCCAGTCTCTCCTCGATACCCTCACCGCCTTTTCCTCGCCAGAGCACTTCGCGGTCGGAATCGGATTCGTGCTGTTGATGGTCGTCGGGGTTGTCGGCGCCTTCGATCTTGGCCTTCCCGGTACCGGATACTCGCCGTCAGCCGCCGAGACGACCGAAAACGAGCCGATCAGCGAGGTCGACATCATCTGGGTGCTTGTCGCATTCGCGGTCGTTCCAATCCTGACGGGGCTTCTGATCTCGAAATACGTGGTCGTCGTCCACAATCTCAGAAGTTGTCTCGGCGCTCTGCCTGCCGTGTTCCTGCTTGTGGTGAGAGGCGGCCAGCGCTTGCCGCGACGCCTCGGCGAGCTGGCTTTGCTGGCCCTACTGGTTGCGGCTATCGCGGGCATCCCTGGATACTTCCAAGAGACGTTCACCAAGGGCTCGTGGCGGGAAGCTGCGGCAAGAGTGCTGCAGTATCAGACTCCCCAGACCGCCGTACTCGCCGACGGATACCCACCCGTGGTGGATCTGACGGTATACGCCGATATCCTCGGCCGTGAGGGCGCCATCAAGCCGGCGCAGGTAGTCGCTGGCGGATCGGGCGAGACGACGATCGTGGTCCAGGCGTATGGGGCATCTAAGTCGACCGCCCTTGCCCTGTACCTCGCTCCCTACGACCGTGTCATAGCGGCCTCACTCAAACCGAGCAACGTTGTCTTCGATTACTTGGACGGTCAAGGCGCATGGCATCGCACAGATAGTTGGCTACGCGCGGACACCAACGTTGTGACGTGGGAGAAGGACCAGTAGAGGAGGCGATGCACGGCTCATCCCACGAAGCCGGACAATGGCGCGTGAAACACGTGCTCATCTGGTGCTAGGGTCCTGTCGCTTCGCCACGACCACGATCCACTCGGGCTTGAACATGCGGCGGGCGACTGAGTCGGCAGCTCGCCATAGGGCCGCAGGAAGCGACCAGGCAATCGGGAGAAACGGACCCCGAAGCAGAGGGCCACTCCCGAGTCCGAACGTCTGCGGCGTCTCAAAACCGGCGGCCGCAACCATGCCGCTGAGTGAGTCTGGAGTGAATGAGCGAATGTGGCCGTGCGTGAACACGCTTGTGCCGCAGTGCGGGCAAACGTCGAAAGTCAGGTTCTCATCCCACGGGACTGATACCACCAGGGTTCCGCCGGGGCGGACGACCCTAGCAAGCTCGAGCAACGCGGATTCAGGGCTCGCTAGATGCTCCAGCACCTCTGAGCAGACCGCAGTATCAAATGTGGCAGTCTGCGCGGATAGCTCAGACACGGATTCCTGTCTCAGGGCTGCTGAGGTCCCCGCTTGGCTGATCCGTTCGCCCGCTGTAGCAACGCGTTCGGCAGAAATGTCTACTCCGACGCAAGCGAACCCACGCCGAGAGAGTTCCACCACCAGTCCGCCGTCGCCCATTCCGGCGTCCAAGACCGCCCCGCCGGCTGTCGCATTGCGATAGATGAGTCGCAAGAGCGACTCTGCGCGGCGTTTCTCACGATGTGTGGCGAGCCGGGACAGGCCTGCGTGCACCCGTCTGGCGTCAAGGTCCCAGTGCTCAGATGACACGAGGAGCTCCTTTCGTTCGTCGAAAGTCTACGGATACGAGACTCGACTCCAGCTTGAGGGACGTAGCTTCGTGCAATATCACTCACTCAAAACACGATTGACGCTATGGGGCCGTGCCTGTCGCGACGTTGCCCCGTTTCCTCTGACGCGCATACCCAACGTTTGGTCTTGAGCTCGGTCAGGAAGGCGACACAACACTACACCATGTCCGCGCGCATCCACTCAAGTATCGGGCTGCGATGCCAGGGTCTCGCGACGAAGAGGCTTGCGCGGTGCGTGCTATAGTCACTACTCGTTGATGAGAAGCCTGATCCACAGGGGGAATTGTGAGACCAAACGAAATTCTTGACGTCCTCAGGGCCAATGAGCGAACCATAAAGCTAGCAGCCTTGCTCGTGGGTGGATTGGCTCTGCTCGTGAGCCTCATGGTGCCAAAAGTGTACTCTGCTGAGACACAGATCCTTGTCTCCAGCCGAAACGCGGGGCTGGTTGCTGCGGGGCTTGACGGCGGTGCGCCATCTTCTCAGCCGGAGCGTGATTTGAGTACGCAGGCCGAGATTCTGCGGAGCACCCCTGTGCTCGCCAAGGCAATCAAGGAATTTGGCCTGAGCGTCACGCCGAAGGATCTTCAGAAATCCCTCGAGATTTCTCCCGTGGCGCAGACGGACATCCTTGTGGTTCGAGCGACGGCTCGCACTCCTGAGGCCGCCGCAAAGACGGCTAACGCGGTCGCGCAGGCATACATCAGGACGTCTGCTTGGCAGGACAAAGAGAGCATTAGGCGTGCTGGTAATCAGGTGCAAACACGTGTCGAGCTTCTAGATCAGACGATTCAAGGCCTCCGAAGAAAGCTCAAGCCTTCGTCTGTGGCTACGGCCCCGGGAGATCCCAGATTCATGGAGGCAGTGAGCCGGTTCTCTGAGCTGTCGCGAAAGCTTGATCAAGTTCGAATCAGTCAAGAGACCGCGACTGGAGCAGGGGTGGTAATGAGTGCTGCCGTCGCAGACCCCGAGGAGTACGCGCCCAGGCCGATCCTGATTGGCTTGGTTGGCATGCTCGTGGGCGGCCTGGTCAGCGTTGCAGCTGTTCTGCTGATGTCTCCCGTTATCGAGTCCGATGCACATGAGGCCGGGGAGACCCCGAGCGCGGGGAGCCCGAACTGAATGCTGCCCTGGCAACGCCGGATAGATGCGCGGGATGATGTCTAGACGCCGGATAGGTCAATCGACGGCGGCGATGCTTGTGGCTCAGGTCACCACGGCATTTCTCACATTGGCGAGCAGTGTGCTTGTGGCAAGGGTCCTGGGCGCGACAGGTGTCGGGAATCTCACGCTCCTCATCACTACATGTTGGATTGTCTCGGTGCTGCTGGAGTTGGGGATGAGTTCGACGGCGGCCTACGGTGTTGGTCAGCTTAATGTGCGCCCCGCCGCGATAATGGGATTGTTTGGCGCGTTGAGCCTAGGCGTGCTGTGCATTGCGGCAATCGTCGCCTTTGGCCCCATGAGTGTGATGGTGACGAGAGCCCTCCACGTGACCGGTGGCGCGGTTGTGGCTTTCAGCGTTGTGAGCGGAGCGTGCTTGGCCTCAACCAACCTCGTCCGTCAGCTTCTCATGGCCGCCGGACATGAGTCCGTCACCGCTGTGCTCTGGCCCTTGGACCGACTCGTTTTGATAATCGCTCTCCCGATTCTCTTTGCGAGAGGCGTGGGCATCGACGCGCTGCCGCCCGCATTCTTGGCATCAATCATAGTCAGTCTTGTCGCGCATTGGCTGGGTGCGCGCAGGCTCCTCGGTGCGGCCGAATGGGTCAGACTGTCCGACTTGAGTGCGATGGTCCGCGTTGCTAAGGGCGCCTACGGGTCCAGTGTCATGCAGGTTCTCAACTATCGGCTGGACATGATCCTCGTCAGCGGGTTTGCTGGGGCGGCCGTAGTCGGCGTCTACGGAGTGGCGGTCTCCATTGCCAACCTTCTTTGGTACCTGCCCAACGCAATCGCCTTTGTTTGGCTGCCTAGGGTGGCGAGGCTTGGAAACGGCGATGCCGCGACACGCACGGCGGAGGTGTCGCGGCTGACATTCACGGTACTGTTTGTTGTTGCGATCTTTGTTGCACTTGTGGCACGTCCCATAATCTCGGCAGTCTGGGGTCAGGAGTTCGTCGGTTCATACTACGCACTGCTCGCGCTACTGCCTGGCGTTGTCGTGTTTGCTGTCCCGAAGGTGGTTTCGGCGGATCTTCTTGCGCGAGGCCGAAGCGACATAGCTGCAGCCGCTGCGGCACTGTCCCTGGTCGTGACGATAGCATTGGGCCTGGCTCTCATTCCCAGAATAGGAGTGATGGGTGCGGCCGTTACTTCGAGCAGCGCATACCTGACATTCGCGGTCTACTGCGCCGTGAAGTACTCCAAGCTAACAGGGCTTCAAGTGCGTCGTTTGTTCTACTCGAGACAGGACCTAGCAAATTGGGGGAGTCGATGATGTCGGCCAGGTCTGGTGAAGGACCGATGCTCGTTGTGGCCGGTTGCGCGCTCGTCGGCGTCACAATAGGGTATGCGGGCGTAGCGATTGCAGCGGCGCTCGCGGTCGCCGCCGTTGTCCTCTTGCTCGCGCGGCTTCTCGGCGCTTGGACGGTCCCAATCGCTGTCTTCTTGGTTGCGGCCGTGCCGAGCGGGACTTTCGCCGACCCCCATGTGTCGTTAGCAGCGGGTGGAGCATCCGTTCTGGTTACAGAGATCGCGGTGGTGGTGGCGCTAGTAGCTGCGGTCGTCTCGGTCGGCAGCGGGCGCGCTTCTAGCCGGCCCACAGCGAGGCTACTCTTCTGGTTGTGGGTTGCAGCCGTAGTGGTTGGTTGTGTAACCGGGCTGGTGCTCGAAAACAGTGCGTCCGCGCTTCTGCAGGACCTTCGGCCCCTGCTTGTCTATTCAGGGTTCCCAATCGCATGGGCTCTGTGCGATGAACGCACGTCCCAGCGAGTGGAATGGGCGCTCTTGCTAGGTTGCGCCACAGTCTCGGCATTCAGCCTAATCATCGTATCGACCGGCTTCATGGAGTCTACCTTCATGACCGATTCGGGTAGGGTCTGGTTCCGCAACGGGGCGCTCTATCCACTCGTGATTCCCCTCGGGTTGCTAATGCTCAGGCGGGCGTCAGGAAGGGCGCAGAACGCCCTAATCGTCTTCGCATTGGCTCTGTCGTTGGCAGGTTGCGCGGCGTCGGGCACCCGATCGTACTGGGTTTCTACTGGGCTTGCGGTCGCGGTTCTAGTCATGCCGCGGTTCGTTCAACTTCGTCGCAGGCATCAGCTTGCGCTAGCTGCAATCCTGGCGGCGGTCGTCGTGGCTGTGGCAATTCCGTCGCTGGCCACAGATGTATCGACCCAGCGGAGTCTCGGTGCGACGCGGCTTGGAGCTAGGGTCGCGACGTTCGGAAACCTATCGGCGGATTCATCGCTCGGGACTCGATGGCGGAATTTCGTCATCACCAACAAGGTTCTGGCGGAGTCTCCGCTGTTCGGCAAAGGAATGGGTTCGAGAGTCGTACTCGTTGGGAGCGGGTGGCGTGTGTACAGCGCCGCCGGGCAGTATGTCGACAACGTGCCACAGACAGTCGCGTTGAAGACCGGTGCACTCGGCTTGCTGGCGATTGCGGCGCTGTGGTTCTACGCCGTTCTCAACGGCTGTGGACGGCGGCGGACGGCGGCGTCCGCCACACTGCGAACCGCCCTCATCTATGCGTCTCCGGGTCTCTTCGTGCTAGGGCTCACCTCCTCCTATCTCATGACATATTCGCCGGTATTCGCCCTTGCCGTGGTTGCCGGAATAGTGACTCGCAACGAGGCTGCGGAGGCAGGGCCCTGCGGAATACCGGGCGAGCTTTCATGACGCGTGTACTTTACTTGACGACCGGCGAGGGTCTAGGGGATGGTCTAATCGCGAGTCAGGTAGATCGACTACTTGATGCGCGAGCTCGCTGTGGCGATGAAATCCTGTGGGTCGCGCTGGTTCCTGTCCACAAACTTGTCCGGCAGACTGTGCCGCTTGGTTCCAAAGCCTATCGACGTATCATCATTCCGATTCCGTCGCGTAATCTGTGGATCGACGTGAGCACCGTCGAGCGTCACGCCAAGGCCGTGGGACGCCTGATTAGGACTTTGGCTGGCCATAATTGGGACGTGATTCACTGCCGAAGCTACCCTGCGGGTCTGCTGGGACTTCGAATCCGCGACTGCATGAAGGGCGCACGACTCGTTTTTGACCCCCGCGGCATCTATCCCGAAGAGGCCGAAATCAGTGGCCCTGGCCGTGTTCGCCCCGAGTTCGTCACAACGTGGTCTGCCGCTGAGGCGGAGTTGTTGAACAGAGCCGATGGGGTCGTCTGCGTCTCCGATCGGATGCGTTTGCATTTCGAGTCCAAGCACCCAGCCTCAACGGCCCACAAGTGGGTTGTTCCGTGCTCCGGCGGGTCACGGCACTTTGTACCCCCCAGGGCGAGTGATTCTTCTGGTCCTGTGAGGATTTGCTACTGCGGTTCCATTGGTACTTGGACCGGGGCGTCCGACATTGCTGACATGTTTGCCCCTCTCGCCTCTGTGCTAGGCGACGTGCAGTTGACTGTCATCGGCGACGGTGACCCGAAGGCGCTGTGGGGAGAGATTGAGGCCAGAGGCGCCAAGGTAGTTGATGTGGTGGTGACCAGGGTGAGCCAGGAGCGCGTGTTCGACCTTCTCTGCAAGCAGACTTTGGGATTGCTGCCACGCAGCGATTCTTTGGCTAACCGCGTTTCCTGGCCTGCGAAGCTCAGCGAGTATTTGATGGCTGGCCTACCGGTTGCGGCGAACCTCGCCGAGTCGAATATCGCGGAAGTGCTGACGCGGCACGAGGCCCTCGTCCTTGTGGAGAATGACCGTCTCTATATCCAAGACGGGGTGTCGTTGGGCAGCGACACCGTCCGGGCTGACCGAGCGATGCGTGCGGGGCGCTCCATGAGCGTGGATGCCGTCGCCCATGTTATGGGGAGCGTGTGGACATCTTGAGAGATGGATCGTTGCGTGTGCTAGCGCTGACAACAGCCGCTCAGAGTGAGCCCTGCAGCAGATTGCGGGTCTATCAGCACGCTGCGGCGCTGGAAGCGGACGGGACGACGTTGACGGTCGCGCCGTTCATGAACGAGGCACTCTATCACCGCAAGAATCGACGTGGTGCGACGGCCACGATCGTCAAGGCCACTCTTCTCCTCCTGTGCGTCATACGACGACTGGCCATGGTCTTGGTCATGCATCGCTACGACATACTACTGGTGCAAAAGGAGGCCTTTCCGTGGGGCGGGCCCTGGATTGAGCGACTCGCCAAACGCCGAGGGCTTGGACTGGTATTCGATATTGATGACGGGGTCTTTCTTCAGCACGCCATGTCGGGGGGATGGAGGCGAATCTGGTGGGACGCCGACCGTGTCCCGACACTTATGTCCATGTCGGACCTAGTTGTTGTTGGGAGTGCCGCGCTTGCGGAGTACGCGCGCGAACACAGTGCGAACGTAGTTGTGCTGGGGACTTCGGTCCCCGACCGCTACTTCGGTATTGCGGCCAACACCGACCTGTCGGATACGGTTCGCTTGGGCTGGATCGGAACTCAGACAAACCTGCATTATCTGCTGGATTTGTCTGATGTGTTTCGCCGGGTGTACGCCATGTGCCCATTCGAGCTGTGGGTGGTTGGCGGCCCGAACGTGGCCGACTTGGCGATCGAGGGGGTACCTGTAGTTACACGGTTATGGAGCGAGCACTCCGAGCGTGAGTGTCTAGACCGGATTGATATCGGACTCATGCCCCTGCCCGATGACGAATGGACCCGATTCAAGTGTGGCTACAAGTTGATTCAGTACATGGCTGCCGGCAAAGTCGGAGTCGCGTCTCCTGTGGGAGAGAATCAGAACTTGGTTGTCCACGGCGTGACGGGAATGCTGTGCGGCGGAGAGGATGAGTGGGTTGATTCACTAGTCGAACTGATTCGTGACACTGGACTCCGCAGCCGAATTGGCGCCGCTGGTCGCGCGAGTGTCGAACGTTTCAGGGCTTCGGCGGTTGGTCGCGAGTTAGCACACGCTATCTCCGGCGCTGTCCAGTAGCACCGTGGGAGATGGGCTGCAAGTGAATTGAGATCAGCTCGTCGGCCTAATCCGATTAGTGAGCTGCGGTGACGTCTCGGTGGCAGCGCGCGGGTCTCAGCCGTGGTACGCTGCAACGTGATTGCGCGTCCAACAGGCGCCATCAAGATTCAAGGAAGAGGCGAATCGTATGACAGTGAGGTACGAGGTTTCTGCGGCCACAGCACTACTGTCCGGCGAAGGTACCCGCGTCCGGGTCGTGGCAGCTCAGCTGAAGTACCGCGCAGCCGTCGTATTGGCGGGCACCCTCCTCATGGCGCTAGTCCTGCCTCTTGCAGCGGCGCAGGCGCTTGTGTCCGGACAGCCGCTCAGCTCTGGATTCCCGCGACTCGGGGTGCAGTGGCCTGACCCGACTGCTCAGTCCTTGGACGCGATCGCCCAGTACGACTACATCCTGCTCCAGCCGGTCTTTCGCGGCTATGTGTCGGAGTTGAAGGCAAGGAATCCGGATGCCGTGATCATGACCTCGACCAACCCCTGTGAAATCGGGCTCGATACCTCGACGAGTCCCTCACCCGGGGCGAATGCGATGATCTCGCGGGTGCCCAACGCCTGGATACAGACGCAGTTGGGATCGAACCTCAGCGCGGCCGTAGACGCGGACGACACAGTCTTCGAACTGCCCATGCCGAGCCGATTCCGTGTCAACGACGTGCTCGTCGTGGAGGACGAACTCGCCAAGGTCCTCTCGGTTGGCTCGACTTCAATCACGGTTCAGCGGGGGCTACTTCCCGCCCGTTCGCCGGCAGCAGTTCATGCGGCGGGTACGCGCGTCGCCCCCGTTGTGGTCTTCTGGCCGGGTTCCGTCGTGATGGACCTTAGTGACAAGTGCCCCAAGGCTCGGGGCGTAGGCTCCTTCCAAGACGAGACCTGGGGGGAATACAATGCGCGCGTCGGTGCGCAGCTCTTGGGAACCGCTGATTGGGACGGTGTCTTTATTGACAGGGCCGACGCAACTCCTTCAATGGTTGTCGGCGGACCCTTCGCGCGGTCAATCGACTACAAGAGGGACAATGCGACTACCCCCAGTGATTACGCGGCGCTCGATGCATCCTGGAAGGCGAATCTATTTACCTACGAATCTTCGATTAGGGGTGCCGCTGGTTCGAAGATAATCCTTACAAACAACGCGTATCCGAACTTCAGCTTGCTCAACGGGATGATATTTGAGGCGACTCCTCGGTTCTCGTGGAACGCACCCACATGGACCGACCGGGTGTTCGGCACGCGGTCATTTGTGGACAGGTCGTATTCAGATTGGACCGCGAGGGCTCAGCAGCCGAATTTCACAACGATCCAGACGTTTGAGAGCGAGTTGACCCCGGTCAACGGTGGCTCACGTTTCGTCTGGCCTGCGGACGCGAAGCCCAACTATCGGAAGATGAGATTCGGTCTGGGCACGGCGCTTCTGAAGAACGGGTTTTTCAACTATGGGGCCAGCACCGCTGGTCACGCGGCGGGTGGGCTCTTCTGGTTTGACGAATTCGACAACAACGGGGCAGGCCGCGGATATCTGGGCGCTCCGACCGGTGTGGCAACTGAGGCTCCGCCACTGACAACGCGCGACTTGGTTTCTGGCGACGGGTCCTTCTCATCTCGCTCGCAGCTCGACAAGTGGCGCATATACGCTCCATATGGTTACAAGATCTCCAAGGCCACAAGTGGTGGTACGGCCGGCCTCGCGATAACTGCGGCGAGGGGTGGGACGGATAACGCGACCTTCTATCACGATGTGTCTGTCAAGGCCGGGCAGGTCTATACCCTCAGCTTCAGGGCCAGGGCAAGCAAGAGCCTCTGGATCCGGGAGCGGGTTTCGGACAAGGCGTATCCATCGACTACCGTCTCGGACTTCATTCCTCTTAACCTCGGGACGTCATGGAAGCGCTACGAGATGTCTTTCGTCTCCAAGAAGACATATGATCACGCAGTGCTCGCCTTCGGCATCGGCGAGAAGCCTGCGACAATATGGTTTGATGACGTGAAGCTCCAGAGTGGCGCCCGTCTGAACGCGTATTCCCGCCAGTTCCAGCACGGCAAGGTTCTCGTGAATGCCAACGTGTATCCGGCGACCATGCCGCTCGGTGGAGTCTACCGGAAGATTAACGGTGACGAGGACCCGGCTATCAACAACGGTGCGTACGTCTCATCCGTTGTACTCGGAGCCCAAGACGGTCTCGTCCTTCTCAAGACACCCACACTGACCGTTCCCAGTGATAGCATTCTGGCCTACGGAAGCGGTACCAGCGTCTCAGGTTCGCTCAAGTCGACGGCGGGCGCGATGCTTCCTGGGCGCAAGATCGTGTTGAGGTCGTCACTCGATGGCAGGACGTGGCGGGATGTCGCGGTGACGACGACAACGGTAAGCGGGACGTATTCCTTCCCTGTGCGGCCGACTCGCAGCACCTTCTACATGAGCCGGTTCTACGGCGATGGTGTCAATCTCGAGGGCTTTAGCCGCGTGCTGCGCGTGAAGGTCAAGGTTCGTGTAAGCAATCCTTCGGCTGCGTCCACGATGTCGCGCACCAAGTCATACACTGTTAAGGGAACAATCAGCCCGCGTCACTCGTCGGGCAGCCACCCAGTGCGTATCTACAAGTACCGTCTCGTATCTGGGCGCTGGAAGAGCTACGGCTACACGACCGCGACCGCCTCCAACTACTCAAGTACCACGACGTCGAAACTCTCGGCTTCCGTGCGGCTTAAGTACACCGGTAAGTGGCGGCTTCGCGCGTACCACCCCGAGGACACCTCGCACGCGGCCACGTGGTCGAGTGGCTACGACTACGTCAAGGTGTATTAGAAGCGAGTCCCTCAGCATCAGGACATCACGCCGCGTATTCGGGCTGAGTTCGTCGCTCTGCGCCGCGTGCTCTGGAGCACGACATGCCGACGTGTCGCTTCCTTAGCTGACGGAGCTCGTGGTGCAAGAGGCCCCTCAGCATGCGTAGCGAGGTCGAGAACCGCAACCGTATGGCCGCCGAGTCAATGCGGAGTTGCCGGCCGACGAGGGCAATGTACTGATGGCGCGCGACCACCAGACCTCCCTGTGCCGCGATGGAGCTAGCTATCGCTTCGATGCGTGGTCCCCGTTCCAAGCGTCGAGGTCTACCCTGCAGCCTCCGAAGAACAGATACCATAGTGTCCTCGCGACTGACGATTTGGGGGTCTCATGAAGGGCATCATTCTAGCAGGGGGTGCGGGTACACGCCTTCACCCAATCACGCACGGCACGTCCAAGCAGCTTCTTCCCATCTACGACAAGCCGATGGTCTACTACCCGCTGTCGATTCTCATGCTCGCCGGTATTCGCGAGATTCTTCTGATTTCGACGCCGGTCGATCTCCCGTCCTTCGAACGCATGCTCGGTGACGGCTCTCAGTGGGGGATATCGCTGAGCTATGCCGAGCAGCCGCGCCCGGAGGGCTTGGCCCAGGCGTTCGTTCTCGGTAAAGAGTTTCTTGCGGGCGGCCCCGGATGCTTGGTGCTCGGTGACAACATCTTCTACGGCACAGGTTTGTCCGGGATGCTGCGCGGCGCGCGTGGACAGGCAGAGTCAGGTGGCGCCGTCGTATTCGGCTACAAAGTTAACGATCCCGAACGGTATGGCGTGATCGAGTTTGACGAGGCGGGGACTGTGCTCTCGATTGAAGAGAAGCCAGCAAGTCCTCGATCTGACTATGCGGTAACCGGACTCTACTTCTACGATGAGCGGGTCTGCGATCTAGCTGCGGGAGTCACCCCTTCTGATCGCGGCGAGCTGGAGATCACTGCGCTCAATAATCTCTACCTTGATGACGGATCGTTGAGCGTTCAGCTCATGGGTCGGGGTATGGCGTGGCTCGACACCGGAACCCCGGAGTCCCTGCTCGAGGCCGGTACGTTTGTGCAGACCATTGAGAAGCGACAAGGTCTCAAGGTCGCGTGCCTTGAGGAGGTCGCTTACCGCATGGGATTCATCGGAGCGGAAGAGCTGAAGGCCGCCGCCGAGGGGACTACTTCGCAGTACTACCAGTACCTGTTCCAGATACTTGAGGAGTCATCATGATTGAAGGCGTCAAGCTCAAGAATCTCAAAGTGTTCCCCGACGAGCGCGGTCTGCTCATGGAGATGTTTCGTAGCGACGACCCTGACTTCCAGAAGTTCGGCCAAGTCTACGTGACCATGGTCTACCCGGGCGTGGTCAAGGCGTGGCACTACCACAAGCTGCAGATCGACCACTTCGTCTGCGTGGGAGGCATGGCCAAAGTCGTGCTGCACGACACGCGCGAAGGATCGGCCACCAAGGGCGAGACCAACGAGTTCGTCATCGGCTGGCAGCGCCAGCGCATGGTAATCATCCCGCCAGGCGTCTACCACGGCTTCACGCCGGTCGGCACGGAACCGGCCTTTATCGTCAACGTGCCAACAGAGCTCTACAACTACGACGAGCCCGATGAACACCGCCTGCCCGCCGACGACGCGTCGATCGGCTACGACTGGAGCGTGAAGAACGGATGAGGCTTCTTGTCTGCGGCGGTGCCGGGTTCATCGGCAGCGCCTTCGTGCGTCGCATGCTCGATAAGCATCGGGACTGGGAGATGGTCTGTCTCGACAAGCTGACTTACGCCGGCAACCTCGACAACCTGCTGCCCGTCGCTGAGAACCCGCGCTACAGCTTCGTGCGCGCCGACATCGGCGACCGCGCGGCCGTCGACGCAGCGATCGACGCTGCTGGTGGCGTAGATGCGATAGTGAACTTCGCCGCCGAGACGCATGTGGACCGCTCCATCGCGGAGCCCGAGGCGTTCCTGCACACCGACATTCTGGGTACGCACACGCTGCTCGAGGTGGTGCGCGAACGTGGCATCAGCCGCATGGTGCAGGTCTCGACCGACGAGGTCTACGGCTCCATCGACGAGGGCAGCTTCTGCGAGACCGACCACGTGCGCCCGTCGAGCCCGTATTCGGCGAGCAAGGCCGGGGGAGACCTGCAGGTGCTGGCGTACTTCACCACCTATGGCACGCCCGTGATCATCACGCGCGGGTCCAACACATACGGACCCTACCAGTATCCCGAGAAGCTTATCCCGCTGTTCGTGACCAACGCGCTTGAGGGCGGCAACTTGCCGCTCTACGGTGACGGCCTCAACGTTCGGGACTGGTTGCACGTCGATGACCACGCGGACGGCATAGAAGCCGCGCTCTTGCACGGCACGCCCGGCGAGGTCTACAACATCGGCGGCGGCAACGAGCGCACCAACCGCGAGATCACCACGATCATCTTGGACGAACTCCACCTGGATTGGGACGCGACCGTCCAGCCCGTCACCGACCGTCCCGGTCACGACCGCCGCTACTCAATCAGCTGCGCCAAGGCCACCGAGCAGCTGGGTTGGCAGCCGACCGTCGAGTTCGAGGCCGGCCTGCGCCAGACAATCGCCTGGTATCGCGACAACGAGTGGTGGTGGGGCAAGATCAAGCACCACACCGAGGAGTTCGCCGACTGGACGAAGCGCTGGTATGACGAGCGAGCCTAGCGCGTCTGCAGCGCCCGAGGTCCGACCGACCGCGTATCTCATCGCCGGCGCCGGCGGCATGCTGGGCACCGCGCTGCAGCGTGTGATGCGCGAGCGCGGCCTGCGCTTCGAGGCACCCGCGGAGCGCGAGCTCGACATCACCGACCCCGTCGCTGTCAGCTCGTGCGTCTCGGCGTTCGCGGCCTCGCTGGCGCCCGCCGAGCATGGCGTGCTCATCAACGCTGCCGCCTACACGAACGTCGAGGCCGCCGAGGAGCATGAGGACCTCGCTTTCCTGGTCAACGCTCAGGGCCCGGCCATCCTGGCGCGAGCCGCGCGCGAGCATGGCCTGGGGTTCGTGCACGTCTCGACCGACTTCGTGTTCGATGGCCGTAAGGTCGGCGCCTATACCGAGGACGACGACACCAACCCGCTCTCGGTCTACGGCACGTCGAAGCTCTCTGGCGAACTCGCGGTCGAGCAGGAGTATCCCGGTGCCGTCATCGTTCGCACCGCCTGGGTGTTCGGCCCCGGTGGCGTGAACTTCCCGGTCAAGATCCTCGAGGCGGCTAAGACGCGCCCTCAGCTCTCGGTCGTGACCGACGAGGTGGGATCGCCCACCTACACCGTCGACCTGGCCGCAGGTATCCTGGGTCTGGTCGACGCCGACGCGCACGGCCTGTACCACCTCGCGGGCGCCGGCTCCTGTTCGCGCTTCGAGCTGGCCGAGCATACTCTGGAAGTGGCCGGGCTCGACGCGATGATTGAACCTGTCATGAGCCGTGAGTTTCCTACAAAGGCATCGCGTCCGTTGAACTCGGTGCTCGATTGCTCCAAGGCGGCTCGAATCGGCGTGACAATGCCGGACTGGCGTGACGCGACAAGGATGTTCGTGACGGAGGCAACGCAGTAATTGGGTAGTTGGGTGGCGACCTCGTCGTCAGGCGGCCCCCTACCTTGATGTGAGACAATGCGCGACGCGATTTCTGCACAGAAGCCCGATGATTCCGATCCAGTCCGCACACGACCCGGAGGCCCGCACATGGCCATGTCAGACATTCCGCGCACACTGTACTGGGGCGAAGACGCATCGACCGGTCGCCCGGCCGTCTTCATCCTCGACCAGACGCGTCTGCCGCTGCAGGGAGACGTGCTGCAGTGCAACCTGTCGGAGGGCGTCTGCATCGCTATCGGCACGCTCGCGGTTCGCGGGGCGCCCGCACTCGGTGTCGCTGCAGCACTCGCACTCGCACTGTGGACCGAGAATGAGACTGAGGGCATCGAGTCCGTCGGCCAGCTCCTCACCGGCATCGACGCCGTCGCCGAGAAGGTGACGTCCACGCGCCCCACCGCGGTCAACCTGTTCTGGGGCGCCGAACGCATCCGCCACCTCGCCCACGACAACTCCGATCTGCCGCTCGAGGACCTCAAGGCACTCGTCGTGCAGGAAGCCCTCAACATGCAGGCCGAGGACGAGGCTCGAAATCGTCAGATCGGGCGCTTCGGTGCCGATCTGCTGCCGCAAGAGGCCAAGATCCTCACCCACTGCAACGCCGGTTCGCTGGCAACTGTGTACTTCGGCACCGCGCTGGGCGTGATCTTCACCGCTCACGAAGAGGGCAAGATCGCGCACGTGTGGGTGGACGAGACGCGTCCCGTGAACCAGGGCGGTCGTCTGACGGCGTGGGAACTGCGTGCTGCCGGTGTTCCGTCGGCGCTGATTGCCGACAACATGGCCGCAAGCGTCATGAAGAACGGCTGGGTCGACGCGGTCATCGTGGGCGCGGATCGCATCTGCGCCAACGGCGACACCGCGAACAAGATCGGCACCTACGGGCTTGCGGTGCTCGCCAAGGAGCACGGCATCCCGTTTTACGTCGCAGCCCCGAGCTCGACCGTCGACCTCACGCTCTCAGATGGCTCGCAGATCGAGATCGAGGAGCGTGACCCGCGCGAGCTGACCGGGTTCACGGTCGCGGGTACCTTCGAGCCGGACAGCCCCGACGCCTCGCGCGCGTGGGACCTGCTCACCAATGACGGTAGCTACAGACTGCCGCTCGCCAAGGGCCATGAGATGCTCATCCAGCGCAAGGGTGGCGGCTACAGCTTCGACGCGTGGTTCAAAATGACTCCTCCGGGCGTCGAGGTGTACAACCCGGCTTTCGACGTGACGCCCGCCAAATACATCACGGCGATCATCACCGAGCGCGGTGTGGTCCGTCCCGACTACGAGACCGGCCTCGCACTCAACTGCATGGGAAGCGGTGGTCTCCACGAGATCGGTCTGGCGGCCTTCACCGGCGCCGACACCGAGCCGCCTGCAGATCATCTTGCGGACCCTCCAGCGGACCAGCTCGACCTCTAGTCCCGGCCACCACAGCGCAATGACCGCAGCCGCCCTCACATCGACGATCCTCACCTTCGTGGCGATCGTCGGAGTGGGGGCGTTGTTGCGCGCCACCAAGATCCTCCGCGCCGAGGACGCTCGGCCGATCAACGCGCTCATCATCTACATCGGGCTGCCGGCGTTCATCTTCACGGCCGTGCACGGTGCCACCCTGCGAGCGGATCTCTGGGGCGTTGTCGCCATCGCCTGGGCGGTGTTCATCGCGATGGCGCTGCTCGGGTGGGCGGCCGCGCGCCTGCTGAAGCTCCCGCAGGAGATGGCCGGCGGCTTTGTCATCGCGACCGCGCTGGGCAACACCGGTTACATCGGCTACCCGATCACCGCGGCGCTTCTCGGCGAACGGAATCTGCCTGAGGCCATCTTCTACGACGTCTTCGGGACCGTCGGTGCGCTGGTGCTTGTCGGCCTGCTCATCGCGCAGCACTACGGCTCCAACGATGAGGCCCGGGTCAATCCACTCCGAGAGCTCGTGACGTTTCCCGCGGTCATAGCTCTTGGCGTGGCCATGCTCATGCGCCCGTTCGACGTTCCGATTCCGGTAAGCACCGGGTTAGGACTGCTTGCGAACATGGTCGCGCCGCTGATCATGGTGTCGGTCGGACTCTCGCTCAGGTTTCGCACCCTCGGCCGAGCAGCCCGTCCGCTCGTGGTGCTCACGGTGCTGAGGCTGCTCGTCGCGCCGGCCATCGCGCTGGTCGTGGGGACGCTGGTTCTCGGCAGCGTCGGTGGTGGCATGCCGCTGCGTGTGGCGGTGCTGGAGGCCGGCATGCCGGCGATGATGCTGACGCTGGTCGTGGGGGAGCGGTTCGGGCTCGATACCGACTTCATCGCATCTGCGATCTTCGTGACCACGGCCGCAGCCGCGATCACGCTGCCACTCATGCAGGTACTTGCGTTTCGCTAGCGGTCCGACGGTCTCGCCGACGCCTCCCGCGCGCGCAGCGAGTAGCGTTTTGGCTGGGCGAAGGGCGATTCAGTGGGATTCTTGGCCGGCCTCGCGGAACTCGTGTTTCCCACGCGCTGCGCCGGCTGCGAACTTCCCGGCGCCGTGCTGTGTGATGGCTGCCTCGAAGCCTTGCCTCGCATCGAAGCCAGCGGTCGTTGTCCCCGGTGCGGGGCCCCCTACGGCGCTCTGACCTGCACGGAGTGCTGGAACCGAGAGTGGGCCTTTTCGGCGGCGCTGGCGCTGGGCGAGCTCGAGGCACCGCTGGCGCGCGCGGTCGTGCTGCACAAAGACGCTGGGGAGCGGCGACTGGCCGTGGTCCTCGGTACGCTCCTCGCCGAGCAGGTTGCGCTGACGTGGCCGGACTGGCCGCAGGCGGTGACGTTCGTACCCGCCACACGCGCTGCGCTCCGGCGTCGCGGCTTCGACCACGGCCTCGCGATCGGTTCGGCTCTGGCGGCCGAGCTCGGAGTACCGCTGCTGTCGGCACTCGTTCGCGGCGACGCGCGCGATCAGCGATCGCTCGGCCGCAGCGCGCGAGCCATCAACGCCGCAGGGACATTCGCCGCTGCGGCAGGTGCAGAGCTGCCTACTCGGCTGCTGCTCACCGACGACGTGCTCACGACCGGTGCAACGCTCGATGTCGCCGCTGCGGTGCTGCTCGAAGCCGGCGCGGCCGAGGTGCGGGTTGCTGCGGTCGCGCGGGCGTGGTGAGACGTCAAGCGCACGGTGTCGCAGCACGGCGATGTCAGTCATGCGTGCTAGAATCGTCCCTGCTCCCGCCCGGGTCTGTGGTTGCGGGCGTTTCGGCGCCTTAGTCCATGGTAGACGCGGCCCAAAGGATCCACGTAAGCCGGCGGTTCGCCGTCGCGCGAGCATGGCGCGTCTTAGGGGTAAGTCGTACCGTCCGATTACGACCGCATCCCGCGGTCTCGGGCGAGAG
>CAYMAN010000009.1:0-79826 GCA_964388455.1 uncultured Eubacteriales bacterium
GTGTCACCGTTCTTGTCGAACTCGATCTTGCCGGTGACGCCCTCGACGTTGGTCTTGGCGACGTTTGCGATGATGGCATCGCGACCGGCGGGCATGATGACCTGAGCGGCGCCCTTGTCCTTGGCCGCGGCCAGGATGGCCTCGATCAGGACGTTCGCGGCATCGTAGGAGTAGGCGTCATAGGCGCCGACTTCCTCGCCGGGGAACGCAGCCTCGTAGGCAGCCTTGAACTCGACACCCTTGGGAAGCTCGCTGGTGGGGAGACCGACCGACGTGACCATGTCACCCTCGGCAGCCGTGGTGGTGGCCAGCGCGATGTACTGAGGATCGAACAGACCGTCGCCGCCCATGAGAGGCTTGGTGTAGCCCGACTCAAACAGCTGCTTGCTCAGCAGTGCGCCGGCGTTGTAGGTGCCGCCGTAGTAGACCATGTCGGGATTCGAGCCCTTGATCTTGGTGACCAGGGCGTTGAAGTCCGAGTCCTTGTCAGAGGTGCGCTCGCTGAAGACGACCTTGCCGCCCTTGACCGCGAACTGCTTGCCGAACTCCGAAGCGAGACCCTCGCCGTAGGGGGTACCGTCGTCAACGACGACGACCGTCTTGGCGCCGAACTTATCCACCGCAGCGTCGGCACCCATGGGTCCCTGGACCGAGTCGATGGTGCAGACGCGGAACACGTTGTTCAGACCCTGGAGCGTCAGTGCAGGGTTGGTGGCAGCCGGCGAGATCATGGCGATCTTGGCCTGGTTGTACACCTTGGAAGCGGGAATCGTGACACCCGAGTTCAGGTGACCGACAACGCCGACCAGCGAGCGGTCAGATGCGAACGTGTTGGCCACGGTAACGCCGGCCTTCGGGTCGCCCTGATCGTCACCGGGAACGGACGCGAACTTGAGTCCCGCGGCCGCGATGTCCTCGCGCTCGTTGGCCTCCTTGATGGCGAGCTCGACGCCGCGCTGGATACCCAGACCCTGGGCAACGGAACCGGCCGTCAGTGGTGCGCCGATACCGATCTTGACCGTCGTGACGGCGTCGCCGCCGGTGTCGGTCTTCGTTGCGCCGCCACCGCAACCGGTGAGCGCAAGTGCTGCCACGGTCAACGCGACCATGACCCCACCCGCAAGTGCCTTACGTACCTGCATGGTTCCTCCTGTCGTGTCTCTTCACATACCTGTCAGGTGACGTCGTCACCTGTTTGCAGCCTGCAGGAGCGTACGACAGCGGGGGCAGGTCAACCAGTAGGTATTCGCTGGTATGAGAGGTCGTATTGAGAGCAATCGAAAGCGAGTCGTGCACCTTCTACTTTCGATTGCGTGGCTCTGGGACAGCAAACGGGGCGCCCCCGGATGGAGACGCCCCGTACCACTCAAAATGACGCAAAACGCCAGGTCCTACTCGCCGAGATACGCCTTGCGAACGGCCTCGTTGGCGAGCAACTCGCGACCAGGACCCGACAGTGCAATCTCGCCCGTTTCAAGCACATAGCCGCGATTCGCAATGGCGAGCGCCATGTTCGCGTTCTGCTCTACGAGCAGGATCGTGATGCCGTCCTTGTTCAGCTTCTGGATGATCTCGAAGATCGTCTCGACGACGACAGGAGCGAGACCCATCGACGGCTCATCCAGCATCAGAAGACGAGGCCTGGACATCAGAGCGCGACCCATGGCGAGCATCTGCTGCTCTCCACCGGAAAGCGTGCCGCCCTTCTGAGCCACACGCTCCTTGAGACGCGGGAAGAGCTCGAACACATGGTCGAGATCCGCCTTGACGCCATCCTTGTCCTTGCGCAGAAATGCACCCATGTCGAGGTTCTCCATGACGGTCATGCGCGAGAAGATGCGACGACCCTCCGGAACCTGGATGATGCCCTTGCCGGTGACGAGGTGCGGCCGCACGCCGCCGATGCCCTCGCCCTCGAACTCGATAGTGCCGGCCTTGGGAACCAGCTGCCCCGATATCGTCTTCAGGGTAGTGGACTTACCAGCGCCGTTGGCACCGATGAGCGTGACGATCTCGCCCTGCTTCACCTCGAGCGAGATACCCTTGAGCGCCTCGATCTTGCCGTAGGCAGCTCGCAGGTCAGTGACTTTCAGCATGGTCTCAGCCATTGGTCGAACCCTCCTCGGCGACCGGCGCAACTGAATCCGCCGTGGTAGGTGTCTGTGACGCGTTCGCCGCGGCATGCTGGGCATCCGCCTCGGCCAGCATGGCCTCCGCACCCTTGCCGAGATAGGCCTCGATGACCTTCGGGTCGCGCTGGATCTCAGCGGGGAGCCCCTGTGCGATCAGCTCGCCGAAGTCGAGAACGTAGATACGATCAGCGAGGTCCATGACGACCTTCATGTCGTGCTCGATGAGAAGGATCGTGATATCGAGGTCGCGAACCTTGCGCACCAGGCCGTTGAGCGCCTGACTCTCCTGCGGGTTCATACCTGCGGCCGGCTCGTCGAGGAGCAGAAGCCGGGGCTCGCTGCCCAGCGCGCGGGCAATCTCGAGCTTACGCTGCTCGCCGTAGGGCAGGTTCTTCGCGAGCTCATTGGCCTTGTCGGCCAGGCCGACGAACTTGAGCCACTCGTAGGACTTATCGAGTGTTTTCTTCTCTTCGGCCTTGAACTTCGGCGTTCGGAACACAGCGCCAAACGCGCCTTCCTTGGACTGCGTGTGCCGTCCGACCATGACGTTCTCAAGAGCGGTCATGTTCTGGAACAGACGGATGTTCTGGAAGGTACGCGCTATTCCCATTCGGGTGATCTGGTGCGGCTTCTTGCCGCCGACCACGACGCCGTCAAAGGTGAGCGACCCGCCGGTGGGGATGTAGATTCCGGTGAGCATGTTGAAGAACGTCGTCTTGCCGGCGCCGTTAGGGCCGATCAGCGCGACGATCTCGCCGGTATCGATGTTCATCGTGACGTCGTTGACGGCCTTCAGGCCACCGAACTGCATCGTGACGTTTTTTGCATCAACTAGATGTGTCATCTGTGTGTCCTCCCCGGCCCTTTACTGGTCCGCGCTGTCGCCGAACCGGCCGGTATCATGCTGAACGTCGTAGAGCGTCTCGTTCTCTTCTTCCATGATGTCCTCGTCGGCGGTGAGCTCTGCAGCTCGACGCTTGGACGGGATCAGACCCTGCGGCCTCCAGATCATCATGAGCACCATGGCAAGACCGAACACCAGGTTGCGGTAGTTCGAGATGGCCGTGACCTGCTCACCGGAGAGACCCGAGATCATGCCGGATGCGGCGAAGCCGCGGATGAGCTCCGGCGTACCCTGGATCAACAGCGCACCAACGATGGCACCCGGGATCGAACCCATACCGCCGATGACGACGGTGCAGACAACGAACACGGACTCCATGAAGGTGAACGACTCGGGGCTCACGAACTGCTGGAAGTTGGCGAAGGTCAGGCCGGCGATACCGCCCCAGACCGCACCCAGCGAGAACGCCCAGAGCTTGGCGCCGACGATGCTGACGCCCATCGAGGAGGCCGCAACCTCATCCTCGCGCATCGCGATCCACGAACGACCCAGACGCGAGTCGTTGAGACGGCGCACGACGAAGATGGTGAGGCAGCACAGAAGCACGATGACGTAGTACCAGTACAGGTTGCTTGAGAACGCGAAGTTGAACCCGTTGCTGAACACTCCCGGAATGGAGAAGTAGGCGTTGCTCTGCAGCCACTCCAGTCCCGCGGGAGTAGGCAGGAACTCACCGGCACGAGGAAGACCGGCGGCGCCGTTGGTGATACCCAGCGCATTGTTGTTGATGATGATGCGCACGATCTCACCAAAGCCCAGCGTGACGATCGCGAGGTAATCACCGCGGAGACGGAGTACCGGAGTACCCAAGGTGACGCCGGCAAGCGCCGCGAACGCGGCGGCGACCGGAATCATCAGGAAGTACGTGTACGGCTGAAGCCCTTCGGGCATCGCCTTCATGGCCTGAGCGCCGACGATGACGCCCGAGTATGCACCGATCGCGTAGAACGCGATGTAGCCCAAGTCGAGCAGTCCTGCGTAGCCGACCACGATGTTGAGGCCCAATGCGAGCATGACGTACAGGCCGACCAGCGCCAGAATGCGAGTCATGAACAGCATGCCCAGACCCTCGAAGACGATCGGCAGCACGACGAGCGAGAGTGCCAAGAGTACGTAGAGAGCTATCTTGGTGGGAGTCATCTTCCCGGAGGATACCTTGGTGGTGATGCCCATTTTCCCGGCCATGACTACACCTTCTCCACTACGGACTCGCCGAGCAGACCGCCCGGTCGGAAGATCAGGACGAGGATCAGGATCATGAACGCGATGACGTCCTTGTATCCGGTGGAGATGAAGCCCGCCGCGAGTGACTCGACGATTCCGAGTACGAATCCACCGAGCATCGCGCCGCGCAGGTTACCGATACCGCCGATGACGGCCGCGGTGAACGCCTTCATGCCGGGCAGGAAGCCCATGTTGAAGACGATCGAGCCGTAGTACATACCGTAGAAGACACCAGCGACGGCGCCGAGCGCCGGTCCGATGAAGAACGCGAGCATGATCGCCAGATTGATGTCGATACCCATCAGGCCCGCTGCCTCGCGATCCTGAGACGTTGCGCGCATCGCCTTGCCCATACGCGTCTTACCCACGTACAGGTCGAGCGCGACCATCAAGATGACTGCAGTGGCGACGATGAACACCTTAAGCGCACTGACCTGAACACCGAAGACCGCAAACGCCTTCGTGGTTCCCAGCACGCTCGGGAAAGGAATCTGCTTGGAGTCGACCCACAGCAGAACTGCATTCTGGAGGAAGATCGAGACGCCGACCGCGGAGATGAGCGGGGCGAGTCGCGGAGCGTGGCGCAGCGGGCGATACGCAAGACGTTCGATGAGAACGCCAAGCAAGCCGACTGAGACCATTGAAATCAGGAACACTATCGCAAAGAGTGTCGCGATTCCGAGTGGACTCCCGATGAAGAACTCACGAGCAGGCACCAGCCAACTCATGGATGGAGCCGATTCGATTGACTTGCCGATGAACGCCTCGTTGGTGAGCACGGTGAGGACGCCGAGGCCGACGTACGCACCGATCATGACGAGTTCTGAATGCGCGAAGTTGATCATGAGCAAAATACCGTAGACGAGCGTGTAGCCCAGAGCGATCAAGGCGTACATACCGCCGAGCGTGATTCCGTTGATGAACTGCTCGATGATGATTTGTGCAGACACAGCTGTCGTTCCTGTCTTTCGGGGATAGTACGCGTCTCACCGTTTACACAAGGAAATCCGGGTGGACACCGACGTGATCGATGCCCACCCGGACCGAGTCCCTGTTACAGGACGGCGGTTCGCGTTGCGGTGGTTACTCGCCCGCAGCGGCCTTCGTCGTCCACTTGCCACCCTCTACCACGTACAGGCTGATCGCCTTGTTCGTGGTGTCGCCATTCGCGTCGAACGCGATGGCACCGGTGACGCCCTCGGTGCTGGTTGCAGCAACGTTGGCGATAACCGCGTCGCGACCGGCAGGAGTGGTCAGCTTGTCGACACCCTCGTCGGTCGCAGCCTTGAGAATCGCGGCGATGATGACCTTGGTTGCGTCATATGCATACGCGTCGTAGGCAGCGATCTCGTCGGTCGGGAACATCGCCTTGTAGGCGGTGGAGAATTCCTGACCCTTGGGGAGCTTGTCGATGGGGAGACCGACGGAGGTGGCGAAATCGCCCTCTGCCGCAGCCTCGCCGGCCAGCTTGACGAACTCGCCGTCATAGAGACCGTCGCCGCCCATCAGCGGGGCCTTCATACCGGCTTCCTTGGCCTGCTTGCTCAGCAGGGCGCCAGCGTTGTAGATGCCACCGTAGTAGACGAGCTCAGGGCTCATGCCCTTCATCTTGGTGACCAGTGCGTTGAAGTCAGTGTCCTTGTCGGAGGTCTTGGCGGTGCCAAGAACCTTGCCGCCGTTGGCAGCGAACTGCTTTGCGAACTCAGCGGCCAGACCCTCGCCGTACGGGGTCGAGTCGTCGATGACGTACGCCGTCTTGATGCCCAGGAGCTTGGTGGCGTAGTCAGCGGCCGCGGGGCCCTGGACTGCGTCAGTGGTGCACAGGCGGAAGACGTTGGCGAGACCCTGCTGGGTCAGTGCCGGGTTGGTCGACGCCGGGGAGATCATGACGATCTTCTTGTCGGAGTAGACCTTCGATGCGGGGATCGAGACACCGGAGTTCAGGTGACCCATGACGCCAAGCAGGTTGGCGTCGGACGCGAAGGTGTTGGCCACGGTAACGCCCGTCTTGGGGTCACCCTGGTCGTCACCGTCGACGGCCTTGAACTGAATGCCAGCGGCCTTGGCCTCTTCGGACTTGTTGGCCTCGGCGATGGCGAGAGCCGCGCCGCGCTTCATTCCCTGACCCAGTGCAACCGCGCCGGCGGTCAGCGGAGCGCCAACGCCGATCGAGATCGTCTTGGCCTCGGTGGTGCCAGTACCCTCATCCGTGGCTGCGGGCTTGCTGCAGCCGGTCGCGATCATCGACAGCGCAACAAACGCTGCGACGACGGCAAGCGCTTTCTTGCTTACCTTCATAGTGCCTCCCTTGTGTCCCATGACGCTCTCACTTGCGAATACCCTGCACCCATCTCCAAAAGAGACGTCACAGAGTCCACGGCCATCCCGCCGCAGGATTCTCGGAGTGTATCAGAATGCCCCCGTATGCAACAGATTTCGGGGGGCTCGTGCGGCGCTGTGTTTCAGCACGTTTCCGATATGTTTCCTAGAGTGCATAATCAGGGAGTTCGTTGGCCCCTTGATGCATCAGATCCAGTACATCGTCGCAGCAGCCCCGTCCAGCTCGCGCTGCTGGTCGGCGAGTTGCGCCACCGTCGTGGAACCCAAGAAGCCCGAGAGTGCTTCAGACGCCTGCGACCATAGGTGCGAGGTTGCCGAATCCGTGACGTGCGGGACGTCGAGCACGTCACCCTGGATTGCCGAGACGACGTCGAGCACCGTGATGTCGGCGGCAGGGAATGCGAGGGCACATCCGCCGGTCGCCCCGCGGCGACACCGTACCAGTCCATAGCGCGCCAGCCTGGTGACCTGTTGCTCGACGAATCGCCTTGGCAGACCGAGCCTGTCGGCAAGATCGCCGGCTGCGACGTACTCGTCCTCGGGCTGCAGCGCGAGCAACACGATCGCCCGGAGCGCGTAGTCGAGGCTCTGAGGAACTCTCATGACTAGCCCAGCTCTTCCCACAGCTTGGTGGTCAGATAGCGCTCGCCTGTGGATGGCGCGACAGTCACGATGACCTTTCCGGCGTACTCGGGGCGAGCAGCAACGCGAAGCGCGGCTGCGACGTTCGCTCCGGTGGAGATGCCTACCAGGAGCCCTTCCTCGGCAGCCAGACGGCGCGAAACCGCGATGGCCTCATCACCTGCGACGCGCTCGACGTCGTCCAGCACACCGAGATCGAGTGCTTTCGGGATGAAGTTGGCGCCGATTCCCTGAATGAGATGTGGACCGGGAGTGAGCGCTTCGCCGGCGCGCGCCTGAGTGATGATCGGCGACTCGGCGGGCTCGACTGCGATGGCGAGTGCATCGGGAAAGCGTTCTTTGAGATAGCGGCCGGCTCCCGAGATTGTTCCGCCGGTGCCGACCCCCGCGACGAAGGCGCCAAGCGCGAGATCGCCGATGGCCGACTCGATCTCAGGACCGGTGGTCTCATAGTGCGACCGTGGGTTCGCGGGGTTGTCGAACTGGCCGGCGACCCATGCGTTGGGCGTGGTCTCCGCAAGTTCGTTAGCCGCATCCACCGCGCCCTTCATGCCCTTGGCCTTGTCGGTCAACACCAACTCGGCGCCGTACGCCTTGAGGAGCTTGCGACGCTCCATCGACATCGATTCTGGCATCGTGAGGATCACGCGGTAACCGCGCGATGCGCCCAGCATGGCCAGCGCGATTCCGGTGTTGCCGCTGGTCGGTTCGATGATGACTGAGACCCCGCGGGTGATAACGCCGCGGGCCTCCGCGTCGTCGAGCATTCCTCGGCCGATGCGATCCTTCACAGATCCGCCGGGGTTACGAGACTCAAGCTTCACCGCGACCACTCCGGGCAGACCGGCGCTGATGGTGTTGAGGTAGACGAGAGGTGTGTTGCCGATGGTCTCGTCGACGTTTAGGACTATGGCGGTCATGGGGTTCCTCCCAAAGGTCTGAGTACTGTCGTCCCGATGGTAGACCCATCGGAATCGTGGCGGAAGAGGGGTAAACGCACGTTCCTTATGCGCTATATGCGCATTACTCAATCACCGCTCGTCAGTCAGCGTGCCAGCTCGAGGACAATACCGACTCTGGTGAGAACGCATCTGCTTCCGCTACGCTGACACCATCGACACCTGCATCGAGGAAGGGCGACGATGAACCTGTGGTTCTGGGCCTGGATCACCCTTGCTGTGATCTTCGCCCTCGCCGAGTCAGTCAACGGGGGGCTTCTCGTACTCCCCTGGGCGTTCGGGGCGGCTGCGGCAGCGGGACTCGACGCCCTAGGTGCACCGATGTCCTGGCAGTGGATCACGTTCCTCGTGCTGTCGTCGGTTCTGCTGGTCGCGGGTCAGAGGCTCATCGTGCGCCGGCGCGAGTAGGGAGATCGGCTCGGTCCTTACCCACCAATCGCTAAGCCTTCGCACGACCGAGCGGGACCAACACCAACACCAGTCCGTCTCGGAGTGTCACGGGAAATGTGCCTACGTTGGCGTTGGGGTGATCGGTGGCACCGGTGCGCACGTCGTATCGCCATCCGTGCCACGGGCACATGACCTCGTAGCCGTCCATGAAGCCATCGGCGAGCGGCCCGAACGCATGACGACATAGGTTGGAGAGCGCGAACACCTCATCTCCGACGCGCGCGACTGCGATGTCGCGCTTGCCGATCTTGGTGTGGCGAATCGAGCCGGGAGCCAGATCCGCAAGGCGCATCACCGGTACGTCGATGAGCGTCCCCGGTTCCACATCCTCGACCACGCCGATGAGATCGGCGCCGTCCTCGATGTGTTCGCGGATGAACAGACCGCACCAGCACTTGTCTATGGCGGCGAACTGATCGGCGAAGAACGGAATACACGGGCAGACGATCTGCAGGTCGTCTTTAGGGTCGCCACTGCGGATTCGACAAGGGCAGTAAACGTCACCATCGCGCTCGAGTATCTCGAGCTCCGCAGCGAGCACCTCATCGACGAAGTCGGTCTCTGTATTGAACTTGTAGCCGAGTCGCTCGGCGAAGGGTCCCATGTACTCTTTGAGATCCTCGGCGGTGGTACCGGGGCCGAACATGCGGCGCGTGGGTCGGTTCGCGTCGGTCATGGATGCTCCCCTACAGCCCGAGGAGCTGATTCATGCGGCTCTTGTTGAAGCCGACGACGACTTCTTCGCCCACCACCAGGACGGGAAACGACTTGCCACCGGAGAGCTTGACGACCTCTTCCACAGTCGATGTCTTCTCGTCTCCCTCGAGCGTATCCACCTCTGTCATGGTGTAGGCGACGTCGTGCTCGTCGAGGTACTTCTTGGTCATGCGGCAGTAGGGGCACGTTGAGAGTGCGTACAAATGGGTGCTCATTGAGTGCTCCTTGGCGACTGCAGCTGCGCGGGCCGATGCCGTTGCTGCTACGGGGACGAAACCGACCGAGTGCTGTACTAACTAGGTGTATTCCCAACGCGGCCGTTTGGCGTGCATATCTCAGACACTTAGTGAGGTCCGGGTAGCTGCCCGACGCATCCCGCAGGTCACACGTATGCGGACATGGGGTATGCACTGGGAGATGATCGCACTGCGAGAGGCAATGCGACTGAGACTAGGGGGCGCAATGACAACGTGCAGTTTTCGCAAGCCAACGCTGATTCTGATGGGGTTGCTGGTGGGACTGATGCTTGGCGGCTGCACCACAGAGGTCACGGTGACGAATCCCACAACCGCGGCGAACTCGAAGGCGTGCGGAGACGAGGGCTGCCACGCCCCGGTGGTCTCGAAGCAGGCTGCCGGGCCTCATGAGGCGGCAGCCTGTACGATCTGTCATCCGGGAACCGGCGCAGCGCATGCCAAGGCTCCGAAGGTCGCCGTCGCAACCACTGACTGGCGCGTTGAATCATGCCGTGACTGTCACGCAGAGGAAGTGGACACCTACCTGTACGACGACAACGCGCAGGCAGGTCCGTTTGGCGGATCGACGCGCATTCCTCCTCAGCCGAAGGTCGCGACGTTCCCTGAGTACAACACCATCGTTGCAGGCAGCGCGTTCGCCAAGGACTACAACGAAGAAGGCGCTCACTCGGTCATGCTTGAGGATCACTTCGCCACGACTCGCGGCAAGTTCGACACGTGCGTCCAGTGCAAGTCGACCAAGGTGGCCAAGGCGTTCCAGACGGGCTACCCCCTGACGGTCGCATCGGACACGACGATCACGCTGACGCACACGGCATCCGGAACGGTGCCGGCGAAGCAGGTCTTCATCCCTAAGGGGACCAGACTCACGTACGCAACCGATCCCAAAACGCGCCGCGTTGACTCCAAGGCGGTATTCCCCGACAAGACGACGTACACGTCCAAGCCTTCTGCCAGTGAGGACGCGACCAAGAACTACAACATGATGTGGGCCGCGACGATCGCCGCGATCAAAGAGACGATGCCGTACGGTGCGAGCTGCAGTCACTGCCATGATCCGCACACCGGGAAGTTCGCCTACGTTCGTCAGGCGATGATCGAATCCATCGAGGGCACGGGCGGTGTCTCGGGCAAAGGCGGCGTGAATCCCTATGTTGCGGGCTCCGCGAAGAAGATCTCGGAGGCATCACTGAAGGATCAGCGCGTCTTGCTCTGTGCGCAATGCCACGTCGAGTACACCTGCGGGAAATCAGGTGTTGACGGCATAGAGCGTGATGCCTACGGCTGGGCCAAAGCCAAGGACCTCCATAAGGTCTACACGCAGCAGTTCGACTACACCCAGGATTGGACGCAGAAGATCATCGGGCAGCCGCTCATCAAGAGTCAGCACCCGGAGACCGAACTGTACTGGGAAAGCACGCACTACAACGCCGGCGCGTCGTGCGGCGACTGCCACATGCCAGAGGTGCGCAGCGCACGCGGACGGGTGTTCCGGAGCCACTGGTTCACGAGCCCCTACAAGTATCAGGACGCGAAGTATTTCACGCCCTTCGCCGAGAAGACGGGCCTGAACCCCGCGTTCAATCGCAAACCATGCGCCACCTGCCACGAGGACCGCGAGGCCCAAGGAATCGCCCAGCAGCAGGCGTTCTACAGGCGTCAAGGTGAGATCGAGAAGTTGCTCTCGGCCTCCGTTGCCCAGCTCGCTAAAGTCGCGGCCGTCAAGCAGGGCGGCGGAAAGCTCGATGCCGCAGCATATGAAAAGGCCGTCGAATCGCATCGGAAGGCACACGTGATCTGGGAGAACCTCGCTGTCTCAGAGAACTCGATGGGGTTCCACAACTTCGACGAGGTCATGAGCTCGATGGACACTGCCGAGAAGGACGTGCGCAGCGCCATCTCGCAGGCGAAGATCGCACGCGGCTCGAAATAGTGTCACGGCAGCGGTGTACACTGCCCGCATGTCTGACTCAAGCGACATGCGGGTGGTGTTTCTCGGCTCCGGTTCCGGCGGCAACGCTGTTGCGGTGACCGACGGTGACACCACGGTACTCATAGACTGCGGTTTCTCGGCGCGTGAGGTGGCACGGCGCATGGCGCTGGCCGGTCTCGATGCGGGATCGGTCGACGCGATCCTGCTCACGCACGAGCACAGCGACCACCTGCGCGGGGTCGAGGTGTTCGCGAGGCGTCATGGGTGCGAAGTGCTCGCTACCACGGGCACCAGGCGTGCTGCCGGGCTCGACGCGATGGACGCTTGCGTGGTGGGCATCGCCGCCGGTTCCGAGGTGCGAGTGAAAACGTTGTCGGTGCTGCCGTTCCGCGTCTCGCACGATGCCGCTGAGCCGGTCGGTTTCCGTGTCACTGCAGCCGACGGCACCTGTTTCGGCCTGGCGACCGACACGGGGGTGCTGACGCCGGAGGCTGCGGAAGGGCTCGCGGGCGTCGATCTGCTGGGACTTGAGAGCAACCACGACCTGCGGATGCTGGAAGCGGGGCCCTACCCCGGCTTCCTCAAGCGGCGCATCCTGTCGCGTGACGGGCACTTGTCCAATCCGGATGCGGCGGATGCACTGGAGGCGCTTGTGTCGAATCGCCTCAAACGGGTGGTCGCGGTACACCGCTCGGATACCAACAACACAGCATCGCTCGCGCGTCGCGGACTAGTGGCGCGTCTGGCCGCGATCGGACTGGAGCTGCCGGTCGACGTGGCGCCGCAGAGCACGCCGCTCGACTGCAAACCATCGCAGGGGACGTTGTTCTCGGAGTAGCGGGTCAGTCTCGGCCGACCGATTCGAGCAGATGCAGCGCGCTATCGACGTCCGATGCCTCCTGCGCCCCCGCCGCTCGCGCGCGCGTCCACAACTGAGTTGCAACACCGTCCGTGTAGTCTCGGCCCTCGATGTCGCCGAGAAGTACGACCGGCGTTCCTGACTCGGCGTTCTCGGCGGCGATGCGCAGGTTGTCGACGTTGCCGTGACCGAAGGGGACGTCGGACACCGCGATCGCGACGGCCGAACGTGCGAGCTCTGCGACGCGGCTGACGCAGGCGGAGTCCATGGGAGCGAACGGCGGGATGAGTGCGTAGTCGACCCCGAGCGCCTCGGCGAGTGCCTGGTCGACATCGCCTGCGTTGAGCGCACCGGCCACGACTTCCCAACCCTCCAGCACCAGGCGTCGCATCAGCTGCGAGCCGCACCCTGAGCCGCCGATGACCAGCACGCGACCGCGCGCAACTGGGGCGACGGCGCCGTCGCGCAGCACCGGCGTCACACTGACCGTCCCGGTGACGGGGTCGATGCCGACTACCGCACGCACGCCGAACACCTCGCGCACGGTGGCTGTGGTGATGGCGCGCGTGGGGGCGTCTGCGGCAGCGATGGTGCCCGCGGCGACCACGGCGATGCGGTCTGAGTATCGCGCCGCGAGGTCGAGGTCGTGGAATACCGCCAGCACCCCGATGCCCTCGTTGCGAGCGAGGTCACGCACGAGGTCGAGAACCTGCAGCCGATGATTGAGGTCGAGGTGGCTGGTGGGCTCGTCGAGCAGCAGGAGCCGAGGCTCCTGCGCGAGCGCCTGAGCGAGCGCGAGGCGCTGGAGGTCGCCACCGGAGAGCTCGTCGGTCGGCTTCTCGGCCAGGTGCAGTGTGTCGGTGAGTCGCATCGCCCGTTCGACGACTTCGAGATCGTGCGCGCCGGGCACTGCGAATCGCGCGAGGTGCGGGTGTCGGCCCATCGTCACGAACTCGCGCGCCTCGATCGAGAACGCCGCTGAGACCTGCTGCGGCACGACCCCGACGAGTCGCGCACGTTGCACCGCCGACAGCGCTGCAGAATCGGCACCCGCCAGCGACAGCGTCCCGCCGAGCAGGTCGGCGTCGCCGGTGACCGCTCGGAGCAGCGTCGACTTGCCGGCTCCGTTGGGGCCCACCAGGCCGACGACTTCACCGGCGCGGACCTCGAGCCTTGCGTCGGAGACGACGACCGCATCGCCATAACCGACTGTGGCTGCGATGTACGAGAGCAGAGGCGTGATGTCGGTGTTCGTCGGGTCGGTGTTCGTCGGGTCGGGGCCCGTCGGGTCGGGGCTCATCGGCGTCGCTCCCCTCTGATCAGCAGCCAGATGAAGAACGGCCCGCCGAGGACGGCGGTCACGATGCCGACCGGTATCTCGATGGGAGCGATGATGGTGCGTGCGACCAGATCGGCGAGCACCAGCACCATCGCGCCGGCGAGGAGTGACGCGGGAAGTAGCCTGCGGTGATCGGGGCCGAGCACGAGGCGCACCATGTGCGGCACCATGAGCCCAACAAACCCGATAAGTCCCGCGACGGCCACGGCCGCAGCCGTCATCAGCGACGCCGAGGCGAGCATGAGCAGCTTGAAACGCTCGACCGACAGGCCGAGATGACCCGCGCGCTCGTCGCCCAGGAGCATGAGGTTGAGCTCGCGAGTAGACAGGAGTGGGAACACGACCCCGAGCACCAGCATCGGGGCAATCATGGCGATGTAGGGCCAGGACGCCTGCGAGAAGCCGCCCATCATCCAGTAGACGATGGCGGACATCTGCGCGCGCGAGACCACCATCAGAAACGACGTGACCGCCGCCAGCGTGTAGGACAGCGCGACGCCGGCGAGCAGCAGCGACGTCGGGTCGAGGCGACCGCGAGTCGATGCAAGCCGCACTACCAGCAACATCGTGAGCATAGCGCCCGCGAACGCGGCGAGTGGCACGGCCCCGAACCGCAACATGGTGGCGCTCGCCGTCGCGACGAACGCGATCATGGCTCCCAGCCCCGCGCCGCTCGAGACGCCGAGGATGTAGGGATCCGCGAGTGGATTGCGAAACAGCGCCTGGTAGAGCGCGCCCGCACCGGCGAGCGCGGCTCCCACCAGCGCCGCCAACACCACCCGCGGCAGCCGCACACCGACGATCAGCGTGTCGGACAGCCCGGAGGCGGTTCCGGTTAACGCCCTCATCAGCGCGCCGAGAACCTCACCGGGCGCCACCGACACGGCCCCCCACGCCACGCCCGCCACCATCGCTCCACCGAGTCCGAGCGACAGCACCGTGAACGCGACGACCGAGGAGACGTGTCGGCGGGTGCGGGTCACAGGATTACTTCGAGACCAGATCAGGATGGAGTGCGGCAGCAATCTCCTTCAGGCCCTCGACCACGCGCGGTCCGGGACGGGACACGAGGTTGTCGTCGAGGATGACGACACGACCGTTCTTTACCGCCGAGAGCTCACTGAAGCCAGCACGCTGCGACAGCTGAGCGGGATCGCTCATCGAACCCTTGGTCGCCATGTACACCGCGGGGTTGTCCTTGACGACCTGCTCGGCCGAGTAGGCGACCCAGCTGGGCTGCGTGACGACGTTCTTGCCGCCAGCGAGCGTGATGAGCTCGTCGAGCAGCGTGCCGGTGCCGGCGGTGTAGAGCGGGTTCTGCGCGATCTCGACGAACGCGGTGACAGCGTCGGTGGCCTCGACCGACTTGACGACAGCGTCGACGTCGACCTTCATGCCATCGACGAGCGCGGCGGCCTGCGAGATGGCGCCGGTCGCCTTACCGGTGCGCTCAATGGCGCTGTACACGCCGTCGAGGTTCTGCGGGTCCAACGCGATGACCGTGGCACCGAGCGCCTCGAGCTTGGCGAGCACTTCTGCCTGCACGCCTGTGGTCGCCAGAATCAGATCAGGCTTGGCCGCGGCGATCGCCTCGATGTTGGGTGTGGTGAAGTCGCCGATCTTGGTGATCTTGGTGACTTCGGCAGGGTAGTCGTCGTAAGTGGTGACGCCGACGACCTTCTCGCCAAGGCCGAGCGCGAACGCGATCTCGGTGTTGGCGGGCGCGAGCGAGACGATTCGCTGGGGCTCGGCCTTGATGGTGACGGTGCGGCTGGCGTCGTCGGTGATGGTCACCGGGAACGTTGCCGCGACTGCCTTGGGGGCCTCGGCGGCGGGCTTCTCGGCAGGGGCGGTACAGCCGATGAGAGCGCTCAGGGCGAGCGCGGCGATGGCCACCAGGGCGAACCGGCGGGCGGTGCGGGTGGTGCGGACGTTGCGAGTGGTGCGGGCGTTACGGGACATGCATCCTCCTTCAGGGGGTCGTGGTGGACGCGTCCCGCACACACACGAAAACCCGCCACCTGCGATGCAGGATGAGCGGGTCCTCGACTGGTTCGGAGCGGTTCGGGGTGATCGACGGGGTTCCGGCGACACCGCGAGCCGGCCTCAAGTCCTCGAAGGCCGCGTCGCGCATCACTCGGCAGGTCTCCTGACTGGCGATCGCAGCACGCACGGTCGCATCACAGTGGCGGGTACCGTCCCGGATTCTCACCGGGTTCCCTATTCTCCCGCGGCTCTCGCGCACGGGCACCGAATGACGCCTGTTCAATTGGCAATGCGGAGAGTCTACTCGATGAGGGCACGCCCCGACCACAGATGCAGGTCAGACGGCTCAGCAGCAGGCTAGAAGAGCTGCTGCACGGCGTGCGAGGCCGCGGCCGCGCCGTACTCGGCGTAGAAGTCCTCGACGCTGAGGAAGATCTTGGAATCAAGCGCCCAGCCGAGTTGTTCGAGCGCGTCGATCGCTGCATCGAGCAGGATCGCGTGGTTTGCGAAGATCGCGAGGGTCTCGGCGTTCAGCTCGCGGTAGCCGTTGCCGTAGAGCTCGAACCGGCTGGCCGGTGTGTGTACCAGCACTGATTCGCAGAAGTTTCCTTGTCCGACGAACTCCAGGCCGAAGACACCATGGTCGCTTTCGAAGCGGCGCCGATACGACCGACCGGTGGCCTCGTAGTCGCATGCCCGCGCGAGCACATCGAGATCGCATGCCGTGCGAAACGGGCAGTCAGGCATGACCAGCAGTAGCTCGCGCAAGTTGGCCAGCATGATCAGGTGCCTGTCAGAGGTGGTGCCGCGCAGCAGTGTGAACGCGAACAGTGCGTCGGAGTCCGCGTGGGCCGAGATGAGCGTTGAGGCGAGGTCCAGATCGATGCGCTCATCTTCCAAAACGTGCATGGCCCTGCGTGTGGTTGCCACCTGGATCACCCACTGCGGTCGAATTTGTCGTCACCACAAGTGTCGGCAGCGGAGCGCTGCATTGACTGTGACGAATCTCACAACTCGACCCGCAGGCTTCTTCAGGCTTCTTGGAGAATCCTAAGCTTGGGTGTGGAAGCCTAGCCTGTGGACTCCTCGGCGGACTCCTCGGCGGACTGCTCGGGGCCGACGTAGGACTGCACGACCCACGCAAGCACCACGCAGATTCCGAGCACCGCAAGTACCATTCCGAAGAACGGTCCCTTGATCTCCCAGCCGGAGTTGAGCACCGGGCTATCGGGGTGCAGGGCGCGCTTGGCGGGATCCAGGAAGATGTCGGAGAGGAGGATCGCTGCGCCGACCGTGAAGACGAGGTCGCCAACCGCCTTGTGCACGCGCTTCTCGAGTACGAGCCAGTGCAGAAGCATCAGCATCGCCACGCCGAGCAGGATCACGAACTGGGCCACGAGTCGGGGGTCCTGGCGCACGGCCATGAGCGGCGACTCCTTGGAGCCGGTGAAGTCCCACGTGTTCAGCGCTGCGAGGAGACCTAGTACGGAGTTGAGCACCCACAGCGGCGCTGCAATCGCGCGGAAACCGACCTCCCAGGCGTAGACCGAGTCTTTGCGCGTCACGATGTAAACGAGCGCAAGGACGCCCATCGAGACGAACAACAACAGGTCGACCCATGTCGAGCCGCCGTGGAACAGCGGGAGCTTGACCTTGTCGCCGAGACCCTTGACCGCCGGGATGTTGTAGATGATCACGGCAACCGTGATTGCGAGCGCGCCGACGGCGCCGAACGCCGTGGCGAGCGCGGTCTTCGAGAGAGGGGTTCGGGTCACGTCATCTCCTTGTGAGTGTCGGAAACGCACCCATCGTGGCGCGTCGCCGCTAGTCTAACGCAGGAGCGCGTTACGCTGCGTCCGAGACAAGCCCCGTCGCAACGGCCTTTTCGGCGATTCCCTGAGCAGGGACGGCCACGCGCGGGCTCCAAGGCGCCCTGCGGACGGTCGCCAGTGCCACGCCCGCGAGCGTGACGGCGCCTCCGACCAATGTGAGCATCTGCGGCGCCTCGCCGACCCACAACCATGCGATCGGCACGCCGAGCACCGGCACGAGATACAGGAAGCGTGACGCCATGCCCGGCGGCAGTGCCGCAACCGAGTGCGACCAGAGCAGGTAGGCTAAGCCCCCAGGGAATACGGCGAGGAACAACACCGTCGCGAGCTGCGCCGACGATGCGGAGGTGAGCGCCGCAAGTGAACCGGGCGCGAACACCATGAACGGGAGCGAACCTGCGACTACAGAGTACGTGACGACCTCGAGCGGCTTGTAGCGTGAGTACAGCGGCTTGGACAGCACGGTGTAGCCCGCGAAGCTCAGCGCCGCCAGGACCACCAAGCCGGCGCTCCAGCCGATCTGCCCGAATCCGCCGTTCGCAGAGCCCATCAGCATCAGACCACCCATGCACGCCGCCAGTCCGACCCACGTGAAGCCGTTCGCGACGTCGCGGCCCAGCGCCACAGCGATGAGCGTCGTGAACACGGGGTTCATGTTGATCAGGAAGCCCGCCATCGACGCCGAGACCCCTTGCTGTCCAAAGACCAGCAGCAACTGATACGCCCCAAAACCAAGTAGCCCGGTAGCGACGAAGACGGGCACGTCGGCGCGCCTTGGAAGCGGCATGCGTGTCGCGACGCCGTACCCGGCGAAGAGCAGCGCCGTGAGCGTCCAACGCAGAAAGAGCAGGTGGCCAGGTGAGAAGTGCCTGAGCGCGACAACCAGGCCCGCGAACGTGGTGCTCCATATGAGGATCGTCGTCGTGATGGCGACGATGGTGCCTATGCCGTAGCGCTTGACCATAAGGTGCGTCTCCCGGTCCTGTCGCCCCAGAGGGAGGGCGCGTGCGTGTTCGGGAAGTGTAGTCCGCTTGGGCGACGATTGGCAGGACGAACCGCAAGCCTGATGCTACGATTACCTACGATTACGATTATGTTCCATCTCTGTACCTACGAAGGGAAAGCCAATGGACGACGTCGACCTCGAACTGCTTTCTGCGCTCCAAGACGATGCGCGCGCCACGTATGCGGAGCTCGGGCGCACCGTGGGTCTCTCGGCGCCGGCAGTGGCCGAGCGGGTACGCCGCCTGGAGGGATCAGGCATCATCTCCGGCTACCATGCCGAGGTGGACCTGAAGAGGGCCGGCTACGGGATCGTGGCGTTCGTGCGGCTCAACTCGGCACCCGACCTTGCGCCGCAACTCGAACGCATGGCGCGCGACACGTCCGAGGTGCTCGAGTTTCATCGCGTGACGGGCACCGAGGGATACGTGCTCAAGGTGGCGGTCACCTCGATCGAACACCTGGAACGAATCGTCGTGAAGTTTCTCCCCTACGGCAACACCACGACCTCGATCGTGCTGTCCTCACCGGTCACCTGGCGCAAGATAGGCGTCGTGGGAGCCTGATCCACGGAAAACCGCGGGAACAGAAAAGGACGCGAGACCCCGCGTCTCGCGTCCTTTTCCTATCGACGCCACTGGGACGTCGACGATTGCGGTGACCTCGCGCCGGCCGGACCGTCGGCATCGAGATCGATCTCTCGGCGAGTGAGGGGGACAAGTGCACCCGCCGAGGCATTACGTGAATCAGTGTGCACACTCACTATCGAGTGTCGCGGCCTAATACTGAACCACTTTGTGGTGCGTGCCTGTGACCCTCGTCACAGCTCTATCACACTTCTGCCACACGACAAGAATACCTTGCAATGAGGACGTGGGAACGGGCTACTCGGCGGGTGCAGGCTTCTCGGCGATGCGTCGGCGTAGACGGCCGAGCCCCCACACGCTTGCGACGATCGCGATCGCCACCGTGATGAAACCGATGAGCGGCGCCGCGATGGCGAGCGCCGAGACACCCGCAGCACCGGCATCCTCGACGGTGGACGCGACAGGAGCACCCGTGCCACCCGTCGCGAGGTTGATGAGCGGACGTGAGGTCGCTTTGATGGTGTGCACCCCACCGGCGATCACAACACCCGCTATGAGCGCCAGCCATGGAGCCACCGCGTTCTCACCGGTTGTGGACAGCGCCAGGAAGCCGCCTGCCGCGGGACGCACGAACGTCTGGATCGCGTCGTTGACGTGGTCGACCGCCGGAACCTTGTCGGCGAAGATCTCGATGATGAGGAACAGGGTGATGAGCAGGATCACCCACCACGTCCCGAGCATGTCGAACGGCTCGCGCAGCTGCACCCAACCGACGCGCTGCGCAGCAGCAAGCGCGAGCAGCGGGATGTAGGCGTTCACGCCCGCAGGAGCGGCCAACGTGATTCCTGTCAGGACGTCCATGCTCGTGGGCCCTCCCCCATGGTTCGCACATCGCGGTGAGCCGCGTGGGCTCGGCTCATTCTAGCCCGACGACACCGCCGGCGGCGATTCGGGAATATGCACCAGAGACCACACTCACACGCCTCCGAGAGGACCTCGGTTTGAGCCGCCAGTACCGCGAACTCGTCGCCACGCAGGGCGTGACCGAGGTCGAACACGTGTGGATTCCCCTTGCCGACGGCACACGACTCTCGGCGAGACTCTGGCTCCCCTCCACTGCGTCGGCCGAGAACCCCGTCCCGGCAATCCTCGAGTACATCCCCTACCGCAAGGATGACGCGACCGCGGCGGCCGATGCGGCACGCTACCCCTACTTCGCCGAGCGCGGCTTCGCGGGCGTTCGCGTCGATCTACGCGGCACCGGCGACTCCGACGGCGTCTGCCGCGACGAATACCTGCGACAGGAGCAAGACGACGCGCTCGAGGTGTTCGCATGGCTCGCCGAGCAGGACTGGTGCTCCGGGCACTGCGGGATGATCGGGCACTCGTGGGGCGGCTTCAACGGGCTTCAGGTCGCGGCGCGCAGGCCACCGCAGCTTAAGGCCGTGGTCACCATGTACTCCACCGACGACAGGTACGCCGATGACTGTCACTACCAGGGCGGCTGCCTGCTGGCGAGCGACATGCTGAAGTGGGCCGAGTGGATGCACGCCCTCAATGCTCGCCCCGCAGACCCGAGGATCGTCGGTGACTCGTGGCGAGAGCTGTGGCTTGAGCGGCTGCGCGAGACACCGCCCTACATAGAGGCGTGGATGGCGCATCCCACCTACGACGAGTTCTGGAAGCAGGGATCGGTCATCGAGGACTACTCGGCGATTGAGGCTGCGGTGCTGGTGGTGGGCGGCTGGACGGACGCGTACACCAACGCGGTCCCCCGGCTGCTCGAGCATCTGACGTGCCCGCGATGGGGCATCATCGGGCCGTGGGGCCACGTGGTGCCGTCGCGCGGGGTGCCCGGGCCCGCGATCGGCTTCCTGCAGGAGTGTCTGCGCTTCTTCGACCACTGGCTCAACGGCGCGAAGAACGGCGTCGAATCCGAGCCGCTCCTGCGCGCGTATCTGCACGACACGCTGCCGCCGGCCGGTTTCCGCGCCGAACTCCCCGGCCGCTGGATCGCCGAGCAGAGCTGGCCTCCCACGAGCGTCACAGGCGAGACACTGGTGCTGACCGGCGACGGGCGACTGGTCGGGCGCGAAGCGAAGATGCTGGCCAACCGCCCGGCCGAACTCGCGATTCTCGGCGACCAGACGTGCGGCATAACTGCCGGCGTCTGGTGCGTGAACGGCATGGCCGACGAACTCGCGATCGACCAGCGTGAGGACGACGCCCTCTCGCTCTGCTTCGACTCCACTCCGCTGCACGAGCCGATCGATCTGCTGGGCAGGCCGGAGCTGCGCTTGACCCTCTCCGCCGACCAGCCGCGCGCGCTGGTCTCGGCTCGGCTGTGCTCGGTGGCGCCGGATGGTGTGTCGACGCTGGTGACGTGGGGCACGATGAACCTGACGCATCGTCAATCGCGCGAGCATCCTGAAGCGGTGGAGCCAGGCGAGAGTTACGTGATCTCGCTGCCGCTCAATGCCGTGGGCCAGCGCATCGAGCGCGGACACAGACTGCGTATCGCGATCTCTCCCACATACTTCCCGCAAGTGTGGCCGTCACCGATACCCGTCACGCTCAAGATCGCCATCGACGGCGCGAGCTCGCTCGTACTGCCAACCCGTGTTTCACAAGCCGAGGATGCGAATCCGCCGGTCTTCCCTCCGGCCGCGGAATCCGCCCCACTTGTTGGCGCGATCCGGCAGTCGGACAGCAGGACTCGCAGGCGGCACCGTGACCCGGAGACCGGCGTGGCGACCACGGAAGACCACCAATCCTACTCGGCGCATATCGAGGCCACTGGGACCACGTATACGGAGCGCGGCATCGATCGATGGATCATCGCTCCGGACGATCCGCTCTCCGCTCGCATCGTCTGCGACCGCGAGATCACCATCGAACGCGAAGGCTGGCACGTTCGCCTCACGACCACGGCGGAGCAGACGTGCACCGGAGATAGGATTCTCACGCATTCAACGCTCTGCGCCTACGAGGACGACGTCCTCGTCTTCTTAGACGATCACGTATCCACAGTGGTGCGTGAGCACTTCTAGCCGGTGAGTCAGGTCCGGGTCATCTCAGCTGCGATGGCCTCCAAGAACACGGCCCCATAGCGCTCAAGTTTCGCATCACCGACACCGTGCACTTCGAGGAACTCCTCGCGTGAGGCTGGCCGCTTGGCCGCCATGTCGGCCAGCGACTTGTCGCCAAAGACCACGTAAGCCGGCACCTGTTGCTCCGCAGCAATATCCCGTCGCAGTTCACGCAGCCGTTCGAAGAGCTCCTCGTCGGCACCGCCGGGCTCAAACGAGAGCGCGGCGCTTCCCCGCCGGGAACGCTTCTCGGCGACGGGCTTCACGACCGCGCGCGGGCGCGCGAGCATCAGCTCTACGTCACCCCGAAGCACGTCGCGGGCTTCGCCATCAAGCTTCAGCGCCGAGTAAGCCGCTATGTCTTGGCGCAGAAAGCCCCGGTGGATGAGCTGGCGGATGACACTCGTCCAGTCGTCTCGGGAGAGTTCTGCCCCGATGCCGTGGACCGACAGCTCGCCATGATCCCACTGACGGATCTTCTCGGTGTCGGCGCCCTTGAGCACGTCGATCACGTGTCCGATACCAAAGCGCTCCCCCGTCCGATACACCGCCGAGAGGACCTTTTGCGCCTGCACGGTCGCATCGAACAATTCGGGCGGGTCCAGACAGACGTCGCAGTTGCCGCAGTCTTCCTCTAGCCGCTCGCCAAAGTAGCCGAGCAGAACGCGGCGGCGACACGTGGTCGCCTCGGCGAACGCGACCATCGCCTGGAGCTTATGGAGCTCGATGCGCACCTGCTCGGCGTTGTTGCTGTTCTCGATGAGCATGCGGGCCGTGACTGCGTCTTGCAGCCCGAAGAGACAGAACGCCTCGGCGGGCAGCCCGTCTCGGCCGGAACGACCGGTCTCCTGATAGTAGCCCTCGATGTTCTTGGGCATGTCGTAGTGGACGACGAAGCGGACATCGGGCTTGTCGATGCCCATGCCAAAGGCCACTGTGGCGACCACCACACGAACCTTGTCCTGCAAGAAGTCGTCTTGCACGCGCGTGCGTGTCTCGGACGGCAGCCCGGCGTGGTACGCCTTCGCCTTCACGCCGGCGTCGCGTAGCTTCTTGGCGACCTCTTCAACGCGCTTGCGCGAGAGGCAGTAGACGATCCCCGAGTCCCCTTTGGGCCGAGCCGCGATGAACTTCTTGAGCTGCTCGATGCCGGCGCGCTTATCGACGACCGTGTAGCGGATGTTGGGTCGATCGAACCCCGCCGAGAATACCGGCGCGTGGCCGATGTGCAGCCGAATGCGTACATCCTCGCGCGTCTGATCGTCCGCCGTGGCGGTCAGCGCGATGAGCGGAATGCCGGGGAACCGGTCGCGCAACTCGCCGAGGCGCACGTACTCGGGACGAAAGTCGTGGCCCCATTGGCTGACGCAGTGCGCCTCGTCGATCGCGAACAGCGAGATGGGCATCGTCGCGATCATGTCGAGGAAGCCGTCGAGCATGAGTCGCTCGGGCGCGACATAGAGCAGGTCGAGCCTGCCGGCGCGCAGGTCGCGAAGCACGGCGGAGGCGTCCTCGGTCGAGAGCGATGAGTTCAGACATGCGGCCGCGACGCCGTTGGCGACGAGCGCGTCGACTTGGTCCTTCATCAGCGAGATGAGCGGCGAGACCACGATGGCGGTGCCCGGCCGGTGTAGCGCGGGGATCTGAAATGTGAGCGACTTGCCGCCACCCGTCGGCATCAGGACGAACGCGTCGCCGCCGCCAATCACGTGCTCCATGATCTCGGCTTGATGGGGACGGAACTCGTGATAGCCGAAGACCTGCGCCAGCGTGTCGGATATCGATGTGGTGCGCAGCGGCATGCGGCAAGGCCCTCTCAGAGTGCACTACGGAACGCAGGGCGAGAGCGACTCTCTCACATGCGGGTCGACGCAGCGTAGCGCGCGAGTCTGACCACACGCAAACCCGGGCCTTACCCCGCCGTCGCTACTCCGGAATCTCGAGCAGGAGCTCTCTCGCGCGATTGACCCGCAGGCGTGACACGTCGTAACGCAGGTAGCTGACGTCGAGGTCGCCGAGGCGGACTCGGTCGAGCGCATCAGCATCCTTGAGCAGCCGGAATACGCGTAGCGCGGACTCCGGCTCCACCAACTCGAACAGTTCGTGTCCGTCACTCGGCACGCAGTAGCGCACCTGATAGGCCGCACGCTCGGCATGAACTTCGTCGCCGCAGTGGTGCGTAATGGCGTAAAGCGCGGTCTCGTACACCCTCGGCGGCGTCGTGAAGTGGAGGCCCAGCGCGACCACCTTGCCTGCACTCTTGGCGCCGTGAAAGTAGTCGACGCCATCGTGGGTCCGACCGATGTCGTGCCACAGAGCAGCGCACGCGAGCGCTGCACGCTCCCAGGCAGGCAGATCGAGCAGATCAGCGAGCTCCGTCGTGTGCACGAGCACGCGGCTGGTATGACCCATGCCATGTATCGCACGTGATGCGTCATTGCCGCTGGGTCGCACAAACCAAGCAGGGTTCACGCTACGAATCACGATTGGTCCTTTCCACGGTGCCTACTCGGACTGCGCATCCGAGTAATAGCACCTGGGTCTGACACGCTACCTCCCCTGCCAGCGCTCCAGCCACAGGTCAACCGAGCGGTTCATCTCGGCCATGAAGTCTGAGGCGTATTTACGCTGGTAGATGGCTTGCCCGTAGTTTGCGATGCCAGGCTTGTGACCGTGCGGCGCGTACTCGGTCTCGAGCGCGGCCAGTACCCCCGCGAGGTCGCTTTGCGTCAGCCGCTCGTAGCGATCGGTATGCACCATGTGAGCCGTCTGCCGAGGAACCCGCGGGCGCTCTACGGCGGCACGCCCAAAGCACAGCATCGCGATCGGCAGCGTGTGCACAGGCAGGTCAAACATCGCGATGTGCTCCTCGGCATTTTCGAGGATGTCGCCGATGTAGCATGAGCCGATGCCGAGCGACTCAGCGGCGATCACTGCGTTCTGCGCGGCGATCAGAGCGTCAGAGCACGCCAGCATCAGATCGCCCATGCCCGGCTTGCGCAGCCCCAATCCGAGCGATGCCACATCGCAGTACTCAAACAGGTCGACCCACTTTTGGAAGTCGGCGGCAAATATCAGCACCCACGGCGCCTTGGCGATGAACGGCTGGTTGTCGCAGGTCACGACGAGCCGATCCTTCATCGCCTGATCCTGCACGTCGATTACCGAATACAGCATCATGTTGCCGCCCGTAGGTGCACGGAATGTCGCCGAGAGAATCGCGTCCTTCTCGGCATCGGTGATCGGCGTGGGCTCATAGACGCGCGTCGAACTGCGGCGGTCGAGAATTTCGAGTGTGGGGTTCACCAAGAATCCTCCTACGTGGGGTGATCGAGTGGCCTGCGGGTACGAGTCTACCCACTCGCTCAAACGGTCGCACGCGGCCCGTCACAGGTGGCTGTCCGCTCATCCGTGCTAGGATGGGTATAGATTTCGATGTCGGCAACCCTGTCGCATCAACCGTCTCACGGACTTGACCGGCACCATCCGGTCGCCTCCTCTGAGCCTGACTCGAGGAGTGCCCATGCCCCATCCCACACCCTCAGAACCCTTCAGAACGCGCGTTCTGCCTACCGCGATCGTCTACTGCGAAGGCAACTTCGGCGCGATCGACGGCAAGACCGCCAACGGTCTGGTTCGCCACTCCGAGAAGTACCAGATCCTCTCGGTGATCGACAGTACGCAGTCGGGCCTCGACACCGGTGTCATCCTCGGATACGCCGCGAACTCGATACCGCTTTGCGACGACCTGGACCATGCGATCGCGTTGGCCGGTCGCGTTCCCGACACTTTCATCTTCGGTATCGCTCCGGCGAGCGGGATGCTCTCGGCCGACGAGCGCGAGGTAGTGCTCGGCGCGATGCGCCGCGGCATGAACATCGTAAGTGGGCTGCACGAGTTCCTTGGCGATGACCCGGAGTTCTCGGCTGTCGCAGCGATGCACAGCGTCACCATCCACGACGTGCGGCGGCCGCGAGACAAGAAGGACCTGCGCACGTTCAGTGGTGCGATCAGATCGGTCACCTGCCCGCGCATAGTGGTGCTGGGCACCGACTGCGCGATCGGCAAGCGGACCACTGCGACGATCCTGACCAAGGCGCTCAACGACCGCGGCATCAGGGCGGTGCTCGTTGGCACGGGGCAGACGGGGCTCATCCAGGGCGCGTGCTATGGCGTCGCGCTCGATGCCATCCCATCGCAGTTCTGCGCCGGCGAGATGGAAGCGGCCGTGGTCGAGGCGTTTGAGGGCGAGCACCCCGACGTGATCATCGTCGAAGGCCAGGGCGCGCTCAGTCACCCCGCATACCTGACTTCAGGCTTCATCCTCAAGGGCAGTCAGCCGCAGGCCGTGATCTTGCAGCACGCGCCGGCGCGCAAGCGTATGGCGGACTTCCCTGACGTGCCGATGCCCAAGCCCAAGCGCGAGATCAATCTGATTCAGACATTCTCAGACACGAAGGTCATCGGGCTCACCATCAACCACGAGAACATGAGCGAGGCAGATATCACGGCCGCGATCATGCTCTACGAACTCCAGCTGGGAATCCCCGTCACTGATGCGCTCACCAGGCCGACTGACGACCTGGTCGACATGGTGGTCGGCGCATTTCCGGAGCTCGAGCAGAAGCTGGTCGCCATCGCCCGATAGACTCCCCGCCCGCGGCCACCACCTTCGCAGGCGCATCGTGTGCCCTTGCGCCTAGTCGTCCTCGGGCTGCCTCACGTGACAGCGCACGCAGAACGCGGGCTGATGACACTCGAAACAGCCGGCTGCGCCGCGCGCCTCGACCTCGAGGAAGTGCTGTTTGGCCCACGTGCCCTTGGTGGGGTCGTAGCTCACGTGGTGGCACATGCTGCACAAGTCCGGCTTCTGCTTGTGGCACCTAGCGCACATCGCGCGGTTGGCCTCGGCGTTGATACCGTGCCCTGTCTTGCCCTGCCCCCAGCCCTCGGGGTGCGGCATCTCGAGGCCGTGACAGTCGGTGCAGAAGGCTTTGGTGTGGCACATGACGCACTGCTTGGGATCGGCCTTGGCAACCACCGCATGTCCGCGGTTCCACTTCGCGGTCTTGTGTGACGTCGGCTTGAGCGCGTACCCGACCGGATGGCACACACTGCACTGCGCCGAGGCCGTGGGATACTTGGTCGTGCCGTGGCAGGTGAAGCACTGCGACATCAGCGACAATGGCGTGCCCCGATCAGGCAGCGGATGCGCAGTGCGGACGTGGCACGACACGCAAGATTTGTTGCGTTTCGCGTGCTCGGCGTGGTCGATGAGAATGCGGAAACCGGAGGTGGCCTTGCGGTTCACGTCGTGGCACTGCAGACAGATCTCGTCGGCCATAGGCTCCGTGCCGGGCAGGCGACCGTCGACCGGGTCAGGGTAGCCGCCGCGCACGTGCGCTACGACGTCGCGTGCCAGAAGTGCGGTCTGACTCACGACCGATTGCGGCACTTCGTACCACCGATGCGGGGCCGTGTGGCATCTCACGCAGCTCACCGCGGCGTGCGCCGACCGCTCCCAGGTCGCATGGCGCGGCTGCATCTCATGACAGCTCGCGCACAGGATCGGCGACGCGGTCACGACGTCCCACATGCCGAGCAGCACGATGATGCCGAACACGATCGCGACGATTCGCAGCACCCGTGGCCTCGCCGAGGACGCCGTGGCAGCTGTCGCCGGGGATTCGCCCACGCTTGACTCGGCGGTCAGCTCGGCTGCGCCCGCCTCCTCTGCTGGTCCCTGATCGCTCATGCCGGAAGTGTGCTCCACGCTAGTCCTTCACGAGTTCGAGCGTCGGGTTGAAGTTGTCCCTGGGCACCTCGCCGTGACACTTCTTGCAGAATGCGCCCGTGTGGCACGCCTCGCAACTGCGGTGCTTCTTGACCTGTTCGCCGTGTGTCTCGCGCCACTTGGCGGTGTGCGAGCGCGGACGCATCTCGTGGCAGGTGGTGCACCATGCCTCGTTCCACTTGTGGCACCTGGTGCAGTCGCCTCCCTCGGCCTTCTCGGCGTGGACGATCGTCCAGCTGGCGGCCTTGTGCGTCGCGGGTGCGGCTTTGTCGGTATGGCAGGTGGGGCACCCGTTCTTGGCAGTCTTGCCGTCGTGGCAAGTCAGGCAGCCGGTCATGGGCGGCGTGTTCTTGCCCTCGGGACTTTTGTCGTGGACCAGGTAGTTGTGGCACTCGATGCAGTCGAGCTTGAGGATCGAGACATGCGCGCGGTGCGGGATCAGGAGGTCACCCTTGGGCGAGACGGTGCGCAGATCCAGGTGACAGCGCTCGCATGCGGCATTGGTCGGCTTGGGGAACGTTGCCGGTTCCCAGTCCGGCATTGCCAGCGACAGGTAGAACTCGCCGAGCATTCGCACCGCGTAGCCAGACTGCGGGAGGACCCGCGGTGGCACGTGGCACTGCTGGCAGGTCGTTTTCGCGTGGACCGACTTTTCCCATGCCTGGTACTTGGGGTTCATGCGTTCGAACCGCTGCAGGAACGCCGGCCGAGTCCCGATGTAGGCCGGCACGATCACCAGAACGAAGATGCCGAAAGCCACCAGGCCCCACAACAGCAATCGTTTGCGCTTCTCGGCGGGCGTGGTCGGCTGCTCGGTGTCCATGATCTCCGGACTCTCGTTGGTCTCGGGCATCAGTGGCACTTCCCGCAGAACTTCTTCTCGTCGTGGCAGACGAGGCAGCCCTTGCCGCCCGTCGTCGCACGCTCGGCGTGGCCCGTCTTCCAATTACCGACGTGCGTCGCGGGACGCCGTTTGTGGCAGTCGGCGCAATAGTCAGGCGTCCAGTTGTGGCACTTGCCGCAGTCCATCGTCTCCGACATCGTGCCGTGCACCTTGAGCCAGTCCTTGCGCTCGTGCGTCTCGGGCGTCTCCTTGCGGGTGTGACAGTCGGTGCACTTGTTCGATGCCTTCTTGCCGTCGTGGCAGGTCTCGAGACACATCTCCATCTCGGGACGGTTGAATCCCCGGTTGTTCACCGTGTGCACCAGATCCTTGTGACACACCGTGCAGTTCATTCCGAGGACCTCGACGTGCGCCCGGTGCGGAATCAGCAGGTCGCCGTTGGGCGAGACCTGGCGGTAGTCGGTATGACACTTCTGACAGGCTTCATGCGTGGGCGGCTCGAGCAGGTTGGTCTCGTTCGCACCCTGCGCGAGCTGCGAGTAGAACGCCGGGATCGACCTGGCCGAGAAGGACGCAAACCCCTTCACGCCCGGCTCGACGTGACAGCTCACACAGCTCATACGGCCGTGCGTGGACGTGCGCCACGCCTCCATCCGCTCATGCATGCCCGGGTAGCGTGCGTAGTATCCCGGCTGCAGCGTGGAGAACACCGGCAGCACCAGCAGGAAGACGACCAGCGCGAGCAGCGCGCCGATGACGATGCGGCGCGTTGGGCGCAGCTTCTTGGGCGCGGGGGCGTCGGCGTGGGGCGCTTGGGCCGCCGGCGTCTCCGCGACCTTGTCGTCCGACGGGCTCAGGGTGTCGTCGCGCTCGTCCACCTAGCGCATCTCCTTGAACTGCTTGTGGCAATCCTCGCAGTACTGCTTCTTGTGGCACTCGAGGCAGCGTGCCTCGTTCTCGCCCAACTTCGAGTGGCCGCCGATCCAGGTGTCGGTAGAGCCGTGGAAGTCCGGTCGCGTGGTGTGGCATTCCTGGCACTGCGCATCGGACACGTGGCAGAGCAGGCACTTGGGCCGATCCTTGAGCGCCTCGGCGCCGTGCTGCTTCATCCAGGTCTTCTTGGTGTGCAGCACCTCGATAGCCTTCAGGCTGGTCTGCATCGGCCGGGCGGTGAACACCGGCGTCTTGCCGGTGGTGTGACACATGGTGCACTGCGCAGCGGTATGGCAGGTCTCGATGCAGCCGTTCGCACCGACGCGCTGAACCACTGCGGGGTGATCGACCTTCCACTGCACAGCGGTCTCGCCCAGTGCGTGGTGGCAGGTGAAGCAGTCCGTGCTCTTCTTGGTGCCGACGTGGCAGCCGTACGACACGCACACGCCGGAAAACGGCATCTTCTTATGCTTCACCATCACGGTGGGCTGGTGCGCGGTCCACTTGTGACAGGTCACGCAGTCGCGCGTCTCGCTTGCAACGCGCATGTGCGCGGGGTGCGGGATGCGGCTGGTGCGCTTGATGTCGTCGCTCCGGTCCGTGATGTGACACGAGCGGCACGCATCGCGCGTCGGCCGATCGAACTTCAGGAACCTCGTGGGCGCGTTGCGGCTGAGCAGCCCGGCGTAGAACTCCGCCGAGACGGCCAGCTGGTAGCGGACCTGACCGCGCGCGGGGACGTGGCAGCTCGCGCACGGGATGTCCTGGTGCGTTGATGCGGCAAGTGTCGTCGAGCTTTTCGCCAGCGAGTGGAACCGGGAGAAGAACGCCGGTTGCGTCGCCGCGATCATCGGCAGGATGGCCAGCACGACCACGGCCACCAGGATGCCGACGGCGATCCACTTCACGGTGAGCGGGTTGATCCCCCAGCGCGACTTCTTGGTCTCGTTCGGGCTCATCGGCTGGTCACCCGACCTTGGCGGTGTCAGCGGCGAACTCGGGGGTCAACGCGGGTCCGCGGTGCGGCGTCGGCTCGGCGGCGGGCTCGAGCGCGGGCTCCGGCGGGTCGTAGGGCGACGGGCCGTGATGCGCATGCTCGGCGAGCTCCTCCTCGGGCACGTGCAGCGGGAGGATCTTGGTGGCGGCCGTCATGATCAGCAGGCCGAACGATAGGATGAAGATCGCGATGCCGACCTCGGTCAGGCTCGGCATATACGGCGGCGTGAACTGGCCGAGGGGGTTGACCGCGAAGCCCATCGCCATGAGCGAGTAGCGCTTGAGGAAGATCGCGAGCACGTACATCGCCGCCGCGGTCAGCTGAACCGCCGGCAGATGTCGCGTGCTCTTGCGGGACAGCAGGATGAACGCGGTGATCCCGAGGATGAGCACAGGGACAAAGGCGAACGCGTAGTCGCCGGTCAGGAACTCGGCGAAGCGGATGGTGTGGCCCGGCTTGGCCGAGGTCGGCCAGAAGATGGTGAGGATCTCAACGACCAGCAGGAAGAGGTCGATGATGATGACCGTCGCGAGCAGCGTCGAGAGGCTCCGGAACATGCTCGGCTTGAACTTGGTGACCTTCAGCTTCTGCATGATGTAGGCCGAGATCATCAGGAGTGCTATGCCCGACGCTGTGGCCGAGGTCAGGAAGATCGGGACCATGACGGCCGAGTTCCACAGCTCGCGCGACTTGTTCATCGAGAGCACGAACGCCGTCGTGGTGTGGAGATAGACCGCGAACGGGAGCGCGATGAGCGTCATGCGGGTCGCGAGTTTCTCGCCGCCCTTGCCGGTGATGAGAATCCACAGGTCGACGAAGCAGATGATCATGTAGATGTTGGCCGCACTACCGGTGTAGACGAACGGCGAGGTCACGTTGGGCGTGAGCAGCATGTAGACCGCGCGCCACGGGCGCTCCATGTCCGTGATGATGCCCATGAGCGCCATCATGACCAGCACGCCGGCCTGCAGGACAGCGATACGGGAGAGCGGCCGGAACTGCTCGGCGCCAAAGAGGTGGACGCTGGCGTAGACCACGAGCCCGCCCGCCGAGAGCCCCACGTAGTACATATAGTTAGTGAACCAGAGGCCCCACGGGTAGTTGTCGCGCATCGCCATGACGGCGCCGCCTTCGGTCATCGCCGCGCCCCATGACATGAGGCCGAGGATGAGGCCGCAGCCGAGCAGCGAGACGAAGGCCCAGTAGCGCGGGCTCGCGTTCAGTACGGCGCCGACGTTCCAGTCGATGCCGATGAAGCGCTTGATGCCGGGTCGAGGTGTGGACACGAGACTCACGCCCATCACCCCACATACCAGATCATAGGTTCATTGCCGTACTCTTCCTTGAGCCGCATGACGCGGCGGGTCTTCAGCAGAATCGAGACCTCGCTCTCGGGGTCGTTCAGGTCCCCGAACTTGCGAGCGCCGACCGGACACGCCTCGGTGCAGGCGGTGGTGCCGCCGTTGCGCGTGCGCTGGACGCAGAAGGTGCACTTCTCCACGACGCCGGCCTTCTCATGGAGAGGGACCTTGGGGTTGATCTCGGCCTTAGGGACCTCGGGCTCGACCCAGTTGAAGTGCCGCGCGGCGTAGGGGCAGGTGACCATGCAGTTGCGGCACGCGATGCACTTGTCGTAGTCGATGACCACGATGCCGTCCGGGTCCTTCCAGGTCGCGATGACCGGGCACCCGTAGACGCACGTGGGCTTGGCGCACTGCATGCACTGGACGGGCAGGTACCACTTCTCGGGGTCGCCACCCTCTTTGTACTCGGCGTTGGAGTGCTCGAGGTCGAAGCCGCCCACGTCCATCTCGAGCACCTGGATGTAGGTGAAGCCGGAATTGCGGCCGATGTTGTTCTCCTTGACGCACGCGTAGACGCACTTGCGACAGCCGATGCAGGCCTTCACGTCGATGACCATCGCCCAGTTCTGATCGCCGGGCTCATCGGCGTAGCTGACCGTGTGGCCGGGGTAGTTGACGGGGTGGTTCTCCTCGATGATGTGGTCGATCGCCTCGTTGCCGGTGGACTCACGCGCGGATTCCTCGGCGATGGCGACCTGCGGGAGGGCCGAGACCACCGCGGGGATGACGCCCGCTGCCACGACGCCGGCGCCGATGCCGAGACTCTCGAGGAAGCGTCGGCGCGAGACCGTGTGGCCGGGCTCGCAGGCTCCCGGCTGACACGCACCCGGTTCAGGAGCGCCGGGTACGGTTGCACCGGGCTGCTGCGCCCCGGGCACGATGGGCTTGCTCATGTGCGTGCCCTTCCTAGTATCAGCCAGCCGATGAGACCGGCGGCGATGACGATGAGGACCGAGGCTCCGAGGGTGAGCCACAACGGCGTGTGCACCGGCGGCGCGACGGGCGGAGATGCGAGCGGCGTGAACACAGCGCGTTCCGAGACCGCGCGCACCTGGAAACCGGTGCCGACAAACGGAAGCAGCGGACCGGCGTAGATCCACTGCGGGCTGTGCGGGTCGTGACACCCTGCGGCGGTGCACTTGGCGAGCCGCTTGCCGTGGGTGCCGGCCAGCCACTCCTTGTACTTGGGCGAGTGGCACTTCTCGCAGACCCTGGCGACGTCGCCCTTGATGTCGACGGTGGTGCCGTCCATGGTCTTGAGCTTGCCGGGGTTCTTGGCGGCGTCGTCGTGGCAGACGAGACACGCCTCGCCTTCCGCGGCCAGTCGATCGTGACCGACGAGCTTGACCTGATGCCCCTTGAAGTCGTTGGGCAGCTTCTTGGTCGGCTTTCCGCCCGCGCCCATGACCACCGGATGGCAGTCCGTGCACGGGTAGAAGAACAGATCGCCCGAGGCGGCCTGCCCGGCAAACGCCGCGGGCGCGGTCGCCAGAACAACCGATGCGACCAAAACGAGAAGTAGGGAAACAACTACGAAAGCCCCGCGTGACCAGGGGCGGCTCCGGGCCGTGAGTCCCGGATCTGTGAACGAATGCTGCACGTCTATGGTATTGACACCACCTTGGTCGCGAGTTGTTCCCACACGATCAAGGACGAGACTAGCACCGCCCCTGACCTCCCCTATTCGCGAGTGATTACCGTATTGTTAGCATTGTGTTAATGCCCATTCCGACGTCGTCGGCTATGGTCAGGCATGAAAAGTGCCGCGGTTTCCAAAGGAGCGCACGTGACCAAACGCGTTCTGGTCGTCGATGACGAGGAATCGATCCTCAAGGTGGTCTCCTACGCCCTGTCGCAAGCGGGCTATGAGGTCCACACCGCCGCCGACGGCACCGGCGCCGAGTTCATGTTCTCCGAGGTCAAACCGGATCTCGTCATCCTCGACGTCATGCTGCCCGGCAAGTCCGGACTCGACGTCGCACGCGACCTGCGGACGCACTCCAATACCCCCATCATCATGCTCTCCGCGCGCGGGGACGAGGTCGACCGCATCCTCGGCCTCGAGTTTGGCGCCGATGACTACGTCACCAAGCCGTTCTCGCCTCGCGAGCTCGTCAGTCGCGTCAAAGCGATCCTGCGTCGCGTCGACACCGTCCCGGACGCTGCCGCGTGCCTCCAGGTGGGCGACCTCGAGATCGACACGCTCGCTCGGCAGGTGAAGTTGTCGGGGCAGGCGATGCACCTGACCAGCTCCGAGTACGGCATCCTGCTGTATCTCGCCCGGCACCCCGGCACCGCGTACTCGCGCCAGGCGATCCTCTCGGCGTTGTGGGAGGAGTCACCGGTGGGCGACGAGCGCGCGGTCGACGTACACATTCACAACATCCGCGAGAAGATCGAGGAAGATCCCAAGAACCCGACGTATCTGCTCACGGTCCGTGGCTACGGGTACCGGCTGAGAGAGTCGTAGGCCCGCCATGCCGAGGAAGCCGTGGCGCGCGTCGATCCGCCTGTGGCAGACTTCGCTGTTCGTCGCCGTCATCATGGTCGCGATCCTGATTCTGTCCGGATCGCTCTCGGCGGGGCTCAAGACCACGTTGACTCAGATGTCTGAGGCAAACGAGCTGCGCAACGCATCCGCGCTCGCGCGCCGGCTCGAGGCCGAGTTCCCGCTTACCGCAGCGAGCATCGAGCGCGTGCGCCAGGACCTGCTTGAGTATCGCGACATATATGGGTCGAGCATCTGGGTCTACAACGCGTCGGGCCGACTCATCGACTCGGCCAATGACAGCGGGCCGGGTCAGGAGGCGCTCGACGCCGCCCGCGCGGCCGTGAAAGCCGGCGACACCGCCTATGCGACCGTCGACCTGCGCGCGGGTGGGTGGGTCGTCGCCGCCAAGCCGATCATCGCCGCCGACGGCAAGACTGAAGGCACCGTGGTGACCGCCGGCTCCGTGGCCGATTCGCTCGCAATCCTCGCCGCGGTCCGCTTCCGGCTGTGGATCACCTTCTGGGTATCCCTGCTGGTGGCCGGGTCGCTCGGCTACTGGTTCTCGTCGCTGATGGGCAAGCGCATCCGCGAGATGTCGGAGGCCGCCATCGCGATCGCCGACGGCGACTTCGAGCAGCGCCTCCCGACCGGGTACGTGCCGGATGAGATCTACGACCTCGCCGACTCCTACAACCGCATGGCCGTGAGCCTGGGCGAGGCGTTCGGCGCGGTGCAGGAGAGCCAGCAACGACTGTCAGCCGTGGTCGCGTCGATGGCCGAGGGGCTCGTGTCGTTTGACTCCAAGGGCGTCGTGCGCGTCATCAACCAGGAGGCCGCTCTGCTGCTAGGGCTGGGCAATCCCGGCGACGGAATCGACCGTGAACTCGTAGGCACACCCGCCGAGGAGTTGGCCCCCGATGCAGAGGTGCTCGATATCATCCGCACGGGACTCGTCGGCGACAGCGTCGCCAAGACCGTGGGCCTGGGCGGCTACACCGTGCTGCTGCACTGCACGCCACTGATCGGTACCACCGGCAACCTGCGTGGCGCCGTGCTCCTGCTCGCCGACGTGACCGAACAGCAGCGCATCGAAGACGCGCAGCGCCGCTTCATCGCCGACGCGAGCCACGAGATGCGCACGCCGCTCGCAGCACTCAAGGGCATCCTCGAGCTGCTCATCGACGGCGCCGCCGAGGATCCTGCCGTCCGAGACGACTTCCTCTCGACGATGCAGTTCGAGGCCGACCGTTTGGGCCGCCTCGTCACCGACCTGCTCACACTCGCACAACTCGAGGCCGGTAGCCTGCAGCTCAAGGTCACCTCGGAGTCCGCAGCCGACCTGCTCGGCAGCGTCGCCAGCGTCATGAACACCCTGGCCGAGCGCGCCGGAGTCACACTCGCGGTCGACCTCCCCGACGGCGACGTCCGCGTGATGGCCGACCGCGATCGCGCCGTACAGGTCCTGCTCAGCTTCACCGACAACGCCCTCAAGCACTCCCCCCGAGGCTCGACCGTACGCCTGCGTGCCGTTCGCCGAGACGAGCGCGTCCTCTTGGCCGTAGCCGACGAGGGCTCCGGCATCAACGCCGAGGAGCTCACGCGCGTCTTCGAGCGTTTCTACCGGGCCGATGCTGCACGCGCCGGCGGTGGCGGCGCGGGCCTGGGCCTCGCGATCGCCAAGGAGATCGTGGAAGCGCACGGCTCCAGCATCGAAGTGCACTCCGAGCCGGGCACGGGAACCACGTTCGGCTTCGAGCTGCCGATCGCGTAGCACGCCGGGCACACGAGCGCCCTGTTGCAGTCCGCGATGCTCACGAAACCCTAACAAGACAGAAACCGAGCGCGAACCTACGCCGCTTGGAACGGGGTCATATTCTCTGTAGCAACTTGAGACGGAATTCGCGTGTCCACCGGGCGGCGAATCGTTGGAGGGAAAAGGTCATGGCAGTCTTCTTCGCAGGAATCCTCATCGTAGTCGGGCTCGTGAGCGCAGTCGCCGTCGCGGTCGCGGTCCCGCTCCTCTTCGGCCTTATGGCATTCGATGTGGCCGAGTCCCGCAAGAATGCGGTCGTCTCCCCCAAAGACGCACCGCTCCGTATCGCGGTCGAACGTGGCGTCGCTCGCGCTTTCGTCATCGCCGGCGGTGCGTTCTGGTCAGTCGCGATGTTCATGGGCCTCACTTCCGGCGGCTCTTCCGGCGCCGTGATGCTGGGTGCGTTCGTACCGCTGGTCGCCGTGGCAGCCACGCTGATCATCGGCTGGTACTACGAGCGCGCCGCTGCGGTGCTGCTGGTCGCAGCTTCGTTCGCAGTGCTCGCATGGGGCGTCGTCTACCAGTTCGAGGCTGGCGTGTGGCTGATCATGACGTTCGCACTCCTCGGCCCGATGCTCACCGCAGCCGTGCTGTTCTGGATGGCCCGCACCGAGCAGGAGCAGTTCGAGTTCGCGATGGCCGCCAGCCCGCAGCTCGCCCCGATCTTCTCGGCAAGGAGCACGATCAGCTAATCCTCAACACACCGTAGTCCCCGCCTCGAAGGGCCGGCAGAGATGCCGGCCCTTCGTGTCGCGCGTCATGGCATCTCGCCACGGATGCCGGGCGTCGTGGCGGACATCCATCGGAGATCCAACCCCGCATCACCGAGACTTCGTGGGCGAGAGTGGGTATAGGTGACGTTGCGGAACGCCCCTCTTCCGCGCAAACACTCGACACCAATCATTCAATGGGCGCTTCCGCATGTTCGAGTGCGGCCTCAAACGGGGGCCGACGAACTGAGGGAGGAAGCATGAAACCATTCGGTGCGGTATTCGCGGTCTTGCTGGCAACAGCTCTGATCATCCCTGCGGTGGCGATCGCAGTCGAACCCATTGTCCTTGCTCCGCCCGCAAGCGGAGTGCTCACGGTTCCCGCTGGTGCCCCACTCGTCGTACCCGCAGGATGGGTCGCAGGAAGTCGTGGCCTGGCGATGAGGGGACCGCAGGTCACTCAGTTCTTCCTCATAATCACCAAGCATGCCGAGGCGGGAGAAGAACCGCTGATGCTCGAGGTGACCGCTGCGGACTCGTCAAAGTACTGGCTTCCCGGGGTGACGCCTGCGACATCCGAGCTCGTCGGTTTCGACCTGATGCCGTTCAATTCCATGATCGGGGCCAAGCCATACTCGAAGGAGTGGGCGTATCCGATTCCGGAGGGACTCCCAGCGGGCGAGTACACCTTTGAGTCCGGCTTCGTACAGACACGCCAGGCCATCGATCTATTGTGGTACTTCGACGGACAGCGCTCACCGCTCATATTTCCGGCCTCGCCTGCGCAGGACTTCCCTGCGTGGGACTTCCACGTGAACTGAGTCGGACCCCTACCCGAGCACACTCTCACGAGCGCGAGCCCTCCGCGCAGGCGACTGTCGGAGGGCTCCTTCACGCCACCCGGACTTACCGTGTCAGACCCCTGAGCTATGCTCTGTTCAGGAGGTGCAGACATGGCAAACCGCCTGTCCAAATCGAGGTTCCAGACTGGGCTCCAGTGCCCCAAGGCGCTGTGGCTCTCGACCCACGCTCGCGATCTTGCAGACCCCACGTCGGAGAATCAGCAGCACATCTTCGACACCGGCACGTCGGTGGGAGAACTCGCACGCGAGCGCTTCGCAGACGGAGTCCTGGTCGCCGAGGACTACATGCAGTCTGCGGCCGCGCTCGAGACCACGCGTCACCTGCTCGAGCATCCGCCCGGCGCGATCTTCGAGGCCGCACTCGAGCACGGAGGTGTCTTCGTACGCCCGGACGTGCTGGTACGCGTGGGTGATAACCTCTGGGATCTCTACGAGGTGAAGTCCACAACGCGCGTCAAAGCGGTCCACATCACCGACATCGCCGTGCAGACGTGGGTACTCGAAGGCGCCGGTCTCCCCATTCGCCGCGCCTACCTCATGCACCTCGACAACACCTATGTGTACCAGGGCGGCGAGTACGACCTCACGCGACTCTTCCGCGCATCCGACGTCACCGCAGACGCCCGCGCATACCTCCCACAGATCCCCACCCTGGTCGCCGAGATGCTCGATATGCTCGACGTCGCCGAGCCGCCATCAGTGTCGATCGGCAAGCACTGCACCACCCCATACACATGCGCGTACTACGGCTCGTGCCACGCCTTCCTGCCCGAGAACCCCGTCACCGCGCTCCCCAAGATCAGCGAGTCGCTGCTGGATTCACTGGTCGCTGACGGCATCTTCGCCATCGAGGATGTGCCGCTCGACTACCCACGGCTCACCGCCGATCAGCGCGAGGTCTGCCAGCTGGTACAGTCGGGAGAAGCTCACATCGTGGGCGACATCAAGCGCTCGCTCGCGGGCCTCACCTATCCCATCCACTTCCTCGACTTCGAGACGTTCATGTCCGCGCTGCCGCTCTACCCCGGCACCCGTACCTGGCAGGCGATCCCGTTCCAGTGGTCCGACCACATCCTGTACGATAACGGAGACCTCGAGCACCGCGAGTTTCTGCACGAGGGCACCAGCGACCCGCGCCTGGGCTTCACCACCAGCCTGATTGACGCGCTGGGCGAGACCGGCAGCATCGTTGTCTACTCGGCGTACGAGAACACACAGCTCACGGCGCTGGCCAAGGAGTTCCCGCAGCACGCCACGGCGATCGCCGCCGCGCAGTCGCGCCTCTTCGACCTGCTGCGGACGGTCCGCACCCATGTCCGTCACCCGGAGTGCCTGGGCAGCTCCAGCATCAAGGTCGTGCTGCCCGCGCTGGTGAGCGACCTGTCCTACCAGGGCCTCGGCATCGCCGACGGAAACACGGCATCCAGGCGCTACCTCCGCACCGTCACAAACCAGCTTCCCGCCGAGGAGTGCGCGACCGTCTACGCCGATCTGCGCGAGTATTGCGGGACGGACACCATGGCGATGGTGCGGCTGTTGGAGGTGCTACGGGAGGGGTAGCCGCCAACTGTGTCGAGTCTCAGCTGGTCCCCCGCGCCACAACTTCCCCCCACGTCCGCCCCTGCGCAATCGATTGCACCGTCGACGCGGAGACCCCATACTCCGCGGCCACCTTCCGCGCACTCTGCCCGGCTGCAAGCCGTTGCTTCATCTCCGCGACCTTCTTGGCGGTGAGCTTCTTGCCTCGCTGCTCCAGCGCGGCCAGTCTCGTCGGCAGCTTCGGGTCGAGCTCGGCCCAGGCTTTGCCGCTCTTGATCGCGCTGACCATGCTCGGGCTGATCGCGAACTCCTCGGCGATCGAATTGCCTGAGCGGCCTCCCTCGAGGGCTGCCATCACACGGCGTGCGGCGTCGGCGTTGAGGGCTGCTCCGGACGGCTCGACGGCTCGCATCCGGGCTCGCAGCTCGTCGTCTATCGCGTCGGCCCAGCGCTTGCCGCTCTTGATCGCGCCGACTGTCTCGACGGAGACGCCGTAGCGCTCGGCGATCACGGTGTGGCGTTCGGCGGCGGCGATGTCCTCGGCGATGGCGCGGGCCTTCTCGGCGGTGAGCTTGGCTCGCTTCTCGGCGGGATCGAGGCGGTCTGTTGGCACGAGTATCTCCTCGCTGACGTCGCTGTGGCGTGAGGCACCACGCTCATAATCTCTGCTCACAAACCATACCGCGAACGGTCGAGAGCTGGCTCGGTAGTTGCGCTTAAGGGGTCGTCGGGACGGACCTCTCGGCGGAATGGCGGCGTCATGAACCACAGAACTCGGAGAACCGCGTGCGCACGCAGCTGTCTGGTGGCGTTCTCGCTGCTGACCGGTCTACTGATTGCCGCATCTGCGATCCCCTCGGGGGCGTTCGCCGCACCATCGCCGCATGTGAGCGCCACCGCCAACACCACGAGTTGCAGCGCGTGTCATCGCGTACACAATGCTCCCGCGGACTCGATGTTTTTGGGTGCCGCTGACGCTTCCGGTTCGATCACGGCCTCGTGTCTGTCCTGCCACAACGGCAGCGATAGCGATGCCTCCAACATTGTCGACGGGTCCTCTGACTCCTTCGGCCAGCCCAGCGGACACACCCTCAGCGCCAATAGCGCGGGCACAGCGGATATCGATGGCTGCGCCACGTGTCACGATGCCCACGGCTCATCGTCCGAGACGCGCCGGATACCTGCGAAAGAGATCAACGGCGTCGCGATCTCATCGGCGGGTAACCAGTCGTGCCTCGCATGTCACGCGACGAACGCAGACTGGTTTGGGCCCGGCTATCCCGAGGCAGACGCCCCCACGCGCGACGCGGCCGGCTACCCGGTTGCCGGAACGTGGCCGGGCAAGGCCTCCTACGAGTCGACCTCCAACGCGCATCGGCTGATCCCGGAGTCGACGCGGACCGTCGGCGTCAGCGAACCGATTCGTCGCCAGCAGGGCGACTGCACCTACTGTCACGGCGCGCACGGTGGCGCGAACGACTACGACGGCCTCAAGGCCACCTACACCGTGCCGACACAGGCGACACTCGCCTCAGACACCGCCGACGGCTCGTACGCGGCGCTGTGCTTCACATGTCACGGTGGCGATAGGCCGGCTGGATTCGCCACCACACCGGTCGACATCAAGAGCTTCGCCACGGCGGGCGGCGCCGGTGGTCACTCGGTCGTCACCTCCGGCGGCACGCTGCCGGTCGGCTCTCCGCTGCCGTGCTTCGAATGCCACAACCCACACGGCTCCACACGCCAGAACAGCTCGCTGCTCTCCGACGAGCGCGGCGCGTCACTCGCAACCACCAACGCCGCGGACGTCCGTGCGTTCTGCTTCACATGCCACACCACGAGCGACAGCGCATCGGGCTGGAACAGCGTCACGAGCACCTACACCGCAGTCCCCGCAGCCGAGGAAGTCGTCGGCCTCTCCCGCCAGGCCGGCGTGCTTCGCCTCCCGGCAGTCGCCGCCCATGAGCAGGCCGCGGCGGACTCGTGCTACACCTGCCACGGCAACAGCTACGCGGCGGGCGGCTCCAACGTGCACAATCCCGGCGAGGCAACCGTCGCGAACTTTGGCAGCAACCTAGCCTCGACCACCGACGGCGCGATGGTTCCGTCGGCCACAGCCGATGCGACCGCCACCGTCGATACCAGCGCGTCAGTCGACGCGACGGTCAGCATCCCGACATCGCCGACAGTGCCGGCAACCGACACGCTTGTGCCGAGCTGGTCGGATCTGGGGACGCCGTTCCTGGAGAGCACGCCGACACCGCTGTCGGGGTCGCTGCTCGAGTCGCTGACATCATCGATGCCGTCGTCGGACTCTGCGACGGGCTCCTCGACACCGTTGCCGTAGCGCCGCGCCCCAGCAAGACATGCGCTCGACGCGCTCGGCTGCGACTACGGGTACAAACCCCGCAGACGTCGCCGACCGAAGATGCGTCCCATGGTCCCCGCTCCCCCGCTCGGCATCAGCGTCGACATCACGGTTCATTCCCGTTGGGCCCGCCCGCACGACAACTCGGACGCGCTCCTGGGCATAGACCGAAGCGTGGGTGCAGGCACACGACCACGAGAGATGGGCCGACGATGCGACTGCTCTTCCTCGGTGGAAGCGGGATGATCAGCACGGCGACCAGCCGGACGGCGATTGCTGCCGGCCACGAGGTCTATGTGCTCAACCGCGGGCTCACGGCTTCCGCCCTGCCCTTGTCCTGCACGCTGACCGCAGACCTGCGCGACCCCGACGCCTCACGCGCCGCGCTCGATGGCATGCGATTCGACGCGGTCGTCGACTGGATCGCCTACACCGCGGGTGACGTCGAACGCCATCTGGATCTGCTGCGCGGCCGAGTGGGGCAGCTCCTCTTCATCAGCTCCGCCTCGGTCTACGAGAAGCCGCCTGCGAACTACCTGATCACGGAGTCGACGCCCGTCCGCAACCCGTTCTGGCAGTACGCGCGCGCCAAGATCGCCTGCGAGGAGCGCCTGATGCGCGCGTATCGCGACGAAGAATTCCCGGTAACGATCGTGCGCCCCTCGATGACGTACGACCACAATCTCCCCATCGCGCTTGGCGGCTGGGGCACCTACACGCTCGCCGACCGACTGCTGACCGGCCTCCCGGTCATCGTGCACGGCGACGGCTCGTCGCTGTGGGTTGTCACTCACGCCGACGACCTCGCACGCGGCATCCTCGGCCTACTCGGGAACGCGCGGGCGATTGGCGAGGCGTTCCACATCACGTCCGACGAGGTCCTGTCATGGGACCAGATCTATCGGATGACCGCCGAGGCGCTCGGCGTGGAAGCGGACATCGTGCACATCCCATCCGACTTCATCGCGGACGTCGCCCCGCAGATGGCGGGCAGCCTGCTCGGCGATAAGACGTGGAGCGTGGTGTTCGACAACAGCAAGATCAGGGAGTTCGTGCCCGGCTTCGAGGCCCGGATTCCGCTGCGCGACGGCATCCGGCGGACGCTCGATTGGTTTGCGGCCGACGCGAGCCGGCGGACCGTGGACGCAGCGGTGAACACCGAGCTCGACCGGATTCTCTCGGCCTACGGACGCTAGCGCGCCTGCTCGCCCTGGCGACGCATCCGCGTGACCGACTCGATGGTGACCGCGGTGATGAGCACCGCGCCGGTCACGATGAACTTCACCGAGGAGGAGAACGCGAGCAGGTTCATCCCGTTAGCAATCGAACCGATGACCACCGCGCCCAGCAGCGCAGACCAGATCGATCCGCGACCGCCGAAGAGGCTGGTGCCCGCGATGACAGGACCTGCGATGGCCATCAGCAGCAGGTCGCTGCTGCCGGTCGACTGGTTCACGGCCATGAGCCGCGACGCGGCAAGCACGCCACCGGCGGCTGCCATCGTCGACGCGAGAACGAACACCATGATGCGCACATGGTCGATCTTGATGCCTGCTCGGCGAGCCGCCTCGGCGTTGCCTCCGACGGCGAAGATCCGTCGGCCGAAGCGCGTGCGCTCGGTGACGAAAGAGAATGCCAGCGCGAGGCCGAAGACGATGCACATGACCAGCGGCAACCCGCGGTCTTGGTTCACGATGACGACCACCGCGATGAACGACACGGCGACGATTCCCACTCGGAAGAGGAGCCCGTTCATCGAGCCCACCTTGAGCCCGGCTGCCTTGCGCTGCGCGCGTCCGAGAAGTGCCAAACCTGCTGCGAGCGCTGTCGCTGCCGCGGCGATGGCCCAGCCGGCCCACGCCGGCAGAAACGTGTAGGTCAGACCGATCACCAGCGGATGGCTCAGGTTGATCGTCCCCGTCTGGCCGAGCACGTAGAGCTGCAGGCCGACCAACGTGAGCGAGCCTGCAAGCGTGACGACGAAGGAAGGAATCCGGAAGCGCGTGATCATGAAGCCGTTGAACAGACCGATGAGTGCGCCGAGCCCGAGTGCTGCGAGCACGCCCACGATGGGCGACATCCCGCGCTGCACGATCAGCACCGCCATGACCGAGGAGCAGAAGCCGCTCACCGCCCCCACCGACAGGTCGATCTCGCCGAGGAGCAGCACAAGCACAACGCCGATCGAGATGGTCGCGACCGCCGCCTGCTGCAACATCAGGTTCGTGAGGTTTCCGGGGCTGAGGAAGCGGCCGTTCTGCGACTGGAAGAACGTCCAGATCGCGCCGACCATCAACAGCACCAACAGGGTGCCCGCCTCGCCCTGGGCGAGCTTGCGTCCGAGCTCCTTCACGATTCCCGCGGGACCGCGTGTCAGCATCGGGGTTTCAGGCTTCGATTGCATGCTGCTCACCTGCCAGCCCTGCGCCGAGACCGAACTCGGCCCCGGTGATGGCCGAGACGACGTCTCCTCGGCTGACTCCGCGCACGTCGAACGACGCCGCCCGCTTGCCTAGACGCAGCACGACGATCCGGTCGGCGACGGCGAACACGTTCTCAAGGTTGTGGCTGATGACCACGACCCCCAGACCACGCTCGCGCAGGGTGTGGATGAGCTGAAGCACCTGCTCGGTCTGCGACACGCCGAGGGCGGCTGTAGGCTCGTCGAGCAGCACCACGCTCGGCTCTCCGAGCAACGAGCGAGCGATCGCCACAGCCTGGCGCTGGCCGCCGGAGAGCGACCCGACCTGGACGCGCACGTCCTTGATCGTCGTCACCGCGAGAGAGTCGAGCAACTCCAGAGCGCTCTGCTCCATGGCGGTTTCGTCGAGGTAATAGGCCGCACGGGCGAGGCCCTTGCCAAACACCTCTCGACCGAGGTACAGGTTCTCGACGACGTCGAGGTTGTCGCATAGCGCCAGATCCTGGTAGACGGTCGCGATACCGAGAGCGGTCGCGTCTTGAGGGCTGTTGATCCTGACCACCACGTCGCGGAAGGTGAACTCGCCCTCGTCGCAGAGTTGGACGCCGGCGATGGCCTTGATGAGCGTCGACTTTCCCGCCCCGTTGTCGCCGACAAGCGCGACCACCTCACCGGCGCCGACTTCGAAGTCGACACCGGTGAGTGCGTGGTTCGCGCCAAATGACTTGCTGACGCCCCTCAGTGAAAGCAGGGGCGCCGTGGTGCTCATCGTGTCTGAAGCTGCGGTCACTGAATTCCGAGCTTCGCCGCTGCGGCCTTCAGTTCAGGCGAGTTGGCGATGTCCTCTAGCTTCCAGAATCCATCTGCGATGATCGTATCCTTGATGTTGTCCTTGTTGACGGCGACCGGCGGAAGCAGAATCGAGGGGATGTCTGCCGAGCCGTTGTTCACCTTGGAGAGCGTCATGTCGGTCGGCACAGGCTCGCCCTTGGCAAGTGCGACCGCGAGTCGTGCGGCTGCCTCGGCCTCGAGCTTGATGGCCTTGTACACCGTCATGAACTGCTCGCCGATGATGATGCGCTGAATCGCCGCGAGTTCCGCGTCCTGACCGGTGGTCGGCCTGGTCGACGGGTCGATACCGGCACCCTTCATGGCGGCGATAGCGCCACCACCGGTGCCGTCGTTAGCGGCAAGCACGCCGACGAATCCGTCCTTGCCGAGCTTCGTGATCGCCTGGTCCATCTGGTCCTGGGCCTTGTCCGGGCTCCAGTCAGGCGTGTCGTACTCGGCACCGATCTTCACCTTGCCATCGAGGACGCTGTGGGCGCCCTTCTTGAACAGCGTGGCGTTGTTGTCGGTCGGCGAGCCGTTGATGAAGACGACCGTCTTGCCGGCATTGCCGTCGGCGGTCAGCTTGTCGAGGAGCGCCTGGCCCTGAAGTGTGCCGACCTTCTCGTTGTCGAAAGAGACGTAGTAGTCGACAGGAGCGTTGAGGATCAGTCGGTCATAGCTGATGACCGGGATCTTCGCGGAGTTCGCCTTCGTCACGATCGAAGCGGCGGATGCCGAGTCGACCGGGTCGAGTACGAGGACCTGCGCGCCGTTTGTGATGGCCGCATCAGCCTGTGACTGCTGCAGCGCGGCGTCCTGGTTGGCATTGCTATAGAGAATCTCGGCGTCGGGAGCGAGTTCCTTGACCTTGGCCTCGAAGAGCGGCTTGTCCTGGGTCTCATAGCGAGCCGTCTTCGTCTCCGGGAGCAGCAGCGCAATCTTGATCGGCGTGGTGGTCGCGGTATCAGTGGTTCCACCCGTGTCCGAGGTCTTAGCCCCGCCACAACCGGAAAGCGCGACAACCGTGCCAACAATGAGCAGTGCCGCTACCGCCAGAATCAGTACCCTCTTCATGCGCATGACCGCCTCCGTTCAGCTGTCCGGCCACGACCCGATCCGCGGGTCACGCTACCGGCGAATTGAAACAAGCAGGGCGAATGCAGCAGCGCTTGTGACGGACGAGCGGCCCTGCCAGGTTCACTAGGCTAGAACCTATCGGGACGATACCCATGTTGCCGATTGGCTATCGCTGCCATTCACTGGAGACAGCCGAAAATTGGACTGCGTGGTACGGTTTCTCTCGTAACCACACACTCGTGCGTATGAGAGAGGCGGCTCGCATGGCACTGGACACCAGCTCGCGACGTCGGTTCGCGGTCATCACCGACAGCACCGCTGATATCGCTCCGGAGCTCGCCGCCCAACGCGGCATCACCGTCGTCCCGCTGTCGATCACCATCGGCGACGAGACCCTGCCTGACGGCGTCTTGACCCAAGCCGAGTTCTTCGAGCGCATGGCCGCCGCGCCCGACCTCCCCACCACTTCGCAGCCCAGCGCGGGCACCTTCGTCGACGCCTACACGGCAGCGCTCCAAACCGCCGACGAGGTTCTCTCGATCCACATCTCCTCGAAGCTCTCGGGCACGGTCGAGTCCGCGCGCACCGCGGCGCAGCAGTTCGACAGTCGCGTCCACGTCTTCGACTCGCACAATCTCTCCGGGGGCCTGCTGTGGCAGGTCTTCGACGCGGCCTCCGCTGCCGACGAGGGGCTCTCCGCCCCCGACACCGTCGCGCGCCTCGAACGCACGCGCGAGCAGGTGAAGCTCCTCGTGGGCCTCGACTCGCTGGAGAACCTCCGCCGCGGCGGCCGTATCGGCGCCGTATCGTCGTTCCTCGGCTCGATGCTCAACCTCAAGGTCACGCTCACCGTGGACGAGGCCGGCGCGTTCTCCCCGCTCGGCAGAAGCCGAGGCGAGAAGGCGGCCCTCGAGTACACGATGGAGTGGGTCGGCAAGCAGATAGGCGACGCGCATAGCGTGCGGGTCGCCGTCGGGCACGGCCTTTCCGAGGAACGCGCGCATCGCATCGCCGACATGATCGCAGAGCGATGGGACGTCACCGAGCTCGTTATCTACGAGGCCGGCTCCGTGGTGTGCACGCACACCGGTACCGTGTGGGGCGTGGCGGTGTGGCCGGAAGGGTAGCGGGTGCTCGTCGCTGTAGCTAGTGACGACCGTCACACGCACACCTGACGCATTCGCTCGCTGACCTCGCGGTGGCTCATGGGCGCGTCGATACCTCAGCTGGAGGTACTCCCATGACACACACCCTTGCTCGCAACGCTCGTTCCGCTCACCCGATTCGCTCGGCCCTCGCCACAGGTGCCGCCGTCCTCGCGCTCGCCTGCGCGTTCGCGGCCGTCTCGGCGACCAGTGCGCTGGCGATCAGTCGCACAGAAGTGCTCGCTCGCGCCCAGAAGCGCGTCGACGCGCCGGTGCCGTACAGCCAGTCCAAGTACTACGCGGGCTACCGCACCGACTGCTCGGGCTACGTGTCGAGCTGTTGGGGAACCGGGACGTCGTGGTCGACCAGCTCGTTTTACAAGGTGTCCCACCCCATCAAGGCGTCGCAGCTCCTGCCTGGCGACGCGATGCTGAAGAAGGGCTACCACGTCCGGCTCTTCTATGGCTGGCTCGACGAATCACGCACTCACTACGTCGCCTACGAGTCCGCGTACGGCCAGATCGCCGGCGTTCGCGTCCATTCGCTGGCCGATGACCTCAGGTTCGGCTACATCCCCACCCGCTACGACAAGATCACCGGCACCATCTCCTCGCGCAATGTACTCAAGAACGGCGCCTTCGATTCGTGGAAGCGTGGCTGGAACTCGACTGCGCTGACCCCCGTCTGGTGGGAGGTCGAGGGTCCGTGGGGCAGCACCCTGGTCACTCGCCGACAAGACACCGCACACTCCGGCAGGAACTCGCTCAAACTCATCAACCCCGCTGGGGAGCCGGAGACGTTCACCGAGCTCAGCCAGTCGGTGCGTGTCGTCGGGAGCGCGCGCTACCGGCTCACAGCGTTCGCCAAGACCAGCTACTCGCCCGCCGGAGTCGAGATGCGGCTGGCCTACCTCAACGAGCTGGGCGAGTCCGTGGCCGAGACCAGCGTCGCCGGCGATCGCGTCCCGCTGCTTGCTGCTTCTTGGCGGCTGATGTCGCTGCAGGAAACGGCGCCTGCCGACGCGATTCGGGCCGTCGTCACGATGCGGCTCGCAGGCGCGACGACAACCGACACGGCGGGGCTCGGCATCCCGGGTTCCTCGGCGACGTTCGATGACATATCGCTCTCGCGCCAACAGGTCTCGGTGACCATCAGACAGAACCGGACCGTGTGCACCAACGGGACCTACGTGGCGCTTACCGGCTCGGTGACACCCACCTCGGCGATCGGCGTGCCGGTTGCAATCTACGTGCAGAAACCGGGCGGTAGCTGGACCAAGCTCGCCACCAACAAGGTATACGCGGCCGGTAGCGGCGCGGCGTGGAAGAGTCGCTACAACTTCACGAGCGGAATGCGCCGTGGCACCTACCGCTTCAAGGCGAGTGTGTCTGGCTTCCCGGGCGTCCTTGGCGCGACGAGCAAGGTTGCGAGCGTCACTCTCAAGTAACGGGCATGCGTCTGCATGCAGCAATCCGAGGCTCGACCACGTGCTGTGGTGCGGGCCTCGCTGCATTGCATGACCGTGTGAGGCGGAGTGCGGTACGTTTGGCATGCATTCTGCTTGTCCTATCGCGACAGATAGCGATATATCGCGTTATCACTCAGCGAAAGGAACTCACATGCACCCTCATCACAAAGGCGACGAGTCCTGCGGACACGGCAAGCGTGGCATGCGTGCGCCGTTCGGCATGATGGGCCACATGCACGGTATGGGTCACCCCGGTGGCAGTCGCGCGCGTCGCGGCGACGTCCGCACCGCCGTCCTGCGTCTCCTCTCGGAGGCTCCGATGCACGGCTACCAGATCATCCAGGAGCTCTCGGCACGCAGCGAGGGTGCGTGGAGCCCCAGCGCCGGATCCGTCTACCCCACCCTCCAGCAACTCGCCGACGAGGGTCTCGTCACCGCCGAGGAGACCGCGGGTAAGAAGGTATTCAGCCTCACCGAGACCGGTGCGGCCCTCGTAGCCGAGACCGCCGATCAGCCCGCTCCCTGGGAAGACGCCGCGCAAAGCAACAGCGACGCCGGCAACTTCCGCGAGGCCGCCGGCAAGCTTATGCCCGCCCTGTTCCAGATCGGCAAGAACGGCACGCCCGAGCAGATCGCTGCCGCCGTCGAGGTCGTGAACGACGCTCGCAAGAAGCTCTACGCGATTCTCGCCGAGGGCTAGAGGCCGCGTTCACCCACCGCCCCTGACCGCCATGCACGCAGCAACGGAGGACGAATGAAGGCGTCACAACTTCGCGCCCGCTACTGGCGCATCGTGTTCTTCTTTGGCCGAGTGACGCTCGGCTTCATCTTCTGGGAGATCTTCCTGCGTCGCATCGGTCTGGGCGCGTGGGCGGCTCGCGGCCGCACCGAGCGCAACCGCGCCACGGCGGTCCGCTTCCGCGCACTCGCCATCCGTATGGGCGGCCTGATGATCAAGGTCGGCCAGTTCCTCTCGGCCAGGCTCGACGTGCTTCCGGCGGAGATCACCGACGAGCTCTCCGGCCTCCAAGACGAGGTACCCGCCGAGAGTTTCGCCGCGATCCGCGCACAGGCCGAGAACGAGCTCGCGCTCCCGCTGTCTGAGCATTACGAGTGGTTCGACGAGACGCCGCTGGCTGCCGCATCGCTGGGTCAGGCACACCGCGCGCGCCTGAACGAGGCGGACGCTGCCGAACTGGGATTCGCCGACGTCGTCGTCAAGGTGCAGCGGCCCCACATCGAGGCTGTGGTCGAGGTCGACCTGTCGGCGCTGCGACGCGTCGGCGGCTGGCTCAAGCGCTACAAGCCAATCAGCGACCGGGCGGATGTGGGCGCGCTCATCGAGGAGTTCGCCACCACCACGCGCGCGGAGATCGACTATCTCGCCGAGGCCAGCAACGCCGAGTCCTTCTCGGCGGCGTTTGTCGACGACCCGCGCGTGCACGTGCCGCGCGTGGTGTGGGAGCTGAGCACGCGTCGGGTGCTGACGCTCGAGGACGTCTCGGCGATCAAGCTCGGCGACTACGACGCGATCACTGCAGCGGGCATCGACCGCACGCAGGTCGCAGAAGTCCTGGTCGACACGTATATGCGGCAGATCTTCGAGGACGGCTTCTTCCACGCGGACCCGCACCCCGGCAACCTCTTCGTTACACCGCTCGACACGTACGATGCCGACGGCAAGCAAGAGTGGAAGCTGACGTTCATCGACTTCGGGATGATGGGCCACGTGCCCGAGAACCTGCGCGCCGGACTGCGCGAGGCGGTCATCGCCATCGGCACACAGGACGGCAAACGGCTGGTGAAGAGCTTCAAGACACTCGACGTGCTGCTTTCCAGCGCCGATCTCGCCCTGATCGAGCGAGCGAGCATGGCCGTCTTCGACCGCTTTGGCGGTATGAGCATGGGCGAGCTGCGCGAGATCGATCACGCGCAAATGATGAACTTCGGCCTGCAGTTCCGCGAGCTGATGCTCAACCTCCCCTTCCAGCTGCCGGAGAACCTGCTGCTGCTGGGCCGCTCGCTCGCGATCCTCTCGGGTATGTGCACGGGGCTATCCCCCGAGTTCAACCTCTGGACCTCGATCGCCCCCTACGCAACCAAACTCATCTCCGACGAGTCCGACGGCGAGGGCGGCTTTGGCGGCACCTTCAACACGATCCTGGCCGAAGGCACGAAGGTCTTCCAGACCGCTATCGGCCTGCCGGGTCGCGCTGACCGCGTACTGACGCTCATGGAACGCGGCGAGTTCAGTGTGCAGACGCCGATGCTCGACCTGCGCGTGCGGAGGTTGGAGCGATCGGTGGCGCGTGCCGTCACGGCGCTGGTGTTCGCGGCGCTGCTCATCGCAGGCGCGATCGTCTACGCGACCGACCCTGGGCTCGGCAAGCTGCTCATGGGCGCCTCGGTGTTGCCGCTGCTTGCAGTGCTGCTGGGCGGCCGTGGCGGACATCCCGGCAGACGGTAGCGCGCAAGCGGGGCTAGTCGTCGTCCCTGGACTTGCCGGGCTTCTGTCGGCCGTCCTTCCACGAGCCCGCCGCCGGGTCCGGCCCTCGGCTGACGGCGTAGTTCACGACCGAGAGGGGCTCCGCCTGCACGTCAGCCTCCGGGAACTGCGCATACACCTCGTTCTCAGGGATATCCGCGTTGTACTCGGCAGGCAGTGCCTGGGGGCTGAAGCCCGCGTCCTTGATTGCAGCGAAGGCCTCGGCTGCATCCATGCCTACGATACCGGGCACTGTCGCCACCGACGGTTCAGGGATCACGGCTGGAGCGGTCTCGGTCGCAGGAGTCGTCTGTGAACTGTCGGCCGCCCGTGACCCTGGCGTGGAGCTCGCACTGCGCGGTGGATCGCTGGCGGTGACGCCGTCCGGACCGAGTCGCGAGGCCATCCCAAGCCCGGCAGCCGCGAGCAGTACCGCGAGCGCCACCCACGCCCAAGCGGGACGATGCGCACCCACTCGTGACTCCGTGTCCAGAGTGTCCGCGAACACGGGCTCGGCACTGGCACTCGCGCCTGCACCCTCGACTCCCTCGAATCCTGCACCGACCACCGGCATGACCGCAGTCTTGTCGACGCGGCCGATGACGCTGGTAGCGGCACCAGCGGCACCGGACGCGATCGCGTCCAGCTCGCGGCGCATCTCATCGGCCGAGGCGTAACGATCGTCGGGGTTCTTCTGCATCGCCTTGATGATCACGGACTCGAGTGCTGGGTCGATCCCAGGGTTCACAGCGCTTGGCAACGGAGCCACCTCGCCCACGTGCATGAGTGCGACCGTCACGGGATTATCGGCGTCAAAGGGTAGACGCCCTGTCGCGGCTTCGTAGAGGGTAACGCCCAGCGAGTACAGATCGCTCGCAGGGCTCAACGGCTTGCCCTGCGCCTGTTCGGGCGAGAGGTACTGGACGGTTCCCATGACCGATCCGGTCTGCGTCATCGCCGAGTTGCCGGCGCGCGCGATCCCGAAGTCCATCACCTTCACCGAGCCGTCCGGCTGCACCATGATGTTGTGCGGCTTGATATCACGGTGGATCACGTCGTAGCCGTGTGCAGCCGACAGGGCCGTACACACCTGAGCGCCGATCTCAGCGACACGCGACGAGGGTAGCGCCGCATCATGCTCGACCTGCTTGAGATCGGACCCCTGAACGTACTCCATGACGATGTAGTAGGAATCCCCGTCCTGGCCCCAGTCGTACATATTCACTATGTAGGGGCTGACCAGGTTGGCGGCCGCCCGCGCCTCCTGACGAAACCGCGCTGCGAAGTGCGGTGATGTCGCAAAGCGTGCATGCATCACCTTGACGGCGACGGTCCTACCGAGCGTCTCGTCGACTGCCCGATAGATGTCCGCCATACCGCCGGAACCGATCTTCTCGGTCACGCGGTATCTTCGGCCGAACAGCAGTTCCTTCATGCGGCGCTCCCGTGCTCGTGTACGCGCCGAGGTCTGTCGAGTCTCATCTCGGCTCGAGCGATGTGTGGGTCGCGCCGCTCGGCCAGCTGCCAGCGGACACGGCAACGTCGGCATCAGGTGCCGACGTACCCTTGTCAGTGCAACTATCAGGCCCTTTGGCGAACTCGGACGTCTGATGCCCCACGCCGCAGCGGGTTAGCTTGCCGCCAGGTACGCGTTCAGCTTCGCGAAGCCGGACTGCATGACCTCGATGTGTCGCTTCTTGAGGTTGAACAGCGGGCCGAGGATGTTGGCTTTTCCACGTGTGCGGACGCGCCAGTGATACTCGACTCGCGTCGTCTCGCCCTCGGGCTCGAGTCGAAGATCAGCGAACCCGGCGATGTCGCCCTCGTGATACTCGAAACGAATGTAGTGGTCGTCGATTATCTCGGCGGTTCGCCACTTGAAGCGAGCGGTGATGCCTCGGCTGCGAACCGAGACGGCGCATACCGCACCGACTTCACCGAACGGGATGTCACCGATCTGCCGCGACTCGACCTCGTTCCACCAGTGAGTCCTTCCCGCGTACTCGTCGGAGAGCGCAGAGAAGACACGCTGAGGTGTGGCGTTGACGATGGCGACGTCCGTGGTTTCGTAAGAAGGCATCCGCGGAGTGTACGCGAACGCCAGCTCCGATGGGAATATACTGGCAGTAATCGTGCATATCGCAGTCGAGCATCGATGGAGAGCACATGAATGCGATTGAGACCACAAAACTGACCAAGTACTACGGCACATCGCGGGGCATAGTCGACGTGGATCTGACCGTTCACGAGGGTGAGATCTTCGGGTTCATCGGCCCAAACGGCGCGGGGAAGTCGACCACGATCCGGACACTACTCGGGCTGATCCACCCCACCAGCGGCTCGGCCACGATCTTCGGGCGTGACGTCGTCAAGGACGGGCCCAAGATTCGCGAGGATGTCGGCTACCTGCCCTCAGAGGTCTTCTACTACGACGACATGCGCGCGATCGACCTCCTCAAGTACTCGGCCAGCTTCTACAAGAAGGACCCCAAGGCCATCGAGAAGCGGATCCGCGAGCTCGCCGAGCTGCTCGATCTGGACCTGAAGAAGAAGATCGACGACCTCTCCTACGGCAACAAAAAGAAGGTCGGCATCATCCAGGGTCTCGCGCACGAGCCCAAGCTCATCATCCTCGACGAGCCCACCGGCGGTCTCGACCCGCTCATCCAGCAGCAGTTCTTCAATCTCCTCCGAGAAGAGAATCAGCGGGGCGCCACGATTCTGTTCTCGTCGCACATTCTCGGCGAGGTGCAGAAGCTCTGTGACCGCGTCGCGATCATCAAGGACGGCACGATCATCAAGGTCGAGCAGATCAAGACGCTTCTCGAGCACAGCACCAAGCGTTTCACCCTCGAGATGTCGTCCACACCGGACCCTGTGCTCTTCAGGATCGACGGCGTCAGCGACTTCAAGATGACGGCCGACTCGGCGAGTTTCCTGTTCCGCGGTCACATCAACGACATCACAAGGATTCTCGCGGGGCTCGACCTCACAGACCTGCTGGTCGAGGAGCCTGACCTCGAGGAGATATTCCTTCACTACTACGAGAAGGATGACGCCCAGTGAACGTCTTCCTCCGCGAGCTGACGGCATATCGCAAGTCGACCATCACATGGGCCATCTCCCTGAGCGGGATCATCCTCATGTTCATGGCGCTGTATCCGGCGTTCACCACGGACATCACGGCGACAAAACAGATCCTCAGCCAGTTCCCGCCTGCACTGCGAACCGCGCTCAACATCTCCCTCTCCAACTTCTTCACCCTGTACGGCTTCTTCGGCTACCTACTGGGCTTCGCGATGCTGGCGGCGTCGATTCAGGCGATGAACCTGGGAGTGGGCGTCATCTCCAAGGAGGTGTCGGGCAAGACCGCTGACTTCCTGCTCTCCAAGCCGATCTCCCGCGCGACGGTCGTGACCTCCAAGCTGGGTGCAGCGCTCATCATGCTGCTCATCACCAACGTGGTGTTCTGGACGGTGTCTTACTTCGCGGCTCTGGCGGTCTCGAAGGAGCCTATCGAGGTCGCGACGTTCTTCCTCTTGCTGTCCACACTCCTGCTGGTGCAGCTGATCTTCCTCGCACTTGGGGCGCTGTTCGCAGTGATGATCCCGAAGGTGAAGTCAGTTGTCTCGGTCAGTCTGCCCACGGTATTCACGTTCTACATAGTCGGTGCGATCGGCGACGTCCTCGAGAACGACAGCGTCCGATACGTATCGCCGTTCAGGTTCTTCAACACCAACTTCATCATCACGAACGTCAGTCTCGAGGGAAGATACCTGGCCGTCTCGGCCGCGATCATCGTGATCGCCGTGGCACTGGCTTACGCGATCTATCTCAAGAAGGACGTCCGTTCCTCGACCTAGGTGGAATCCATGAACGTGTATCTGCGAGAGATGAAGGCTCACCGAGTCGGGCTCGTGTGGTGGTGCCTCGGCATGATCGCACTGGTCGCCTCGGGAATGGCCAAGTACGCCGCATACGAGACGGCCGGCCAGTCGATCACGGCGATTTTCGAGACGCTGCCCAAGGCCGTGCTCGTTGTCTTCGGCATGCAGGGATTCGACCTCACCAAGGCAAGCGGCTTCTTCGGCGTGCTGTTCCTGTACATCGCCGTTATGGGGGCGATTCACGCCGCGCTACTGGGCGCGAGCCTCATCTCGAAGGAAGAGCGGGACCGGACATCGGAATTCCTCTATACCAAGCCGATCTCCCGGGGGACGGCGCTGACCGCCAAGCTTCTGGCCGGTCTCACCAACGTCGTCATCTTCAACATCGCCACGTCGGTGTCGTCCGTCTACTTCGTCGACTACTTCAGTAAGGGCGAGTCGGTAGGCAACGAGATCATCTTGCTCATGGTGGGGTTCCTGTTCTTGCAGCTGATCTTCTTCTCGATGAGCGCGCTGGTGGCCGGTGTGGTCAGGAAGCCGAAGGCGGCGCCCTCGATCGCCACCTCGATCATGTTCACCTTGTTTCTACTCGCCTACCTGGTGAACATGAGCGAGAAGCTCGACTTCCTGAAGTACCTGACCCCATTCAAGTACTTCGATGCGCTCGCGCTGTTGACCGACGGCAAGCTCGACCCGCTCTACGTCGGGATGTCCGTGCTCATCGTGGCGCTCTCGGTGTTCGGGACCTACTACTTCTACGATGCCCGCGACCTCACGGTATAGCTGCGGCGTCGCCTGGCGTCGAGCGCCTCGTGCCCACGGCGCCGGTGTCCGACCCTCCGCTCGTCACGTTGCCCTGAAACGCGAAGGGGCCCGCCATCTGCCGAGGCGGGCCCCTTCGCACACAAGGAGGGGGGAGGAGGGGTGTGTCCGGCTCTGCCAAACCGGCCGCATCTCTTCTAAGGAGTACGTTCGTCCTTCTCGGTGAATCTGTGATGACGATCGCGTGCCCGTGCTGTGGGTCAGTCGTGGAGATGCCGTGAACCGACGTCGACAACGACTCCCGCGCGATGCCCCCTGGCGTTGTGGCGCATGGCCGGCCCGTGTCCGAACCCGCTGAACTGGGTACGGGTCATCTAGAGACTTCCCGCGGATCTCGTCACCGACACCACTGTCGGTGGCTTCCTCAGCCGCGGCGAGCAAGGGGGCACCACATGTCACGCGACAAGAAGCTCACCACCAATGTCGGAGCACCGGTTCCGGACAACCAGAATGCGATGACCGCCGGCCCCCGGGGGCCGATGTTGTTGCAGGACGTCTGGTTCCTCGAAAAGCTCGCGAACTTCGACCGTGAGGTGATTCCGGAGCGTCGGATGCACGCGAAGGGCTCGGGAGCCTTCGGCACGTTCACGGTGACGAACGACATCACCGAGTACACCAAGGCCGACATCTTCTCGGCGATCGGCAAGGAGACCGAGTTGTTCGTGCGCTTCTCGACCGTCGCTGGCGAACGCGGCGCGGCGGACGCAGAGCGCGACATCCGCGGCTTCGCGGTCAAGCTCTACACCCAGCAGGGCAACTGGGATCTCGTGGGCAACAACACGCCGGTGTTCTTCCTGCGCGACCCGCTCAAGTTCCCGGATCTCAACCACGCCATCAAGCGCGATCCGCGCACCAACATGCGCAGCGCCGGCAACAACTGGGACTTCTGGACGTCGCTTCCCGAGGCGCTCCACCAGATCACCATCGTAATGAGCGACCGCGGCCTGCCGGCGAGCTACCGCACCATGCACGGCTTCGGCAGCCATACGTTCAGCATGATCAACGCCGAGGGAGTGCGTCACTGGGTCAAGTTTCGCTGGGAGTGTCAGCAGGGCATCAAGAACCTGACCGACGCCGAGGCCGAAGCGCTTGTGAGCAAAGATCGCGAGAGTCATCAGCGTGACCTCTACGAGGCCATCGAACGGGGCGACTTCCCCAAGTGGACGCTGCAGCTGCAGGTCATGCCCGAGGCCGACGCGGCCAAGATGCCGTACAACCCCTTCGACCTGACCAAGGTCTGGTATCACGGCGACTACCCGCTCATCGAGGTCGGCGTGATGGAGCTCAACCGCAATCCCGAGAACTACTTCGCCGACGTCGAGCAAGCCGCATTCAACCCCGCTAACGTCGTACCAGGCATCGGGTTCTCCCCCGACAAGATGCTGCAGGGCCGTCTGTTCTCGTACGGCGACGCCCAGCGCTACCGCCTCGGCGTCAACAACCACCTGATCCCCGTCAACGCCGCACGGTGCCCGGTCCATGGCTACAGCCGAGACGGCGCGATGCGCGTGGACGGCAACTACGGTGGCACCCTGGGATACGAGCCCAACAGCTACGGTGAGTGGGCCGAGCAGCCCGATTTCGCGGAGCCCCCTCTGCCGCTCGACGGAGCACCAGCCGACCACTGGGACTTCCGAGAGGACGACGACAACTACTACGAGCAGCCCGGCAGGCTCTTCCGCCTGATGTCGCCGGCGCAGCAGCAGGTGCTGTTCGACAACACCGGCCGTGCGATGGGCGACGCTCCCAAGGAGGTCAAGCTCCGCCACATCGGCAACTGCCTCAAGGCGGATCCGGCATACGGCGAAGGCGTGGCCAAGGCGCTGGGCATTGCGGTGAGCGAGGCCGAGGCGTAGGGAGCGACGCTAGACCACCACGAAGCCGCTCTCGTCCACATTCACCGACACCGTATCGCCCTCGCCCACCTCGCCACGGATGATTGCTGTCGCGACGCGGTCAACCACCTCGCGCTGGATGAGGCGCTTGAGCGGACGTGCGCCGAACACCGGGTCGAAGCCGTCGAGCGCGAGTCGCTCCACCGCTGCCGGCGTCAGCTCGAGGCCGATCTTGCGCTCAGCCAGACGCAGCTGCACGCTTTCGAGCTGCAATGTCACAATCTGCTCGAGCTCACCCATCGTGAGCGCATGGAAGACCACAGTGTCGTCGACGCGGTTGAGGAACTCGGGTCGGAACGTGGCACGCAACGCCTCTTCGAGCATGCGCTTCATGGTGTCTTCATCGGCGCCGCCCTCGGCGAACTGCTGGATGTACTGACTGCCCACGTTGCTGGTCATGACAACGATAGCGTTCTTGAAGCTGACGATGCGGCCCTGGCCGTCGGTGAGGCGACCATCGTCGAGCACCTGCAGCAGTACGTTGAACACGTCAGGGTGCGCCTTCTCGATCTCGTCGAGCAGGATCACCGAGTACGGCCTGCGCCGGACGGCCTCGGTCAACTGGCCACCTTCGTCGTACCCCACGTAGCCTGGAGGCGCGCCGATGAGCCGCTGGACGCTGAACTTCTCCATGTACTCGGACATGTCGATGCGCACCATCGCACGCTCGTCGTCGAAGAGGTAGTTCGCGAGCGTCTTGGCCAGCTCGGTCTTGCCAACGCCGGTCGGGCCGAGGAACAGGAAGCTGCCGATGGGCCGGTCGGGGTCGCTGAGTCCCGCGCGCGAGCGCCTGATCGCACCCGCGACCGCGCCCACCGCCTCGTCCTGACCGATGACGCGCTGGTGGAGGTGCTCCTCGAGGTTGGCGAGCTTCGCCATCTCACCCTGCATGAGCCGCGCGACCGGAATGCCGGTCCACGCGCCCACGACCTCGGCGATCTCCTCCTCGGTGACCTCTTCCTTGAGCATGGCGCCGTCGCTCTGGAGCTTGGCGAGCTTCGCCTCGTTCTCGGCGAGCTGCCGCTCAATCTCCGGGATGCGTCCGAAGCGGATCTCTGCAGCGCGCTGCAGGTCGCCCTCGCGGGTGGCGCGCTCCTCGTCGGTGCGGGCGGCGTCCAGGTCGGTCTTGAGCACCTGCGCGCCTTCGATGACGGCCTTCTCGGACTGCCACGTGGCCTTCAGGCCGGCGAGCTGCTCGGAGAGACCGGCCATCTCGGCACGGAGCGTCTCGAGGCGTTCCTTGCTGGCGGCGTCGTGTTCGCGCAGAAGTGCCTGCTCCTCGATCTGGAGCTGGGTGACCTTGCGCGCGATCTGGTCGATCTCCGTTGGCATCGAGTCGATCTCGATGCGCAGGCGGCTGGCGGACTCATCGATCAGGTCGATGGCTTTGTCCGGCAGGAATCGGTCGGCGATGTAGCGATTGGAGAGCTCGGCCGCCGAGACGATCGCGCCGTCGGTGATACGCACGCCGTGGTGGACCTCGTACTTCTCCTTCAGGCCGCGCAGGATCGCGATGGTGTCCTCCACGCTGGGCTCGCCGACCACGATCGGCTGGAACCGCCGCTCGAGCGCTGCGTCCTTCTCGATGTGCTTGCGGTACTCGTCGAGCGTGGTCGCGCCGATCGCGTGCAGTTCGCCACGTGCGAGCGCGGGCTTGAGCATGTTCCCCGCGTCCATGGCGCCCTCGGCCGCACCGGCTCCCACGATGGTGTGCATCTCGTCGATGAAGAGGATGACGCGTCCTTCTGCCTGCTCGACTTCGCGCAACACGGCCTTGAGCCGGTCTTCGAACTCGCCGCGGTACTTCGCGCCCGCGACCATCGCCGACAGGTCCAGCGCCACCACGTCGCGGTCGCGCAGCGAACTCGGCACGTCGCCGGTCACGATGCGCTGCGCCAGTCCCTCGACGATCGCGGTCTTACCGGTTCCCGGCTCGCCGATGAGCACCGGGTTGTTCTTGGTGCGCCGCGAGAGCACCTGAATCGCGCGGCGGATCTCCTCGTTGCGGCCGATGACCGGGTCGAGCTTGCCGTCGCGCGCCATCTCGGTCAGATTGCGCCCGTAGCGCTCGAGCGCCTGCATCTGGCCCTCGGGGTTCTGGTCGGTCACCTTCGAGCCGGCGCGCAGTTCCTCGATCGCCTTGCCCAACCGGTCCGCTGAGACGCCCTGCAGCTCCAATGCCTTACCCGCCGCGCCCTTGTCCGACGCCAGCGCGAGCAGGATGTGCTCGGTCGAAACGTAGGCGTCCTTGAGCTTCTCGGCGGCCTTGAATGCGTCGGAGAGCACCGTGTTCAGCCGAGGAGAGACCTGCGGCTGCGAGGCTGCGCCGCTGACCTTGGGCGCGGCGGCAAGCTTCTCGGCGACGGACGCGTCGAGCGCTCCTACGTCCGCGCCGACCTTGCCCAGCATGGGCCGCACGATGCCGTCGGCCTGATCGAGCAGCGCCTTGAGCAGGTGCTCCGGTTCGATCTGTCCCGCCGAGTACTCGTCGGCGATTCCCGAGGATGCCTCCAGCGCTTCCTGCGCCTTGATGGTGAGCTTGTCGAGTCTCATGTCGCTACCTCCGCATTGCCTGCGCTATCCCTGATGCCGCATGACCGCACCGCGCTCGACGCGCACGATGGCCGCGCGCACCTCTCGGACGCGGACCTGCTCGCGCGCATGACGCGCCGCCGCTTCCGCCCGAGCCGCACGCACGCGCATCGCGTCGAGCTCGGCACGCATCCGGGCCGCTTCGCGCTCGAGTTCGATGATGCGCACGACCCCGGCGAGATTGATGCCCTCCTCCTGCGTGAGCTGCTGGATCAGTCGAAGCCTGTCGACGTCTGCCTGCGAGTAAAGCCGCGTATTGCCCTGCGAGCGTTGCGGCCGAATGAGCTGCTTGCGCTCGTAGATGCGCAGCGTCTGAGGGTGCACGCCGGCAAGGTCCGCGGCGACGCTGATCATGTACAGCGGCCTGTCATCATCCCGTGAGACTCTCACGTCTCTCATCCTTCCAGAGGTGGTTGTCGCGCCATGACGCCGACCGCGCATCGTCTTCTACGTGATATGAGCTCGCACATCGTCCGCCGAGAGACCCGCGAACGCCTCAAGCGCCTCGCGCTGTTCGTCGGTCAGCGACTCAGGCACGGCGACGTTGACGCGGACCTTGAGATCGCCGTGTTCCGACCCATTCAGCTTGGGCGCTCCCTTGCCGCGCACGCGATGCACCTTGCCACTCTGCGTGCCGGCGGGAATCTTGAGCTTCACTTTGCCGCCGTCGGGCGTCGGCACGCGAATCTCAGTGCCCAGCACCGCCTCGGCAAAGGTGATCGGCACGTCGATGATCACATCGGCCCCATCGCGTGAGTAGTATGGATGCCGACGGATGTGCGTCGTGACGTACAGGTCGCCGGCCGGCCCGCCGTTGGCCCCGGCCGCGCCTTTGCCCTTGAACCGCAGCTTGCCGCCATCGGTGGCGCCCGCCGGAACGGTCACGCTGACGGAACTTCCAGCACCGCTGCGCATCGTCTTCTTCGTTCCGCTGAACGCCTCTGCGAACGTCAGGTCCAGTTTGGCCTCCTGGTCTGCGCCTCGGTGCGGCTGTGGCCGACCGCCAAAGCCCGAGCCACCGAACCCTCCGCCACCGCCGCCGAACACGCTACCGAAGAGATCGCCCAAGTCGCCAAGGTCGCCCATGTTGACGCTTTGATAGCCGCCCCCGCGACCACCTCCGCCACCCGGAAAGCCACCCCCCGGCCAGCCGCCGGCACCGCCAGCGCCGCCCGGAGGCATCCCTCCGCCAAAGTACTGTCCGTACTGGTCATACTGCGTACGCTTCTCGCTGTCCGAGAGAACCTCGTACGCCTCGTTTATCTGCTTGAACTTCTCCTCATCGCCGCCCGCGTCCGGATGATGCTTGCGGGCAAGCTTGCGAAACGCCTTCTTGATCTCATCGGCGGTCGCGTCCTTCTTCACTCCGAGAAGCTCGTAGTAGTTGGTCTTGGGGCTCATGGCGCCTACTCCTCGCGCTTCGGTCCCCCGGTGGACACGACGACCATAGCCGGGCGCACCACGCGTCCGCCCATCGCATAGCCCTTCTGGAAGACGGCGACCACAGTGCCCTCGGGCACCTCGGCATCCTCCTGCTGGCTGACGGCCTGCTGCGTGTTGTGGTCGAACGGCTGACCGAACGGATCGATCACCTCGACGCCTTCCTTGCCGAGAATCCCGATGACCTGCGCGTGCACGGCCTCGACACCCGCGAGCAGGTGGACGAGGTCGCCACCTGCTGTCGTGTGCTCGATGGCGCGCTCCAGGTTGTCGATTGCCGGCAGCAGCTCGCTGACCAGACGCTCGCCAGCCCGCTTGCGCTCTTCTTCGCGCTCACGGCTGGTGCGCTTCCGGAAGTTGTCGAACTCCGCCTGCCCGCGAGCCACGCGATCCCGAAGATCCGCGGCCTCCCCGCGAGCCGCCTCAAGCTCGGCCTCCATGACGTCCCCACGCAACTCGAACTCAGCGCCCAGATCCGCTTCCAGCTCCGGATCGAAAGCGTCGCCGGCATCCAGCCCGCCAGCAGCACCCCCAGCGCGCGCCGAAGGCGTCGCGCCCTTGGAGGCTGCAGAAGCCTTAGTGGCGTCGGAGTCATGCGGCTTAGGGTTCTTGACACCCCGCGGCCCGGAGGCCCCTCCGGCAGTGCCGAAGGGAGCCTCCGCAGCGCGATCTTCGCGAGGACCGCGACCGGAGGTACTACCGGAGGGGCCGTCAGGTCCGATTGGTCGAGTACTCATGGTTACTTGCTCTCGTCGTCAACGACTTCGTAGTCCGCGTCGACAACTTCGTCGGCAGCAGCCTCGGAGCCGGTCTCGCCCTCGGCGCCATCCTCGGCGGATGCGTCCGCGTAGACGACCTCGGCGAGCTTGTAAGAGGCTGCCTGCAGTGCCTCAGTGGTGGTCTTCATCTCTTCGACATCGTTACCGGCGAGCGCCGCACGCGAAGCCTCGAGAGCGGTCTCGACCGCGGACTTGGTCTCCTCGGGCACCTTGTCGCCGAGCTCCTTGAGCGTCTTCTCCGTGGCGTAGACCAGAGAGTCGGCGGTGTTGCGCACCTCGACCTCTTCCTTGCGCTTGCGGTCCTCGTCGGAGTGCTTGTCGGCGTCCTCGACCATGCGCTCGACTTCGTCGTCAGACAGCGCGGTGGAACCGGAGATCGTGATCTTCTGCTCCTTGCCGGTGCCCTTGTCCTTGGCGGACACGTTGACGATGCCGTTGGCGTCGATGTCGAAGGTGACCTCGACCTGCGGTACGCCGCGCGGCGCGCTCGGGATGTTCATCAGGTGGAACTTGCCGAGCGTCTTGTTGTCGCCGGCCATCTCGCGCTCGCCCTGGAGGACGTGGATCTCGACCGACGTCTGACCGTCCGCTGCGGTGGTGTAGACCTCGCTCTTGCGAGTCGGGATCGTGGTGTTGCGCTCGATCATCTTGGTCATGACACCGCCGAGGGTCTCGACGCCCAGCGACAGCGGGGTCACGTCGAGCAGCAGGATGTCCTTGACGTCGCCCGCGAGCACGCCGCCCTGAATCGCGGCACCGACGGCGACGACCTCATCGGGGTTGACGCCCATGTGCGGGTCCTTACCGGTCATCTTCTTGACCAGCTCCTGCACGGCGGGCATGCGGGTCGAACCGCCGACGAGAATGACCTCGTCGATGTCGCCCATCTTGACGCCGGCATCCTTCATCGCGGCCTCGACCGGCTTACGTGTGCGAGCCAGCAGGTCGTCGGTGATCTTCTCGAACTCCGAGCGGGTCAGCGTGACGTCAAGGTGCTTGGGACCGGACGCATCGGCCGTGATGAACGGCAGGTTGATCTGGGTCTGCTGCGAGCTGGAGAGCTCCATCTTGGCGCGCTCGCCGGCTTCCTTCAGACGCTGCAGCGCCATCTTGTCGGCGCGAAGGTCGATGCCGTGGTCGGCCTTGAAGCGGTCGGCCAGCCAGTCGATGACCTTATGGTCCCAGTCGTCGCCGCCGAGGTGGTTGTCACCGTTGGTGGATTTGACCTCGAAGACGCCCTCGCCGAGCTCCATGACGCTGACGTCGAAGGTACCGCCGCCGAGGTCGAAGACGAGGATCGTCTGGCTCTTGTCGCCCTTGTCCAGGCCGTAGGCCAGCGCGGCCGCGGTCGGCTCGTTGATGATGCGCAGGACCTCAAGGCCGGCGATCTTGCCGGCGTCCTTGGTCGCCTGACGCTGCATGTCGTTGAAGTACGCGGGAACCGTGATGACGGCCTGCGTGATGGTCTCGCCCAGGTACTTCTCGGCGTCGGCCTTGAGCTTCTGGAGTACGACCGCCGAGATCTCCTCGGGCGTGTACATCTTGCTCTCGACATCGACCTCTACGCGGCCGTCCTTGCCCTTCACTACCTGATAGGACACGGTCTTGCGCTCCGAGGAGGTCTCCTCGAACTTGCGGCCCATGAAGCGCTTGATGGACGAGATGGTGTTCTCGGGGTTGGTGACCGCCTGGTTCTTGGCGGCTTTACCGACGATGCGCTCGCCCTGGCGGAACGCGACGACCGACGGCGTGGTGCGATCGCCTTCGACGTTGATGATGATGGTCGGCTCTCCGCCTTCAAGGACGGCCATTGCCGAGTTGGTGGTACCGAGGTCGATACCGAGGACCTTTGCCATGATGTGGTTCCCCTTTCATGTCCGAGCCGCATGTGCGCGGATCGAGCCTTCTGACATATTCGATGTCCGTTAATGCGCGAGAATGGCGCACGAAGCACACTACATCTTTTGTGCGGGTGTCAACTTAATATCTGAGTGCATCATTGTCAAGTTTCGTGTCAGCGTGCTTTATAGTTCTACCCTCATTTACGGCAACTGAACCCTCGGCTTGATGCGCGTTGTCGGCCCTCGAACAGGATCGCCGAATGCTGTCCGCGAAGTACGGTCTTTACACGACCCGTAACGGTCGGTACAGTACGCACGAAACTGCGGCGGGACACCTCGCCTACGAGTCAGGAAACGAGAAGGAGAACCGATGCCCCGACCCATCATCACCGAGGACGATTGTTCGGCCTGCGGCATTTGCGTCGACGCGTGCCCCCACGACGTTCTGGAGATTGTCGGCGACGTCGCTGAGCCGGTTCGTGACGAGGACTGCGACGCCTGTGCGACGTGCATGGAAGAGTGCCCGATGGGCGCCATCACTGAGATCGAAGAGGACTAGCTCCTCGCGCTGACCCGCGAATAGTGACTCTCTGGGGGCGCTCCGATAAGGGGCGCTCCTTTCGCGTATCCGTCCGTCAGTACACCTTCGCGGGCGGCGTGGCGAGCTTGAGCTGTGACCAGACTCGCCGCTTGCGCGCGGTATCACCGAGCGAAGCCTCAAGCCCGTCGCACGCCAGCACGCGCCGTCCTCCCGCCCGCACCACCGTGCCCAGCACGAGCCGCTCGATCCCCAGCGCCTCCGCGACGTCTGCCGCGGCATCCGTGTCAACGGCAAGCACGAACTCCGGGTCGACGGTCTCGATCTGAAGCTGCAGCCGGGCTGTTCGGCGAGGGGCATCGGTGTTCGATCCCGGACGCGAGAGCGTGTAAAAGACCGAGTCGGGCTCCCAGCCCAAAGCACCGAGAGCCTTGCGCGCCGCCTCACCGTCTGCCCCGGACATGGCGGGCTTGCCGCTCGCCTCGGCCGGGCCGGGCAGGCCTTTGACCACAAAGATCGTCGCGAAGTGGGCGCCCGCGGACCCAACGGAGTCGGAACCCGGCAACCGCTTGTCAGCAGCAGCGAGCTCCGCTTTGACGCGCGCCTCGTGTTGCCCTCGGATGACGTCGGCGCTGAACTCTCGGGCTGTGTCGGGCTTATCGGTCACGCGCGTGAGGCGAACCACTGCCACGTGAACTGGAGGCCCACGTCGAGCGTCTGGTGCGCTTTCCAGCCAAACGCATGCACGGCCTTGGCGGGTGACAGTGAGCTACGCGCGACGTCGCCTTCTCGGCCGGGACGGAAGTCGGTGCCGCCGAGGTACCTCGAGGTCTGGCGAAGCGACATGAGCAGATCGTTCACGGAGATCTCCGAGCCGGTCGACACGTTGTAAGACGCACCGTCTGCTCCGTCCTGCGCGAGCTTGCCCTCGGCCACCAGCGCCGAGATGATCGCGCCGACCACGTCGCCGACGTAGATGAAATCACGTGTCTGCGTGCCGTCGCCGAAGATGATCGGCGGCGTCTGGGCATGCATCGCGGCGCAGAAGAGCGCGACGACCCCGCCCTCTCCGGCCGCATCCTGGCGCGGACCGTAGACGTTGCTGAAGCGGAAGCATGCGTGGTCGACGTCGGAGCCGGCGAGCGCATCGGCAAGCATGGACTCGGCCGCGAGCTTGCTCTTGCCGTAGGGGTTCGCAGGCGCCTTGGGCGCCGTCTCAACCAGCGGCAACATGGCCGCATCGGGCTCGCCGTACACCGCTGCCGAGCTCGCGGAGATGACCCGACGAGCGCCGGCCGCGCGCGCGGCCCTGGCCACAGCCGCAGTGCCCTCGGCGTTGACGGCCCAGTCGCGCTCAGGGTCGCGCTGTGACTCGGTGACGCTGGCCTGTGCCGCGAGATGAACCACAGCATCCGGAGCGAACTCCGCAACCGCACCGGGCATCTCGGGAGAGAGTATGTCGAGCGTGCGGAACCACGCATGCGGATGCAGATTCTCGTGGTGGCCGGTCGACAGATCGTCGAGGACTCCGACACTGTGCCCACCGCTGATGAGCGCATGGACGAGGTTCGAGCCGATGAACCCGGCGCCGCCGGTTACCAATACGCGCATCAGGCACCCTTCCGCGGAGTCGCAGGTCTGCTGGCCTTCACAGGCTTGACGGCCTTCGCGGGCTTGGGCGGCTTGAGGCCGGACGGCTTACATGCACGCGACAACGCGTGGTCGAGGACCTCGTCCATCGTCTTGACCGGGATGAGTTCGAGTTCGCTGCGCACCTTCTCGGGCAGCAGCACGAGGTCTCGTTCGTTGTCCTTGGGAATCAGCACGGTCTTGAGGCCCGCGCGGTGCGCCGCGAGCAGCTTCTCCTTCAGGCCGCCGATGGGCAGCACGCGCCCTCGCAAGGTGATCTCGCCGGTCATCGCCAGATCGCGCCGTACCGGACACGACAGCAGTGCCGAGGCGATCGCCGTCGCCATCGTGATACCTGCAGAGGGACCGTCCTTGGGCGTAGCCGCGGCCGGCACGTGGATGTGCAGGTCGAGTTTGTCCTGGAAGTTCTCAGGAAGGCCGAGGTCGAGGGCGCGCGTGCGGATGTAGGTGACCGCTGCGGTCGCCGACTCCTGCATGACGTCGCCGAGCTGGCCGGTGAGGATGAGCTTGCCGCTGCCCGCCATCTTGGTCGCCTCGATCGAGATCACGTCTCCGCCGACCTCGGTCCAGACCAGTCCTGTCGCGACACCTATCTCGTCGTTCTCCTCGGCCAGTCCGTAGCTGAACTTGGCCGGGCCCAGGTACTTGTGAAGCGTGCGCTCGGTGACGCTGGTCTTGCCCTTGGCGCCCTCGACAACCTTACGTGCGACCTGGCGCGCAATGGCGGCGATGGTGCGCTCGAGTCCTCGGACGCCGGCCTCGCGGGTGTACACGCGGACGATGAGTCGCAGCGCGCCCTCACTGATGACGAGCTTGCTCGCCGAGAGGCCGTGCTCCCTGAGTTGCTTGGGGACCAGGTACTGCTCGGCGATGTGGAGCTTCTCGTCTTCCGTGTAGCCCGGGAAGTGGATGACCTCCATGCGGTCGCGCAGCGCCGGCGGAATCGTGTCGAGCATGTTCGCAGTGGTGATGAACATGACGTTGGAGAGGTTGAACGGCGCCTCGAGATAGTGGTCCTGGAACGCGTTGTTCTGCTCGGGGTCGAGCACCTCCAGGAGCGCCGAGGTCGGATCGCCGCGGAAGTCGGTGCCCACCTTGTCGATCTCATCCATCATGAAGACGGGATTGTTGGTGCCCACCTGGCTGATCGACTGGATGATGCGGCCGGGCAGCGCGCCCACGTAGGTGCGCCGGTGACCGCGGATCTCAGCTTCGTCGCGTACGCCGCCGAGCGACTGGCGGATGAACTCGCGGTTCAGCGCTCGCGCGATCGACTTGCCGATCGACGTCTTGCCCACGCCCGGAGGTCCCACGAAGCACAGGATCGGGCCGCGCATCTTGTCGGTGAGCTTATGCACGGCGAGGTACTCGAGGATGCGCTCCTTGACCTTTTCGAGGCCGTAGTGATCTTCGTCGAGAATGGCCTGCGCCTCGATCAGATCCAGCTTCTCCTCGGACTCGGTGTTCCACGGCAGTCCTACGAGCCAGTCGAGGTAGGTGCGGATGACGCCGGTCTCGGCGGACTGCGGCTGCATCTTCTCGAGCCGCTTGAGCTCCTTAAGCGCCTTCTCCTCGACCTGCTCCGGCATGTGCGAGTCGCGGATCTTCTCGGTGTACTCGGTGATTTCTGCCTGGACCTCGTCGAACTGGCCGAGCTCCTGCTGGATCGCCTTGAGCTGCTCGCGCAGGAAGTACTCGCGCTGACTCTTGGTCATCTGCTCCTTGACGCGGTCCTGGATCTTGCTGCCCAGCTCGAGGATCTCGAGTTCCTTCTTGAGGAACCGGGTGATGAGCTCGAGGCGCGCGCGCGGATCGACCGCCTCAAGAATGTGCTGCTTCTCATCGGTCTTCAGGTTGAGGTGAAACGCCACGAAGTCGCCGAGGCGACCTGGCTCTTCGAGTGCCGAAGCCGCGATGAGGACCTCCTGCGGGATCGGCTTGCCGAACTCCGCCGCACGCTCGAAGTCGCCGACGACGGCGCGCATGAGCGCCACGTCCTCGACGTCTGCGCCGAGAGGTTCCTCTATCATCTCCACGCGCACAAGGAAGTACGGCTCAGTCTGCACGTACTCGAGGATGCGAAAGCGCTGCTGTCCCTCGACAAGCGCCTTGGCGGTGCCGTCGGGAAGCTTGAGCTCCTGCATGACCGAGGCGACGCAGCCGATCTCGAAGATGTCGCCCTCGCCGGGGTCCTGGGTCTCGGCGACCTTCTGCGTTGCGAGCGCGACGAGATGGCCTTCGCGCATCGCGGCTTCAAGTGCCTTGATGGAGCGCTCGCGGCCAACAAAGAGCGGCACCACGAGGTCGGGGAAGAGGATGATGTCCCTGAGCGGGATCAGGGGCAGAACATCCGGAATGATCGGTGTTTCACTACGCTGCGACATGCACCCCTCGCGTTCTCTCGATTCAGTTCGTGCGATACTCTTGTGTGCCCGTTGCTAACACATGGTACACGCCCACGACCTCCCGGCGAACGGTGTCTGCCGCCGGTTCGGAGCCGCTTGATGCCCATCACGCCTTGCACACTGACTAGCAGAATCGGCCGCGCGTTCGCGGTCGTGGCGGTCGTGCTGAGTGCGGTGGCGGCAACGTGGCTCACAGCGAACGCCGCTCCGTCGGCCATGCCGCCCTTCCCTGCCGACGAGCCGGTCCTCTCGGTGAGGCTCGAGAGCAGCCAACCAGCGGTCCCGACCACCGGGCAGTTTGCCTACACCACCCAGATTCGCCTCCAGACGCCGGCTTCCTATCTGCAGACGCGAATCCAGGTACGGCGCCCGACAGGCCAGCTCATCTTCCAGCGGACCGATGTCGACAACAACCTGCCGGCCGGTACGCATGTCGCACAGTTCGGGCGATCACTTGTTGGGCTCGGCCTCGAGCCGGGCGCGTACCCCGTCGAAGTGGAGATCCGTGGCGACCTTGTGGGTGGTCTCGAGACGACGACCGTCGCGACCGAACTCCTGGTGTTCGACCCCGCGATGAAGGCGGCCGGGACCGTTCTGGTGGCACGCGTCACAGCTCGGCCACTTGAGGCACCTGACGGTAATCTGGCCATCGACCCGGCGGTGGCGACCAAAGCGCGCGACGACGTCACTTCGATCGCATCGCTCGTGGTCGCCGATCCCGCCGCCCGGATCACTCTGGCGATCCCACCGATGCTTCTGGGCGAGTGGCAGCGCATCTCGGACGGCTACACCATGACCGACGGCCGAGAAGTGCCTGCTGCAGACCCGACGGTCATCGCGTACACCAAGGCGCTCGAACTGCTGGACCAGGCGGTCTCGAGCGGCCGGCTGGAGCTACTGAGGACCGGACTCGCCGACCCGGATCTCGCTCAGCTCGCCGCACAGGGCCAGTCACGTGACGTGGTGCCACAGTACGAAGCGGGACTCTCCGCGACGTACGCGAGTCTCGAGACCTCACCTTCGACCGGGACCGTCCCTGCGGGCACGTGCATTCCGCCCGCGGCCATGCCCGCTCTCAAAGGCCTGGGGCTAGGCTACGTGATAGCCGACATCGGGTGCGCCCGCTCCGGCGATTCCACCGTAGCCAGTGGCTCGTATCCCATCTCGAACTCGAGCATGCGCGCGCTGCTCTCGGACCGCATAGCGAGCACGGCTCTCTCCTCGGCAGATACCACTGCGGCCATCAGGCGTATCGCGGCCGGCCAGGTGGTCAGACCCGGTCAGCCGACCGTTGTGCGCATAGAGCTCCCAGAGGGCGGATCGACCGCCACGCAGACGATCGTTCCCGCAGTCCGCGGGCTCGAGGGCAGAGGGTGGACGAGCCTGGTCCTGGGCCGAGAGACCGTCAGCCCGGGCAAGGTAAAGGCGGTACGCCTTCTGGCCGACAGAACCGGTCCCGCAGGCCCGCAAAACTATCTTGCCGCGGTGTCGCGCGCGCGGAGCTTCGCAGAAGCGCTCACATCAGCGCTCGGCGAGGCTGACCCCGACGCCTCCTCGGCCCGGACGAGCTCGCTCGTGTCGCAGAGTTCCGCGTGGTCCGAGCCCGACAACACCTGGAGCGGTGCGGAGAGAGGCGAGGAGTTCGCGCTGGCCTCTCTCAAGACATCGCGCTCGATTCTCGACAGAATCGACCTCAAGATCGAGCCGATCACCCTCGCAGGTGCGAAAGGATCGGTCCCCGTCAGTCTCCAGAACGGTTCAGAGAAGGTCCTCCAGGTCACCGTGCGCACCTCGACACAGGGCGGCATCGAGGTCGTCGGCTCGAATCGGACCAAGACGATGATGAGGCCCCAGGAGACGTTCGTTCAGATTCCGGTCAACATGCATTCGGCACTCTCTGGCAGGCTCTCGGTCGAGGTCCTTGCCGGTGATGTGGTGTTCGCGCGACGGACGGTTGAGGTGCGCGCCTCGTATCTGGACCGACTCGCGGTGATCGGCGGCATCGTCATCGCACTCGCGATACTGCTCGCGTTCATCGTCCGAAGGGTGCGCGCGGCCGAGCGAGCCGAGGAAGCCGAGCTGGCACGAGCACACACTTCCGACACAAACGAGCGTTACACTGACTCGTCCGAACCGGAAGCAGAGGAGCCTGAGACCCTATGAGAAAGGTAATCTACCTCCTGTTCGTTGTAGCCGTGCTCGCAATTCTGGCCAACGATGGCGGTCGGCTGTTCGTCGGCAAGAGCGCACTACGAGCGAACACGGGTACTCTGGCATCGTGGGCGATCAACAATGCCGACGGCATGACCCGAGAGCAGACGGCACAAGAACTCGCGAACCGCTCGGCCGCACTCAAGCTACGCGTCTATCAGTACGGACAGGACGACAAGCAGCTGCAGATCTGGACCGAGGCCGATGTCACCGGCCTGTGGGTCTTGGGAACGTATACGGCAACGCTTGAAGGCGTGCCCTTTCGTAAGGCCATAGGTAGACCCATAGTGATCAGAGACTACGCGGCTGCGCAGTACCGGTAACGGCAGCACGAGACCACTCGCGTTCGCGAGGCGAAAGGCAACACGTATGAACAAGGTCGTCGTACTGGACACAAACGTACTGCTGGCGGATCCCAACTCCGTCCTGTCGTTTCCTCGCGCCGAGATCGTCATCCCTGAGACCGTGCTGGGCGAGCTGGATAAGCTCAAGACGGCGCGTGTGGATCCCGACCTGCGTTTCCGTGGCCGAGAAGTGAGCCGCATCCTCTTCGAGCTGTCCGAGGAAGGGTCGCTTATCGAGGGCGTCGACCTACCGGACGGCGGTCGGCTTCGTGTCGCCCCCTTCGAGAACGACGGGAGCCTGCCCGACGGATTCCAGACCCGCAACGCCGACGATCGCGTGCTTGCCACCGCATACCAGGTCTGCAAGTCGTCGGATGCGACATGTGAGGTGACGCTGATCACGAACGACCTGAACATGTTGCTCAAGGCGCAGACCCTCGGGGTGTCCGTGGAGCGCTACGCCGACGGGGTCGAGGGCGGTTTCGCCCGCAACTACATCATCAGGCCATTCCAGCGCTACAAGACACCGATCACGATCCTTGCCGTCGCTCTCGCGGTGTTCGTCGCAGTGATCGTGATCGCGCTCTACATTCAGAAACCTATTCAGAACAACGCGCAGCTGCCCTCGGAGCTCAAGAACGTACTGGCGCCGGGCCAGCTCAAGGCCCTCGATGCGATTCAGACCCTCCAGACGAACTCCAAGGATCCCGAGGCGCTGCTTTTCATGTCTAACTTCTACTACGACTTGCGAAACTCCGCCTCGGAGTCCGATCCTGTCGCCGCACTCGATTACGGACGTCAGGCGATTCGCTACTTCGAGCGCTATATGGTGGTATCACCGCAGGACGGGTCTGCGAAGGTCGACCTTGCTGCGCTCTACTTCTACAACGGCCAGACCGACCTGGCGATCAACCTCGTCGGCGAAGTACTCAAAGAGGACAAGAACCACGTGAGCGGAAACTTCAATCTCGGTATCTTCTACTGGAAAGGCCCGCAGCGTGATTTTCAGGCCGCTGCCGCACAGTTCCAGAAGGTGATCGACCTGACCAAGAACGACGCTCAGCAGCATTCGCTCTTCAAGCAGGCGGAGGCGTTCCTCGCCCAGCTCGAGAATGAAGCGAAGTCTGCCGGACGACCCCTCGAGACCACCGCAGGAGTGTCACAGTGACCAGAGAACGTATCGATATCGCGATCATCGGTGGAGGTCCGGGCGGACTCGCTGCCGCCCTGTACGCATCGCGCGGCCGCGCCAAGACGGTCGTCTTTGAGCGGGGCATCCCGGGTGGCCAGATCGTGACCACCGACTGGGTGGAGAACTACCCGGGCTTCCCCAAGGGTGTCTCAGGCCAGGAACTCGGCGATCTGCTGACGGCACAGGCCGAGGAGCACGGCGCGGTCATCCGGTCGTTCGCTCCGGTGGACTCCATCAAGCAGGAGAACGACGGGATGTTCGTGCTGACCTGTGAGGATGAGGAGTTCGAGGCGTACAGCGTCATCGTCGCCACGGGTGCCGTCCCCCGGAAGCTCGGTATACCGGGCGAGGCCGAATTCACCGGGAGGGGCGTTTCGTGGTGCGCCACCTGTGACGGCGCGCTGTTCCGCGAGAAGGTCGTGGCCGTCATCGGCGGTGGCGATGCCGCGGTTGAGGAGGCTATGTTCCTCACCAAATTCGCGAGCCAGGTGCACCTGATCCACCGCCGCGACGAGTTCCGTGCGACGCGCTGCATCCAGGAGCGCTGCCGAGCCAACCCCAAGGTCGAGGAGCACCTCAGCCGCGTGCCGGTCGAGGTCGTCGGCAAGGACGGCAAGGTGGCCGGATTGCGACTGGAGTCGACCAAGGGTGAGCCCGAGGAGTATCTTGCGCTCGACGGCGTCTTCATCTTTGTCGGCGTGGATCCGATGAACGAACTCGTGACCGGCCTTGTCGACTTGAGCGAGAACGGGTACATCAAGATCGACCACGATGGACGCACGTCCGTCGCGGGGCTGTTCGCAGCGGGTGATATCACGGACGGCGAACTGAAACAGGTCATCACCGCCGCAGCAAAGGGTGCATCGGCGGCGTTTGAAGCACTACGGTACCTCGATGAGAACACGACGTGTGTACTCTAAGCAGTAACCTCGAAGGGAGTATTTGATGGCAGATCTGACGCAGGTCACTGACGCGAATTTCGATTCCACGGTGGCAGGAAGCTCCAAGCCGGTCGTCCTCGATTTCTGGGCACCTTGGTGTGGCCCGTGCCGCATGATGGAGCCGGTACTCAAGGAGATCGCCGACGAGTACGACACGATCGTCGTAGGCAAGCTCAACGTCGACGAGAACCCGGGTGTCGCGACCAAGTTCGACATTCTCTCGATTCCCACGCTGTTGATCTTCGTCGATGGCCAGGTCGCCAAGAAGCTTGTCGGCGCGATGCCTAAGAAGCGTCTGCTCGAGGAGCTCGCACCCTGGATCGGCTAGTTTCTGACTGATCCCAAGGCACGCCCGGCGGCTCTTCAGGGAGAAGCCGGGCGTGTCATTCTCCCCCGGAATCGCAACGCCTGAAGGGAATCGCCATGTGTGAGCAGGGAATGAACGTCGGTCAGATGAAGCTTGCGATCGGACAGTCTGACGACGCTGTGGCAATGGTTCAGCAGTGGCTCGAGCAGCTCCACCACCTTGCCGATCACGGCAAGCGCTCCGACGTCAGCATCGCGCTCGCCCAGGCAAACGTTCTTCTCGGCGAGGTGCGCGGCAAGCTCGACGCGGCGATCAACGACCTTGATGGCATGCCGGCCGACGACGGGACGACGATCGAGCTCGTCTAGTCTCGACCACGCAACCGCATTCCAGTCAGGAAGGCTCCTCGAGCGAGGGGCCTTCTTTGCGCTTGTCCGCGCGTCCGTCGGAGCGGCGCTTGAGAATCCAGCCGATGCCGGCCGCAATCGCGAGCACGATCGCTCCGCCGATGAGGCCTGCTTGGCCGGTGCCCGCCGGGACCGGCGATGACCGCTCTGGGTCAGGGACCGCGGCTGCACCGTTCGAGACGGGCTCCTTGAAAGCGTAGTCCGGCAGGAACGCGGTGCGTTCCTGGATGCGAGCCAGGGCCTTGGTGAGAGGATCGGTGGTCTCGAGCTCGCGCGATCCGGCAACCTTGGCGATTGACCACTCCAGGCCGTCAGAGTTGCTCGATGCGAACCACGAGAGCACACCGCCGGCAAAAACCGCGGCCACGAGGAGTCCGACGATCACGGGGCGCAAGCTGAGACCCGCAAGCGTCTCCCCCTGAGCGCGTCGTGTCAGGAGCTCCGGTTGCGCCTGCTGGACGAACAGTATGACCGCCGCCGTCACGACTCCTTCGACGATCCCGATAGCCAGATGGATCGGCTGCATCAGCAGCACGAACGCCGAGAACGGCAGCTCGCTGACGCCCGAGAATGTCGTCTCGAGCACCACGCCGAGTGAGCCGAGTTGCAGCCCCACGACAGCGGCAAGCATCGATGCCGCGATGATGCGCCCGCGCTTCGGGTTCTTGCCGGCGATCGATCGATACACGAGCGGGTACGCGATGAACGCGGTAAGGAAACCGAGATTCATGATGTTCGCGCCCAGCGCGAGCAGGCCACCGTCGGCGAAGAAGAGCGCCTGCACCGTGAGCACCGAGGCCATAACCAGGAACGCCGCGTGCGGACCCAGTAGCACCGCGAGCATCAGCCCGCCGCCTAGGTGTCCACTCGAACCGGTGCCGGGGATGGTGAAGTTCAGCATCTGCGCGGCGAAGATGAACGCGCCGGCCACTCCCATCAGGGGAATCCGCGACAGGTCGTTCTCCTCACGGATCTTGCGCGCGCAGTAGACGGTGGTCACGGCCGTTGCCGCCCACATCGCGCCGCCCACCGCCGGTGAGATCAACGCATCTGCCATGTGCATGTGCCGAGACCTCCCCCCGCGCTGTTGCGCGCAACTCGTCCACCGCGAGTGTTACCGACTCAACAATCGTGCTACTCTGACCCCGACGGTACGAGCCTCGCCACGCGCCGTCAAGCGATTCCGACCAGTTCGCACGTACTGCTCGGCGGGTGGGCGGCTCGTGACACGAACCACCCGCTCCGCGCACACGCACCGCGCCCACCAGAGGGAGTCTCCATGTCTGACGTCATCCGCTTCGGCGTCTCCACCGACGAGCGCCTGCTCGAGAAGTTCGACGCGCTCATCGCCCAGAAGGGTTACGTGAACCGCTCGGAGGCCGTGCGTGACCTCATCCGCAACACGCTGGTCGAGGATCAGTGGGCAGATACCGAGGCCGACGCCGTGGGCACCGTCACACTCGTCTACGATCACCACTCCACGGACCTCTCGGACAAGCTGACTGAGCAGCAGCACTCGCATCACGAGGAGATCCTCTCGACGCTGCACATCCACCTTGACACCCATCACTGCCTCGAGGTCATCGTGCTGCGCGGCCGCGCGGGCGAGATCAAGCGCATCGCCGACGCGCTCATCGGCACCAAGGGTGTCAAGCACGGCAAGTTCGTGGCAACCACCACCGGCGACGGTCTCGTCTAGGCGCCCGCGATGTCCACTCTGGAATCCGGGCTTTACCGTCTCGGCTGGCTCGACGAGTTCTCCGGCCGAGACACTCCTATGCACCGCATCGACCCACGCGCCAAGGTACTGGCGACGGTGGTCTTCCTGGTCTGCGTTGTGTCGCTCGGCAAGTACCAGCTTCTCGCGCTGTTGCCGTTTGTGATCTTCCCGATCGTGCTCATGAGCGAGAGCGGAATGCCGCCGCGCGAGCTGGGAGTGCGGCTCGCGATCGCGGCACCATTCGCGCTGGTCGTGGGCGTCTTCAACCCGTTGTTCGACCAGGCCATCATCGGAACCATCGGTCCCATCGCGGTCACCGGCGGCTGGGTCAGCTACGCATCGATCATGATGCGATTCCTGCTCACCACGAGCGCGGCGCTGATGCTCATCGCCACCACGGGCATGACCGGCGTCTGCGCGGGCATCGAGCGTCTCGGCGTGCCCGACGTCCTCTCGACGCAGCTGCTCTTTCTCTACCGCTACATCTTCGTCCTAGCCGAGGAGGTCATGCGGCTCGCCCGCGCTCGGTCGCTGCGCTCGTTCGACAACCGCGGGATGGGCATTCGGGTCTACGGCAGCATTCTGGGGCACTTGCTCCTGCGCTCGATTGCTCGCGCGCAGCGCGTCTTCGACGCGATGCAGTGCCGCGGGTTCGACGGCCACGTGCGTACGCGGTCGACGCTACGCATGGCCGGCCGCGACTGGGCGTTTCTACTCGGCTGGTCGGCGCTGTTCGTCGTGTTCCGGTTCGTCAATGTCCCGCTGCTTGTCGGCGGGCTCGTCACGAAGGTGATCTCGTGAGCCATCACAGCATCTCGGTCAAAGACCTCGGCTTCGCCTACCCCGACGGGACGCGCGCGCTGCAGGGCGTGTCGTTCGAGATCGGGCACGGTGAGTCGATCGCGATCGTGGGAGCCAACGGCGCGGGCAAGTCGACGCTGCTCATGCACCTGAACGGCTTGCACAGCGCCGCCGAGGGAAGTGTCCGCATCGGCGACGTGCCGGTCACCGCGAGCACACTCTCAGGCATCCGCAAGACAGTGGGAATGGTGTTTCAGGATCCCGACGACCAGCTCTTCATGCCGACGGTCGGGCAGGATGTAGGTTTTGGTCCGCTCAACCTCGGGCTGCCCGAGGACGAGATCGACACGCGCGTCGACGACGCACTGACGCGAGTAGGGGCGCTGGCCCTGAAGGACCGCCCCCCGTATCGGCTGTCCGGCGGCGAGAAGCGTGCGGTCGCAATCGCCACCGTGCTCGCGATGTGCCCCGACATCCTCGTGATGGACGAGCCGACGAGCAACCTCGACCCGCGGGCTCGGCGCAGGCTCATCGAGCTACTCGGCACGTTTGAGCACACCAAGATCATCGCGACGCACGACCTCGACATGGCGCTCGACCTCTGCGAGCGCACCATCATCATCGCCAACGGCACCGTCGCGGCGGACGGTCCGACGCGCGATATCTTCGCCGACCAGACGCTGCTCGATGCGTGTCAGCTGGAGCAGCCGCTCGTGATGCAGGACTGCCCGGTGTGCGGACACGGCCCAGCCTCTCTCGGGTAGAATCGCACTCATGGAGAACCAGCAGCGCGATCACCAACCGCCACAGCCGCACGGCGCCCCGACGTACCGCGAGTGTCCGGTGTGCGGTCACCTCTCGGCCAAGCCGCCGTTTGTCAGCGGTCAGTCGAACTGCCCTGAGTGTGGCTCGCCCGGCGACGGTCGCAAGGCCTTCCCTGCGGAGCGGATCCGTCGTGTCGACTCGCGCATCCGCCGCTATCATGCCGATGGCGAGCACGAGGTCGTGGTGATTCTGGTCGCGACGTTCCTCGAGACGCTACTGGAAGACATGCTCGCGCGCATCATGGCCGCCGAGGGCGCGAGTGTGAAGCTGCGCGCCGGCGTGCTCGACACGCAGCGCTCAGTGGGCCAGCGGCTCGGCAAACTGTTCCCCACGCTCACGGGCGTGCACTTCGAGGACGCAGCGACCCAAGCCGGCTTCTCGGAGTTCCCTCGGCAGTGGCGCGCGCTGCGCACCGAGCGCAACGCCTTCATCCACGACGCGGCCTTCGACGGCCAGCGCGAGTCGCTCTCCAAGGAGACCGCCGAGCAGTCGTTGGCACTTCTCGGCCAGGCGTACGCGCTGTTCGTGCACATCAACAACCGGTTCGTCGCCGGCGAGAAGCATCGCAGGAACACCGACTCGCGCCACGGTTCGGCCCGCCCGTCGTGAAGGCGCTGTCGCTCCACGTCACGGGCATCGTCCAGGGCGTCGGTTTCCGCCCGTTCGTCTACAACCTCGCGGTCGAACGCGGCCTTCTCGGCTGGGTGCTCAACGCGAGCGATGGTGTGTACGTCGTCATCGAGGGTGACGCGGAGACCGTCGCTGCCTTCCCCGCAGCGATCCGTGAGCTCGCCCCGCCCATGGCCGTCGTCGAGAGCATCATCGCCGAGGAGGTCGAGCCCGAGGGCTTCCCCGACTTCTCGATCCGCCCCTCGCGTGCCGAGGAAGGCGCGATGACGCTCGTCTCCCCCGACATCGCCACCTGCCCCGATTGCCTCGCAGAGCTGAACACGCCGGGCGACCGTCGGTACCGGTATCCGTTCATCAACTGCACCAACTGCGGGCCGCGCTTCACGATCATCGGCGACGTCCCCTACGACCGGCCGATGACCTCGATGTGCGACTTCCCGATGTGCCCCGAATGTGCCGAGGAGTACGGCGATCCTCGGGATCGGCGGTTTCACGCGCAACCGGATGCTTGCTTTGTTTGTGGGCCGCGGCTGTATCTGAACGGTGGTGCCGGTGAGGGTCGGGGGGACGCCATGCTCGGACAGTCCTCGGCGGGGGCCCTCGCTGGCGAAACGAGCCACCGGCTCGTTTCGCCAGCTTCCCCGCCTGCGGAACTGCGCGTGGCATCCCCCCGACCCTCACCTGCTTCATCGCGGCAGACGAACCCTGAACCCCAGACCCCCGCACTGGATCCCTCTTGGGCTTGGAGCGCCGATCTCGAGATGTCGCCTCGCAGCCACAGGGAACGAGATTCCGAAGCTGCTCGCAACGACGCCATCATCTCCGCCGCCGCCAACCTCCTGCTCGACGGCTGCGTGCTTGCGATCAAGGGGCTGGGCGGGTTCCACCTGGCGTGCGACGCGACCAACGCCGCCGCGGTCACCGCACTGCGCGAACGCAAGCGCCGCTGGGGCAAGCCGCTCGCGATCATGGTCCCGGACCTGGAAGCTGCCAGCGCCTACTGCGAAGTCAACGCCCTTGAGGCTGAATTGCTCGCCGGCTCGGTCAGGCCGATTGTGTTGCTGAGTAAGAGGGCTGACGCGTGGTCGGGGGGTTCCGCGCGCAGTTCCGCAGGAGCCGAAGGCGACGAGGACTGTCTGCGCACGGAGCCCTCCGTCCACGCGCCAGCCCTCGCCCCAGGAGTAGCGGACGGCCTCACCGAG
>CAYMAN010000010.1:0-77991 GCA_964388455.1 uncultured Eubacteriales bacterium
TGGTGCCCCCAAGGGAATTCGAATCCTGATTGTGCTTGTGACTGTTGGTGACTATTGGGACTCGTTGGTACAGCAGAGCTGCGGTGAGTCCCAATAGGTCCCAACGAGTACCAACATTCACCATGTATTTGGGCACCAAATCGGGCACCAAATCGGGCCGCAAGTCGCGGGCGGCCGCAGTGGAGTTGCGGGCGCGCGAGCAAGCGAGTAGTCCCGGTGCGCAAGGAGCCGCAATCGCCTCGCCCTCTGACCATCAGTCAGCAACATACTGAACGCCGCGCACGCGTCCGGGGCGGTACAATCGGCATGCCGCCCGGGCCGCAGGGATCAAGTCAACATGAACCAGGGGGCAATCGGCAACGAGAGGTCTCAGGCGGATGGAGCCACACGAATGACCGAGAAGATCCGCGTGTTCGTGAGTTCGGTCCAGAAGGAGCTCGAAGACGAGCGCCTCATCGCGCAGAACCTCGTGAACACCGACCCGTTCCTGTCTTCCCACTGCGAACCCGTGCTCTACGAATTCGAGCCGGCGTCTCCGACCAAGGCCATGGAAGACTGTCTCGAGTGCCTCAAAGGGTGTCAGGTCTACTTGGTCATCGTGGGCAGCCAACAGGGCGCCCGCGTCGGCGACCTGACGATTACCCATGCGGAGTATCGGCGCGCGAAAGAGCTTGGGTTGCCCATCATCGCCTTCATCAAGGGCGACCGGCACGTGGCTCGGGAAGAGGGAGCCGCGGCGTTGCTCAAGGAGATCGATGCCGATGGCCTCAAGTACAAGAGGTTCGGCAACGTCATCGAGCTGCAGAAGGAGGTGCGGCTCGCTCTGGTCAAGCTCTTGGAAGCCCGATTCGGCATCTTGCCGACGAGCGACGAGAACGAGATTGCCGATCAGACCATCGCGGCGACCTCGCCCTTTGAATCCCAGCCGCTGAACCGGGTGCGGTGGGCCGATCTAGACCAGGACGTGGCTCGTCGCCTCATCGCAGCGGCCGAGCAGCGTGAACCTGCCGAGCTGTCTGAGAGCGACCTGCTGTCGGGCGCCGCCCTGCGCGGACTGATCTGGCGGGAGACCGCCTCTGGCGAGTACTTCGCCACCGGAGCGGGAGTGCTTCTGTTGGCCAGGGATCCCTCGGCGGTGTTCCCGCAATGCCGTGTGCTGGCCGACGTCTACCGAGGTGCCGAACTCGACAGCGAACCGCGTGACCACGAGGACATCCGGGAGCCGATTCCGCGCGCCGTCGAGCGGGCCATCGCCTTTGTGGACCGCAACACCCGCCATCCGATGAGGGTGGTTGGACTGAATCGCGTGCGGCTCGACGAATACCCGGTAGAGGCCCTGCGCGAGGCATTGGTGAACGCGATGGTGCACCGCCAGTACGAGGACGCCGGTCGCAAGATCCTCCTCGAGGTCTTCTCCGACAGGGTGGTCATCTCGAGTCCCGGACTTCCTCCCTCCCCCATCACGCTTGCGAACCTCCGACGCGGCAGATACCGACCTTGTTCGCGCAATCCCGTCTTGGCGCAGTGTCTGTCGTACTTCCAGCGGATAGAGGAGCGTGGCAGCGGGTTTCGGCGCATGCGCGACCAGATGCTCGACCATGGCTTGGAGCAGCCGACGCTCTCGACAGATACCGGCTACTTTCAGGTCACGCTCCCTGGACCGGGCGAGGACATCGATCGTCTTCGAGCTCCTGAGAGTCTCGTCACGCTGTCACCAGCCGTTGACGCGAAGTTGAATCCACGTCAGCGAGCCATCCTTGAGCACGCCCTGCAAGAAGGAGACGTTACGACTGGGTGGGCCATGGAGACGTTGGAGGTTGTTCGGGATACCGCTCACCGCGATCTGGTGGGCCTCGTCGAGCTCAACCTGCTCGAGCGCAGAGGCGCAGGCCGGTCGGTGCGCTACGTTCCGAAAGAAGTCCGTTCAGAATGAAATCATTCGAGAACCGTCATCCGACGGCTTCGCGCAATCATCCGATTCCGTCTTCGAGTGCAATCATCCGACAATCATCCGACCCATCTGCCCAAGCATCCGATTGAGAGAAGAAAGCGATGTCGGTCCAGTGAGCAGCCTACCGGGTGCTGGATAACCATGGGCGAGCCTGATCGCCTGCCCTCGGTCGAGATCTTCGCGAGGAACGTGACCGATCGCAAGGGGCTCGGGTTCTGCCTCATGGATGCGGCACGCGCAGAACTCGACCCGGCCGCCTCCGAGATCGCGATCGAGCAGAGGGCCTCAGAACTACTTCTGCAGGCGCTCTGCTCCGTCGGCATCGATCCCCGGACCGAGCGACTGCAGCGCAATCGTCTGTCCTGCCTCTTATCCGGCGATCCTCTTCCGGTGGACGAGGTCCAACGCGCCGTCGAATACGTTCTGTCTCAGATGGTCATCCAGCCGAAAGGCGCGCTGGCCGAATGCCTGGCGATTCCGCTCTGCGTCGAGCATCTTCAGACGTTGAAGGCAACCGGGCGTGTTCCAGCGAGTGCCGCGTTCAAGCGCGGCGTGTGGTCGCGGCGGCTGCGCCGCAGCGACACCGACGAGCGCGGTGTGTTCGAAGAGTGGCGCGAAGGCGCTGACGGCATCTTCTGCGCGCCGGCCACGCCTGAGATGGAGATTGTGCTCGACGATGGCACATCCTCCCGACGGCTCCCGGCAGATGGTGACCTCCTCGTCTTCGGTGTCACCGAGGTCAAGTGCTACAGACGCGTGTCTCGCAGGGCGCTCGTAGAACAACTCGACAGACATTTGGCGCGAATGGGCGGTGGGCTGCAATTGCGGGACCCGCGGGGAAAGACCGTCGAGCGCGAGTACCCACCCGACCGGCTGTGGTACGCGGTCGACGACGGAGGATGCCTGCGTGTGCTGCCCGCCTTGGATATCCCATTTCGCCTAGTGCGTCGAACCACGCGAGATGGCGGACGCCCAGCAGTCGTTTGGTCGCATCCGCTGATGGACTCCTTGGTCCGCCTTGCCGTTGGCCCGCAACCCTGCGGAATGCAAGAAATCCGTACTCGCCCGAGGCGCCCCGTCTTTGACACGCTCATTCCCTACGATCAGGACCAGCTTGAGGAAATGGGCGTGGCGATGGCCCACTACAGTCTCGGGGCCATGGCTGATCAGCCTGGCCTGGATCTTTCAGGAGCCGAATGGTCGTGGAACGTCGAAAGAGCGATGCAGATCGTCGATGATGACGGTCTTTCCGTTCCGCAATTGGCGCGGCGCAAGAAGCTCCTTCACCATTTCGAATAGATCTCTGATGAGCTCTCAAGGTGCTCGATAGCGAAATCCGTGATCCCAAGATACTGCTGATGGAGAAGAGAGGCATGTACCCTGGGCCCAAACGCAGCCAACTCCAGTGATGTCTCGAGTGCTCAATGTATGCCCGCCCTTTCTGCGAGCTCGATGGCGAGGGGCTGCGCTTACCGCTGAGGGAGAGGCAGCTCAATTGAATCGCCTTTCGCACGTCGGCTAGACGACTCACCCCCACAGTCTGGGCAATCCGGCTCCTTTGGAAGCCCTTTGATGGGCTCCATCTTGCGTTCGCGGGGACGAATTCGCAGGTGGTCCAAGGGCGCGCACGGATCGATCATTCCGCCCATCATGAGCAAGAAGTCATTCGCGGCCTGAGCAGCCGCCATCGTGTTGAAGGTGATCACGCTGGGCGCGTGAACCTCGTCAACGTAGCGGTTACGGTCTCGTTCATGTGAACTCAGTGACTCATCTTGCAGCTTCGCTGGCGAGATCAGACGAGCACATCGCAAACAGCCTGAAGCGGGCAGGACGAGTCGGACATTCGTACGGATATCCCGCACCCCACCTGAGAAGGGCTCGCTCTCGATACGCGTGCCCATCTGGATGCCTGGTATCAGGAACTGGTGCACGATGGCGTTGAAGACCATCTTTGCCTGATGGGAATCGGCAGCGAGAAAGATGAAGTCGCAGTCCTGCAACTCCTTCGCCGCTTCGGGCTCAATGACATTCTGAGCGATCCCGACAAAACGGATTGTCGGATTCGCTCGCTTCGCGTGCCGCTTCGCGAGCGTGACCTTCCTAGTCGAAAGACGGTCGGCCACAGACTGAAGCCCTAACCGGCGAAGGGGCATCATGGCGTCGAGTCGTCGCGCGTCGAGACGCGGTAGATTGGTCGGGTCGACGCGGTCGGGATCGATCACAAGAAGTGTGCCGACGCCAAGCCGCGACAACATGGTCGCCAAGGGAAGCCCAACGCCCCCGCCGCCGATCACGCCCACCTTCAGCCCTCCCAGAAGTGCTTGCCCTCTGTCGCCAAACCACCGCACCTGCCGATCGAACGTCAGATCGGCCTTCGGAGGTGGAGGTGGTGGCGAAGGATAGAGTCGGAGTAGGTTCCTGCCGACCACAACGGTTTGCCCAACTGGACGGCGCTGGCGATCAACCGTCCAGATATCGCCAGCCACGGAATTCTCAGCAAAGACCAGTGCCCCGACCGGCTGGTCGGAGATATCCAACAGCGCCGGGTAGCCGCGTTCGTGAGAGTGGTTGTCGGCGTCGCTGAACTCGACATGATTCCGACCACCGTGGTTGTGCACTGCTAGATACGTGAGGCCGTGATCGCGGCAGAAACGGATTCCGTCGCTTACGAACTGCGCCGTTAGCATGCGGTGTCCCCAGCGCCCCGGAACGAAATCAAGGCCGTCGACGGCCTTGAGCACATGCCGCGCAAGCAAACGCGTGCCGCGCGACGAGCGAGTGATTCCTGCCGCTATGACGGCGCCATGTTCGTCCCCATCCCCCGGGAACAAGTGCTGCATCAGCTCCGTATATAGATGCTCGTCCATGGTAAGGGTCCATGAATCAGCCATCAGTGGCCCTCCAAGAACGACATCACGCGCAGCAGCTTATGCAGTGCCGTATCCGTTGACGGCTTCCACCGGTTTGAACGCCGCGACACCTGTATCGCCGCCTTCTCGAACCCGGGCATGACTTGCCCGCGCGCCATCGCGGAGGGTAGCGGCCCCTCAGGGTGGTCCACTGGCGCCGCCCCAGTCCCTGTATAGCGGACGGCCGGGTCGATGAAATGGGGATAGACGTCCGATTCCGGATAGGACCACGTCATGTGGAAGCCGACCCATGAGACACTAGGCTCAAAGCATCGACCGATGTGGAGTCCCTCGACGATGACGTAGGCCCCGCCATCAGGATCTTCCATGACCTGAAGGGCATGGCCGGCCAGTCCTTCGCGCATCTGGTTGAGCGCCGTTTCGACATTGGGCTTCATCAGGAATCGTCGTCTCCGTCGTTGGCGGTGAAGACCGAATGCGCAGTGACCGGAATCTTCTCGTCATCACCGATGACACGAGCATCGTGACCCGCATGCGCTTCGAGTGTCAGAAGGAAGTCCTCCTGGATCTCAACACCCTGGGCGACGGCGGCCCGCTTGATGTCCAGTCCTGTCACTCGGTGCGACGTGAGGAAGACCGGCTTCTGATTAACAGTCACCGTTACACCCTTGTCGTGACGCTGGTCCTCGTGGATCCGCTCCTGATCTTCGCGCAATATCTCTTCGTCTTCGCGCACCCGCTCGTCGTGCTCGTTCATGGAAGTCTCCTTACTCTGATGCAACCCGGCCTCCCGGGCCGCTGGACACGGCCTCTCATTGTTGCCAGACGGCACTGACATGTTCGGGACAACACCGCTCACCGTCGCCGATTGCGCGCTGTTCCGAATCCTTGTCATCGATGCCCTCAACCTATAGCCTCGGGGGCGTGACACTGGAGAGGGGACGCCGATGCCGGCGAGGGTTGCTCACTGCGAGAGGTTGGCAGCAAAGCTTCACAAGGATCTGGGCCTCGCCGTGCCCGTTGACGTCGATGCGGCGGCGGCCCGGCTCACCCTGCGTCTGGTCGTCAAACGCAGGATGCGTGATGAGGCGTTGCTGGCGCCCATAGAGAAGATCATCTACGTCAACGGAAAAGCTCCACTGAACCGCAGACGGTTCAGCGTGGCTCACGAAATCGGACACTACGTCCTAGATCACGAACGGGAACGGCTTGATCGCTACGAGGAAGAGACTCTGAGTGGGTCAAAAGTATGGGAAGCCGAGGCGAACTACTTCGCCTCGGCTTTCCTCATTCCGAAGGCAGACATCCTCGCCAGCCGTGCCGCTGGGCTCGATTTCGAAGCCATGCTGTCGAAGTACGTTGTTAGCCGAGAAGTATTGACCATTCGCCTGACGAATCTGAAGCTGCTCTAGATCCCCCGCCTGTCGCGCATTGCGGAGACGCGATCGAAGTATTCGTTGGCCTCTGTCCTACTGAGAGCATGGCCCCGCCCGCCCACGTCCTTTGATCTGGCGAAACTCGCCCCAAGTTCGACCGTCGTGCGGTTCACATGCTGCAACGCCAACAATAGAGCAGCCTTCATGTCGGCCGCGGAAAACGAGAGGCAGGCCAGCCAGTCCGCCAACACTCTCGGTGACAGGACGGAAGGATTGGCGCGTCCAGCTTCGACTCGTCCGGCGATCAGGCCGTCAATTCCCACCTCGGCCGCGACGACGTCGAGTGTTCTGCCTTCCGCCTCCCGGCGCACCCTCAGCATCATTCCAAAACCGCGGCCAAGAATACGATTGACATCGGGCCCGACTTCTTCCATCGAAACTCCGTTAACTGCTTCGTTCAAGGCGGCGTAAGTCTCGGGGCGAATCGCGCCACTCGACAGCATGGACTCCATCAGTAGCTCCGCCAGGTCATCAGCGTGCTCGTCGTCCGATGGTTGCCATGCGGCGGCTTCCTCATTAATCATCTTCACGAACTCGTCTGTCGGATTCATTTTCTTCTGCTCCTCCGGTAGCTGTTTCTCGCTCCGCGTGTCTCGGGGGAATGAGGGTCAGGGCCAGAGCCCTTGTTCTTCCAGGGTGCGTTTGAACGCCGCCAATACCCGGGAGTACGCCTTACGAACGGCATCCGCGTTGAGGCCGCACTCTGCCGCTATCTCCTCGTGCGTCCAGCCAAGAACCAGCCGCTTTTCCATAAGATCCCGTTTTGGCTTGGCTAGCCCCGCCAAGTAGGCGCCCGCCGATTCCTTGAGTTTGGTCATAGAGTCGGAGCCAAACCGCGTAACGCCGGGTGCTTGGTCATTCTCACGGTCCTGCACGAGAGAACGCGCGACGTGCTGTCGCATCTTCTGCATTGTCCAGTTCGCGCGTAGGTAGACCCAGTTGGTGACAGGAATGCTCTTGTCGTATGTCGGCAGGTCGCTCATCAGCCGAATCGTCATCTCCTGCAGGCAGTCCTCGGCTTCCTGACGGTTGCCGAGGCGCTTGGTCAGGTAGCCGACGAGTTGGCGGCCCATGACTACCGTCACAACCTCAACCGCCTTGTCTGGGGCATTGCGGGCAAGATCGAAGAACTCATCGTCTGTTGGAAGCTCTATCGGATTCACGGCCATCAACTCCTCGAAGAATGATTATCCATGGCCGTCGATCGGCCAAGCATCAGTAGCTACGAATAGGCTCTCCACACAATAGCCTCCAACGCGTGACACCGATCTTTCGAACCTAGGTCTTCGCTGTTCCCGGCCTGAGCACTCTTCGCCGAGGTGCCACCTCGATGCAAGACGCGAAGGTGAGACGACGTGGGTATTGAAGTGCCCCTCCAATCGGAAAGTCCGAGACCGCCGAACGCCTGTGCTAGTTTCCACCCCAGCTCGATCCAAGACGCTGAGGTCAGGGAGGTGCACGTGGCTCGGAAGGCCGAAATCTGGCGAGTCGCGTCTACCGGCGTGGTGGCATGCCTGGCCGCCGCCCTCATCCCGTTAGCTCTCTCCGCCCTCGCCTCTCTCACCCTCGACCGAGCAGCGCACCCCTCGCCGCTGACCACGTGGGCGCACGCGCCCCTCCCCACCCGCTGGCTGGCCGTCGTCACAAGCCCGTTCACGCTTACCCTCTCACTCCTACTCATCGCCGCAATCGTCACCTGGTGGGTCTGGATCTCCGGCCACCTTATGCGCGCGCGCTCCAACGGCGCCGGCGTCGTCGTCGGCATCCCACCGGCAGCCGGCCGCGGCGAACACGGCACCTCCAACCTCATGACCCCCGCCGAACTCGAAGCCTCCGCCGTCACCTGGTCGCCAGGCACGACACCGGCTCCCGGCGTCTCGGGCTTCGTCATCGGCGGCCGTCCTGCCGAGCGCGGCCGCAAGGAGGCCTACTACCTCTCGGGCTCAGAAGGCCACGTCCTCGTGATCGGCTCCACCGGCTCGGGCAAGACCCGCCGGATCGTGCTGCCGAGCATCTACGCGCTCGGCGAGCTCGGCGAATCGATGGTCATCCCGGATCCCAAGGGCGAGCTCTACCTCACCACGTGCGAGCACCTCAAAGCCAAGGGCTACCGCGTCGACACGATCGACCTGCGGGATCCGTCCCGATCGGTCCAGTGGTCGCCGCTGGACCTGATCGTCGACTTGATCTGGTCGGCCGAGATCGCACACGCCGAGGACATGGCTCACGAACTCGCCAAGACAATCGTCTCGGCACAGCTTGGCGGGCATGGCGGCAACGAAGCGTTCTGGAATGCCAGCGCTGAGGCGATCATCGCGGCCACGGCGCTTCTGGTCGCCAGCGAGCCGAAGGCCATCGACCCTCTCTCGCGCAACATGTTCAACGTCTACCGGGCGCTCGGAACGTACGGCAAGGAGCGAACGGCGATGCGTGCCGGGAGCATGCGGCAAGAGACGATCTATCCCCTCAAGGAGATCATCGAGGGTCTGGACGACCGGCACCCGGCAAAGGTCGCCTACCTCGCCGCGAGCCTCGCCACAGGCAACACCGCGTCGAGCATGTACACGACGGCCGCCAATGCGCTGAAGATCTTCAGCAACAGGAACATGGCCGCGCTCACCGCTCGCTCCGAGCACAACCTGGCCGACGTGGGACTGCGCAAGTCGGCGGTGTTCATCATCACGCCGGACGAGCGAGACGCCTACAACGTGATGGTCACAATCTACGTGCGGCAGCTCTACCAGGCACTCGTGAAGGCCGCCAACGCCCACGGCGGGCGGCTTCCGGTGCAGGTCAACATCCTGTTCGAGGAATTCGGCAACATCCCCAAGATCCCGGAGTTCGTCTCCATGCTCACGATGGCCCGCAGCCGAGGGATTCGGCTCCTGATGGTCGTCCAGAGCATCGAGCAGCTCGAGCGCTACGCCGAGGGACGCGTGGAAGCCGCATCTCTCATCGGCGGCAACTGCTCGGCGATCGTCTACCTCGCCAGCGCGTCGGGCAAGACGCATCGGCTCATGAGCGACCTGACCGGCACGAAGACGATCATGGTGCGCGACGGCGGGTCCTCTCAGCGCAACAGCGGAGGGCTCGTGGGAGCCAGCCACACGACTTCGCGCTCCGACAAGCTCACCTCGCGCCCCGTCCTCATGCCCGACGAGATTGCGCGCCTCTCCCCAGAGTTGGACGGCGCGCTTGTGGTGCGCCGCGGGATGAACGCGGCTCTCTTCCCGGTACCGGATCTCTCGCTGCTCTCAGTCGACGAGGCGTTCGGCCTCGGCGACCCCCAGCACGCAAGCGAGGTGCGGGCTTCGCGCCAGGACGCGCGCGCCGTCCGCGAGATCGACCTGCCGCCGATCTGGCGCGGCGAAGAGCTCCTGCCCGAAGGACTCAGGCTCATGGGCCAAGAACGGCCCGGACCGACAAGGATGCCCGCCGATCGTGTGGGCGTTGACAGATGAGGGACTCGACAAAGGAGAGTGGAGCGATGAGGGGACTACACGAGAAGGGCCGCACCGCACTGGTGGCCGCGACGTTCGCGCTGGCCGCTGCGACGCCGACAGTCGCGCTGGCCGTGACCGACATAACAGGGTTCTTCGCCAAGGTCGACATGCTCGCCAAGCAGGTACAGACCGGTGTGACGCTGATCTTCGCCACGATCGCGGTCATCGGCGGCGGTGTGCTCATCACCATGGCGGTGCTTACGCAAGACGAGCACATGCGCCGGCAGCGTTGGCAGCAGTTCTGGGGCCTGCTAGCCCTGTGCATCGCGTTCGCGGTGCTTCCGTGGCTCGTGCCGTTCCTCATCACGCAGTTCGGCTAGAGCCGCTCATGGACACCATCACTGCTTGGTGGAACGGCTGGCTCGTCGGCGTGTTCAGCGGCTTCTTCGACATGATCGCCAAGGTGCTCATCAGTGTCGGGACACTGTCCGCCGCGCTGATCCACTGGGCTCCCGTCGTCAACGCCATGACCACGGTGCAGGTGTTCGCCACGGCCGTGCTCGGTCTGAAGGTCGGGCTCGACGTGTATTCGCGCTACATCCTGCAACTCTCCGGCGAGGACGGCGACCCGCTCGACTCGGTGCTCATCCGCGCCGCTGGGGCGGCCGCGCTCATCTGGTCGATCCCGCTCGCGGTCACGCTGGCCGTCGATGTCGGCAACAAGCTCACGAGCGACGTGCTGACCAACTCGGCAGTCGGCGCCGTCACGAGCAAGCTCCAGGCGGCCGATGTCATGAAGCGTCTAGTCGCCATCGGCTTGACCGCGGCCAACCCAACGGGCCAGCTCCTCTTGGCTGTGGTCATGCTCTTCCTCGGCATCGGGCTCGTCGTGATCTTCTTCCAGGTCACGAAACGCTCGGTCGAGCTCGCGATCATGGTGTTCATCGGACCGGTGCTCGCGCTGAACTTCGCCTCGCCGGACCGCTCCCTGTTCGCGGCGTGGACGCGGCAGCTCCTGACGCTGGCGTTCACGCAGGCCCTGCAGCTCTATCTCCTGAACCTCACGATCATCGGCCTTGTGACCGGACTCAAGATCTCAGGGTTCGGAACCGACCCCGTCCATGAGTTCGTCGCGATGATCGGGCTGATGGCCTGCACAATCGCGCTGCCGGCGTTCGTCCGGCAGATGACGCACCAGGCCGCGCCGACGGGCGTGGACTCGATGGCGCGCATGGCGACGTTCGAGTTCGCTCGCCTTGCGGTCGCGAGGGCCGGATAGCCGTGGCCCAGCAGACCGCCGCGACCGAGATCATGGGTTGGAGCGCCGCGTTCCTCACGGTGGTCAGCGTCTCGGCGATCGCGCGCTCCGGCATCTCGGCGATCAAGGCCGTCCTCTCCCCCGGGGAGACCCGGCCGAGTCTTTGGACGATCGCACGGCCCGTCATAGCCGCGGCCCTGATCTCACTCGTCGTCTCAGGCGGCATCCTGGCCGCAATCTCTCAGTTGTTCCGGTAAGGGAGGCGGCAAGCAATGGCGACAGCAGAAGAAGAACAGCGCGAGGGCTATCTGGCCCCATCACGCGTGGCCCTCGGCAAGCAGGTGCTCACGCCCAACGTGCCGAGGCACAACCAGATCTACATGTACTACGTGCTCGGCACCGCCCCTCTGGCTGCGATCGTCGCCGCAATTGCCACGCGGGTCGTGTTCGTCGGGCTGCTCGCCGCAGGGCTCTGGATCATGACCGGCTGGGGGCTCGTGACCGACTCGGTCGCCGACGTGACCGTGGCCGACTTTCTCAAGAACTCGCTGCGCTGGGTCCGCGAGCCCAAGCGCTACTACCTCAAGATCGAGAAGGGCGGAATCACCGATGCTCAAAGCTAAGATGCCACCGGCCGACACGATGGCGGACCTGATCCCCGTGGCCGACGTGCTCAGATCGACCACGGGCGACTACACGTTGCTCACTGACGGCACCTACGCCGTGCATCTGCGCGTGCAGCCGCAGGACATGACGCTCAAGGACGCTGGCGGCGTGGCGGCGAACTTCGACGCATTCCAGGCGGCCTACAACTCACTCACCGTCGGCGTGCGGATCTACATCGGCCCTCGCGCGGCCGACCTCGAGGAGCAGATGAACCACCTGCGCACGCTGATGGAGCGAGCCGCCACGAGCGGCCGACGCACGCTCATCGCCGACCAGATCGAGTTCGTGGCCGACTTGATGAGCAAAGGCAACGCTGCCGAGCGGGACTTCTTCTTCATCCTCACGACGCCGCCGACGGCGACCGACCCGCAGCGAAACGACCTCTTCACGGAGGCTCGCAACTTCATCGCCACGCTCGGCACGCGCGGAATCTCGGCGAACTGGATGAGTGCGTCCGACGTGATCAACACGTTCGTGCGATTCAGTCTGCCCTCCCCTGCCGTCACGCTGCCCTCCGACGACCTGCGGTTTCTTGTGGTGGGCGATGAGGGATTCGAACCCCCGACCTCTTCCGTGTAAAGGAAGCACTCTCCCGCTGAGTTAATCGCCCGATTGTCGCGAAGCTTCCCATGTTCGCGCGGGACGCCGCTTGCCATTTTAGCAGGGGCCACCGCTCTGTGGGACAGCGAATGCGAGGCCCCGAATTCCGCCCTCTCAGCACTGGCGCGCTAATACTCTCCGAGTACGAACGAGGGGCCGCCCAAATCGGGCGACCCCTCATCCTGACGTGGCCGAGAATGACGCGACCGCGTCCGTTCGTGCACCGGACTAGAAGACCATGTCCGGCTTGGTGAAGTCCGCTGTCATCTTCGAATCCTGAGGCATGGCCATGCAGCCAGTCATCATCAGCGGCACGTCATCGCCGCTGTTGTTGTACATATCGAGCAGGCCAGCCAGACGCAAGATCTCACTGGTATTACTCGTCTGCAGAGCAAGAATCGTAGCGTCAATCAGCGACATTGTGTTGCCGCCATACATGACGTCGGGAATCGGTGCCCCATTTTCGAGACACGTATTCAGCTCTGCCGCAACGAGCTGGCGCGACGCGATGATCTTAGCCGACGCGAGCTTGCTGCGCTTGAGTCCTTCGCTCGTCTTAGCAGGCTGGGACCACAGCACGCCCATGACCTCGGGGACGTTGTTGAGCATGCTCCAACCCATGTCCAGCGACCCGCCACAATCCGCCAGCACTTCAGTCGTGCAGGTGAGGTGAGTCTGCCAGTATCCGACGGTGCGGGTTGCTCCGCCTTGCCGTTCAACTGTCACGGTGACGGAATCCCGCTCCTGAGCATCAGCCGGGAAGGTGATGTCGTTGCCGAGCGGATCCATGCCGTGGCCAGTGATGGTGTAGGTGGTTGTGTCCACCGGAGTCACCGGTAGCAGCCAGGTCCAGGTCTCGCCCACGTTCAGCACGCCTGGGTCGACCGCGTCGCCGGTATGGGCGTCAGCAGCATCAAGCACTGCCACGTCGCCATTGTCCCCACCGTCGGCGTCAACATTCACGTACGGGTTCGCGAGATCGACGTCGCCGTCGTTCTCCTCGGTGACCGTCAGTGTTGCCATACCGCTCGGTACGATGGTCGTGACATTGGAACCAACGGTCGCGATCGTCGTCGGATGAATGACGAGGATCCGGACTGCATCCCGCTCATCAGCATCAGCCGGGTAGGTGATGTCATTGTCGAGCGGATCCATGCCATGACCGGTGGCGGTGTAGGTCGTGGTGTCACCTGGGGTTACCGGTAGCAGCCATGTCCAGGTCTCGCCAACGTTCAGCACGCCTGGGTCGACCGCGTCGCCGGTATGGGTGTCAGTGGCATCAAGTACTGCCACGTCGCCGTTGTCTCCGCCATCAGCGTCGACATTCACGTACGGGCTTGTGAGATCGACGTCGCCGTCGTTCTCCTCGGTGACCGTCAGTGTTGCCATGCCGCTGGCTGTGATGGTCGTAAGGTTGGAAGAGATGGTCGTGACCGTTGTCGGGCTGTAGACGCTAATCATGACCGCGTCCCGCTCATCAGCATCAGCCGGGAAGGTGATGTCATTATCGAGCGGATCCATGCCGTGACCGGTGGCGGTGTAGGTCGTGGTGGCAACCGGGGTTACCGGAAGCACCCATGTCCAGGTCTCGCCGACGTTCAGCACGCCGGGGTCGACCGCGTCGCCGGTATGGGTGTCGGTGGCGTCCAGCACTGCCACGTCGCCGTTGTCTCCGCCATCAGCGTCGACATTGACGTACGGGTTCGTGAGGTCGACGTCACCGTCGTTTTGCTCGGTGATCGTCAGCGTAGCGGTACCGCTAACGAGGGCCGTTAGGTTGGAATTGATGGATGTGACCGTCGTCGGATGAATGACATCGACGCTGCCCGAATCCTGCTCTTCGGCGTCGTGAATGACGCCCGCGGCGGTCGGCGGCGGGTCATATGTGACGTCTGCGCCCAACGGATCGAGACCGTGACCAGTCGCGATCAGGTTCTGATCGGCGGTGGGATTAGTGGTATACGTCCACGTCCATGTCTCGCCGAAGTCCAGAACGCCTGGATTGACGGCATCACCGGTGTGGGTGTCTGCCGCGTCGAGCACATGTACATCGCCGTCATCATCATTATCAGTACTTGCGTCGACGTTCACGTATGGACTTGTCAGTGGCACAGAGCTCGGACCATCGTTTGTCTCAGTAACAGTCCATGTGACCAAGCCGCCGGACGCAACCATGGATGGAGCAGCGCCGATGGTTATTTCGGTTCCGGGCATGATCACTGTGTCGATCGTGCTACCAGACTGCTCAGTGTCCTCAATGACGGTGTTTCCTGTAACCGTCAAGGCTGCAAGCGTGCCGATGTAGTGGCTGCTTGCTCGAATCTGGTAGGTGCCAGCAACAGGCATCGTCACGTCGGTCGACTCAATCACGTGGCTGAGCACGGGAGTCGCCAGCGGCACGTCGGTGATCGTCGTATCAGAAGAGTCCTTCACCACGTAGCGGGTGGACGTCCAAATGTACTTGTAGCCCGGCTTCGTCGTTAGGTCGTCAGAGATGAGGGCCTGCCCGCCGTACGGATCAGACGGAATGTGCACGTGCACATCGACCGTACCGGTCGCATCCACAATCGCCTCGTCGCCGGGGTCGGGTGTGATGCTTGGTCCGGTCAGTTGCACCGTGTACTCCACGGTGTCCCCCACGTGATACTCGCTCTCTGCAGGGCTGAAGATTCCTATGGCGCCTTGGGTTGTGTAGCCGATGGCATACATGGCCATCGCAAACACGGCTACAACTACAGCAGCCGCGATAAGCAACCCCCGCACCTTTCGGTTCTTGGTCAGTTTCATCGGTCCTCCTGACTCAGTGAGTGGCTGATCCACTCAATTGAAGCCTGAGTGCTCGGGGCGGTCTCACCATTCGCTTCTCGCCGACCTTGGTGACCGATTTCGTGCAATTCGGCGGATCTGAGCTTCCCGAACAAAACTGCGTACGAATCACGGAGAAGGACGAGGCGGCGATCGACCCACGGCGGAGAGCCAAGACCGCTCAAGCCGTACAATCGAAATCGCCTTGCGGCTATTTTGGGGATTCAGCGTCAAGACCGTCCGATCTTCGGCTGGGTTTGCGTCGCTTTGCTTACCCTCAACCGCTGAACCTATCCCTGAATCCGAGGGATGAAATGATGCAGGTGGTCACAGACGGGCGATAAACGGCACGCGCCCTAGGATGATTTCGCTCATTGGTAGCGCGTAGCGGGATCGTTGCGACCTCGTGATATACGGACGCGCGAACTCGCGGTGAATCTGAGCTCCCTCGGGTGAAGCTGCATGAGTTGAGGTATTCGACCTCTCTCCTTGCTCAAGATGGATCATGATCTCGCCCTGGCGCTATCTCAAACCACGCTGGCCATGGCTCTGAAGACATGACCAATCACTACACCCACATCGATGAACCCACTCGGGTGTTGCTGGCTCAGACTCTCGAAGATGCGCATTCCGCCGCGGTCTCATCGCTAGCGGCTTCTGCGGAAGGGTAGGGCATCTGGCCCGAGCGACAGACGACCCTCACCGGCAGTCTTGGTGGGGGTCGTCATCGTTGCATGCACTTGGCATCTGATGAATCCCATTGCCACCATATCTGGCAGCTTCGTACATGGATTCGTGGGAAGGCACGTGGGAAATGATGGGGCGAGACACCACGCAAGAGAGCGGTTCACATAGGCTGAAATGCGGTTTCTCTAAGATCAGCGCAGCCTGACTGCGTTAGTGTAAAGGAAGCACTCTCACGCTGAGTTAATCACCCGTGCGCCGTAATCTACGTTGCGCGAGGCACCAGTCTGCACGACTCCATCTCCCCCAACGACCCCGTCACACCTATCAGCGCGCCGAAGCTCACGCAGGCAGTGAGAAGTAGAACGTGGAACCCTGGCCGAGCGAGGACTCTACCCAGATGCGGCCGTGGTGGCGCTCGACGATGCGCTTGCAGATCGCGAGGCCCATGCCGCTGCCTTCATACTTATCACGCGGCTGTAGCCGTCGGAATATGACGAAGATGCGCTCGTAGTATTCGTCTTCGATCCCGAGCCCGTTGTCCTCAATGGAGAAGACCCACTCCTCACCGACAAGCTTCACGCCGAGATGAATTCTCGGCGGCTCATCTCGGCGGAATCTAATGGCGTTGGCGATGAGGTTCTGGAACACCTGGCCGATCTGCGATGCATCGCAGTTGACGACCGGCAGCTCGTCATCGCACGTCAACACGGCTTGGCTTTCGGCGATAGCGACCTCAAGCCCCTTGAGTACATCGTCCAGTGTCGACCCAAGGTTTGCCTCGCAAAACTCGCGACCCTGAGAGCCCACGCAGGAGTAGGCCAGCAACGCCTGGATGAGCGCCTCCATGCGAGTGGCCCCTTCGACCGCATACCCGATGAAGTCGTCGGCCTCAGCGTCAAGCTGACCGCCGTAGCGCTTTTTGAGCAGTTGCGTATAGCTGGTGACCATGCGAAGCGGCTCGCGCAAGTCATGCGACGCGACGTACGCAAAGCGCTCCAGCTCGATGTTCGAGCGCTCCAGTTCCTCTGACCTGGCTCGAAGCGCCTGCTCGATCTGCTTGCGCTCGTGCAGCTCCTGTTCGAGCTTGATCGTGCGTTCGGCAACCAGATTCGCCAACTCACTCTTCTCCAGATGAAGCACCCTGTTCACGGTTTTGATCTTTGCCATTGCACGAATCTGAGCAATCAGTTCGATCTCATCGACGGGCTTGGCGAGAAATCCATCCGCGCCGACCTCTATGGCCCTTCTTCGGCTTTCGACGTCCGTTCCGAGAGCTGTTACAAAGACCACCGGGATATCCCGAAGCGCCTCGCTTGCTTTGATCTCCTCGCAGACCGCGTAACCATCCATTCCCGGCATCAACACGTCGAGAAGGATCACGTCGGGGTCCTCGGCGGCGGCGAGCGCAAGGCCCAACGGGCCGCTCAGCGCGGTGTGTACCTCGGCCGCGGAGACGTGCTCGGATATGAGCGCGGTCAACGTGGTGAGGTTATCCCTGTGATCGTCGATGGCCAGAATCTTCATGTCACTCCTTCGTGCCGAGCACCGCATTCAGCGTCTCGCCGAGAACGTCCGCGTCGATTGGCTTGGAAACGTAGCCGTCAAACCCGTGAGCCATTATCGATTCCCGATCCCCGCTCATCGCACTCGCCGTGAGTACGATCACGGGGATGCTGCACAGACTCTGATCCTTGCGCAGCACCTTCAGCGCAGAAATGCCGTCCATCGCCGGCATCACGATATCCATGAGGATCACATCCGGCACATGTGATCCTGCCTTCTCCACAGCTTCCCGACCGTCCTCCGCCTCGACGACGTCGTAGTCCGCCTCGAGCACGGCACGGGCCGCACGACGGTTGTCTGCGTTGTCGTCGACGACGAGCACCAGAGGTTTTCCTGACCGGCCAGGACGCGGTGCGACATCAGTCCGAGGGGCAGCGACGGTGACGGCAGCAGGAGCCACCATTCGCTCGACTGCTCCGAGAAGACCCGCGACGTCGATGTCGCCCTTCTGGATCAGCTGCAGGATGCCGTTCTCCTTGAGGAAGCCCAACTCGTCCTTGGTGACGTGCTTGGCTGTCAGGATCAGCACCGGCAGGTGGGATGTCCGCTCATGCCTGCGAATCGAGTCCAGGACCTCGAAGCCGTCGACCTCAGGCATCATCAGATCCAGAATCATCGCATCAGGGACGACCTGTTCGATCTGCTCGAGCGCCTCTCGGCCATCACGCGCCACCTGGACGCGGTAGCCGTGGCTGGTCAAGACGTCGGTCATCTGAATGATCGCCGGCTCGCTATCCTCGACGAGCAAGATGCACTCGTTGTGACCATCGCCCGCCGGGACGCGTCCAGGCCCGCGGGGAGCGCGCAACTCGTCCTCATCGGCTTCTGTGATCGGCAGGTTCAGCGTCAACGGCAACCGCAGCGTGAACGTCGAGCCCTCGCCCGGAGTGCTGACCACGGTGATGTCCCCGGAAAGCAGATGCGCGTACTCTCTGGCGATGGCCAGGCCAAGCCCGGTGCCGCCGTACTTGCGAGAGGTGCTGTCGTCGGCCTGGCGGAACTCGTCGAAGATGTACGGGAGCTGATCGGCTGCGATTCCGATTCCCGTGTCGGTCACCATGATCTGGATCTCATCGTCAGACTGAAGCGCTGAGACAGTGACCATTCCGTCCTCGGTGAACTTCACTGCGTTGGCGATGAGGTTCTGAAGGATGTGGCGGCACTTCGCGGAGTCGCTGACCACGGGCGCTAGGTCGGGGTCTATCTGGTTGACGAGGCCGACGGAGTTCTCATCGGCCTGTGGTGCGACCATCTCGAGGATCTCGACAACCAGCTCTGGGATCGAGAACCGACCGATGCTGAGCTCCTCTTTGCCTGCCTCGATCCGCGACAGGTCGAGTATGTCGTTGATGAGCGCCAACAGGTTCTTGCCGTTGCGCTCGATCACCTCAAGGTAGCTGTACTCGTTGGTGGGAATTCTTCCGGCGAGTCGGCGACCCAGCACCCCTGAGAGAGCGATCACCGAGTTCAAAGGTGTGCGCAGTTCATGACTCATGTTGGACAGGAACGCGCTCTTGAGCCGGTTTGATTCGTCCAGCTGACGTTTCTGCATCTCGAGTTCTGTGTTCTGCTCGGTGAGCTCGCTCGTCTGCGCCGACAGTTCGCGCTTCTGCGCATCAAGCTCACGATTCTGCAGTTCCAGGCTGTGGGACAACGTCTTGATCCCGCGGACGGCGACGACACCGTTCACGCGCGCGATCAGCGCACCCCACACGTCATCGATCATGCGGAGTGTCCCCTCGTCGTAGGCGCGGACGGAGGCCAAGGAGATCACCGCGGCGACCGACTGGCCGTGCGGAATGGGAATCGTGAGCAATTCGCGCGGTACGAACTCGCCGCTTACCCCCGCGAACGTGAACCGAGTGTCAGCAGGCACATCCGCGAGATGTTGTATGCGCCGAGTGACCACAGCAGCACCCAGCTCACCGTCATGATCAGTGGCCGAGAACGACGCGCGAGCGCCGGCATCGAGTCCAATCGATGCGAGCAGCTCAAAGGCCGACCCGGATTCGTTCAACAGGTAGATCGCTCCGACTTGCGATCCCGAGCTCGTCATCAGGGACTGCACGAGCTCTTGGGCGAACACATGAACGTCGTTCTCGGCGAGCATGGCATCGATGACCTGCGCTGAGCGTTCGGCCCTGACCACTTGTCCCTGAATCGCATCGGCCATGCTGTTGAACGACGCCGAGAGCATGCCGATCTCGCTGTCCGACACGAAGTCAGCGCGCGTGTCCAGGTCGCCTTCACCAAACCGCCGAGCGGCGACTGTCAGTCCTTCTAGCGGAGGAACTATTCCCCGCATGACCAGCCAGGATATGCCGAGCGCCAGGAGAAGGGCGGCTCCTGCCCCCAAAAACAGCCGCAGATTGAGCGATGTGGTGTGGCTCTGCGCATCGGCGAAGAACTTGTCCCCACGCGCGAGCGCGAACTGGTCAACCGTCAGGATCTGGGCCAGCATGTCGTCCGTTTGCGCACGCTCAACACCCTCGGGACGAAGCCGAGCAGACACCTCTTCGATCTTGCCGCTTCGTGCGAGCCTGAGGGTCTCCGCTTGGCTGGCCTGTGTCTCGATCAAGGCAGTTGCGATGGCATCAACGTCCTTCTTGGGGCCGAGGTATGCCCCGTAGATCGCGTCGACTTGTTTCTCACTGTCTGCGCCCAACAGCTCGATCTGGCGGGCGATGGCTTCGACTTCTTGGGGGTTTCGGGATGAAGACAGGCTGGCGATCTGGGCCTGCGCCTTCAGGATGTCGGCGGTCAGCGCACCGATCGCCCTGCGTACCTTGAGTGGATGATTGTAGAGGCCCTCGGTCTCGTGCCAAATCTGGTTCGATTGGTACCACGAAAACCCGGTGATGAGAACGACGAGCACAGCCAGCATGCCGAACCCCAGCCGTAGCTGTGTTCCGATTTTGAGATTCCGCAGCTTCATCGGTCATCCTTCAAGTCGAGTTTGCGAAAGACCGGGGCCACCGGAACCACCGATCGAAAACCGCCCATGCACCTCACGGTACTGCGCTCTGCCTCGCCGGTCACCAGATAGGCACCGGGCCGCAGACAACCATGAACCTTCCTCAGAATCGAGAGTTGTGCCTCGGGCATGTAGTAGATGAGCATGTTGCAGCACAGCACGATGTCGAAGCCGCCAAAGATACTCGCCGGCGGGCACGACGAGTTGTCGTCGAGCAGGTCGTAGGCAGAGAAATCGACTGCACGTCGCAGCTCGGGCACGACTCGGTAGGAGGACCCCTCGGCCGAGAACCACCGTTTCAGCCGCCGCAGCCGGACGTTTCCCACCTCAGCCTCGGTGTACAGGCCCTCTCGCGCGGTGGCGAGTGCCGACTCCGACACATCGCTCGCGATGACACGAAACGGAATCTCACAGCCGAGTGACTCGGCAAGCTCCAAGAGCTCGATTGCGATGGAGTAGGCTTCCTGACCTGCGGAACATCCCGCCGACCAGATCCGAATCTCCGACCCGTCGGTCCCGGCCTTGTGGCGAAGGATCGCGGGTAGGACGGAGTGCCCGAGCAGGGCGAACGTCAGCGGTGCCCTGAAGAATTCGCTGTAACCGACCTGTAGTGATCTGACGAGCTCCTCGACCTCAGCACTCCGACTTCCGAGGATGGCGAGATACTCCGCTGAGGTCGCCGAGGAGGTGGCAGCGATACGCGCGTTCAGCGACTTGGCCAGAAAGGTCGCGTCGAGGGGCGACAAGTCCACCCCGCAGGCCGCGCTGATGCTCGCGGACTGATGAGCCAGCGAGGTGGTCGAGAACTGGGCCGCCCCCATCTGCTTCGGTACCATTCCCAGCTCCCTGCGACACGTCCCGATTCGCGACGACCCCCCTATTGGAATACTACCGCAGCGCCCACGAGGACGGAATCACCGAATCACGTCACACAGGCAGTGAGAAGTAGAACGTGGAACCCTCGCCCGGCTTCGACTCGACCCAAATACGGCCATGATGACGCTGGACGATGCGCTTGCAGATCGCCAAGCCCATCCCGCTTCCCTCGAAGTCGTCTCGCGACTGAAGCCGCTGGAAGATGACGAATATTCGGTCGAAGTACTCAGGGTCTATACCGAGGCCGTTATCCTTCAGTGAGAATACGTGCTCCTCGCCCGCTCGCTCGACTCCGAGGTGAATCCTCACAGGATCCTCTCCGCGGAACTTGATCGCGTTGGCAATGAGATTCTGGATGATCTGGGCGATCTGGGGCGCGTCGCACACGACCGTCGGCATCGTGTCATGTGTCAGCGTGACGTCATTCTCGGCGATGGCGACTTCCAGTCCCTTGAGGACGCCGTCGAGCACCGGCCCAAGATCGGTTTCCTTGAACGGATTCCCGTGCGAGCCGACGCGGGAGTACGCCAGGAGGTCGTCGATCAACGCTTCCATGCGCGCAGCACCATCCACCGCGAAGCCGATGAAGTCATCAGCATCCGCATCCAGCTGCCCCGCATACCGCTTCTTGAGCAGCTGCGTGTAGCTGGTGACCATCCGGAGCGGCTCGCGAAGGTCGTGTGATGCGACGTAGGCGAACCGCTGCAGCTCCATGTTCGAGCGCTCGAGTTCCTCTGTGCGTTCGCGCAGGGCCCGCTCGGCCCTCTGTCGCTCCGTGACATCGGCGAGAATGCAGTGAGTCTGCTTGAAGGTCCCGTCGGGGTTGTGGCCGACGCGTCCCTCGAATGCGATTGTGCGTCTGGCACCGTCCTTGCGGAGCATCTCGAACTCGGAATGAATCTTCCCGCGCTCCTTGAAGAGGGGGAACCGCTCCCGGAACGGCTCCACGAACTCCGGCGCCAGGAACTCCCCAAACCACCTGCCGACGACCTCGCCATACTCGTAGCCCAGGATCGCGAGCCATTCTAAGTTGACCTCGAGAAAGCGCCCATCCTCATCGAGCGATTGGTACCCAAGTGGTGCGTGCTCGAACAAGACCTCGAACCGCTGCTCGCTCTCCAGCAACGCGAGCTCAACCTGCTTGCGGTCGGTGATGTCCTGGACGAATCCCGTGATGGCTACCAGCTTTCCGCTCTCGTCGAGCTCGCGTTCCCCTTCTGAATGCAGCCAGCGAGTCGCTCCGTCCGCTGTGATGATCCGGTAGTCCAGCGAGGTCTGTATCCCGTCAGCCGACAGGGCCATGTCGACTTGGCGGACTCGCTCGCGGTCGCCGGGGTGAATGGACCTGTTGACGGCGATATCGACGTCGCCGTCCGGTGTGTCCAGCTCCAGGTCGAAGATGCGATACATCTCGTCTGACCACTCGCGCACGCCAGACTCGAGCTCGATTCGCCAGCTGCCAAGGCGCGCCAAGGCACCCGTCTTGCGCAGCAACGTCGATTGCATCTCGATGCGGGCAGAGTTGCGCGCGATCAGCTCGGCATCGCGGCGAAGCGTCTCGTCCGCAGCAACTTGCCGAGATATGTCGACCAAAGTCACACGCAGGAGCGACTTCCCGTGCGGCGTCTTGGACTTCGCGGCGTCAAGACGAACCCACTGCGGATCACCTTCCGTTCGAGCGAGCCGAAACTCCTTGGGCAATACGAGATCGTCCGCTTGCGCATGCGCCAGGAACGCCGAGAGTTCGTCATGCTGTTCGATGGAGATGAACTGGCTCAGGCGTCGTCCGGGCAGAGCGCCACGGGGCACCTGAAATATGGCCGCCGCAGTCAGGTTTGATTCCGAGATGCGCCCGGCATCGTCGACCGAGATGTAACCTACGGGGGCGAGATCGAAGAGTTCGAAGTAGCTCGCCCGTGAGGTCTCGAGCTCGGCTTGTACCTGGCGCAACTCCTCGTTCTGCATCTCGAGTTCAATCTGGTGCACCCGCAACTCGTACAGAATCTGTGCGACATCCTCAGGTGGGATGGGCGCCGCGGCACTTTCGCTCACGCTCGCCTTCTCTTCAGCGAGTCGCCTCGCTTCGGCCTTGCGCGTAGTCTCGTCCATCGTCCCCCGACTCCTCGCTCCGTCGTAGTGATCGCGTAGGAAATGCCGTTCTCGTCGACAAGCGCGGTCGCTGTCAGCGTGACCTCCACATGTCCGCCATTCCGATGAACTCGCTCGACGCTGGTGAGTTAATGCGCCGTTTTTGATGGCGGCACCATGGCCTGAGTCGGCTCGAACGGCAACGAGAAGTAGAACGTCGCCCCCTCGCCGGGCTTCGATTCCACCCAGATGCGACCTCTGTGACGCTCGACGATTCGCTTGCAGATCGCAAGCCCCATTCCGCTACCAACGTAGTCGTGTCGCGTGTGCAGCCGTTGGAAGATCACGAAGATGCGATCGAAATACTCGGGCTCAATCCCTATGCCGTTATCACTGACCGAGAACACCCACTCGTCTTCGCCCTGCACGACGCCTATGTGGATTCTCGGCGGCGCCTCGCCGTGGAACTTTATCGCGTTTGCGATCAGGTTCTGGAAGACCTGCGCCACCTGCGTACGGTCGCAGATCAGTGTGGGCATCGGGTCACTCGTGACCTCCGCGCCACTCTCGGCAAGAGCAACCTCAAGACCCCTCAGGGTGAGGGCAAGCGTTTCTTCCAGATCAGCCCGGGCGAAGGCCGCGCCCTGAGAGCCCACGCGCGAGAACGCAAGCAGGTCCTCGATCAGCGACTCCATGCGCGCCGCACCGTCGACCGCGTACTCGATGAACTCGTCGGCGTCAGAGTCCAGCTGCCCCGCGTAGCGCTTCTTCAGTAGCTGCGTGTAGCTGGTCACCATGCGGAGCGGTTCGCGCAGATCGTGCGACGCCACGTACGCGAACCGCTCCAGCTCCGTGTTGGACCTGAGCAACTCTTCCGTACGGGCCTTCAAGACGCGCTCGACGCCCTTGCTGTCGGTGATGTCCTGGATGACGCCGAACATCCGCACAACCTGCCCGGATGCGTCGAACTCCAGCATTCCCATACCGTGAACCCAGCGCTCGGCACCGTCGGACAATCGCACAATCCGATACTCGTGATCGAAGGAGTTGCGGTCGCGCAACACGTGCTCCTGCATGTACACGAGCATCTCAGCACGCTCGTCAGGATGAACGATTCCCACCCATCCCTCGATGTCGCGGACATACTCCTCACCGATGCCGAATATCTCGTCGAGCGCCGCCGAGGGAGTCCATATCCCGGTGCGAGCGTCGAGCACGTAATGCCCTAGATGAGCGACGCGCTGCGATTGGACCAACAGCTGCTCGCTGTCCCGCAGAGCACACTCAGCAGCTTTGCGATCTGTGATGTCTGCGACGACTCCGGTCAGCCGAGCGGGTCTGCCCTCTGCATCGGTGTCAAGGCTTCCGGCCTCCGCCCACACTGTGCGCACCGATCCGTCAGAACGCACGATGCGATACTCCAAAGGTATGGGATTTCCGTCGGATGTCACCGATTCGTTCGACGCCTCCACGGCAGCCCTGTCGTCTGGGTGGATGGCGCTCCCGATGACTTCGCTCAGGTCGCCGGTGAACTCGTCCTGGTCGATGCCAAAGATGCGATACATCTCGTCTGACCACTCGAGCTGGTTCGTGTCGATGTGCCACACCCAGCTGCCCACGTGCGAAACCGCCTGCGCCGCACGAAGCCGGGCCTCGCTTTCCCTGATGGTCTCCTCGGCGAGTTTGCGCTCGGTGATGTCTTGCACGAAGCCGACAAAGGCGACAACCTCACCGTGCGCGTTGACCTCGGGCTCGCCCTCGCCGTGAATCCAGTGAAGGGTCCCGTCCGGGTGAAGTATGCGGTACTCCATCGGCCGAGGAATACGCTCCGCAACCGCCGCAGCCCGCTCCTGATGCATCCGCTCGCGGTCCTCGGGTATGATCGCCGACTCGATGACCTCTGTGAGATCGCCGCTGAAATCGCTCGCGTCGTGGCCGTAGAGGCGTAGCGTCGCTACGGGTCCCGTGACCCTGCCGGTAGCCAGATCGAGCCGCCAACTGCCCATCAGGGCGGTCGCCTGAGCCTGCTGCAGCGCGGCCGCCGTCTGTCTGCTCTGGGTGATGTCGGTGTGACCGCCGATCATCCGCGATGCGGTGCCATCGGCCGAACGCTCGACCACGCGCCCCACCGACAGCACCCACACCCAGTGACCACTGGCGTGACGCAGTCGGAACTCGTCGCGATACTCGTCGATCTCACCGCGGATCATGGCATCGATCAGCTCAAAGATCCGAGCGCGGTCCTCCGGGTGCATGCGCTCGACGAAGCCCGTGAGATCGAACGTGAGCCGTGACGTGTCCTCTCCGAGCATCGTCCAATATTCCGGCGAGACGGTGGCCTTGCCGGTGATCAGGTTGAGGTCGAAGAGGCCCTCACCGGTGGCCGACAGCGCGAGGCTCAGCCGAGCCGCGTTCTCGCGCAACTCCTCCTCTGCGCGTTTGCGCTCGGTGATGTCCCAGATGAGGTCGGCGAGACGGGCGACGCTTTCAGTGTCGACGGCGTCATAGTCGGTCTCCTTGTTGCCCACACCGATGATGGCGACCACCATGCCGCCCCTGATCACCGGCACCGTGAGCTCCCGCACGAGGCTTGCATGCCCCTCAGGCAATCCCTTCCTGTCCGTGAGCGACGCGTAGTCGTTGTGGATCACCGGAGTGCGCAAGCGTACACAATCCGCCCACACACCTGCCGAGGCGACCGGGTAGTGCGATCCCTTGCCCTCGGCGTTGCAGAACTCCGCCTTGGTTCGAGTCGACCAGTTCTGCAGAGTCAGACTGAGCTGATCGGCGTTGACGAAGTGGTAGAAACCTATCTTGCTGCCGGTAAGTAGTTCAGCCTCATCGAGCGTCTTCTCGAGCATCTCGTCGAGCGAACAATGATCCGAGAACTCGATGAGCCTAAGACGCGCCTCGGCGCTTGCCGCGCTCCTGGCCAGGTGGTCTTGAGCCAGTTTCCGGTCGGTGATGTCGCGCGTGATCCCATGCACCTCGACGCGATCCGTATCCGGATCCAGCCTGTAGCTCAGGACCACCTCGGTCCAGTACAGCGAGCCATCCTTGCGCACTTGCTGGAATTCATTGGTGGAGTAGGTGTCATCGCTGATGACCCCCGCGCGCCTGTCCGCTAGCTGCCGGGACGCACGGTCGCGCACAAGCTCGCCCTCTTCAGGCGAGAGGACCGCAAACAGCTGCTGGCCGATGGCCTCCTCGGGTGTGTATCCGCTCAGGCGCTTAACCGATGGGCTCACGTAAAGTAGGCGCAGGTTTTCCGGGTCGAGCGTCCACACCACATCAGCCATGTTCTCGGTGAGAATGCGGTACTTCGCCTCGCTGGCGCTCAACTCATCGATGATCGCTCGATTGAGCGCGTCGGACTTTGCGAGTTCTTCGAGCAAACGTCTCTGCTTGAGGTTCTGATACGCATGTTGCGAAAGGCGATCAGCCATCACGCGGAGGAAGCGAGCGAGCGCCGTGAACCTCTCCTCCGACATCGTGGGAGCCTCCGCGAGGGCCTCCATGAACTCGGTCTCATCCGCGCCGATGTCGCGAGCGAAGGCTCGCATGGCCGCGTCGTCAGAATCGACCGGTCGCACCTGTCCGATCAGCCAGTTCGCGATGTGCTGACCTTCGATGATGATGCTCGCGCCCGAGTCCCACAGGCCGGCGCTCAGGCACGGCCTCGCACCGGACTCCGACGGATCCATGACGCCGAGAACCGCATCGGAGTGCGCGCATGCCGCACGGCCCTTCTCGGTCCCGCGAATCACGTCAGCGCAGAGCCGGCAGAAGTTGCTGGGTCGCGTGATGGGTGTTCCGTCCGGATGCGTGATGAGCGACGCGACCTGCGTTGCTTCCGCGAAGCGGTCCTGCAGCGCCTGAAGCTCTTCGAGGTCGAAGACCTCAAGGACGTCGATCCTGTCGCCACTCGCCGTAGATTCCCCAGCGGGCACTTCCTTGGAACTGAGCAACTCGACCCCCCTGAATCCCACGTGTTGCGCGTACGGAGTTGGTACCCAAGTGCCTCCACCCAATGCCGTTCACGAGCGGCTTCCCTAAGGCCTCAGCGCCGCAAGCTCCCTCGGCGTCAGATCCAGCAGCCAGCCTCGCATCAACCGGCCGGTACGCCTGACGCGGTCCGCGCTCACGCGCGAGGCTGTGTCACGCACCGTGTGATAGTTCGGGTCCTCGCGCCACTCAAGCCATGCCACCGGAATTCCCACGTGCTCAAACGCTTCGTGGTCGCTCCAGCCAAAGCGCCCAGGGTCCTTCAAGAACGGCACCGCCTGCCCAGTGTAACGCCCCCACGACTGCAGCGAGCGGACAGTCGTCAAGGGTGCAAGGCGCATCGTGCGCACATTGAAGGTGCTTCCGGTGCCGACCATGTCGATCGCGATCATCGTCTGGATCTTCGCACGCTGCGCCGACGAGAGCGACGCGACGTACTGCCGTGCACCAAAGTGGTGGTCGTCTGAGCTCGGGCCGGAGATCTCCTCGGCGGCGAAACCGATGAAGCGGATGGTGGGGACGAGTCCTTCTGCGTCTGCGAGGCAGCGCGCGAGTTCGAGTGTGACGGCGACTCCGGATGCGTTGTCGTTGGCGCCTGGTGACGGCGGCTTCGAGTCCAAATGCCCGCCGATGACGATGACTTCCGGTGCGGTCCCGGGTCTCTCGGCGATGACGTTGCGGCTGGTGCGCCCGCCGGGCAGTCTGACGGACTGGAAGCTGACCGTGTAGCCGCTGGCGCGCAACCGACTCGCGAAGTAGTCGGCCGCCCTTCGCTCGGCGCTGCCGCCCGCCCCGCGTGGGCCCATGGCGGCGATGGTGCGGACGTGATCCGTCGCGTTCCCCGCCGAGAAACTGCGGGCTCTGAGCGCATGCTGCGTGCTGGTGCGGACGTGTGGCGGCACGCTCAAAGAACCGCCGAGGAACGTGAGTGACTCGACGCCGGAGTGGCGTGCGAAGAGCGCCCGCGCGATGGGGTCGGGCAGCGACTTCGGGTCGAGCAACAAAAGCGGTGCACCGTATCGCGCGGCAAGCGACCCGCCGGCGAGCGCGTCACCGAACCCGGCTCCGGAGGCGAACACGGGCCGCGCGAACGTGAGTCCCAGCTCTTTCTCGGCGTACGAGGCCACTGCGGCGGATACGGTGTAGCGATCCGACCCGCCGATACGGCGCACACGACCAGACCCGCCGAGCGCAGACGCGATCGCCCGCTCGGTCGCCGACGACACCGACGCCCTGCCGCCGATGATGACGGTGCCGGTCGCGCCGGTCGCGCGGACTGCCGCTGCGGTCGCCGCGGGTCGCCGCGGGTCCGCAAGCAGGATCGGCCAGGCGCGTGCGGCTGCCGGCGACGCACACGACAGCGCGTCTGCGAAGCCGGCTCCGGTGACGACGAACACCCGCTCCGGCGCGTGGCCGCTGATCCGCTCGACCTCTTCCGCGATGCGAGAGGCGACGGCGTATCGATTAGACCCTCCAAGACGCACGATGTCTGCGCCCGGCAGCAAGGCCCCGACCCGATTCTCAACTCGCGACGACAACGCTCGCTCGCCACCGAGCACGTAGACGCGGGCGGGCCTGATGCGAGCGAGCTCGGACGCGGCTGCGGCCGACAACGAAGCGGGCGACGAGAGCAACAGCGGGCCGTGGGCTGCGCCCGAGAGGGCGGATCCGCCGAGAGCGTCCGGCCATGACGCGCCGCTGGCGAGAATGACGACAGACGCCGTCGGGAACGAGGCTCGAGAAACCGCGGCCGCGGTCTGATAGCGGTCCGCGCCCGCGATCACGCTGGCGGGAACCGCGGCTGCCGCTCCAGGAGCAACGTATGCGTACGCGAGCGCGCACGCGAGGAGGATGGCGATCTGGCCGATGGCGCAATGGTGCCCCCAGGAGAATTCGAATCTCCGTCTCCTACCTGAGAGGCAGGCATCCTTGGCCACTAGACGATGGGGGCGCAGAAAGAATAACAGGTTCGCGCCGATCCGCCTGTGACCGATCCATGGGCGGCTCATTCCGCACCGCTGCGTACTCGCCTACGCACGAACAGCCCGACGATAAGACCGATGCCCACCAGTACCGCAGCGACGATGCCCACGGCCGACCAGGGCATGGTGTCGGCGAACCATCGGCGGAGCTTCCAGATGGTCGCGCCGGCCGGACTCCCGGCGATGACGTCGACCTCGAGCCGCGGTCCTGCACCCACATTCACCTGCGCCGATGCCATGCCCTCCGGCAACTTGGGCGAGGCCGCCAAGAGCGCCGTGTACGGACCCGGTGGCGCGTCGGCCGGGATCACCAGAGTCGCCTTGATCACGGTCCACTCGTCGGCCTTCAGGTAAGCGACGTCGGGCTCGAACGTGACCCACGACGACGGTACGGTTGCCCCACCCTTGTACTGTGCGACTTTCAACACGTAACCCATGCTCTCCGTACCCGTATTGCCGATCTGGAACGTCGGGAGAGGGTAGGTACCGCCTGCGACCAGCTCTTGATCCACCTTGATTCGAGCTGTGTCCGTTCCGACGCCGATGCTCACCCCCCACGCACTGGCCCCGGTAGCGAGCACGAGGATCACCGTGCACGCGAGTACCCTGATGAAGCGATGCATGGCTACGCCTTCCGTCGGCAGATCACTTGACGCTCTGTTCTGTCACCTGCAGGACATATCCGTCACGAACGTCGAGCCAGAACCAGGCCTTCGCCCACTTTTCGCTCTCTGACGTACCTCCCGGAAGTACCCGCACCAGCTCGCTCGCGCTGATCGAGGATGCGCCTTTGGGCTTGCCGGGCCACGACGCCACCCTGACCTTGGCATCCTTCAGCAGCTTCAGCCGCGTCTTTCGATCCGACGTATCGAGGATGAAGGAGCCGTCGGAGTTGGTGAGCTTGCCCAGTGAGCTGGCGAGCGAGAAGGCGGGCGTACCGGTCAGGTATTCTGCGGAATCGACCTGCAACTCCCAACCGTACGACCCTTTCGTGACTCTCCGAACACTGCCAAACACTCGCTGTGTGCCTGGCGCGCTAGGTGGTGCGACGGTTGCGGTCGGCTCGGGCTGACTGGCTGGCTCCGCTGTGGCGGTAGAGGTGTCAGCAGCTACGATCGCAGCAAGGAGACGTTGGTCTGTGGACAGGTCGGTGATCTGCTGCTCCAACTGCCCCAGACGCGCCTCTTGGGTCTGCAGTGTCGAACGCTGGCCGAGTGCGTAGACGGTGAGGCACCCCGCAGCGCCCACCAGCACTACACCCGCGAACCACAGTGCGATGACTCTGCGCCATTGTTTGAAGTCGGTGCGGGTCATCAGTTCTCCCATGGTGTCGGCGTGTCTCGGCATGTGCGCTCTCTTAAGCATTATCTGCCTAACGCCGGGTCAAAATCGAGGGCCCGGCACCAGCCGGACCCTCGATCGAGCAGGTTCTTTCGCGTGACGTGCTACTGGCTGACGGGCACCGCGTAGACCGTTGCGCTCCAGTTGTAGGTCCCAGGTGTCCTAGTGCAGGTGGGCGTCATCAAGGTGGCATTGAGGGCTACTGTCTCCTGGTATCCAAGGATCGGCACGAGCACACGGGCATCCTTGGACACGAACACCGCGTTGCCTTCGGATCCAGGTGCGTTGTTAATGAAGTACCAGGCGAACACACCAGGGGCGGGGGTATCGGCCAACGCCCAACTCGAATTGTTGGGGCCTGTGGCGTCAGTGCCTTGGATCATGATGGTGGCTGCACCAGTGCCGGAGTTGCGAACGATGATCGCGTGGTCGTTGATCTCCGGAACGGCGTCGCCGATTCCGGCTGCCCCAAAGGTGAGGTCCGATCCGAGCTCGAGATTCACACAGTACCGCTCCATCTCCACTGAGGCAGTCACCAGCGCGGTGCCATTCTGCGCGAACGCCGGAGTCGCCATGGCGAGTAGCATCACCAGTGTGGTGATGGCCGCCGCGAGTGTGGATGTCGTGTGCTCCTTCATTAGAACCTCAGCTCCCCTGCTGACAGTGTCCGCAAAACGGTCAACGCCCGTGCGGTCCGACTCACGTCCCGATCACCCGCCTCTTGCCGGTGATCAGAGGCTCCCATGTGCCTCACACAAAACATCGGGCCCGTAACAGGGGTGCTGAACAGGTGCTTTCCTCAGGCTTTTCAAGGTGCCTAAACTCCCATTGGAGATTTCTTAATCTTCGAGTCAGTGCACACTGGCGGGAACGGAGCCTCCGCGGTGAACTCTTGTGACCCGTCTTTATAGAAGGCCAAACACCGCAGCCACGCCCAACAGGACAAGCATAAGCACCTCGAGCGCGACCAGCAGACGCACTGCCGCGCGCACATCCGACCCGCGAGGCACGGGATACGCCTCAGCGATCAAGGGACGCGCCGACGGCACTCCGGCGTAGTGCACGGTCCCGCCGAGACGAACCCCCAGCGCGCCCGCGAACGCCGCCTCGCCGTGCGCGGAGTTGGGGCTCGCGTGCTTGAGCCTGTCGCGCATCCCGGTCGCCCATGCAGCACGCCAGTCGCCCCCGACGACCGCGGAAGCCGCCACCACCAGCGGGATCGCGAGACGGGCCGGGAACCACGCCAGCGCATCGTCGAGTCTCGCCCCCGCGGTACCAAAGCGCTCATATCGCTCGTTGCGGTATCCGACCATCGAGTCCAGCGTACTTGCGGCCTTATGCGCCCACGCTCCGGCCGGCCCGAGTGCCAATGCCCAGAAAGCGGGCGCGATGAGTGCGTCCACGGAATTCTCGGCGATGGTTTCGATGGTCGCTCGGGCGATCTCGGACTCGCCGAGTAGATTGGTGTCTCGGCCGACGATGCCCGCAAGTGAACTTCGGGCGCCGGGGAGATCGTCGGCTTCGATGCGTGCCGCGATTGCGCGACCCTCGTCGGCCAGTGCCCGACCGGCGACGGAGAAGTAGATGAGCGCGGCGTCGATGGTCAGACCGGCGAGCAGGCCGCCGTATCGCCAAGCAGCCACGCTCAAGCCGAGGGCAAGGCCCCCGGCAAGCAACAACGTCGCGATCGCGAGGAGCGCGCCGGCGATCCTGTCGGGCAGCGGCGTGCGTCGAAGAATCCGCTCCCCTGCTGCGATCGCCGCGCCCAGCAGTCGCACGGGGTGCATTCGGTAATGCGGGTCGCCAAGCACGAGGTCGAGCACGAGCGCGAGTGCGAGTGCCAACGGGCGGACGGCAAGCCAGCTCATCGTGCGTGCGCCTCGCACTGTTCGACGATGGCCGCAGCGACCAACGCGTTCTCGGCGGGAGATCGCACGCCTACGCGCAGCCAGTGGGGCCCAAGGCCGATGAAGGTCGATGCGTCGCGCACGCCGATGCCGCGTGCCGCCAGCACATCGCGCAGCTCCGCAGCACAGACGGGCTCCGGCAGTTCGACAAGGATGTAGGGTGCGACGCCTTCGCACACACGGATACTCGGGATTTCCGCGAGCGTGTTCGCAAGTTCCGCGCGGGCCCCGGCGAGCCAGGCGCGCGTTCGGATGAGGTACTCGGACTCGCGCGCGAGGGCTTCGGCGGCTTCGGCGGCAAGGGCGTTGACGCTCCACGGATCGCGCAACCGGCTCATGCGCTCCACTGTCTCGGCGTCGCCCACGAGTATGCCGAGGCGCAAGCCGGGAACGCAGAACATCTTCGTGAGCGAGGTGACGACAAGTACGCCGGGGAGTTCGCCGGCCGACATCGAGAGGTCATCGGCGTCGACAAGGAATGGCAGGAAGGACTCGTCGAGCAGGATTCGCACGCCTGCGCGGGCAAGATCGGCGATCATATCCGGGGACGTGAGATGCCCGGTCGGATTGTTCGGCTGGCCTAAGACGAGCAGGTCGCCCTCACGGGACTCGTAGTCGACAGCGGGGGTCGACCATGCGCTGCCCTCGAGCCGGAAGTCCAGCCGCACGACATCGGCGCCGATCGACTCGGCGGCTGATGCGTACTCGGAGTAGCAGGGCTCGAATATGACGACGCGTTTGGGCCGCAGTGCCCGCATGGCAAGCGAGATCAGCTCGCTGGCTCCGTTGCCGACAAGTAGATGCTCGGTCGGGATCCCGAGCCTGGTCGCCCACTCCCGTCTCGCGCTTGCGGCATCTATCTCGGGGTAGCGCATCGCCAACTCGCGCGCACGCGAGAAGACGATGTCCAGGCAGGCCGGCGGCCCGAATGGATTGACGTTGACGCTTGCGTCGATCGAGGCGTTCGGCGAGCCGCCGTGGTCGTATTTCACAGTGCCTCCTCCATCCCCACCATGCGCGCAACGGCGGCCAGATCGAGGTGCTCCTCGAGCATGTCGGCCAAGCGATCGATGGGATCGGCGAGCTGCTGCGCCTGCAGGCCGACGGGCTGGAGCCCTCGACGCTGCCGCAAGCCGTCGAGCCACGTGCGCCGCAACGTCGCGTCGTCGAAGATGCCGTGCAGGTAGGTCCCACAGACGGGCAGATCACTCGCGACAGCGCCGTCTTCGTATGCACTGCCGTCAGCTGCCCCAAGGCGCACAAGCGCGACGGCATCAGCACCACGCGCCGTGCGCCCCATGTGAATCTCGTAGCCGTGCACGGGCGTCCCGCTCTTCCCGAGCGCCGCACCGGTCAGCGCCCCACTCGCGCGAACCGTGCGCTTCTCGGCCTCGAACACGGTAACGACGTCGAGGAGCCCAAGGCCGTCGACTCCACCGCCCTCCACGCCGAGAGGATCCTCGATGCGCTGGCCGAGCATCTGGTAGCCGCCGCAGATGCCGACGACCGGCACGCCCGCTCGCGCAGCCGAGAGGATCGCTTCGGCGAGTCCGCTCGCGCGCAGCCATGCGAGATCGGCGGTCGTGGACTTGGAGCCGGGGATGACGATCGCGTCGACATCGCGCAGGTCGCCGGCGGTGCGCGCCCAACGTGTCGCGACATCGGGCTCGGCGGCGAGCGCACTGATATCGGTGAAGTTCGAGACGTAGGGCAGCCGGATAGCGGCGATCGTGATATCGGCGGCAGGGTTCTGGGCGGCCTCTTCGATGCCGAGCGAGTCCTCCTCGTCTCCGCGCCACTCCGTGAGATACGGCAGTACGCCGAGCACGGGCACGCCGTAGCGCTCCTGAAGCATGGCGATCCCGGAGTCCAGCAGCGAGGCATCGCCACGGAACCGGTTGATGACGAAGCCGGTCACGAGTGCGCGCTCATCGGCGGTGAGCAACTCCATGGTACCCACGAGCGACGCGAAGAGTCCTCCCCTGTCGATGTCCGCGACGATGATGACAGGGGAGGCCGCGTGCAGCGCGACGGCCATGTTCGCGATGTCGCGGTGGCGGATGTTGATCTCCGCGGGGCTGCCCGCGCCTTCGATGATGACGAGGTCATGGGTGGCACGCAGGCGTCCGAGGGCGTCGGTGACCACGGGCCAGACCTGCTCCTGGTATGCGTGGTACTCGCGGACCTGCATGACGTCGACCGGTTTGCCGAGGACGATGACCTGGCTTCCCGTGGGCGAGCACGGCTTGAGGAGAACCGGGTTCATGTCGGCATGGGGCTCGATGCCCGCGCCAGCGGCCTGGAACGCCTGCGCGCGACCGATTTCGGCGCCTTCAGGCGTGACAGCCGAATTGAGCGCCATGTTCTGGCTCTTGAATGGCGCCACCGAAATACCTCGCCGAGCAAAGACACGGCACAACCCGGCGACCAGCACCGACTTGCCCGCGTGCGACGTGGTTCCCTGCACCATGAGCGTGTTGGCCGGCATCAGTACTCGACCCCGATCCGGGCCGGCACGCCGCGCTCGAATGGGTGACGCACCGCGCGAAACTCGGTGATGTAATCGGCGAGATCGAGCAGCTCGTCCGGGCAACCCCGACCGGTGAGCACCACTTCGACGTGCGGTTCGCGGTCGCGGATCGCTGCGGCGAGTTCCATGGTCATGACGATGCCGGAACGCGTTGCCACGCAGACCTCGTCGAGAACGACGAGCTCGTGGCTGCCAGCGAGCGCCTTGCGCGCGGCGGCCAGCGCGGCGGCACCTGCCTGCATGTCGCGCTCGTGCGGAGCGCCCCTCATCAGGCCACTCGAGTGGACCGCGGGGCGCGTCACCTCGACGCCGAGCAGACGCAACGACGCCAGCTCGGACGATTCACGACCGCCTTTCACGAACTGCACGAACGCGACGCGCATGCCCGCTCCAGCCGCGCGCGACGCGAGACCGACGCCGGCCGTGGTCTTGCCTTTGCCCTCGCCGGTGTAGATGTGGACAAGGCCCGGCCCGCGAGCTGTGCGCGGCGTCGGATCGACTCCCGGCAGCGCGAGCACGCGCGCGACGAGATCGTCGACGCTGCGCGCCGCATCGCCGGCGACTTCGACCGGTCGCGCGACCACGATCGCGGCGGCACCCGCGAGTCGTGCCGCCTCGAGCTTCTCGGGCACTCCCCCCGCCGAGCCGCTGTCTTTCGTGACGAGCACACTCGCGCCGAGATGGCGCAAGAGTGCCGCGTCGAGATCGGCCGACGTCGGGCCCTGCATCGCGATGATGTCGGCCGGGGACAGGCCCGCGCCGGCGCACGCGTCCAGCGACTCGGCGACGGGAAGAACGCGCGCGACGCACCGGACGCGGGCGTCTCGGCAGGCTTGCACGTAGGGCTCGAGCGTGCGCGAACCCACGGTGAGCAGGATAGTGCCGTCGGCACCTGCGGCGTCGGCTGCGGCACGCGCGGCCTCCTCGACGGTGGCGAACTGCAGCACACCCTCGCCGAGGGGAGCGTCGGGACGCTCGAACCGCACGTAGTCGATGCCGGCAAGGCGGGCGGCCTCTCGCGCAGTCTGGCTGGCGGCGACGGCGAACGGATGCGAGGCATCGACGATCGCAACGCAACCAGCGGCGAGCTCGGCCATGCCGTTGGCATCAAGGGCGCCGGCTCGGGAGGACGCGATCGGGGCAGCAAGGCTCGCACCGTACTTGGTCGCGGCACTCACGAGAACGTCGAGGCCGGCCTCGCCGAGCGCGCGCGCTGCGTCGCGCGAATCACTCGTCCCACCGATGAGCAGGACCTTCGCGCTCATACCGGGTACCCCCTCGGTGTGACCATCCGGCCGCCGATGATCCGGGTTTCCGCGTTGCCGACGATCAGGATCGTGGACATGTCGATGCTCTCGGGATCGAGGTCGCCGAGCGTGGTGATGGTGACGTGCTGGTTTTCTCGGCAGGCTTCACGCACCACGCCCACGAGCGTGTCAGAGCCTCGCGCTACCGTGAGGATGTCCACGGCGATGTCGAAGGGCTCGGTGCGTGTGTGGCTTCGAGGGTTGTAGAGGGCGACGACCAAGTCGGCCTCGGCGACGGCGCGCAGACGGCGTTCGATCACGGGAAGCGGGGTGAGGAGATTCGACAAGGAGATGCACGCGAAGTCGTTGGTGAGCGGCGAGCCCAGCACAGAGGCCGCCGCGAGCGCAGCGCTTACGCCAGGAACGATTTCAATATCGATGTCGTCGCGCTCGCCGACGAGTTCCAGGACGAGCCCGGCCATGCCGTAGACGCCGGCGTCGCCAGAGCTGACCACGACCACGGTCTCGCCGGCAGCCGCCGCCTCGATGGCACTCCGGGCTCGGTCGACCTCGGCGCGCATGCCGGAACCGAGTGTGCGGGCATCGCCGATAGGCCCCGCCACCATCGCGAGGTAGGGCTTGTAGCCGACAACGACGTCTGCCGAGCGCAGCGCGTCCTCTGCGGCCGGCGTCAGGTGGGGAGCGGAACCGGGGCCGATGCCGACGACGAACAGTCGTCCTCGGCGACGGCCACCGTCACGCCCTCCCGGGCGGTCGGCGGCGCCAGCAGCTTCGTGTGCGGATCGGCCAGCAGGGCTGAGGGGACACATACGGCGGCGACTCCTGTCACTTCCTCGGCGAAGGTGGGCTCGCGAAGCACGTCTTGCAACGTGCGGATGCGCTCGCGCGAAACGATGCGCACCGGCACGCCCAGCAGATCGGCTGCCTCGCGGATGCCGACTTCGCCGGCTTTCAGGTCGATGGTGGCAAGCGCGCGCACGTCGGTGCGCGATCGGTCGGCGGCGACAAGCGACTCGTCGATTGCTGCGAGCACAGCCTCGCTCGTCACGCCTCGGCGACTCCCTATGCCGAGGACCACGCCACGGCGGGCCTCGGTACCCGTGGTCACGACCGGGACGGCGCCCGTGAGCTCTGCGAGCTGCTCGGCGAGATCGTTGGCACCGCCCTCGTGACCGGAGAGCAGCGAGATCGCGAAGCGGCCCGCGTCATCGAGCACGACGACGGCCGGGTCGACATGCTTGCTGTCGACCCACGGTGCGATGGAGCGCACGACGATGCCGCTCGCCATGACTGCGACGATGGCCGCGTTGCGAGCCCACAGCTCCCCGAGGAGATCGCGGAGCGTGCCCTCGTAGACACGTGCGTCGGGATGCAGGTCTTCGCGCGGCGCCCACAGAGTCGCGTCGGGGAACGCCGCGGCGATGCGGGCGGCCAGTGCGGCGCCCTCCTCGGAGACGAAGATGACGGCGATGGGGCCGGTTCGCGTGAACCTCACGAGGCCTCCTCGATGTCGGCGGAGACGACGGAGCTCGGCGCGGATACTCGCGCGACCCGAGCGCCACCCGCCGAGGCGAGCACATCGAGTAGCTGGTCGTGCGTGCGAGGGGCGCTCTCGCCGTGCGCGATGAGTCCGGCGCGGTTGGCGGCGACGAAGACCTCCGCAACGCGCGGGTGTGACAGACCGTGGCGCACGAACGTCGGGAACGCATCCACGAACTCGGCCGCACCGCATGACGCGACGAGACGCCCGTGATCGAGCACTTCGGCGCGGTCGGCCCACGCGTAGGCCAGGTCGATGTCGTGAGTGGACAGAACGACCGTCATGCCGCGCTCGTTGAGGCTCCCAAGCACGGCCAGCAGGTCCTCGATCGAACGCGCGTCCAGTCCTGCCGTCGGCTCATCGAGCAAGAGCACCTCGGGCCTCATCGCAAGGACGCCCGCGATGCACACGCGCTTCTTCTGTCCGAACGACAGCGCGTGCGCCGGCACGCCCGGCTGCTCGCTCATGCCGACAGCCGCCAATGCTGCCTCGACGCGAGCGCGAACCTCGTCAGGCTCGAGGCCCAGATTCATCGGCCCGTAGGAAACATCCTCGGCAACGCTTGCCGACAGTAGCTGCGAGTCCGGATTCTGGAACACGAGTCCCACGCGAGACCGGAGCCGCTTGAGGTCGGCGCCGCTTCGGCCAACCGGTTCGCCGAACGCCCGGATCTCGCCCGAGGTCGGCGTGAGCAGGCCCAGCAGGGTGAGCAGCAACGTGGTCTTGCCGGACCCGTTCGCGCCGAGAAGTGCCACCCGCGCGCCTCGGGTGATTCTGAGCGAGACGTCCGTGAGCGCGGCGCGGCCGTCCGGATACCGGTAACCCAGGCCGATCGTCTCAAGTACGACATCGTTCATCGCAGGCCTCCCGGCACCAAGGCGACCGCCACGACGAGCAGCGTACCCAGCATCACGGAGAGGGCGAGTTCACGACCGGCCCGTTCGCGGCGCGGCTCGAGGAATCGAAGTTCGCCTCCGCCCCCGCGCGCCCGACTTGCCTGATACATCACGATGGAACGGCGCCACGTCTCCACGGCCAGCAGGGCAACGGCCGTACCCATCGAGCGCAGCGTGTTCGAGAACGACGAGTAGCCGAGGCGGGCGGCCTGCGCACGGCGCATGTCGTGAACCACATCGGAGAGTACGAAGAGCGAACGATAGCTGACCGTCATGATCTCAACGAGCATCGACGGCACCTGCAGGCGTCGAAGCAGCGAAATGATATCGGTCATGGGCGTCGTCAGCGCGAGAAACAGCATCGCCGAGAGCGCTGCCAGCGAACGGCCGACGACCGTCAGCGCAAGCGCCGCCTGCGCGGGATCGATTGCGAGCGTGAACGGAAGCCGACCCGCTCCCCCCAACCGCACTGAGACGGCCAGCGTGACCGCGCTCAGCAGCACGAACGACCACGGGGCCGACGCCACGCGCGCGTACGATCGCAGCGGAATTCCCGCGCCCACAACGGTCAGCGCGGCGAGCACAGCCGCCAGCGCAAGCTGCCCGAAGGGAGGGCGCGCCACGAACGCGCCGACGAACGCTAGGGTGGCAAAGGCCGCCTTAGCGTCCGCGGACACGCCGCGCCACCTGTTGCGGTAGGCACATTGCTCGGTGAGGATCATGAGTCCTTCGATTCGTCCGCAGCTCGGCGCTTGCCCACACGAAGGCCGACATAGTAGCCGAGGAAACCGCACCCGATCGCGGCCTGCAGCGAGAAGATCAGGGTCGAGATCTCGGTGCTCGGCGGGGTCCAGATGGGCCGGAATATCGGCTCGAAGTCCGGCGCTATCTTGGTGATTAGCGACTGTGCCTGCCCGTCTGCGCCGCCGAATCCGGACCCGTCCGTCGGCGTCTTGACCAGAACCAGCGGTAGAACGATCAGCACGACGGCTACGAGCAGCAAGATGATATCCGTGCGCTTCATGGGGTCGCCTCCCCCGCCAGAGTCGAGACGCCGAGATCAGAAAGCACGGCGCCGTCGAAGCGGGCAAGCGCGCCGAAGACCACGACCGTCACAAGGCCCTCGGTCACAGCGAGCGGAATCTGCGTCAACGCGAATATCGACAGGAATTTCGCCAGCGAAACGATCATCCCCCCGCTCGGATCGGGAAAGGCGATCGCGAGCTGCAACGCCGTCGTCATGTAGGTGGCTAGGTTGCCAAGCGTCGCGGCCGCGAACACGCCGTAGCTCGTTGGAACGCCCAGCGCGCGCGACAGACGCCACAATCCCGCCGCGACCAAAGGCCCGACGATCGCCATGGAGAAGACGTTCGCGCCGAGCGTGGTGATGCCGCCGTGTGCGAGCAGGAGTGCTTGGAAGAACAGTACGACCACCCCCACCGGTGCCATGGCGAGCGGACCGAAGATGATGCCGCCCAGCCCGGTGCCAGTCGGATGAGAAGAGCTACCGGTCACACTCGGCAGCTTGAGCGCGGAGAGCACGAACGTGAACGCCGCGGCCACGCCGAGCAGCATGCGGCGCTCGGGGCGCTCGGCGATTACCTTCTTGATACGCATGAGACCCAACGCGACGAACGGTGCGGAGACGACGGTCCACCCGATGGCCTGCTTCGCGGGCAGGAAGCCCTCGGCGATATGCATGTCAGAGGCTCTTCGCTGTGGTTGACGCTTCGCGACAGCCGTGTGAGAACGCGGGGTCGTAGAGCAGCGAGCGCATGTCGCCCGCGCCGGCAAGCGCGGGTCCGACGAGGATCATCGCGGTTCGGCCGATACCCTCTTCGGTGAGCGCTTCGGCGAGCGTGGCCACGGTGCAGCGCACGATCCGCTGCTCGGGCCAAGACGCTCTCTGGACTATCGCCACGGGCGTCTCGGCGGGGTAGTGCAGGGCGAGATCGTCGGCGACGGACGACCCGAGTCCGGCCGAGAGGAAGATCGCCATCGTCGCGCGATGCACGGCCAGAGACGCGATGTCCTGGCCGTCGGGCACGGGCGTGCGACCGGCGGCACGACATACGATCACCGACTGTGAGACGCCGGGAATGGTGAGCTCGGCCGGCAGCGCCGCGGCGGCCGCGAAGACCGAGCTGACGCCCGGCACGACCTCGAAGGGCACGCCCGCGTCCTCGAGCCCGCGCCACTGCTCGGCGGTCGCGCCGAAGAGCGCCGGGTCGCCGGTATGCAGGCGCACGACGCGCTGCCCCGCCCCGTGGGCGGCGACCATGTGCGCGACCTGCTCTTCGAGCGTGAGCGAAGCGCTGTCCTCGACGTGCGCGCCGTCGCGCACCCACTGCAGCACCGCCTCTGGCACCAGCGAGCCCGCGTAGATGACAAGGTCGGCTTGCTCAAGAGCCCGCATCCCGCGGACGGTGATCAGCTCGGGGTCACCCGGGCCGGCGCCGACGAACAGCACCGGCGACGTCGCGTCACTCATCGGTGGCCTTCTTCCTGATTATCGCGGTCGTGAAGTACTCGACCGGCCCGCCGAGAAGGTCTCGCGCGTCGTTGGCGACCCGCTCGCGCTCCATGCCACAACGCTGCACCGCCGAGACGTGCGCGTGGGCGGATTCGGCAGCTTCTAGCAGCGCGCCAAGGTTCTTCCCGGCCTTCATCGCGACGATGTTGGGCGCGAGCTCCAGAAGCGGCGAGAGATCGGTCGGAGGCGCATCCGGCCAGATGAGGACGGCATCCCGGCCCTCGGCAAGCGGCTCGCCCAGCAGTGCCGAGCACGCCGAAAACGCCGTGACGCCCGGCACGGTCTCGACGGCCACATCGGGGTGATCGCGACGCAGCGCGCGCAGGACGTAGCCCCACGTGCTGTAGAGCATCGTGTCACCCAGCGTCACGAACCCGGCGTTGCGGCCGGCGCGCACTGTGGCTGCAAGGCGCTCGGCGACACTCGTGGCGGCGGCATCCTTGAGCTCGGCATCCTCCGACATCGGGAAGACGGCCTTCACGACCTCGCACTCCGGCCCCAGGTGCACGCTCACGATCCCCAGGGCGACGCTCTCGCCACCCTCCGTCGCCTGCGGAGCGACCAGCAGCGACAGTCCGCTGAGCACCGCGACCGCCTTGAGCGTGATCAGCGACGGGTCACCAGGACCCGCAGCGATTCCGTAGACTTTCGCGCTCATCGCGCCACCTCCTCGGAAAGGATGGCCGAGACCACCCACACGGGGTTGTTCGGCACGAAGCGCACATCCCGGCCGATCGGCTCGGCGCGTGAGATGCTGACCTGGACGCACTCGCGGTTGGTCCACGGCTCATCCGCAAGCGCGGCGAAAGCGGCCGTGATCGATGCTAGGCCGATCGCGTTCACGACCACCCGCCCGCCCGGCGCCAGCAGCCCCGGCAGCGCCGAGACAATCTCGGCCAGCCGCCCGCCACTGCCGCCGATGAGCACGGCATCGAACGCGCCTTCGAGCTGGGCGAGGACATCGGGCGCCTCGCCGGCGACGACAGTGACGTTGCCCGGCGCGAGGAGTGCAACGTTCTCACGCAGCAGCGTGAGCGCCTCGCCGTCACGCTCGACGGCAACAACGGTCCCCGACAGGCATCGAAGGGCCGCATCGACCGTGAGGGCGCCGGTGCCCGCGCCAACGTCGAGCACGCGCGAGTCGCACGCGATGCGCGCCTTGGCCGTCGTGACGGCTCGGACCTCCATCTTGCTCATCGGCACGCCCCCCCGAGTGAACGCGTCGTCGGGGATACCGGGTGCGAGCAGGTGTTTCATCTCACTCCTCATCAGAACGCCTCTACTTGTCGCTGACGCCGGCTTCCGCGAACGTCGCCATGTTCGACAGCATCCGACACGACGCGTCGATGACGCTCATCGTGAGCGCCGCGCCCGTTCCCTCGCCAAGCCGCATATCGAGTTCGAGCACCGGCTGCATTCCCAGCGCCTCAAGCTGCACCGTATGGCCGGGCTCAACCGAGCGGTGCGACGGGAAGAGGTAGTCGGCCGCGTTCGGGCACATGCGAACCGCAGCGAGCGCCCCGGCTCCTGAGATGAAGCCGTCGCTGATCACGCACGTGCCCTGCTCGGCGGCTCCGATCACGACGCCCGCGAGCGCCGCGATCTCGAGCCCGCCCACCGCGGCCAGAACGCCGAGTGGGTCGAGGGCATCGGCGCCGTTGACCTCGAGCGCCCGCTCGACAGCCGAGACCTTGCGCGCCACACCCTCGTCGTCGAGCCCGGTGCCCCGTCCGCACACGCGCGCGACATCCGCGCCGGTGAACGCTGCGGTCAGTGCCGAAGCCGGAGTCGTGTTGCCGATTCCCATATCACCCGTGCCGATGAGCTGCACGCCGGCGGCGACCGCGTCGCGCGCGGCCTGAACGCCAACCATCACCGCTTGCGCCGCCTCTTCGCGCGTCATCGCGGGACCCCTCGCCATGTTTCGCGTACCGGGGGCTACCTTGCGGATCACCACACCGGGCATGTCCGAGAGGTCGCGGATCACGCCGACGTCGTGCACTATCACGTCAGCACCGACACTCTCGGCGATCTGGTTGATCGCGGCACCCTTGCCCACGAAGTTCGCGACCATCTGCCAGGTCACATCCTGCGGGTAGACCGCCACGCCCTCCTCGACGACGCCGTGATCGCCCGCCATCAGCAAGACGGCCTTCTTCGCGACACTGGGCCGGTCGGTTCCCTGCACGCGACCCACCCGAGCCGCAAGCATCTCCAACCTACCGAGGGAACGCGGCGGCTTCGTGAGGTTGTCCAGGCGCGCCCACGCGGCCTCCTCGGCCGTTGCGTCGGTGGGAGTGATCGTGGCGATTACGGCGCTCAACTCTGATTCGTAGCTCATGTAGTCCTCTCGTGTTCTGCGATGAATGGGCTAGATCTTATCGCCGCGCAAGTCCCCGGCGAACAGCTTCCCCGCACCGCGCGAAGCGCAAAAGTCACCGCACATCGTGCAGGTCGCCTCGTCTTCAGGCGTGCGGCTCGCGCGGATGGCCCGCGCGTCCTCCGGGTAGAGCGCGAGCTCGAACTGGCGCTCCCAGTCCAAGTCCCGGCGTGCTTTGCTCATCGCCTTGTCGCGCTCCCGTCCGCGCTCCGGATACTTGTTCATGTCGCCGATATACGCCGCGATCTTGGCAGCCTTCACGCCCATGCGAACGTCATCTTCATTGGGGAGCGCGAGATGCTCGGCAGGTGTGATATAGCAGATGAGGTCGGCACCGAAGCGCGACGACTGCGCCGCACCGATCGCGGACGTGATGTGATCGAAGCCCGGTGCGACATCGGTCGTGATCGGGCCGAGCATGTAATACGGCGCGCCTCCGCTCATGCGCTTCTGCAGCTTGATGTTGGCCTCGATCTCGTCGAGCGGCACGTGGCCCGGTCCCTCGACGAGCATCTGGCAGCCCATCTCTCGACCGATCTCGGCAAGCTCGCAGTTGATGAGAAGCTCCTGGACCATCGCGCGGTCCGACGAATCGTGGATCGCCCCGGCGCGCAGCCCGTTGCCCAGGGAGAGCACGACGTCGTACCTCTTCAGGATCGCGACGACCCGGTCGAACTGCTCGTACAGGGGGTTTTCTCGGCCGTTGGCCATCATCCAGGCGACCATGCTCACGCCGCCCTTGGAGACAAGACCGCCGTAGCGGTAACCCTGCTTCTTCAGGCGCTCGATGGTGTAGAGGTTGATGCCGCAGTGCACGGCCATGAACGCCATGCCGTCGGCGCACTGCCGCTCGATGAGGTCGAAGAGCATCTCGTCGTCGAGCTTGTTCGGATTGCCGTACTTGCGCGAAGCCTCGCAAAACGCCTGGTACAGCGGCACGTTGCCCACTGGGACATCAACCGCCGAGATGACCTCGCGACGCACGCGGTCCAGGTCGCCGCCCACGGAAAGCTCCATGAGCGTGTCGGCGCCGGACTCGACGGCCGCATGCGCCTTGGCAACCTCGGCGTCGTAGTCGACGATATCCGACGAGGTGCCGATGGACGCGTTCACCTTGGTGCGCAGCCCCTCTCCGATGCCCACGGCCCTGGGGTTGCGGACGCTGTTGCCGGGGATGACGACGAGGCCAGCGGCGACGTTGGCGCGAAGCGGCTCGGCGTCGATGCCTTCCTCGGCAGCGATCGCGAGCATCTGCGGGGTGATCGTGCCCTCGCGGGCGAGTTCGATCTGGGTCTTCAAGAGCGTTCCTTTCCATCTGTGTGCTCGACGAGAAGCAGTGCGAGTGAGTCGAAGGTTCCCTCGGCGATCTCGCTCGCCGAGCCGGCCGTGATCCGTTCGTCCGCGTAGCCGAGCCGTTCGCACACCGTAACGCGGAACTGCCCGCGCGCGGCGAGTGCGCATGCGAGCGTCTGCGGGCTCGCGGCGCGGTCGGCGAGCAGGAGCGTGCGCTCGTTGAGCTCGCACGTTGCCAGTGCTGCTTCCGGGTCACGGCCATGAGCGCTCGCCAGCGCAATCCCGTCCCAGCTTGCGCCGAGACGCGCCATCGCGAGCTGCGCCGAGGAGATGCCGGGCACGACCGCAAGTTCGACGTCGGGGAGTTCTCGGCGGATCGAGGCAAGTACGCCGAAGAAGCCGGGGTCGCCGCTGGCGAGCACCACGGTGCGCAAGCCCTCGTCAAGAGCGGCGCCTACCTGAGCCAGAGCCGCGGCCACGTCGCCGCCGATCGGGATCCGGCGTGCCGTCGCGGGGGCGAACGCGTCGAGGAGCCGGGTGCCACCGGCGATCGCTTCGGCACGCCGGATCTCGCGCCACGAAGCCGGAAGCAGCAGCTCCTCGGCGCCTGGGCCCACGCCGACGACGGCAAGCCGGCCGTCGGTCGGTGTGCTCGTGCGCGCGGTCGCGCACGCTGGCGCACTTTCGCTTGCGCCCAAGAGCTCACGTTCGTAGCCGATGAGGACGACCTCGACGGGGATCCCGGCGCGCTGGGTGGCACGATGCGCGGCGCGGCGCGCCACCGCACCCCACACGTGCTCGAGCCCGACGGCGGCCAGAGGCTCGATCGCGGCCTGCACCGTCGGCAGCTCAAGCAGCCGAGACACCAGCGGCCCTGACGCGCCGTCGGCCGCCGCCAGTGCAGCGACCGTTTCGAGCCGCGCGTCCCCCGCGCGGCTGTGGGTGTCGAAGATTCCCGCCGCGACCTTCACGAGCTTGCCCACGTGGCCCACCAGAACAACGCTTTCGACGCCGGTATGCCCGCAGTAGTCCAGCAGCTCGCCCACGAAGTTCGAACACTGCACGACAGCGTCAGCCGGTGCCTGAAGTTCCTCGACCGCGAACTCCTCGCCCAGCCCTCCGGGTGTGAGCCACACCGTCTCATGGCCGGCGGCGCGCACGACGTCGACCTGCGGGAGAAGCGAGCGCATCCAGGCCTCGGAGGACTTGGGCTCCACGCGGCCTGACGTGCCGATCACCGACAGCCCGCCCTCGATGCCGAGACGCGGGTTGAACGTCTTCTCGGCGAGTTCGCGGCCGCCGGGAATCGCGACGGTCACGAGCGCGCCCGTGTCCGCGCCGAGCACCTCGGCGATCGCGGCGGCGATCATCGCGCGCGGCACCGGGTTGATGGCCGGCTCGCCGACGGCCAGCTGCAGCCCCTCGCGCGTCAGCGTCCCCACGCCCTCTCCTGCGCGGAAGCGCACGCCGTCGTCGCCACGCTCGACCGTGACCTCGATGCGCGAACCGTTCGTGACATCCGGATCATCGCCGGCGTCCTTGATCACGACCGCGCGAGCTACCCCCTCGCCGAGAAGCTCGGTCGAGGCGACCGGCACCGTGACTCGGGCGCCATCGGGCAGCCCGATCGAGACCTCAGCCGCGTTCGCGCCCGCGAGCATGAGCGCGGCGGCCTTAGCGGCTGCCGCCGCGCAGGTGCCCGTTGTCAGCCCGGAGCGCAGCGTGGCAGCGGCATCGGAGCCGGCGCCTGCGGCGGGTGGTGCGATTCTGTCGGCGGCTCGCGTCACGCGCGCGAGTCCTTCTCGGCAAGTCTGAGCAGGGCATTTACTGCAGCTGCAGCGAGCGGCGAGCCGCCTCGCGAGCCGCGAACGGTGACGTAGGCAAGCCCGCTCTCCTCGAGCGCGGCTTTGGACTCGGCGGCGTCGACGAAGCCGACAGGGATGCCGATCACGAGGGAGGGCCGTGCCACGCCCTCATCGGCAAGCGCGATGATCTCGCGAAGGGCGGACGGCGCATTGCCGACGGCCACGATCGCACCGTCGACCTCGCGAGCCAAACGCCGCATCGCGGTCGCGGCACGCGTGCGACCAGATGCCGCTGCCTCCGCGGCGATTGCAGGGTCATCGATGAGGCAGCGAGTCGAGCTGCCAAGCGCGCCAAGTCGCGCGGCATCCACGCCGGCCTCGACCATGCGCACGTCGGTGATGATCCGCGCGCCGCGTCGCAGCGCTTCGACGCCGGCCTCGACGCCGCCCGCCGAGAACGCTACCGCATCGCCCAACGACAGGTCGCCGCTCGCGTGCACGAGCCGCCTAACAACCACAGCCTCGCCGGCGTCATCCGCTTCGTGCAAAGTCGCCGAGATTATCGCCATGCTCTCGGCCTCGATCTGCGCCGGGCCACGCTCGCCCCATACCGCCTCGCCGCCTCGGCCGAGCCTGTCGAGCAGAATCTCGATGAGGCGGGGATCGGGGCCGATGGGTGCCCGGGTTTCGACGATCAGCTCCGGATATGGGCTGGCTGCTTCAGCGACCTTCTCGGGGATATCGTGCTTGATGTGATTGCCGATGAAGAGGAAGCACGGCAGCACGGTCACCTCGGTAGCGCCTGCCGCAACGGCCTTCTCGAATGCCTCGGGCAGCGATGGGCCGGCGAGTTCCATGAACGCCGGCACGACGAATCGGCCCGGCAGTCGCGGCTGCAGCATCTCGACGATACGTAGGAACTGCTGCGTGGCCTCAGGCGAGCGGCTCCCGTGTCCAAGAACGATGACGGCACGATGGGTCATGCGATTCTCCCGGATTCGAGTGTGGTGGTCTGCGTGATGCGTTCCGCGGTGTGCTCGCGACAAGCGCGAACGAACGACGCGGCAGCCTCAGGACAGCCCGCGAAGTTCAGGTGTAGATACGACGCGACGACGTTCCCGGTCGCAAAGCCGCTGGCCTGCCCGCCGGCAAGCCAGGCCGGCGTCTCGCCCGCGATGGGATCACACGTCGAATAGTGGAACTCGTGACCGCGCACGATCGACCCCGCCTCGCCGAGAACCCCGCCGTGCGCCAGCGTCGCCTCGACGTAGCCGACACGCTGCAACCGGGGCAGCATGCGCGCGCGTCCGGGCAACACCCCGGCCATCGCCGACTCGCGCCCATCCGCATCTGCGATCGATTCGAGCAGGTAGAGCATGCCGCCACACTCGGCGAAGACCGGGACGCCGGCCTCGCAAGCGGCGGCGACGGAGTCGCGCATCAGGTTGTTGTCGGCGAGCTGCTGGGCAAATAGCTCGGGATAGCCGCCGGGTAGGTAGATGCCGTCGGTGTCGGGCGGAAGCACTGCGTCGGCAAGCGGGCTGAACTCCACGAGCTCGGCGCCCAGCTCACGCAGCGCCTGCGGGTTGTCGGCGTAGGTGAAGCCGAACGCGTCGTCGCGGGCGATCGCGATTCTCGGCGACGGCCCTGCCTCGCGCAGACGCGACCATGTGGGCTGCGCGGCAGGCAGCGGCTCGGCCGTGCGCGCCAGCGCCAGCAGCGCGTCCACGTCGCAATGCTCCTCCACCAGCTCGCCGAGACGTGCGATTGCGGCGAGCGCGGCCGAGCGGTACTCGGTGGCCTGTACCAACCCGAGATGGCGCGACGGGAGCGCGGCCTCCTCGGCGGGCGGGACCCATCCCAGCACGGGCAGACCGGCGCGCTCGAACGCTGCCGAGACGGCCGAGCGTTCGCGATGCCCGGCGAAGCGGTTGAGGATGACACCGCCGAGGCGGACACTCGGGTCAAACGTCGCGAAGCCGTGTGCGAGCGCGGCGAGGCTGGCCGCAGCTCGCGACGCGTCGATCACCAGCACGACGGGGGTGGCGAGCAACCGCGCGACATCGGCGGTGCTGCATGCGGCAGCGTCGGTACGGTGACCGTCGAACAGACCCATTACGCCTTCGACAACGACCACGTCGGCCTTTTCGGCGGCGGCCGCGAATCCGGCACGCACGCCCGCCTCGCCCATCGTCCACACGTCGAGGTTACGTGCTTCTCGGCCGCTCGCGTGCGCATGCCAGCCCGTGTCGAGATAGTCGGGGCCGACCTTTGCCGAGGAGACCTGCACGCCCCGCTTCGCGAGCGCGGCGATCAGGCCGAGTGTCATCGACGTCTTACCTTCGCCGCTCCGAGGTGCGGCGATGATGAGGCGGGCGCTCACGCGCTCCTGTCTGGTAACTGCCTTGTGTTCACGTCGTGCACGGTGTCGCGCGCCTCCGGTCGTGAAATCCCCCAGAGAAACGCGAAAACCCGGCTCACCGGGTCCTCAAGGAACCGACGAACCGGGCCAAGAAACTCAAGCCAGCGCGGACGGTCCCTGTTTCGAGGGATGGTTTTCCGCGTCACACCTGGCAGGTCTCCCGGCTCATCCGCCTCACACTCGAAGGCGGCATCACGGTGGCGAACCCGCGCCGGAATCTCACCGGCTTCCCTATTCTCTCGACCACATCTGTGGTGCGAGCACCAGGGCAACGACACGTATGCTATTGTCCCGAGCATTCTACACACACGTCCCCCTCTCGGAAAGCCGCCGATCACAGGAGCTCCCGTGACTTCCGCACTCCACTCCCCCGTCGACGATCCCCGGCGGCGCTCGCTCGCACCGCTCCTCGTCGACCTCACCAATCGACTTGTCGTGGTCGTCGGCGGCGGCCCGGTCGCCGAGCGGCGCGTGCGCACAATGCTAAGTGGCGGCGCAACCGTTCGCGTGATCGCCCGCCACGCATGCTCGGGCATCGTCGACCTCGCCGAGGCGGGTCGCGTCGAGCTCCACGAGCGCAACTTCTCGTCTTCCGACGCCGACGGCGCGTTCATGCTGATAGCCGCGACCGACGACGAGCGCGCGAACCAGACCGTGCGCGAGGCCGCGAGCGCACGCAACTGCCTGCTCAACGACGCCGCCGAGCCCGACAGCGGCGACGTCGTCGTCCCCGCCGAGCTGCGCCAGGGCCGCCTGCGCGTGACCGTGAGCACGTCGGGCGCTTCCCCATCGGTGGCCCGCCGCATTCGCGACCGCATTGCCGCCGAGTTCGGCCCGCGCTGGCAGCGCTACCTTGATGCCCTCGCCGATGCCCGTGTGATCGCCCGCGCCCGTGCGAGCGACCCCTCCGCGCGACAAGCCCTGCTCGAAGCGCTCGGCTCTCAGGAGGTCGAGACGCGCTTCTTCGCCGAGAACCTCACAGCCGAGCATCTCGTCTCGGCAGCCGAGGCGATTGCCGCGCAATGCGCTGGAGCCGCAGATGCCCAGAACTCCCGGGCATCATCCACGGCGCTGGTGAGCCTCGTCGGCGCAGGTCCCGGCGACCCCGGACTCATCACGACCCGCGGCCTTGAGCGGCTCCGCGCGGCCGACGTCGTCATATACGACCACCTTGTCGACGAGCGTCTGATCGCGGAAGCGAGACCCGATGCCGAGCTGGTCTACGTCGGCAAGCGCGGTGGGCATCACCACCGGACTCAGGCTCAGATCAACGAGCGGCTCGTCGAGCGTGCGCGGGAAACCGGCGTTCGGCTCGTCGTGCGGCTCAAGGGCGGCGACCCGTTCATATTCGGGCGCGGCGGCGAAGAGGCGCTCGTGCTCGTCGAGGCCGGCATTCCGTTTGAGGTCGTGCCGGGCGTGACCGCGGGCGCCGCAGCTCCCGCAGCTGCCGGGATACCCGTGACGCATCGCGGCGTGGCCTCATCAGTCACCTTCGTCACGGGCCACGAGGATCCGACCAAAGGGTGTTCAGACGTCTCGTGGGCGAATCTGTCCAGAGGCGCCGACACCCTGTGCGTCTACATGGGGGTCAAGAACCTCGACCGGATCACCCGGGAAGTGATGGCGGCCGGGCGCCCAGCCGACCATCCCGCCGCCCTCATTCGCTGGGGCACCACCGAGCGGCAGGAGGTCCTTCTCGGCACGCTCGCCACCCTTGCGGATAAGGCCCTGGCGGCAGGATTCGAGGCCCCGGCGATGCTGGTCATCGGTGACGTGGTTGCGCTCAGCGAAAAGCTGGGCAACCGCCGCGGATAGCACGCCGGAGTACTGTCTGGCTATTTCGAAGCCTGTCAACCGTCCGAGGATATGAGTCGCTGGAGTTATTAAGGCTGGTGAGCCCCCTGTTTACGCAGGAGGACTCACATAGATTCTGATGCCCCCAAGGGAATTCGAATCCTGATTGTGCTTGTGACTATTGGTGACTATTGGGACTCGTTGGTGCAGCGGAACTGCGGCGAGTCCAATAGTCACCAACGAGTACCAACAGTCACCATGTATTTGGGCACCAAATCCGGGCGCTCTTATGCACATTACGCAGGCGGCTTGGGCACTGTTGCGGGCGACCGCTGGGCGGACCCTGTCGTGGTCTCCGGAACAGGAGCCCGTCAATGCCCTAGAGGGCGCCTCTATCAGCACGCGGATGAGTTGTCCGCGAAGCTCGCTCACTCGATCCACCTGCCGGGTCAGCCCCCGATTGGTGCGACACTCCTAACTCGCCCAAGAGCGGCGACTCTGGTGTTGACATTGAACCTGGTTGAAGGTGCTAGCATGGCCGCGACCGCCGACAGAGGGAGTCGCAAGCGCATGAGAATCGGTGAGATAGCAGGCGTCGCGGGCTTGAGCACGTCGGCGATTCGCTACTACGAGAAGGTCGGGCTGCTCGCCGCTCCAGCGAGGAGCAGGTCCGGCTACCGCGAGTACTCCGACGAGGACGTACGAAGGGTCCGGCTGATCGCACAGGCGAGAATGCTGTCTCTGCCACTGGACGAGATTCGAGAACTCATCGCATTCGCGATGGACGGCAAATGCGGACCCCTTCGAAGTGAGCTGCGCGCCGCACTCGAGAATAGGGCGGCGGACACGCGCCGACAGATCCGCGAGCTGAAGTTGCTGCAGCGCGAGCTCGATCGCGTCTGCATGGAACTCGCAGACACCTCATGCCCATCGCAAGCACTTGCCCCGTCCAGCTCGGGCGCCTGCGCCTGTCTGGACGACCTGGCGTCTTCCGGATCCGGCCGGTCCGAGGACTAGACAAACAAGCAACCGGGAGGAGGAGAGCAAATGTCAGACAACGCGAAGAAGGCAAAGAAGCCGACGACGTCAGATCAGCCGCAGGCACAAGGATGCGGATGTGGATGCCTCACCAAGAACGCACGCGGCGAGGGGCCGGCGGCAAGGAAGTAGTCGGATAGGCAACGTGAAGGAGCGCTCACTCGAGGGAGCGCTCCTTTCGTCACTTCCGGCATACACCCGGGGGCTACGAACGTCCATCACCGGCATCGGCGAGACGCCCTGAGTGCTGATACGCGCTCATGTCCGAGCGTCATTTCGCAGCACCGACTACCCGCCGAGAGTGCGCATGATCTCGTCGAACTGCTCCCTGGTGATCTCGCCGCCAGCGAAGCGCCTCTTGGCGATAGCGACCGCTTCATCATGACCGGCCGCGCCCGGAGCCCATCATTGTCCGTCCAGCTCCATCATGCAGCCGATTACTGCGCCGAGTTGTGCGTCCGTCATGCCCCAGCGAGGCATCGGGGCTTTGAGCTGTTGCCCATTCGGTTCGACGCCGTCTCGAATGGCACGTGCGATGTCGCTCTCAGACCAAGCAGGCACGGCTGTTCCGGCCTTCGAGCGCGGGGACGTGAGCGACGAATATCTGATGTCGGGAATCTCAACCGTCCCGGACATCATGCCGCCGTGCTTGAGTCGTCTGCCGCTCCAGTGGAACCCGAGATTCTACCGAGCCGAACGCGTCCATCTGTCCCAGTGGTCTAACGTCTGCGACTAGCTGATCGCACGACGAATCTCCTCGAACTGGGCCGTGGTGATCTCGCCAGAGGCTAGCCTCTTGCGGGCGATGTCCATCGGGTCGGAACCGCCAACAGGCGGTGGCTGCATGTTTCCGGAGTGGTCCATACCGCAGCAGCCCATGCCACCGCCGCTACCGGAACGCATCATCCACATCATCGCGAACGGGATCAGGAGCAGGAACGGAAAGAAGAGAAACATCATCGGAGCTCACTCCCTAGATTCTTTCGGGGACACCTGTTGGGGGTCGAGCGGCACACGCCGCTCTGCTTCTAGGAGTTGTAGCGCAATGCTCGTGCCACAAACCCTGACTTCACAGCCTATTCACGACTAAGGCACTTAGGTTTCATTCCACCGCTTCTCAACGGCCCAATCTGCCGCCGATGGTGACCTCATCTCAGCTCTAGACTAAACTCTCGTCGTATGGTATTCAAGTACTTGCTTGAACACTATATTCCCTGAGGAGCGCAACGTGCCCCAATACGACCGATACAAGACAGCTCTCTACGAGCAGTTCGCCCGCGTCGGAAAGGCTCTTTGCAGCGCGAAGCGGCTGGAGCTCATCGACCTCCTGCTGCAGGTGGAGCGCTCAGTCGAGGAGCTGGCGAAGGCGACCTCGATGTCAGTGGCCAACACCTCGCAGCACCTCCAGATCCTCAAGCAGGCCCGGATCGTGGAATCCACGAGGCACGGCAACCACGTCGTGTACCGGGTGTCCAGCGAGCAGGCAGGTGCTCTGCTGACGAGCATCCAGCAGTTCGCCGAACAGGGGCTCGCAGAGGTCGAGGCGATTACGCGCCGCTTCCATGATGGCTGCGAGGAGATGGAGCCCGTCGACCGAGCCGGCCTCATGGCGCGTGCAGGCACCGGCGACGTAATCGTCCTCGATGTCCGGCCCAGGGCCGAGTACGAGGCGGGCCATCTCCCCTTCGCGGAGTCACTCCCGCTCGAGGATCTCGAGCAACGCCTCGCGTCGCTGCCGAAGGACAAGCAGATCGTCGCGTACTGCCGTGGACCGTACTGTGTCCTCGCGGTCGAGGCGGTCGACCGACTGCGCCAGCAGGGCTTCAACGCCATCCGGCTCGAGGACGGTGTTCGGGAGTGGCAGGAGCAAGGACTGCCTGTCGAGTACGAGGAGTCAGCGTAACCACAAGGAGATGGTGACCATGAAGTACCTGTTCATCCTGAACGACCCGCCCTACGGCACGGAGCGTTCGTACAACGGACTGCGCCTCGCCGACAAGCTCATGAAGACCGACGAGGCCGCCGAGGTCACCGTGTTTCTGATGGCTGATGCCGTCGGTTGCGCCAAGACCGGCCAGAAGACCCCCGACGGCTTCTACAACCTCGAGCGCATGCTCAAGCCGATTCTGCGCAAGGGCGAGGTACTCCTCTGCGGAACCTGCATGGACGCACGTGGGCTCGCGGAAAGCGAACTCATGGAGGGCGCACGCCGAAGCTCGATGGTGGAGCTGACCGAGCGCACGATGGCCGCCGACAAGGTGCTGGTGTTCTAGTGAAGTTCTCGCCGTTCAACTTCCAAGCCCCCCTGGCCGCAGGGGGTATCACTCTCATGGCCTTCAACTGGCTGCAGTTCGCGATACCTAATGGAGCCGGATCCGTGAAGCTGTCAGACATCCACTGGGCGAGCCTGTCTCCGACCCAGACTGGCCTCTACGGTCTTCTGGTCGGGCTCATGCTCGTGCTGACCACGTTGAACCTGCTGCTCACGGCGGTCTTCTTGAAAGACCTGGCGCAGTGGGTCGCCGCCGGAGAGGGCTATCGCGAGTTCATGAGCGGCCCGCCCTCTAGGATCACGGGCATCTTCGTGCCCATCGCCTCTTTGGCCATGACCATGGCTGTGGTCTTCGCGTCGGCGCCGTTCTTCGTCCCGGCAGTGGCGGCCAATGTGCAGGCGATGGTGCTCCCGGGCACGATCCTCTTTGCGGCTCTCTTGCTGACAGCGTTCTGGCTTGAGGCCCGGGTCATCAGACTCTTGGCTGGTCAGCCCTTGGAGACAGCCAAGCTGAACTTCGTCTGGCTCCTCGATGTCTTCGCCTTTGGCCTGTTGGCCTTGGCAGGGACGGGCCTAGCCTCCTTGGCAGGCAATCGAGGAATCGCGTCGACGACTGCGTTCGCATCGACGCTGGTGCTGGGCGTAGGGACTCTCCTGCTGGTGGGCAAGCTGGCTCTCCTGATCTACACCCAGGTGAAGTCCCGCACGTTGCCGGAGAACCAGCTGATGCCGGCATTCTTCTTGGTGGTGCCGATCACGTGCCTGTACGGCATCAGCTACTACAGGATCACGCTCCTGGCGCAGAAGTGGTTCGCGCTGGAGGTGAAAGCGCCTTCGTATGCTCTGATCACGGCCGGATACATCGTGGCTGTTGCCTGGGCCTTGGTCACGGTGTACCTGCTCAGGAACTACTTCAGGCACTACTTCCGAACGAGCGAGTACTTCCCGACTCAGTGGGCCATGGTTTGAGCATTGGTCGGCTCCCAGGTCTTGGGAGCATTCCTGTACGGCCGCTACTACCCCAGTCCGGCCCTCTCGATCGTCAACTACGTGAGCGTCGTCTTAGCGGCAGTCGTGTACGCGATCGTGTTCAGCAAGTTCTATCAGGCGAATCGGATAACGGCGTAGCTTCGTGAGCACTCGGGCGTCCGAAGACAGCCAACCAGCCCGCAGAAGAACGTTCGACCGGCAATGACTTTGGAGGCGGTTCCAATGCTTCAGGAAGACGGACTCAAGAGGCCCCAGATCTACCTGGACTACAACGCCAGTACGCCGATTGCTGCCGAGGTCCGCGAGGCGATGCTGCCCTATCTGGAGTCGGCGTATGGCAACCCCTCCAGCACGCATTGGGCGGGCCGACCGGCACGTGAGGCAGTGGAGAAGTCCAGGCAGCAGATCGCGGACCTTCTCGGCTGCGCTCTGGCCGAGATCGTCTTCACGAGCGGTGGCACGGAAGCCAACAACTACGCCCTGAAAGGCGCCTTCTATGCCAACGGCGGCAAGGGGCACTTCGTGACCACCGCGATCGAGCACCCGGCCATCATCGAGCCGCTGCGCTTCCTGGAATCCCTTGGAGCCGAGGTCACCGTGGTGCCCGTGGACTCCTTGGGCATGGTCGACCCAGCTGCAGTCGCGGCCGCCATACGCCCGGACACCGTCCTTGTGACCGTGATGCACGCCAACAACGAGGTCGGAACCATCCAGCCCATCCGAGAGATCGCGGACATCTGCCACGCGGCCGGTGTGCTGTTTCACACCGACGCGGCTCAGTCAGTGGGCAAGATCGCTACGCGAGTCGATGAGCTCGGCGTCGACCTGCTCTCGCTCGCCGGCCACAAGTTCTACGGCCCAAAGGGCGTCGGCGTTCTCTATGTCCGCGAGGGCGTCAAGCTCGAACCGCTCATGCATGGAGCCGGGCATGAGGACGGCCGCCGTGCCGGAACCGAGAACGTACTTCTCGACGTCGGCCTCGGAGCGGCTTCGGTGCTGGCACAGGATCTCACCCCGGCCGCTCGGATGCGTGATCTGCGCGATCGCTTCTGGCTTCGCCTGTGTGAGGAGTTCGGCGACCGGGTCGTCTTGAACGGCCACCCCGAGCATCGGCTTCCGAACACGCTGAACGTGTCATTTGTCGGTCACATTGGGTCCGACATCCTTGCGGCGATGCCCGAAGTGGCGGCAACCACCGGCTCGGCATGTCACGCAGGATCAGTGAAGATGTCCCCCGTACTCGCTGCGATGCGGACGCGAGAGGATGTCGCTGCCGGAACGATCCGCCTCAGTCTTGGCCGTTCGACGACATGGCCCGATCTCGACTACGTCGTCGGTCGGCTCGCAGAAGTGCTCAGGAGCGAGTAATCATGCTCGACAAGCGCTACACCGAGCCAGCCGTGTTCACGCCCGAGAACCTGCTTCGCGAAGCTCGCAGACAGAAGTCCATCTCCGTAGGAGAGGTGCCGCGCGTCTGTATCCTCGATCCGGATGGAGACATCGTCGAGCATCTGGGCGAAACCGGGCGCCTCTCTGTCTCGCCGCACTGGGCGTGCTACCACACCGTCCTCAACGAGTTCACGCACGAGGGCGCACGTTTCGGTTTCGTGGGCTGCGCCGTGGGTTCGTCCTTCGCCGTACTCGTCGCCGAGCAGCTGTTCGCATCGGGCTGCGAGCTGTTGATCAGCATCACATCGGCCGGCATTGTCGCCCAGCGCCCACCGGACGCACCCTTCATGCTCATCACCTCGGCGCTTCGCGATGAGGGGACCAGCGTCCACTACGTGGCGGCAAGTGAGTTCAGCCGCCTCGATGACCGCCTGGAGGCGCTTCTCTCCCCCGTGCTCAGTGAAGTCGGCGTGACCAGCGGCGCAAGCTGGACCACTGATGCACCTTACCGAGAGACCGCCTCGGCTATCGAACAGGCGCGAAGCCTCGGGATCACGTGCGTCGAGATGGAGGCGGCGGCGCTGTACGCCTTCGCCCAGGCGCGAGAGAAGCAGGTCGTCTGCCTCGCACATCTGACGAACACGATGGCGCAGGACGAGGGCGACTTCGAGAAGGGCGAGGCGAACGGGGGCGTGGAGGCGCTGCGGGTGATTGCGGCGACCGCCGCGATAATGCGAGCAGTCAGCAGTGGCTGACGCGTGGGCCGGGACGACCCTCGGCACGTTGCGGTCCTTGCAAACGTGTGCGTGCTTGTCGCCCGTCTCGTCGTTCACGAAGTCGTGCCGAGCAAAAGGGACTACTGCTGGGGTGCAGCAGGGCGTCGACAGGCCCTCTGAGCTGCGGTTCTACCCCACGCCCGACTCTCGCCCCCAGACATTTGTGGCCCGATTTCGTACTCGAAATCGGGCCACTCAGGCCTCTGGCCTGCGATAATCTGGTGCCCCCAAGGGAATTCGAATCCTGATTATGCTTGTGACTATTGGTGACTATTGGGACTCGTTGGTACAGCGGAGCTGCGGCGAGTCCCAATAGTCACCAACGAGTACCAATGGTCACCATGTATTTGGGCACCAAATCTGGGCCTCGGCTAACCGACTTGCCGGCTGCCGGTCCCCCGGAGCCATCAGCTCTCCTGCGCCCATCCGGAGACCGGCGTCCATGACTTGCCGAAGGCGGCGCCACTGGCTGCCGCAGTGGCGGCGGGCATCACGAACATCGCGATGACGTCAGCGACCTCTTGCAGGTGCTCGGGAAGATCGCCGGTCGCTGCCGAGAACCCCCTTCGATAGGTGTCCCACATCCGTGACGTCTCCGCCTGCCCGGTGTATTCGCTCGTGAGCTCGGCGGGTATCTCGGTGGGCAGCTCCGTGTCGCGCCGCTCGAAGGTCGCGCGCATCGCATCCGCGAGATCCTGACCATCGAACTCCAGAGTGCGCGAAAGCATCCAGATGTCGTGATAGTCCTTCAGCCGGCTGTTGGCCAGACCGATCTCGATCATCGCCTGGAACTTCTCGGCGATGGCGGTGGCCGGTTGGTAGGCGAGGATCCTCGGAGACTCGTCGTGCAGCAGGACCGGGTAGTCGACCCAACCCGGGTGAGGCACGACCGCGTCGTCGATCCCGACGTCGAGCCGAAGCACGAATCGCGACCCGCCCATGTCACCGGCGACCTTCACGCGGACGCCGGGGTATCGGTCCTCGACAGTGATGGGCTCGACGTGGATCTCGGATTCGAACGCGAGTCCGTCGTCGAGCGGCACCGCAAGGCACTCGGCGACGATGTCACGAATCGCCTGCGGGGAGTTGTCGACGCGTCCGAGGAAGTCGATGTCGCGGGTCGGCCGGGCGACAGCGGCATCCCACACGCGCAGCATGACGGCGCCCTTGACCACGAGCCGATCAGACCATCGGGTCTGCGACAGACGGAAGAGGAACCGCTCCATCGCGTAGTAGAGAACCGCCTGCTGGAAGTCCAGATCGAGCTCCGCTGCTCGAGTCTTAAGTCGGCGGCGTATCTCGATTGAAGTCTGGGTGCTCACATCAGGGCCTGGAGATAGGGCCGCATGACCTGCTCCACCCGGTCGACCTTGGCATAGCGCATCAGCTGCGCTGGCGTCGCCCGGCGAGTGCGGATCGTCTCCTGCAGTGCTTCGACGGCAACGTTCTGCCCGATGCGGTTGCGGTACTTGAAGCAGTCGGCGACGGTCTTGGCGAGATCGAAGACGCGGACGGGTGTTCCGTCCATGTCGTACTCTTCGACACCGGCCGCCATGGCCTCGGCGCTCATCGAGAACCGCTCGATACGCGGGTAGGCGATCCTCGGCGCCTTGACTCCCGTCGGCAGGGCGATCTGGACCGCCGCCGGGATCTGCGTGCCGATCCCGTGGTACTCGAGCGCGCTCACCAGGCAGAGGACGGCGCGCGGGGCACGCCTCAGAACGGCGGCCACGCTGGGGTATGGGGGCAGCGGCAACGCGGAGAGATGGTAGACCCCCCGGGACAGCGATTCGACGAGGCCTGCGTCACGCATCCAGTACAGCGTGCGCTCCTCGATGCCAGAGGACAGCGCTTCGGAGGTGCCGAGCACTCCGCCGGCGCGCTCGAATACGGCCGCCGCGCGTGCGAGCTCCATGTCCGAGGGCATTCTCATGGCATATAAGTTACCATAGTTACCAACACATGTGGTCGTTCTTATGCCAATTCACGTTGGCCAGAAGACAGTTGTAGCCCGGTTTCGCGTTCGAAACCGGGCTACTCAGGTCTGTGACCTGCGATAATCTGGTGCCCCCAAGGGAATTCGAATCCCGATAGTGCTTGTGACTATTGGGACTCGTTGGGACTCGTTGGTACAGCGGAGCTGCGGCGAGTCCCAATAGGTACCAACGAGTACCAACAGTCACCATGTATTTGGGCAACAAATCGGGCAACAAATCCGGGGGTCCCCAGAGGGCTCCCTCCCGCGCCTCAGCCTCGCCAGTACTTGGCTCTGTATGTCTCGAGGGCAGCGCGACTGGATCGATACCGCCCGTCGGTGCCGATAATCGCCTCGAGCCGTCCGCGTCCCGCCGCTTGCTTGAGTGCCGCCAGGCTGAACTCCTCGTCGGCAAGCGCCTCGAGCGGTACGTACTTCGCGGGGCCGGCGATGTTGGGGATCAGCCGATGGAGGTTGTCGACGACCGAGCGGGCAAGGAGCTCCGCGAGCGGGCCAAGGTCATCGTGGTCGGCGCGGTCGAGTGCTTTGAGGTAGCGCCGTCGCTGCTCCTTGAAGATCACGATCGGCGGCCAGCCCAGACGCGTCAGGACGAGGTTGAGCAGCAGCCGGCCGGTGCGCCCGTTGCCGTCTATGAACGGGTGCAGCCGCTCGAAGTCGACGTGGATGCGCGCGAGAGCCTCCGGGATATCAGCCACACCAAGCGTGCCATCGGCAAGCGCGCCGCCGAACTGATTCACCTGCTCCACCCAGGAGGCGACACCGGCCGAGATGAACGGGTGGGTCGGCGGCGTCATTCCCCCGGGGAACGGACGAATATCGTGTCGGCGGAAGCTGCCCGGGGCCTCATCAGGGTAGGCGCTCGGGTGTGGCGCGACCTCCCGCACCTTCTTGGGACTGTGAGTCTCAGGTCGACATCGCGTCGAAACGCGGAACGAGACCCCATTCGGGAGTCACGCTCCTTGACAGGAGCAGTCACCATGACTGCTCCTGTCAATACCTGGTCGGATTTGACTGACGCGTTTGTAGCCGCGGCTAGTCCTTGCGCCCCATCGAGCCGTGGTCGTGGAGCGGGTCGGATGTGATGCATTGATGCGTCTTGTGCGACCACACCTGGAAGCCAAGCATCGCCTCGACCCATTCGCGCGCCTCGACAACCGGGCCGTCTGAGTGGGCCTTCAACTTCATCACTCGAGCGAACTTCCCGCGAATCTCATCCTCCAACGCCGAAGTCAGCATCCGAACGAGTTCCTCGACATCGCCGCTATCGATCGCACGTTCGGCCAGAGGAACGACCTGCCCGTGTCCCAGGCCCGCCGGCTTGAGCCCGGTGAATGCCGCACCTTCTCCCGCCCGATGAAGACGCACAACGGTCTCGAAGAACCACTCTTCGGCGACCTCAACGGCCTGAGGACCGGCCGAGGAGGCCGCAACCGTCTTCTCGAACGCCATCCGTACCTCATCCTCCGCATCGGCAGGAACGTACGGCAGGACCAGGTCCACCGATGATGCGGCGAGAGCCCTCATCGCCGCCTTGACGACAGGACCGTCCTTCGAATCGCAATGTGGGGGCACAATGACCATCTCCTTCGGGAATAGACGGCTCGGCTTCAAGGAACTAGATACCCGTGCGCGGTATTGGCTGGTCGGGCTCCGTAGACGCCTGTATCCACGGCTGCGGCGTCCGGAGTCAAGCCGGCATCAGGCGAGCCACACCAGATACGCGGCTGCAACCAGCAGCCCCACTCCGCCGATCTTCGTCAGGACGCCGGTCGCGCGCGACAACTTGGTCATCATGACGAGCGATCCCGAAGCGAGTCCCAGGAGCAGCAACGGCGCGCCCTTCCCCACGCCGAATACGAAGAGGAGCGCCGCACCCTCCCTCGCTGAACCTCGACCGGCCGCGATCGTCGCAATAGCGGCTAGGATAGGGGTCGAGCACGGGGATGCGACCACGCCGAACAACATGCCGAAAGCGAAAGCACCGAGATATCCCCGGCGCTCCGGCCGCTTGACGGGCACGAGGCGGTTGATCGCATCGAACCGAAGGTTGATGGCGCCCAGCATGTGGAGTCCCAGCGCCACGCAGATCGCTGCCACGACGTAGTACGCCCAAGCACCGACGATCAGCGCGTGACCCAGCGCACCCGCAGCGGCACCCATCGAAGCGAAAAGCAGGCTCATCCCCAACACGAAGACAGCTGCAAGCGAAAGGGAGCGCGCGTACGCGTGTCCTCGCGAACCGCCGGTCCCCGCATCGCTCGCACTTCCCATGAGGTAGCCGAACACAGCAGGGATCATCGGCAGCACACACGGGCCAAAGCCGGCAACCAGGCCGCCGAGGAGCGCGATTCCAAACGCAGCCGGTCCGGTCACAGCACCTGCCGCGAGCTGACGTGCGAGCTCGTCCACGTTCATCGGTCCGCCAACAGCGCGTCGAGGTACTGCCGCACGCCGGCGGCGTCGAGCTTCCCTGTATAGGAGTCCAGAATCTCGCCGTCGGCACGGATGAAGTACGACGTGGGCACGAATTGAAACGCGAACCGCTGTGCGAGCTCACGGCCGGATGGTTCGTCGGTCATCACGTGCAGGTAGATGACCTCGTCAGTGTACTCAGGCAACACTTCCTGGATCGTCTTCTCCATCTCCGCGCAGTTGGCACAGTACGACAGGCCGAAGTTGAGGAAGATGGGCCTTCCTTCAGCGATGGCGGCGTCATAGGCAGCCACTGCTGTAGCCGGTTCGCCCGCCGCGCTGCCGGTATCACGTGTCGAAGCGGCATCTTCAACAGGAGTTGGCGCCGATGCGCCGACTTTCACGACGACCAGTACGGCGAACGCCGCGGCCACACCGATCAGGACTAACGCCTTCCGGTTACGCGCCGACTGCATCGAGTATCCTTCCCAGCTCCTCGCGTGAAGGGACGCGTCCACTGACCGCCACTCGCCCGTCGATAACGAGTCCGGGCAATCCCATCACCCCGGACGCCATGATCTCCGTAGGATCCGTCACCTTGCGAATCTCAGCCGAAACGCCACGCGCGGCCACCGTCTGCCGCACCGATGCCTCGAGTTCGCGGCAGTTCGGGCAGGCCGATGAGCCAAGTAGCTGGATGATCATTCACACACCACCTTCTCAAGCGACGGGGACCGATCCGCGTCCAACCATAGTCAGCACAAGGGATCGCGTCCTTGACTGCGGTCAAGACGATCGACACTTGACAGGAGTCGACTCAGCGGGTTTCCTTCTCCCATGATAATGATTTCCCTGTGATAAGCAAGGAGCCTCTGATGCAGCGTCGTTCCGAACGTCTCTCGCACCTTATGCCGCTGCTCCAGCACGCGACATCCCACCTTGGGGCGCTCTCCACGGAGTCGGGCCGCTCGTTCGCCCTCTCGAAAGCCCGTATGGCCGCCCTGTCAACGCTGATGCACCGTGGGCGCCTTCGGATGTCCGACCTGGCCGACCTGCTCGACCTCCCCCGCCCTCTCGCCACCCGGGCCGTCAACGAACTGGTCGCCAGAGGGCTTCTGGAGCGGTGTGACGACCCGGCGGACCGGCGTACCGTCCTCGTCCAGCCGACAGCGGCCGGACGCGCGGTGTACGAGGATGTGCAGCGTGAGTCCGCGACCGCCCTCGAAGAGGTTCTTACCGACATGATTCCCGGGGAAGTCGACGCACTCCTCGTGGGACTCGAGTCGCTCCTCGAGGCGTTGCACAAGCCGGGTCGCGGCAGGAAGTGCTGCGGACCGGATGACCCTGATGGGCATCACGATGCGCACATCGGCCAGACCGGTTGCGCTCATGCACAGTCAGTTCCCCCTGTTGAAAGGAGCCAGTCATGACCGAGACCACCGCCCTAAAGGAGACCGTTCTTCGTTCCGATGAGCTCACGTGCCCATCGTGCATCGCGAAGATCGAGTCGAAGCTGAGCAGCCTCGAGGGTGTCGCTTCCGCCGAAGTGAAGTTCGCATCGGGCAGGATACTCGTGAAGCATGACGCCGCGAAGGTGTCCGTCGGCGACTTGGTGAAGGCCGTGAACGAGATCGGCTACGCGGCCAAGCCGTCCGCGGTCTAGTAGTCGCACGAGTGTCCGGCGGGGCCTCGGGCGCGGGTATCCAGCCCGGGGCCCCATTTGGTGGTAAGGAGTGTTCACATGAGACGAACATGGAAGGACTGGGGCGTAGTCATCGTCTCCGGAGTGCTGATCGCCCTGTCCTGGATCACGGGATGGGAGTGGCTCATGGTCGCTGCGGCCGTGGGCGCGGGCTACCGGATAGCCATCACCGCCGTGCAGGCGTTGCGCGTACGCCACGTCTCGATCGATCTGCTGGTCACCGTCGCCGCAGTGGGCGCCCTCTTCATACAGAACTACTGGGAGTCTGCCGCGGTCACCTTCCTCTTCGCCCTCGGCAAGGGCCTGGAGAAGGCGACGCTCAACAAGACCCGCAAGGCGCTGTCCGACCTTGTAGACGCGGCGCCGGAGACGGCAACGGTGATGCGAGATGGCGACCCGGTCACCGTCGCGATCTGGGAGCTCGCTCCCGGTGACATCGTCTTGGTGCGCAACGGCGAGCAGGTCCCCGTGGACGGCCGGGTCGTGAGCGGCCACGGCGGCGTCGATGAAGCCACCATCACCGGGGAGTCACTCCCTGCGGAGAAAGCGGAGGGCTCCGAGACGTTCGCGGGTACATGGCTGCGATCCGGCGTCCTGCAGGTAGAGGCCGTCGGCATCGGCGCCGACACCACGCTGGCGAAGATCATCCACCGGGTGGAGGAAGCTCAGGACGATAAGGCGAAGACCCAGACGTTTCTGGAGAAGTTCTCGCGGTGGTATACCCCCGGAGTGATCGTCACATCCGTACTTGTCGGCCTCGTCACCCGCGATATCGAACTCGCGCTGACGCTGCTGGTCATCAGCTGCCCTGGCGCGCTCGTGATCTCCATCCCCGTTTCCATCGTGGCTGGCATCGGCCGCTCGGCCAAAGACGGCGTGCTCATCAAGGGCGGCGAGTATCTGGAGACCTCGGCAAAGGTCGATGCCGTCGTGGTCGACAAGACCGGCACACTGACGAACGGACGCCCAGAGCTTACGGACGTGGTCGTGCTGGATTCGGCCTATACCGAGGACGACGTGCTACGCCTTGCGGCACGCGCCGAGACTGCATCGGAGCATCCGCTCGCCGACGCCGTCATCCGCGGCGCCAAGAGCCGCGGCCTGGATGTCGTGATGGCGGAGAATGCCGAGCCCGTAGCCGGCAAGGGCATCCGCACTCATGTGGATGGGCGCACGGTGGCCGTGGGCTCGGCGGACCTGCTCGACGTGCGCCCGGACGACACGCGTGTCGTAGCCTTCAACGAGCACGGCAAGACCGCGATGTACGTCGGCGTCGATGGCCGGGCGATAGGTATCGTGGCGGTTGCGGACACGATCCGACACGACGCCCCCTCGGCCATCAGGGCACTCCACGCGCGGGGCGTGAAGGTCGTGATGGCAACGGGCGATGCGAGGCAGGTTGCGGAGAACATCGCCGCGCAGCTCGGCGTCGATATCGTCCACGCGGAGCTGGCGCCGGAGGACAAACTGGCGATCGTCAAGGGCCTTCAGGCCGAGGGATACACCGTGGCCATGGTCGGCGACGGCGTCAACGACACGCCCGCGCTGGCACAAGCCGACATCGGTGTGGCCATGGGCGCCGCGGGCTCCCCGGCCGCTATCGAGACGGCCGACATCGCACTCATGGCCGACGACCTGCCGCGCCTCCCCTACGCGCTGGGACTCGCGCAGCGGACGGTCCGTACGATGCGCGTCAATATCGGGATCGCGCTCGTGGTCGTCGCAGCGCTGCTTGCGGGTGTCCTCTTCGGCGGCGTCACGATGTCCATCGGCATGCTCGTCCACGAGGCGTCGGTCATGCTTGTGATCGGGATCGCCATGCTGCTGCTTCGGCCGACACTCAAGACAGAGCCGGTCGCCGCCGCCGCAGTTCCGACGGGCGCCGAGGAGTACGCCACTGCCTGACCCGGGCGCTGCCCTGACTCGCATGACAAAGGGGACGGCCGATCGGCCGTCCCCTTTGGTGTTGTCGCTCAGCCGAGAACCGCCTCGTAGAACTCGGGCTTGGGTGAGCCCTCCAGCAAGTCGTGCACGCGGATCTTGGCGCCGGCCTGATCGTCGCTCGTGTGCATGGCCATGAAGGTCTCGTAGCTCTCGTGCTGCACGAGGGCTGCGTAGTTGCCGCCGTCTCTCGGCTGCAGGAGTTTCCTGCTGATGAAACCGGGCCAGCCCGAGTACACCTCATTCGACCATTCGAACCACTCGCGGAACTCGGCGTCCTTTCCCTCCCGAACCGGGGGAAAGTGGATGATGTTCACGAACATGGCGACCTCCCTTTCGACTTCCGATGGAAGAGCCAACGGGACAAGCGGCGGAATCCACTCCCCTCGCAGATACGTACCCACTCGTTCGGCGGAAACGTGCTGCCCCCAGTGCGCGCGGTCACAACTGTTGACCCGCAGGCATAGTTCACCCACGCCCGTGGCATCGCAACCCAAGCGACAATGTCGTCCAGAGTGATGCCGTTCGGGGACTTGCGAATCGCTGGAGCTGGAGCTGGAGCTGGAGCTGCCCCGTTTCCGTTGACACCTGGAAACTAGGACGCGGTAGCCTGAAGCTGTCGCTGCTCCAGTCTCCACTCGAACTCCGCTGGTGACAAGTTGCCGAGCGACGAGTGCCGCCGATGCGGGTTGTAGAAGCCCTCGATGTAGTCGAAGATCGCGAACCTCGCTTCGCCTCTGGTCTTGAACCGGTGTCGATGCACGCAGTCCTTTTTGATCGTCGCCATCACCGACTCGGTGACGGCATTGTCGTGCGGCACGCGGGTCTCGCCCATGGATGCCAGGATCCCTGAGTCTCGAAGGGACTTGCCGAAGGCAAGCGAGCGGTATTGGGCACCGCGATCGGAGTGATGGACGAGCCCGGCGCCGGGACGCCGCATCGTCGTCGCCATCCCGAGGGCGTCGACCACGATGTCGCTCCTCAGATCGTCTCTCATCGACCAGCCGACGATGCGCTTCGTGCAGGCGTCCATCACCACTGCGAGGAAGAGCCACCCCTCCCAGGTCGGTACGTAGGTGATGTCGGCGAACCACACCTGGTTCGGCGCATCAGCGGTGAAGTCACGGCGGACGAGGTCTGCGACCGCATCGGTCTCGGCCACGGTCGACTTGCGGCGCCTGCGCGTGCCCTCACGACCCGACACACCCGCGATCCCGAGTTCGCGCATCAGACGTGCGATGCGCTTGCGGGAGATGTGGATCCCCTCGTCGGCGAGGTCGTCGAACAGACGCGGAACACCATAGGTTCCACGCGATGCGGCGTGGTGGAAGACGATGCGCCTCTTCAGGTGCTCGTCTTCAATCGCGCGTGCTGACGGCGTGCGGCCCTTCGATGCGTAGTAACCCGCGGCCGTCACACCGAGCACGCGGCACATCCGGGAGATCGAGTGGTGCGACTTCTCTTCGTCGATCAGCGCGAATCTCACCTGCGGTGATCGGTCTCCCGGGCGAAGAAAAGCGCGGCCTTGCGCAAGATCTCCTTCTCCTCGAGCAAGATGCGGTTCTCCCGGCGAAGTCGCCGGAGCTCCTCACGCTCCTCGCTCGTGAGACCTTCGGCCAGTCCCCCGTCCACCTCGGCCTGTCGCACCCACGTGCGCAGTGTCTCCGGCGCGATGTTGATCTGGTACGCCGTCGCCTTGATGCCTCGGCCTCCAAGACGGTAGAGGCGGACCGCCTCGGTCCGGAACTCCGGTGTGTACGCCATGCGTTGACTCCCTTCGAGACCCTTGCGGGTCTACTTCTAGGGTGTCAACGAAAGCGGGTCAACTCCAACTCCAACTTCGCGCAGTCTGCGCTGTTGCGCTGGGCGCGCGCACCCGCCATCCCCGAGGCATTCGGAAGAGCCGCTGCGCCGTTAATGGGCGAGTGAACGGCGAGCATTCGGCCCGCCCCGCCTCACCAGGCAGCACGTCCCAGCCTCTTTACGCAGGTCAGCCCGCCTATTTCGCAATGGATGCGCTGCCCGCGCAATCGAGCACCAAATCGGGCAACAAATCGGGCAACAAGCGGCGTCGAAGGCCGATTCTCCGCAACAGGGATTTTTGGGCACCAAGATGGAGTGAAACGAAGCGACATAGCCGCTGAGCTGCGCTTTTGCCCTACGCATGCCTCTCGGGAGAGCGTGATTTGGTGCCCGATTCCAAGCACACAACAGGGAATTTCAGGCCTGTGACCTGCGGTTTTGTGGTGCCCCCAAGGGAATTCGAAACCTGACCTGCATGCGCTAGGGTGTGCGTAGCGGGCTCATCTGACATCACGTCGTCGCAGGTCAGGGGCCATCTCTGGATCCAGCTGGTCGCTGGCTGCTTCTTCCCGAGTTGGACCCCTCAGGTCGTACCCCTCGCGCGAGGCACGTGAATGGCACGACCTACCGGGGGCGAGCAGGAGCGGTTGCGGGGCATCGACGAGCGGCCAAAGTCATTCGTCGCCCGTGGTGTCTTCGCACCGGCACAGCCGTGTTTCCAGAGGCTGTGACCCAGGCGCGAGCAGACGTCAGGCAGTTTTCGAGTGCGATCCAGGTCGTCACATCCGGCAACGGCGAATAGCGTATGAGCACCACAGACGGGGTTATCGCTTGGTCTTGTCACGCCGAGATGGTTCTGTCACATGCAATGTCTGTGGGTCGTTTGCAGTTTGGTTGGCGTATCCGGCCATGGTGCACGGCACCCCCTCTTACGCTGGAACGCAAGCTCTGCACTACCGCGACATGCCCGAGATCATCTCAACATCGACTGCCCGACAGCCGAATGGTGCGGAGCCCACCTCACGGCTCGCGCGACCGAACCAGAAGGGACCTTCGCCGGATTCTCGTCAGGCGACGACAGGCTCACAGGCTGCGACACGCACGGGGAACCGACGACTTAGGTCTTGCGCCGTCGCAACCAAAGCTTCCTCAGAGTTGGCACCCAAGAAGACGATCACACACCACACGTTTGGACAATGCAGGTCAATCTCGTCCCCTACCGATTTCATGGTGTGTGCACTAAGAACGCCAGGATGGGCCAACAGTAGGGCTTCAGTGGGTAGTTCGGTGATGGTCCCACTAGTCTTGGGTTCAATCTGAAGCACGCCAAGGTACTTGTATGGGGACTCACGGAGCGGCAACTCACTCAACGATTGTCCGCACACTTCATGAGCCCATATCTGGCGTTGGTCCGTTCCGCACTTGTGACCGATCAACTCGAAGATCCCGCCACCCCCAAAACGGGTCGCAATTTCGGAGAAGGTGAGCTCGCCGGTCACGCGATCCCAGAACACTTCGAGGTGTGTCGCACCATCCCGAATCCCAAGTGCGCCGTTCAGGGTCGCATGAAAGGTGGCGACTTGGGAGTAGAGCTCCGCGTAGTCCTCTTCATTCAAGAGCACTGAGCCGTTCAACCCTCCCTCGCTAAACTGACGGAGAAGCGGCACGAAGTAGCGGCTAACAAACAGCATCCATGCCTCGCCGTCACGCCACACCGCGTCAATGTGAAGCTCCTCGCCAGAAATGTACTCTTCCGCGATTAGCTGGCGAGAGCGGATCTCAGGGCGGGTGCTGTAGCTTGCCAGAAAGGCTTCGAGACCAGTGCGATCATCAATTCTAGCCGTGGACATGGTCCCGAGACCATTTACGGGCTTGATCACGAGCGGGTAGCCGACGGTCGCTTCAATACCTTCGATATCTGCATCCACGGCGCCCGAAATCGAAGCGAACGAAGCGGTGCGCAACCCCGACTGGCGAGCTAGCCGCTTCATCTGCCTCTTATCACGTGTGTTCAGGGCCAAGGCCGTTGAATAGTTCTCGACGCCCAGTAGACCCGCCAGATAGCCCGCACCATACTGGCTGAACTCCGTAAACGTCGCGATGCGGTCTATGCGCACGTCATTGATCATGAGGTCCACGGCTACTGCAGCAAGCTCATCTATGGAGTCGAAAGAGGAAACGTAGTAGACCTTCTCCATACGCGCGACAGTCGCTTCGTCAAGGTCGCGAGAGGCGTCGAAGTCGTCGAGGATCAAATAGACCTTGTCCGCGCGGTCCAATATCCACTGGGCGGTAAGCTCGGTCGTGTCGAACTTGCACAGAAGAACGTTCATTTGGCCTCCGTATAGACGAGAACCTCAAGCCGAGGCCGAAATGCTATCAACTTCAACGGGAAACCGATGACAGACCTCGGATGCGAGCGCGACGATTTCCTGTTCAGAATCCGCACCGAGCACCGCCAAGACGCACCACCCCGATGGGTGGTCCAGACCCACATGGTCCCCGGACTCGTGAAGAATGTCGACGTGCTCGACTCCCGCGAATCTCTCGAGCTTGGCCTTGTCCGGTAGTACAGTAATCACGCCGCTTCGAGTCGGCTCAACATTGATCCAGCCGACGTAGCGATGTACCGAACCCCGCCACGGCAACTCACCCGGGTCGTCTCCACCCAATTCGCGGACCCATACCTCTCGAGCTTCGAGCCCGCACTTCTCACGAATCATCGCCGATATCCCGCCACCCCCAAAACGGGTCGCAATTTCGGAGAAGGTGAGCTCGCCGGTCACGCGATCCCAGAACACTTCGAGGTGTGTCGCACCATCCCGAATCCCAAGTGCGCCGTTCAGGGTCGCATGAAAGGTGGCGACTTGGGAGTAGAGCTCCGCGTAGTCCTCTTCATTCAAGAGCACTGAGCCGTTCAACCCTCCCTCGCTAAACTGACGGAGAAGCGGCACGAAGTAGCGGCTAACAAACAGCATCCATGCCTCGCCGTCACGCCACACCGCGTCAATGTGAAGCTCCTCGCCAGAAATGTACTCTTCCGCGATTAGCTGGCGAGAGCGGATCTCAGGGCGGGTGCTGTAGCTTGCCAGAAAGGCTTCGAGACCAGTGCGATCATCAATTCTAGCCGTGGACATGGTCCCGAGACCATTTACGGGCTTGATCACGAGCGGGTAGCCGACGGTCGCTTCAATACCTTCGATATCTGCATCCACGGCGCCCGAAATCGAAGCGAACGAAGCGGTGCGCAACCCCGACTGGCGAGCTAGCCGCTTCATCTGCCTCTTATCACGTGTGTTCAGGGCCAAGGCCGTTGAATAGTTCTCGACGCCCAGTAGACCCGCCAGATAGCCCGCACCATACTGGCTGAACTCCGTAAACGTCGCGATGCGGTCTATGCGCACGTCATTGATCATGAGGTCCACGGCTACTGCAGCAAGCTCATCTATGGAGTCGAAAGAGGAAACGTAGTAGACCTTCTCCATACGCGCGACAGTCGCTTCGTCAAGGTCGCGAGAGGCGTCGAAGTCGTCGAGGATCAAATAGACCTTGTCCGCGCGGTCCAATATCCACTGGGCGGTAAGCTCGGTCGTGTCGAACTTGCACAGAAGAACGTTCATTTGGCCTCCGTATAGGCGAGTTCGGGGTCAGGCGCCGACCAGACTTTCGGCCGTGCCATCAATGCGATTGGGACAATTGCCAACATGACTCCGGTAGCACAGACAATCATGGTGAGCGATCCGCTGGCGCGACCCAGCGAGTACGCGGCAAGCATCGGCCCGAGGATGAAGCCAACCGATGCCATGAGATTCTGCATGCCAAAGGCTCGCCCGACGTACTCCGCCCCTACAAGCTCTGCTGTCATGGTGGGCAGCGCCACAGCATAGATGACTTCGCCGAAGGCAAAGAGAGTGACGCCTGCGGAAACCAAGGCGACGGCGAATAGAGGAGATAGCACCTCGAGCGCCCCGGCGGAGAGCAGCCACGACGCGGCCCAAATAGCTGGGACGGAAAGTGCGAGCACGAAGGGGCGTCGGCCCTCCAAGCGAGGAACTGTAACCACATTCAGTCCGACGACGGCCACGGTATTGATGAGCAACGCAAATGAGATGGTCCAAGCGGGCATAGTCCCGCTTTCCACGATGGCCGCTATGAGCCCGGCATCGAGTTGAGAGTAGCCAAACGTGTACAGAACGAGGACCGTCAAGGCCAACCCGGCAAGCGCCACCCTTGATGACCCGCCGCCCGCGGCGGCAGATGACTCGGGTGTCTGCGGCTTGGTGCACTCGGAGGATGGGGCCATGGTGCTAGCGGTCCGCTGCGCGTGGACCAGCACGACACCCAGAATGGCGAATCCTAGTCCTTTGCTCAGAAATAGCGCCCGAAATACGCCTTCACTCGCGAATGCGGTGGCTAGGCCTGCAACTGCGACGCCCGCACCCATACCGACATTCACGCTTACTTGGTTGACTCCAAAGACGAAGGCTCGTTCTTGCTCTTGAGATGCACTTGAAAGAATGGCGAACCAGGCGGTGCTAGTGCCTAGGCCAAGTCCGGTGATAAAGGCCGCTCCCAGTGCAGTTCGATAGTCGGTAGCGACCGCGTAGACTAGCGAACCCACTATTGAGAACGCCACCCCAAGGAGGGCCGCACCGAACTTCGATCGTTTGTCAGCGAAGTAGCCAGTCAGCGGATGGCTGATCAGGGCACCGACCGAGGTCAGAGCAACCGTCAGCGTCGCACGGTCCACCGAAGAACCCAATACCTGCGAGACGAATAGCAGGCCGATCGGAACCGTCAGTCCTATCCCAAAGTTGTTCACAAGCCCCGCTAAGAGCATGCGCTTCAGGTCGGGACTCAGGGCCCCGTACGAGGTGAACCAGCTAGGAGTACGGACTCGCTGCACTATCCTCCTTCCTGAGCGCGAGTGCCAAGACTAGGCAAACAGCGCTAGCTGCGTAACTGATTGCGAAGTCACCGTCGGTGGCGGGCTAGAGAAGACCACAAGCACACGCTGCGACTCATCGAGTGAGGGTTCGGATTTCGATGTCGCTTCCGTCAACCTCGCCCTCGACGAGACAGAAGTGCGTTACTCCCTGCTCGCCCAGGTCCGTCAGCTGCTTCGAGAGATTCTTGGATCTCTTTGATAGGAGCACATGTTTGCCCTCTGCAATCAAGCGCGATTGGAGCGTTGCCAGCTGTGACGGTGGCGTCGCGTCGTATACGACCGCAATGATCGCTTCTTCCCTTCGGAACATCTGGTCATCGACCAGCCCCACGATACGTTCGAACCCAATCGAAAAGCCGCATGCCGGAATCCGGCGCCCAAATAGCTGCTCGGCCATCGCGTCGTAGCGTCCACCACCACAGATGGAACTCGTGGAGGATGGATGAGCAATCTCGAAGATTGGGCCGGTGTAGTAGCCCATCCCGCGGACCAATGAGGGATCGAACGCCACCCTTATGCCCGTGGGGCCGGCAGCCATGACCGCATCCCGGATCTCTCGAACTGCTGCGATACCAGCTTGATCGGCCTCTGTTGGCAGGATGCGCACCATGTGGTCAAGATCGGCGTGGTCGGCTGTCTCAATCTCCGACAGCAGAGTGCTGATGCCATCGACGGCCTGAAGCGTGAGCCCCGACGACTCAAGCGCGGCCGCAACTCCCGTAACACCGATCTTGTCCAGCTTGTCTATCGCAATCAGCGCGCGCGACTTCTGTTCTACGGGAACTCCATAGGCCGTCAGCACCGTGTCCAGAATTCGCCGGTCATTAAGACGAACCGTAGTGTCCCGTATGCCAAGTTCCTGCAGCGCATACGCTGTTGCACTGATGAGCTCCACTTCGGCAAGAATTGACGCCTCGCCCAGGATATCGATATCGCATTGCATGAACTGGCGGTATCGCCCCTTCTGCGGACGTTCCGCTCGCCAGACCGGTCCGATCTGGAGCGAGCGGAATACTGGCGGAAGTAGATGATCATGAGTCGCATAGAACCTAACCAGAGGGACGGTGAGGTCGTAACGTAGCCCGAGATCACACGCCTCTTTGACTGTCACGACCTCACCGGCCGTCAAACCACGGCGGAGAACCCGGAAGACCATCTTCTCGTTCTCCCCGCCCTGGTTGGAAGACAGGCGTTCAAGCGGTTCCATCGCGGGTGTTTCTATCTCTCTGAATCCGAACTTCTGATACGTGCGACGAATCGAAGCTATGACCGCCTCGCGCTTCAACTTCTCGTCAGGGAGATAGTCGCGAAAACCTCTTGCCGGCAATGTCGCCTTGCCCATTCTTCCAACTTCCCCTCTGCCTTAGGACCGCTCGACTATCGCCGAAATGCGCCGCGTTCTCCGCGCCGCACGCAAGTGTCCCACACTGTCCAAGTACGCTCGGGCTCTTTCAAGAACTCCATGGCTCTCACGGGTGGGCAAAGAATGCTCCTGGATGCTGCCATGATCCGCGAGCGCGAAGTTGCACGTCACTGATGCGTCCGCCTGATCAGCGAACGCACCTTCCTGCTCGAGCGCATCCAGGAGGCGCTCCATGCCGAAGGCGAATCCGGTTGAGGGTATCACCGCCGGGAAACCCTCGGGCACGAAGTTGCCGAGGAGCCGGTCGTATCGTCCTCCGCCGCCCACCTCAACATGGCGCTTCTCGCCCACGAGATCTACCTCAAACGTCAGGCCGGTATAGTACTCATGTGAACGGACCACACAAAAGTCAATCTCCACCTGTACGTTCGAACTGATCAGAGCACTTGTCACCGAGTCCAGGTAATCTAGTTCTGAGGCGATTGAGTTTCCGAGCGCAGTGTGGTCCTTCTGGGTCACGGCTCCGGTCGCTCGTTCAACCAGATACTCCCAGCGCGACTGATCGGCGAGCGTGCACGACGCGGCAATCAGTGTTGCCTTCACGCCTGCGGCTGCAGCCGGGAACCTCTCGCTCTTCTTGCCTGCCTTGCACTCTGCGATGGTATCGAGATACTCCTTGAGCTCAACTCGCTGCGCTGCGTTGAGGCCGCTCTCCTCGGCGAGCTTCAGGAAGAGGCGGTTCGAACTCAGGCGAAAGACAACGTCAATGTTCTCGAGGTCTAGAGCAAGCAGCATTTCGTGAGCGAGAACTAGCGGCTCGATGTCTGCTTCGACTCCATCAGCTCCCAGGATCTCAACCCCGAACTGAGAGAATGCCCTGCCCTTTCCCATCCACAGGGACGAGGTGAGCTCATTGCGAAAGCACTCGATATCGTAGTAGACCTTCTTGCCAAGATGGTTCACGGACGCGCCATCCTCGGACCTCAGCTGATTGCCCAGCCAACGAGTCACTGACACGGTGCCTTCAGGAATCAGGATGGCCTCGGTCACGCCAGGTGCGGTGCCGTAGCTGTCGGCGAAGTCGTGAATGTCAAAGAAGAAGCAAGACCGACGATCCCACTCCGGCCAAGGCGACTTGCCAACAATGTCCTCGGAATAGGCATCAGCGCGCTCAATTAGAGAGACGGCAAGCGGCTCATAGCCGAATGCCTCCGTAAACTGTGAGAACACTGCCGCGAGATACTTCCTCCGTCTCAGCTCCACCCCATAGCGATCGCGCATCCCAATGATGTTATCCATAGCCCCCCATTTCTGTTGGCCCATCTGGACGGGGTCTGATCCCCGCATGGAGGCAAATTCTACCACTAGGTAGTTGCGCTCGCCACGACGCCGAAGTGCCGCCGCCCGAGTATCAACGACATCGTCGCAAGATCGACGCTGGAAGGGCGGGGGGCCTGAGTCCCGCGGTACCACCCCCATCCTCGGCACGATGCGCAGGTGCTGCCCAGGCTCCCCCCATGGGTGAAGGGTTACTGGCGAATGTACCTTGCCAGTGCGGCGAGCTCGGAGTCGTCCGCACGCTCCCAATCATATGAGGACAAGTAGCCCTCGTACCTATCGAAGTACTTGGCGACGCCAAGCGCGCGCGATTGCCACTCCGTGGCTCCCGCTGTGCCGTGCATCGGAGATAGCTTGCTGTGAGCGTGGTCTACTCCGAAGCCTTCGAAGAACATGCCCGTGCGACCCACCCCCTCGAGTTTTGAGTCAAGCAGCCGCGCGACACGTTTGCTCGCAATTACCAACTTAGAGAGCGTCTCGTCAGGCAACTCAAAGAGATACGCCGGGTAATGCAACTTAGGGATTACGACCGTGAAGCCCTTGGTGTTGGGGAAGATTGAGAGGAACGCCAAATGTTCCTCGTCCTCCCAGACCCGATGGCACGGAGCGTTGCCGGCAACAATGTCGCAGAACACGCATTCACCCACTGCTCAGATCCTTTCTCCCGAAGCCCAAGCCAAAGTGCTCCCCTGGGCTCAAAGTGGTGTTCGTGCCAAGTCCGCCTCTCATTGTGAGTCATGGTACTCGACGCAGGGTTTGTAGTAGCGCTTTCGGGCAAGATGGCCACACAAACGCGTGAGAAGCGACACCGTGACCATCTGCGTTGCAGAGACAGGCTTTCCTCCAGCAGCTTCTATCATCATCCGCAATTCCATCCGCTCGACAGGATCTTGGTGCTGTCGGAAGCGTCCAATCGACTTCCCAAATGCGAAAGCGCCTCTGCAGGGCCTGAGTACCTCCATGCATTACGGCTTCCTCACATCGGGAGCACTTCGTTCGGTAATTGCGAGCAGTCCCTTCGCCACTTGCGCGTCTTCATCGCTTCGAAATCGCCACCACGGCGATCGGTGGGCTCCCCGTCCTACTTCGATCAGAATCCGCTGCGCCCTGTCGATTTGACCAGCCTGCATGACGTCATCGAGGACGTCTACGGCAGCAAACCTCGTGAGTGCATCGCCGGCGCTCAGGGCCAGCGTCAAGAGCCTCTCGAACATGTGGCTGTCTAAGTCATCAGCCGAGAATCTAGTGGCAATGGAGGCAAACGCCAGGTACAGACGTTCCAAATCATCGGAAAACAGATCATCCCTGACAACGGCCCTAGCAACAGGATTCGCAAACTCAGAGTTGTACACGGCAATTCGAAGTGATTGCGCACGCACACGACTCCGTTCCACATTCAGTGCCTCAACAACGCCCCCCACTCCAGAGGCCGCCTCCAAGCGGGCAACCGCCAATTGGCGTGAGAGCTCGGCTCCAGGCTTCCCATTCGCCAGAATCGTCTCGACGCGATCGAGGTCCTCTCGCGAGCCACGAGCACCTAGGAAAGCGACAGCCCCCCACTTGGTCAAATCGGTTGCCCTGTTCAAGATGGCGGAATGCGTCCTCAATTGAGTAGTCGTCCGAATCCATCCCGTCACACCCAATCAGTATCGGAACCTGAGTACCACCCATGCTCCCGGTCTCGTGCGTCGTCTGTCAGACGGCGGCACTCACGCTACGGGTTCCAGCCCCCAGTCCCGCACGCCCCTGCCGTCAACGAAGCGCCACTCCGCACGGCACTTGTCGCAGTCAATCCGCACGTCGTGCTCGCGGAAGCCTGGGATGTTGTCGTGCTCTTCGATGATCGTCCCGTCACCGCAGGGGCACAGGTACTCACAGCGCTCCACGGTCCCGGTGCCGGCGCCCCATCCTCCGTGGTCGTGCGCACCTCCGCCGATCCGCTCGGTGCGAACGGGTGCTGATGATGGCGCCGACCTCATCCACTCCGCGATCGCGCTGACCACGGCGTCGTAAGCCTCGGGTGAGTGTGAAACTTCATGGAAGATCGCCAGCAGCTCGTCGGGGGTGCGTGCGATGCGGTGGTCGCTGTCTCGGACGCCTGCGGAGTAGTCGCCCGCGAGGTCACCCACTACGTCGTTGCGACCGGCCTGCAGAATCAGCCAGTCGTGGAACGTGGCTGGCTCGTCCATCGACACCGGCCGGACCCAGCCATCTGTGATGGGCTCGCCCTCTGACGCCTGTGCAAGCGCGATTCGAAGGTGCTGGTATCCGGCGGGGCGATAGTGGTCGACCTGCGGTCGGATCTGTCCAGGTCCGACCATCTGGCGCACGTAGTCGTGCTCGCGCTTCGGCACGCCGATCAGAAGGTTCGGGCCAGCGCCGTCCGGGTCGGCAATCCGGAGCCCGAGCGCTGCTGCCGCCCAGATCAGTCGGCCGTTGGACACGTAAGAGCAATGCGGACTAAGAAACCTCTCCGCGGTATGCTTCAAGGAATAGCTGCTCACCTCCGGCTTCTGGGCGCCTGAGATAGGGGTGAACATCCGGAGCATGTCCGTGAGGAGGGCGAGCTCAACGAAGTCGGTTTCGCCGTTGAAGCCCCACGAGGCTTCCGACGAGCGGCCGTTCTCGCCGAGGATGGGGTCGCCGCCGTGCGCGCCGACCAATTCGTGATTGGCGAGGACAGCGACTAGCCGCCGTGCGCTAACTCGCTCACCGAGGAGCCCCTGGGCCAGTGGGGAGTTCATCTGCCGCAAGGCGGCGGTGTACTTCGTGCCGGTAAAGTCGGCCCAAGCGCGCGCATCCTGCTGGAGGTCACGATTCTGGGTGTGGTTATTCGAGCTCATCTCAATCTCTGTTCCGGGCCATGCAGCCCACGCCCGCCAGCCCTGTGACATGAGAGAGATTCTCGATCCAACAGGTACTGCTTCTCTGGATCGGCAACCGTTGTCCTCGGCGTCTTCGTCGCGTGGGGACTCAGACTCGGAGAGAGGCAGTCCAGACTGCCTACGCAGATTATAGTCGGGGGTCTTCTGCACGTCCACAGCACAAACGGGCCGGAGCGCGTAAGAATTTGGGGGGTCTACTCTCAGTTCATGGGATTGAGCATCCCT
>CAYMAN010000011.1:0-70689 GCA_964388455.1 uncultured Eubacteriales bacterium
ACGTCGACGGAAAGCCGGTCGCGGTCGAGAAGATCCTGATCTCGACCCAGCACGCTGAGGGTGTGGATATCAACGGGCTGCTTCGTCCCGACCTCATCGAGCACGTCATCCGCCCTGTTTTCGAGCTCGAGGGGCTGGAGTACGCCGCGGCGGACATCTACATCAACCCGACCGGCCGGTTCGTCATCGGTGGCCCCATGGGGGACACTGGCCTGACAGGCCGCAGGATCATAGTCGACACCTACGGTGGCATGGGTCGCCATGGCGGCGGCGCGTTCTCGGGCAAGGACTGCACCAAGGTCGACCGCTCGGCCGCATACGCCGCGCGCTGGGTGGCCAAGAACGTCGTGGCGGCAGGCCTCGCCGATCGCTGCGAGATCCAGCTCGCGTACGCCATCGGCGTCGCACATCCGCTGTCGATCATGGTTGAGACGTTCGGCACCGAGAAGGTACGCGTCAGCGCTATCGAGGAAGCGGTCAAGAAGACGTTCGACCTGCGTCCGGGCGCGATTATTCGTGACCTTGATCTGCGCAGGCCCATCTATCGCAAGACCGCCGCGTACGGTCACTTCGGCCGTAATGACAAGGATTTCACCTGGGAGCGCACGGATCGCGCCGAGGCTTTGGCCGAGGCTGCCGGTCTCACCGACTAGCAGATAACACCCGAACGTACCGGATGGCCACTGGCACCGACTGATCGGTGTCAGTGGCCATCTGTATGCTGTAGTCAGAGAGAAGCTCAAGGGGAGGTCTCACCAGTGCGGGTCGCACATGTCGTAGTGGACATAGCAACACGAGAGCTCGACACACCGTTCGACTACCTTGTGCCCGAGGCGATCGACGGCGTTCGTGTGGGATCGTGCGTGCTGGTGGACTTCGCGAATCGACCGGCCGTGGGCTATGTGGTCGGCCTTGCCTCCGGCAGCAAGCACGCGTCGTTGAAGTCGATTCACGCCCTCCTGGGTGGTCCGTTCTTTGGGGAATCCGCGCCTGATCTGGCGCGTTGGATAGCCGACGAGTACCTGTGCCCGCTTTCGGAAGCACTTCGACTCTTCACACCCCCAGGAGGAACTCCGAGAGCGGTGAAGGTGTCTGGCGCTGAGGGCGAGATCTGGCAGCTCAAGCGTGCCGGAGTCGGTCCCGTTGACGACCGGTGGGTCGAATTGGTGGACGCTGAGACGTCATTCACTCCGACCGCATCGGCCACGGTGCAGCGTGCCGTACTCGAAGCGCTCTCGGCAGGTCCCGTTCGCGTCGCAGAGCTCACGGCCGATCTCGGTGCAGTGAACGGTGCACTCAAACGGCTTGTCGCAGCTGGGGTCGTCCGCATCGAGCATCGTCGCCGGATGCGTGATGCGCTCGTTCGCGAGAAGAGTGCACCGAGACACAAGACTCTTACCGTGGGTCAGGTGGAAGCTCTCGCCGCGATCGATCACGCGGGTCGCAGTGAGTCGGGCACGGTGATCGTGCTTGACGGGGTCACCGGCTCGGGCAAGACAGAGGTGTACCTTCAGGCGATCGAGTCGATCCTCGAACGTGGTGGTTGCGCGTGTGTGCTGGTGCCCGAGATATCCTTGACGCCGCAGACCGTCGGACGCTTCCGTAGCCGCTTCGGCTCTCAGGTGGCGGTTCTGCACTCGAGACTGGCGCCTGGTGAACGCTACGACCAGTGGGACCTCGTTCGGAGCGGTGAAGCCCGCATCGCTGTCGGCGCCCGCTCGGCGCTGTTCGCACCGTTTCCGCGGCTTGACCTCATAGTCATCGACGAGGAGCACGAGTCCTCGTACAAACAGGGTTCCGCCCCGCGTTATCATGCGCGCGATGTCGCAGCAGAGGTCGTTCGCCGGACGGGCGCGACCTTGGTGCTCGGCAGTGCGAGTCCCTCGATGGAAGCGCGCGAGCGCTGCGCGACTGGTGAATGGATCCGCGTCGGCATGCCTGAGCGCGTGACGAAGCGAGCTCTTCCTCCGGTGGTCGTCGTGGACATGGCGGCCGAGTTCGCAGACGGGCACCGGTCCATGTTCTCACGCCCGCTGACTGCGGCCCTTGAGGGGGTGAGGGCGCGCGGAGAGAAGGCGGTGCTGTTCCTCAACCGTCGCGGGTTCGCATCGTTCCTCCTGTGCCGTGAATGCGGATTCGTCCCTGAATGCGAGTCCTGCACCACGTCGATGACCTATCACGAGGTCGGGACACGGCTGGTGTGCCACCACTGTGGTAGCAAGCGCCCGGTTCCTGCCACGTGCCCGCGATGCTCGAGCCCCTATCTCCGTCAGTTCGGGGCCGGCACTCAGCGAGTGGAGGCGGAGCTCGCGCAGCTGCTCGACGGATTCCCGGTGGTACGCATGGACGCCGACACCACAAAGGGTAAGGGTGGACATGAGCGAGCGCTCCTTGAGTTCGAGGCGCTGCCCGCGGGAGTACTGCTGGGAACTCAGATGATCGCCAAGGGGCTCGACTACCCGGAAGTGACGCTCGTGGGCGTCATCAACGCCGACACCACGCTGCACCTGCCGGACTTCAGGGCGGGGGAGCGCACCTATCAGCTCTTGGAACAGGTCGCCGGTCGCGCGGGGCGTGGTGAGAGGCAGGGGGAGGTCGTCATTCAGACCTACTGGCCGGATCATCCGGCGATTCTCGCTGCGGCATCACACGATCCCGCACGGTTCTATGCCGAGGAATCGGCGCTGCGCACAGAGCTCGGCTATCCGCCGTTCGGGCGAATCGCCAACGTCCTCATCTGGGGTGCGAACCGCGACGATGTGGCGCGGGGTGCGCAGGTGGTCTTCTCGGCGATTCAGTCTGCGGTACCGGCTGAGTTCGTGCTGCTGGGGCCCAGTCCGGCACCGCTGTCCAAGGTCAAGAACGTGTGGCGTTGGCACGTCTTGGTCAAGGCACCATCCCATACGCAGATATCCACACCGCTGGGGGCGGCGCTCAAGTCGCTTCCCAAGATGCCGTCTGTCTCAGTGGCGGTCGATGTGGATCCCGCAGACCTGCTCTAGTCACTCCGGCACGAGCAGCCGCCTGTGTGCTTGAATCGCGCTGGTATGATACCTGCAGGTGCACGAGTCCCACTCACGCGCGCCCATCACGACCTGTCAACACTACGAAAGCCGAGGATCTCACTCGATGGACGTTCTCTCACATCCCAACGCCGTTCTCATGCAGAAGTCGGCCGAAGTCGACCCTCTCACGGAGACGGATCTGCCGGACCTGTGCCGCAAGATGGCGCAGGTCATGTACGAGGCACCCGGAATCGGCTTGGCGGCGCCGCAGGTAGGCGTGCTTAAGCGGGTCGTGGTTTACGACATTGATGATGAGGGACGCCCGATCGCCATCTGCAATCCGGAGATCGTCGAGTTCGGTGACGACCTCGAGATCGATGACGAGGGATGTCTGTCGCTGCCAGGCATCAGCGTGCCTGTCGAGCGCCCGGTCAGCGTGGTGTGCGAGGCGCTCTCGTTGTCCGGCCGTCCGGTTCGTATAGAGGCAGAGGGTCTCCACGCGCGACTTCTTCAGCACGAGATCGATCATCTCGACGGCATTCTGATTATCGATCGCGCGACTCCTGAGGAGCGCAAGGCCGCGCTCGTGCGGTATCGTGAGGCTCTGGCCATGGGCGCCACGCCCGGTCAGACCAGCATCTAGCGATACCGACTCGTCAAGGGAGAGCGCGTGCGCGTCGTATTCATGGGTACCCCCTCGTTTGCCGTGCCATCGCTCCGCCTCCTCGCCGAGCACCATGAGGTCGTCGCGGTGTACTCGCGCCCCGATTCCGTCTCGGGTCGGGGTGGAGCGACGCGGCCGTCCGCAGTTTCGTCCGTGGCCGTGGAGCTTGGCATTCCGGTCCACCGCCCACTGACGCTTCGTGATGCGGATACGGTGCAGGAGCTTCGCGATCTGCGCGCCGACGTCATTGTCGTCGCAGCATACGGACTCATCCTTCCGCTCGATGTGCTCACTGCCGCGCCACTCGGCGCAGTCAATGTCCACGCGTCGTTGTTGCCCCGCTGGCGTGGCGCCGCGCCGATCCAACGCGCGATTCTCAGTGGTGACGTGCGCGCTGGGGTTTCAATCATGCGGATGGAGGAGGGTCTCGACACCGGACCGTACTGCTTGCAGGCGTCGGTTGATGTTGGTCCCGCCACAGCTGATGAGCTCACCACACGGCTCGCTCAGCTCGGAGCCGATGCGTTGATCGAGGCGCTGCCGCACATCGCTTCCGGTGAGGCACTATGGGTTGTCCAGGATGAGTCAACGGTCACCTACGCCGAGAAGATCCGCAAGTCCGACGTCGCGGTCGACCCCAGCCTCACGGCGGTGGACGTCGTACGACGGGTCCGGGCTTCATCCTCGGCGGCGCCGAGTCGGACTTCGATCGCGGAGCGTCCCGTGACGCTGACACAAGTCGGGATTGGTGCCCACGACGAGACTCTCGAACCGGGCGCGGTCGCCACCACGCGTGACGCTCTCGTGCTCAGAGCAGCGGACGACCCCGTGCTCGTCACGCGATTGAAGCCGGATGGCAAGTCTGAAATGGATGCGACAGCATGGGCGCGCGGCGTCCGTGACATCAGCGGAAGCACGTGGAAGGCGTTGTCATGAGTGCCAGTCCCGCTCGGTTGGCTGCTCGCGAGGTTCTTACTCGCGTCAGAGAAGGATCCGCATACGCACACGAGGTACTCGGCGGAACGCTGAGGCGGCTGAAGCTCACAGGTGAAGACGCGGCGTTCGCCACCCGGCTTGCGTACGGGGCGATTCAGACCGAGGGGACGCTCGATGAGGCCATCGACCGCCACTTGGGCGGCAAGCGTATCGAGCCGCGCGTTCGCGATGCGCTCCGCGTCTCCGCCTACGAGCTGCTGTACCTGAGCACCGAGCAGCGCGCCGCCGTGCACCAGGGTGTGGAGCTGGTTCGCTCGACGCGCAAGCAAGCCGCAGGTCTCGGCAACGCCGTACTACGACGTATCGCCGAGGACGCATCCACGTTCCCGTGGGGCGATGCCGACACGGACACCGCCGCACTGGCTCGATTGCATGGCCACCCCGCGTGGCTGGCTGAGATGTGGATTACCGAGCTCGGCCGAGAGACCGCGGTTGCAGTCCTGGCGGCGGACAACGAGCCGGCCCCGCTCTTTTTGGCCGAGAACCCGTTCGCGGGTACGCCTGAGGCGATCTCCGTGGCACTGGCAGCGGATGGAGCGGATGTTCGCCCCTGCGGGCTCCCGGGATGCTTTGTCGCTGGTGACGCCGGTGCAGCGGTTCGCGGCAGTGCACTCGCCGACGGACTGGTGATTGCTGCGGACGCTGCTGCACAGTTTGTAGCCGGGCTGGTCCGGGCTCGTGAGGGCATGACCATCGTTGAGGTGGGAGCCGGCAGGGGCACCAAGACGCTCCTCATGCAGGCTGCTGCGAGGCGGAGCGGTGGGCCTGCCACGATTTACGCTGTTGACGTGCACGAATTCAAGTCGAAGCTTCTTTCGCAGCGCTTGGACCGATTCGGAGTTCCGGGAGTTCATGCGCTGACAGGCGATGCGACGTCGTTCGAATCGGTCGACGGTGCACCGGCGCCAGGCACCGTCGACACAGTGCTCGTTGACGCACCATGCTCCGGGCTCGGCACGCTGCGCCGCCACCCGGAGAAGCGCTGGCGCGTCACGCCCGCTGACCTTGATTCGCTGGCTGCGCTGGGTTCCCGCCTTCTTGAGGCGGCTTCACTTCTTGTTCGTCCGGGCGGTTTCGTGGTGTACTCAACGTGCACGCTCGCTGACATTGAGAACGCTCAGGTCATCGAAGGGTTTCTCGGCAGCGAGCAGGGGAGTTCGTTTCGCATTGATTCGTTTGTTGACGAGGTGCCGCCTGAGTGGCGCCGTCATCTGACGCCTGAGGGGTACTTCCGCTCGGTGCCGGAGACGGACGGCTCAGACGGGCACTTCGCGGTAAGGCTTGTCCGCGTCTGATCGAGCCACTGCGACCGGAGTCGTGTGTGGCACATGAGGGAGGAAGCATGCGCACTACCCGCATCGTGGAGATGCTCGAGGTCACGGAGGCTGCCGCACTGGCCGCAGGCCGCTGGATGGGCAAGGGCGACAAGATGGCCGCTGATGACGCCGCCGTAGAGGGAATGCGGACGGCGTTCAACGACGTCGAGATCGACGGCACCATCGTCATCGGTGAGGGCGAGCGCGACGAGGCTCCGATGCTCTACATCGGCGAGAAGGTCGGCAAGGGCGGGGAGGGTATCGACATCGCCGTCGACCCGCTCGAGGGCACGAACCTCACCGCCTACGGCCAATCGAACTCCCTTGCGGTACTCGCCTTCGCGCCGCAAGGCACCCTGCTGCACGCGCCCGACACGTACATGAAGAAGATCGCCGTCGGGCCCGCTGCGGCGCACGTGGTCCACATCGACGCGAGCCCCACGGAGAACATCCGCAATGTCGCAAAGGCGCTTGGCCGCGACGTGGAGGATCTGGTCGTCTGCATCCTCGAACGTGATCGCCACGTCGAACTCATCCGTGAGGTGCGTGAGGTCGGCGCCCGGATCCGGCTGATCTCCGATGGCGACGTGTTCGGTGCGGTCGCAACAGCGATCGAGGGCACCGGCATCCACCTGTACCTCGGCACCGGTGCCGCCCCTGAGGGCGTACTCGCCTGCGCCGCGATGAAGTGCCTGGGCGGCTGCTTCATGGGTCGCTTCGAGTGGCGCAGCGCGGAAGAGAAGGCGCGTGCCGTCGAGATGAAGACCTGTAACATCGACGAGGTCCTCACCATGGACTGCCTGGTCAACACCGATGAGGCCGCATTCATCGCAACCGGCGTCACTGACGGCGAGATGCTCCGTGGAGTGAAGTACTTCGGCCAGGGAGCGCGTACCAACTCGGTCGCCATGGACGCGAAGTCCAAGACCGTTCGTTTCATCGACACCATCTACCGGACCGGCGACGAGAAGTTCTGGATCCGGATGGACTAAGACGGGAGCACACGCACCCGTCGAGCACGACCGAGGACGTACGTCAGCGTCCGCATCCCGCGAAACGCCGCGGGTCCTGCCCCGCCACCGCTGACGAGAACCGAAGAGAGGCCCCGCATATTCGCGGGGCCTCTCTGATTGAGCGGGTGAACGATCGGACTACTTCGCAGCAGCACATCCCGCACAGCCCGAGCCGGTCGATGCCGGGCAGGCCGCAGGGGCAGTGGACTTCGTCTCGGCAGGTTTTGTTTCGGAGGGGTCCTTGGGCCGAGGCTTGTAATCGGTGTTGTGAAAGCCTGTTCCCTTGAAGGCCACGCCGACGGGACTGAACAGCCGTGCGCCTACACAGCCACAGGCGGGGCAGTGCTCGTCGCCCCTGGCGCTCATCGGGCGATTGACCTCGAAGACCTGCTCGCACGAGGTACAACGATAATCGTATGCTGGCATGCGGGTGAAGCTCCCTTCAGAAGAACAACGGCCGCGACGCGACCGTAGGGTGAACACAAGCAGGATACATACCACGAGTTGGACCCTTCCGTCATCGTATACACTTGGAAACCATGAAACTCAACACACACGAATTCGCGCCGAACGACGCGGATGTCACGAGCGCGAACTCCGCCGAGACGTCCTCGGAGGTGCCCGCAATTCTCCCGGAGGCAACGTTAGCTCCGCTGCTGGATCGACCCCGACCGGTTCGCGAACCTTTGGTGCCCACGTGGGCACCGACAACGGCGGTCGTTCTCGGGGTGATCGCGCTGGTCGCCATCGCATTCGCAGTATTCGGTCGTGGGGCGTCGATCGTCGTGCCGCGCGTCGTTGGCATCGACGTCGGCGTCGCGCGTACGCGTCTCGCCCAAGGGGGACTGGAACTCGCGATCGACGAGGAGAGATTCTCTTCGCTACCCGAGGGAACGGTCATCGAGCAGCGGCCCGCTCCAGGAATCGAACTTGTGAGTGGCGACACGGTCAACGTTGTCATCTCGGCCGGTAGCGAGGATTTCGCACTGCCTGACCTGGTCGGTACAGGGTTGGCGTACGCTCGCGGACAGCTGGAGGGCAAGGGACTCGAGATCCGTGTGGTGCAAGAGCCGTCGGAGCAGACGAGCGATACGGTTCTGGCGACGAATCCTGCCGCGGGTTCGAGTATGCGTACGGGCGATATCGTCTCGATCACGGTCGCCACCGCTGGCGTGGGCGACTCGATTCTGCTTCCGACAAGTATGCAGGGTGTCACCGTCACACTCGATCCCGCTCCCGTCGCCCCCGGCAAACCTGATGTCACGCTCGATGTCGCACGCAGGGTGCGTTCCCTGCTGGAGGCTTCGGGCGCCACGGTTCTGACCACGCGTGCGTTGGCGGATACGGGTACTGCTGTCTCGGAAGGCGTCCGAGTCAAGCGCGTGAAAGAGGGGGCACCGACTGTCGCGGTCGGGTTCGAAGCCTTTACTCAGGGCAGGGGTGGGCTGGTTGTCTACGCTCCTATCACGGGGGATGTGGTTTCGTCATCCGGAACGCTGGCATCCCGGATCGCGAGCTCGCTCGTGTCATCAGGTCTCACCGCCACGGCTGCGAGCGTTCCCGCCGACAAGATCCTCGCGGCCAGTGAGGCGCCGTATAGCCGTCTGAGCCTCGGTTCGTTCTCGGTGCGGGAGGACGCGGCCGCGTTCGCCGATCCCACGTGGGCCGACAGGGTCGCGCGCGCCGTCTACAAGGCGCTTGCCGAGACGTACGGCCGGGCCGAGCCGACGCCGTGATGTCGCCCCGGGGGATGCTCGCCGTCACGATCGTGCTCGTCTGCGCGCTCGTGGTACCGACGTCCTCCCTCGGCGCTCCCGCTCAGAGTGCTTCGAGTCTCGAAGCACAGCTTCGGTCGCTCAAACAGGAGACCAAGGCAGCTGGAGATGCGTTCGACCGGGCATACTGGCGCCTGGACGAGTCAGAGGTCAAGCTCGCCAAGACCGACAGAAGGATCGCGGCCACCCGCAAGGAACTCCAGCGGGCCAAGAAGCAGCTCAACAGGCATGCCGCTGCGATCTATCGTCGCGATTCGCTCGACCAGCTGTCATTCCTCGTGAACGCGACATCGTTTCAGCAACTCGTAACGAGGATGGAGTACATCAGACGGATCGGGGAGGCGGACGCTGAGGCGATCATCTCGGTGACCAGGCTCTCGCGTCTGCTGGCGAAGGAACGCAAGCAGCTGATCAAGGAGAAGAAGGCGAGTGCGACTGCCCTCGCTGACCTGAGGTCGCGACGCGACAAGCTCCAGTCCCAACTCAGAAGCAAGCAGGCGGCGTTCGCATCTGTCAAACGTCAGCTTGACGCTGTTCGAGGGGGCCCCAACAGGCCGACCGACGTCGCTTCACAGCCGGGGCCCAACGGCATGGTGTTTCCTGTCGTGGGTGCCTACTACTACGCGAACACGTGGGGAGCGTCTCGGAGCGGAGGACGCCGCCGACACCAGGGCACCGACATCATGGCAGCGCGTGGCACTCCGTGCGTGGCGATCCTGTCGGGCACCGTCACCAGCAAGAACAACGGGTTGGGCGGAAAGACCATCTGGCTCAGGACGGACAACGGCTGGAGTGTGTACTACGCGCACCTCGATGGCTGGGCCGTTCGCTCGGGACGTGTGCGTGCCGGTCAGGTGATCGGTTACGTCGGTTCGACGGGCAACGCAACAGCGAGTGCGCCGCATCTGCACTTCGAGATTCATCCGGGTGGGGGAGGTGCGGTGAATCCCTACCCGTATCTGCGCAGCATGGAGTAGACTGTTCACAATTGAACACCGTGTCGGGAGCTGCCAGGTATGCGGCGGCTGAGAGGCAGCCGCGACGGCTGCGACCGAGAAGACGGCTCCGGTAATGCGGGGCCAGCACGACGGCCTGATGTCATCCCCGGCATCCTCCAAGTCGCCCCATCTTGCACCCTGCCACACCGCAGAAAGGATGTGCCATGCGCTCGCAAAGAACCACCTTGCTTGTAGAGATCGCCCTGACCGTTGCACTCTCAGCCGTGCTGAGCATGCTGGCGGTGCGCCTGCCGATCAACATCGCGGGAGGTAGCATCTCCTTCGCGTTGTTGCCACTGCTCGTTCTGTCGTTGCGTCGTGGACTTGTACCCGGCGTCATCGCAGGTACGTTGTTCGGCTGCATCGACCTGCTCATCGAACCGTTCTTCGTCGCGCCGATTCAGGTACTGCTGGACTACCCCATCGCTTACGCCGCAGTGGGTCTGGCGGGTCTCGGGTCGGGTGCGTATCGGCAAGCGGTTGAGCGCTCAGCCGCAGCGGGCACCGCGGTCGCGCTCGGCTACATGGTGATCGGTGGAGCAGCTCGGCTCGCCGCCGCGTGGCTGTCTGGCGTCGTGTTCTTCGGCGCGAATGCGCCCGCTGGCCAGCCCGTGTGGCTCTATTCGCTCCTCTACAACCTCAGCTACATCGTTCCGTCATTTGCGATGTGTGCGGCTGCCGCCGTGGTGATTCTCCCAATGCTCGAGCGTGCCGTTCCCATCAACGCTCGATCGGCGGAGATGTCGGCGTGAAAGCACTGCTGGTATGCGCCGCACCCGCGCCAGGCGGGGCAGAGCTCGTCAGCCGACTCGCCCTCGCTGCCGACCTCGTCATCGCAGTCGATGGGGGAGGATCGGTGTGCCTGGATGCGGGTGTGGTCCCGGACATCCTGGTCGGCGATTTTGATTCGCTTCCCGGTTCCCAGCTCGATGATCTGGTGTCACGAGGTGTTCGCGTCGTTGAGTTTCCCGCCGACAAGGACGAGACCGATCTGGCTCTTGCCTTGGAGGTTGCCCGTCGCGAAGGCGTCGACAGGGTTGTGGTCACGGCAGCCTCGACCGGGCGGCTCGACCACACGCTTGCCGTGGCCGGCACCCTGGCTGCGGCTGCGGATCTCAGGCCTCAACTACGCGAGCCGGAGCTGAGAGGGTGGGTACTCTCCACGGCCTTACACCCTCGGCTCAAGCTCAAAGGGACAGGTGCCACCGTCTCGATCCTGGCGCCGGGCTGGGGCGCGACGGTGTCGGTTCGAGGGGTACGCTGGCCGCTTGCAAAAGCGGAACTCGCACCTCTGTCCGTTCTGGGAATGAGCAACGTGATAATCGATGCCGCCGGTGCGGTCATCGACGTCCATGCGGGTACGGTACTGGTTCTGTCACCGTATGTGGATATCGCGCCTGCGACCGAGGCGGGCTGAGACCTCGCACTGAGGACACGTGGCAGTCCGAATCCTGGGATTCAACAACGAGAGCCGCCCGGAATCCCGGGCGGCTCTCGGCGGTTACTCAGTAGCTCGATGCGTTACGCGCGGACGACCTTGCCGGCCTTCATGCACTTGGTGCACACGTTGATCTTCTTGACGTGACCCTTGATGACCGCGGTGACCTTCTGGATGTTCGGGCGGAACATACGGTTGGTGACGCGGTGGGAGTGGCTGACGTTGCGGCCCGCCACGGGGTGCTTACCACAGACTGCGCAGACCTTCGACATCGTGAACGCTCCTCATCGGTTCAAGGCCGCACCGTGCGGCCGATCAGTTTCTTCCTAGTGCAAAACGCAGGCAATCCTACCACAAGGCACCTGCGGGCGACAAGATTCCGACGACGCGCTTTTGATGCGGGTGTGTCGGCGGCGTCGGCTATACTACTCCTGACCGTACGCCGATGCACGCGGGATGGTGTGGCTGATGGCCGGGTTCACCTCGGATATGCTGATTCGCGATGTTTTGAACCACAGTCCGGACACCGCCACGGTGTTCGAGCGACACGGACTCGCGTGCGCGTCGTGTATCGGATCGCAGATGGATACCGTCTCGGCGGTCGCCTCTATGCATGAGGTCGACGTCGTGGCACTACTGACGGAACTGAACGCGCTGCCGGCGGGCGGCGCAGAGGAGGAGTAGAGCATGCCGGACACACCTGCTGGGAGTGTCAACATCGCCAACGACGTCCTAGCCGATCTGGCGGGATACGCTTCGCTGGAGAGTTACGGGGTCGTCGGCATGGCCAGCCCGACGCTGCGTGACGGCGTTGCCCAGCTCCTTCCGGCGCAGAAGCTCCGCCGTGGCGTTCACGTCGCGGCCACCGACGGCGGGGTCGTAGTGGACCTCTACGTCGTCATCGAGCACGGAACCAATCTCGCCGAGGTCTCACACAACCTTGCCAGCCGCGTGCGCTACGTCCTCACGAACACCGCAGAGGTGCGGGTCGATGGCGTTGAGGTGCACGTTCAGGGCGTCAAAGTTCGCACCCCGTAGAGAGATCCGGAGCCTACGTACATGACCACAGCAACGTATGTGTCCCTCATCTCGGCTGCGGCCGCGGCGCTGAAGGAACGCAAAGAAGAAGTCAACAAACTCAACGTGTTCCCGGTTCCTGACGGCGACACCGGTACCAACATGTCGCTCACGATGGACGTAGTGGTGGCGGAGACGAGCAAGCTTCCTGCAGACGCCGATATCAAGGCGCTGACCCACGCAGTGACCCACGGATCGCTGATGGGTGCTCGCGGCAACTCTGGAGTCATCCTCAGCCAGATTCTGCGCGGGCTCTGTGAGGGAATCGACGCGGCCGAGGTCATCGATACCGAGCTGCTTGCAGCTGCGCTGGAGCGTGCCGTTATCGTTGCGTTCCAGGCGGTTCGCAAGCCGGTCGAGGGCACGATCCTCACGGTGCTTCGTGAGACCGCTGAAGCCGCGCGCTCAGCAGCGGACGCCGGTCTATCGCTCGATGAGGCGCTCAGGCACACCACCGCCGCGTCGTTCGATTCGGTCCGTCGCACGCCGGAACTGCTGCCCGTTCTCAAGGAGAACGGCGTGGTTGATGCGGGCGGGTTCGGGCTCGCCATCCTGTTCGAAGGGTTCTCGGCTGCCGCACTGGGCACCGCGGTCAACATCGCTGACGTCTCGTCGGTGGCTGCTCCGCTGCTGAGCGTAGAGCCGGTCGACGACTGGGACGACGACGAATACCTGTACTGCACAGAGTTCCTGCTCTTCGGCGAAGGTATCGACAGCGGTGCGGTTCACGACTTCGTGTCCACCATGGGTGGCAGCGAACTCGTGGTCGGAGCGGAGGGCGAGTACAAGGTTCACGTCCACACCAACGAGCCCGGCGCTGTCTTGGCCCACATGACCGGCATCGGCGAGGTCGCCGAGGTCCACATCCACAACATGCGACGTCAGAGTCAGGATCGCGACGCTTCGCTCGCGAGCGGGGGAACCGCGGTCTCGAAACCGCTGGTTCCCAACAAGCCGATCGGGTTCGTTGCAGTCGCGGCCGGTTCCGGTCTCGGGGCCATCCTCACGTCGCTGGGCGTCGACGTCGTCGTCAGCGGCGGACAGACGATGAATCCTTCGACCGCTGATCTGCTGGAGGCCATCTCCGCCGTGCCGGCAGACAAGGTCATCGTGCTCCCCAACAACAAGAACATCCTGATGGCCGCCAACGCCGCGGCATCAGTGGCCGAAAAGCCGGTGGCCGTAGTCGCCACCACTGCGGTACCTCAGGCCTTCGCCGCGATGCTCGCGTGGGATGGCACTGACGACCTCGACGCGAACGCCGAGGCGATGCTTGCGGCGGCCGAGGACGTGCGTTCGGGCGAGATCACGACCGCGGTGAAGGACGCCAAGGGCAAAGTGGGAGCGATCAAGGGCGGCCAGGTCATCGGCATCTCGGACCACGAGATCGAAGTGGTTGGTGATGATATTGAGAGCGTCGCGGAACAACTTGCTGCCGTGCTGCTCGCAGACGGCGCTGAGACCCTGACGTTGCTTGCGGGTGAGGAGTTCTCAGACGACGCGCTCGATACTCTTGCTGCTCGCATCGGTGCCGCCAATCCCGAGGTCGAAGTCGAGACGCACCGTGGTGATCAACCGTTGTACCCCATTCTGATGTCCGCCGAGTGACCCCCAACCGAGGAGCCGCAATGGCCAAGATCGGGATCGTTACCGACAGCACCTGTGACCTGCGTCCCGAGGAGCTCGCTGCTCTCGACGTGGCGATGGTTCCGCTCACGGTCCACTTCGGCGAGACGTCGTTTCGGGACTGGCTCGATCTGACACCCGAGGAGTTCTACCCGCGCCTGAAGGCGTTCTCGGGGCTGCCTACGACATCTCAGCCGTCGCCTGCCGATTTCACCGCCGCCTACACCGCTCTTGCTGAGCAGGGCGTCGAGGAGATCGTGTCCATCCACCTGTCGGCGGCGTTGTCCGGGACCTATGAATCGGCGATACTCGCCGCCAAGACCTCTCCGGTACCGATTCGTGTCGTCGATGGCAAGAAGGCTTCGCAGGCTACGGCCCTCATCGTGAAGGCGGCAGTCGAAGCACGCGATCAGGGCAAGGGTGCCGAGGAGATCGAAGCGCGCGCACTCGCCGTCTCTGAGTCGTGCCGTCTGTACTTCCTGCTCGATACCCTCGACAACCTCGTGAAGGGTGGTCGCGCGGGCAAGGCGACCGGACTCGCCGCGTCGCTCCTCAACATCAAGCCGGTTCTGCAGGTCAACAGTGACGGCATCATCGAGCCGTTCAAGAAGGTCAAGGGACGCGCAAAGGCCATAACCACGCTCGCGCAGCACGTCGCCGAAGACTCCGCTGCCAACGGTCGCATGCGCATCGCGCTGCTGCATGCGTGCTGTGAATCGGACGCCGCGGAGCTTGAGGCCGCGATTCGTGCCGCCGGCGCGGATGTCGAGTGGGACTCTCACGGTGTGATAGGTGCCGTCATCGGCGTGTACACCGGCGAGGGCGCAATGGGCTGCACCTACTATCCCGTCGGCTAGGCTACGGGGAGCTGTCGTGCGCGCGGACCATCAGGATCGCTGTACCCGTTTGGCCGCGCACGATCTGCCGGTTCATGAGGCGCGCTACGTCGACACGGCACGAGCGACCGCGCTCGGACGACTGGGAATCGAGACGATCGGCGACTTGATTCGCCACTTCCCGGCGCGCTACCTGGATCTGACGCAGGTCGCGACGCTGCGTGATGTTCGCGCCGGCACGGAGGCCACGGTCATCGGTCGCGTGCACGAGATCAAGGTGAAGAAGCCTCGGCCCAAGCTGACCATCACCGAGGTCGCTCTCGTCGACGGTACCGGCGTGATCATCGGCGTGTGGTTCAACCAACCCTACATCCAGCAACGCTTCGTGGTGGGGGAGCGCGTGGCATTCGCCGGCAAGGTCGAGCTCGAGTACGGCCTCAAGCAGATCAAGGCGCCGTTCACCGAGAAGCTGCCTGCCGAGGACGACGTGTCGTCGCCCACGGGCCGCGTCATACCCATACACCGGACCACCGAGGGTTTGACGACCAACTGGCTCCGTCGGCTCGTCGCAGCTTCCGTGGACGACTACGGAGACGTCCCGGATCATCTGCCTGCGTCGGTGCGCATCCGGCACGGACTGGTCTCTCTGCACACCGCGCTGCGCGACACGCACTTCCCCGTATCCGCTGCAGAGGCTCACGCGGCGCGTACACGGCTCGCCTTTGACGAGCTGCTTCTGCTTCAGCTCTACATGGCCATGCGGCGATACGCGCTGACCGAGGAGCGAGCTGGAATCGCACACATGGTGGACGGTCCCAAACTCGACCTGCTCCGGAAAGCGACTCCGTTCACGCTCACCATCGACCAGAACACGACGGCGGCTGAAGTGCTCGCCGATATGGCCTCTCGGCATCCGATGAACCGGTTGCTGCTGGGTGACGTCGGCACCGGCAAGACGCTCGTCGCGGCGCACGCACTCGCGGCGGCGGCCGACTCCGATGGCCAGGCGGCGATGATGGCCCCCACGGAGGTGCTGGCGCTTCAGTACGCCGATGCGCTCGGCCCGCTGCTGGACGCCGCAGGAATCACCTGGGAGACGCTCACCGGATCGACCTCGGCCCCCGAGCGCCGGCGCATCCAGGCCGGGCTCGACGACGGCACTATAACGGTTGCTTTCGGTACCCACGCGCTCCTCGAGGAAGCCGTCTCGTTCAAGCACCTCTCACTGGCTATCGTCGACGAACAACACCGATTCGGTGTGAACCAGCGCCTTGGTCTGCGCGGCAAGGGTGCTGCTGCCGATCTGCTCGTCATGACCGCAACACCGATTCCGCGCTCACTCGCGCTCACGCTCTACGGTGATCTGGCGACCTCGTACCTGCGGCAGCGACCCGCGAACCGTGCCCCCGTCGCGACCTCGCTTGTGAAGGCGGCCCAGCGGGACCGCGCGTACGAGCGCGTGCGAATCGCGGTCCGAGACGGGCAGCAGGCATACATCGTCTGCGCGCTCGTCGACGAATCCGAGGCCGCTGAGGCTCGAGCCGCAACGCGTGAGGTCGAGCGGCTGCGCACCGAGGTCTTTCCCGATCTCAATCTCGGCCTGCTCACCGGACGCATGCGCCCTGCCGAGAAGCAACGAGTCATGCAGGATTTCAGGGAGAAGCGCGTCGACGTGCTCGTCGCCACCACCGTCATCGAGGTCGGAGTCGATGTTCCCAACGCCACGATAATGATCGTCGAGAACGCGGAGCGGTTCGGACTCGCCCAGCTGCATCAGCTGCGTGGCCGAGTAGGTCGCGGCGCCCATCCGGGCGAGGTGTTCCTCTTCTCGGATGGAAAGTCCGAGGAGTCGCGAGCACGCATGCAGGCCATCGTGTCGACCACCGACGGATTCGAGTTGGCCGAATACGATCTACGCCTCAGGGGTGAGGGACATATCCTGGGCGATCGCCAGCACGGATTGCCGGCGCTCAGGCTGGCGTCGGTCATCGCCGACGGTGAGCTGATGGAGTCAGCGCGGACCCAGGCACGCGAGCTGATCGAGAAGGATCCACACCTCGAGCGACCCGAGCACGGACCACTGTTGCATGAGGTGTATCGCGTCTACAAGGCAGCATGGAAGTGGGTGAGCGCGGGATGAGGATCATCGCCGGTAGACTCAGGGGCAGGAAGATACAGGCGCCGACCGGCACTGACACTCGGCCCACGTCGGATCGCGTGAGAGAGTCGGTGTTCTCGTCGCTTTCGTCACTGCTCGGACCCGATCTGGGGGGTGGGGCGATGCTCGATGCGTTCTCGGGAAGCGGGGCGCTGGCGCTGGAGGCGGTCTCCAGGGGGTGCAGAAGTGCCACGGTCGTCGACTCGGATCGCAAGGCCGCGGCGATGATTCGCTCCAACATCGATGCGCTCGATGCAGGCGGACAGGTGCGACTGGTCATCGGAGACGTATTCGCACTGGCCGAACAGGGAAGTGTGCCCGGCGGACCCTTCGCGTTGATTATGCTCGACCCTCCATATAGACTACCCTCGACTGAGATCATCTCGCTGGTCTCGGCGCTCGGGGGTCATGACCTGCTCGAAGACGGTGCGGTAGTGGTCTTCGAACATGCTCGCGGAGTGGTTGTGGAGTGGCCCGAGTCGTTCGGGATTCACGCGCACAAGCGCTACGGGACGACCGAGATCGACATCGCTGTGTATGAGAGGGGTGGAGGGTCGGCGTGAAGCGCGGCATAGTTCCGGGCACCTTCGACCCCATAACATCCGGCCACCTCGACATCATCGAGCGTGCGGCCGGATTGTTCGACGAACTCGTCGTCGGAGTCGCCTACTCCAAGAACAAGAACGGCGGTCCACTGTTCAGCGCAGACGAGCGCGTGACGCTCATCGAGGCCGCGACTTCCCACCTCCCAAACGTGTCAGTTCGCTCTTTTGATACGCTATTGGTAGATTTCGCAGATGAAGTCGGTGCGTCGGTCATCGTAAAGGGCCTTCGCGCCATGACCGACTTCGAACGCGAGTTCCAGATGTCTGCGTTGAACTGGCGTCTCGACTCCAAGGTCGAGACCATGTTCATCATGGCGATTCCTGAGTACATGTTTCTCAGTTCGTCGGCAGTGAAAGAGATCGCACGGCACCAGGGATCGGTGCGCGGTCTCGTACCGGACGTTGTATGTGACGCGCTTGAGCGCAAGCTGGAAGAAGCCCGATAGGAAGGCAGCTTCATGGATATCATGGCCCTGATCGACCGCATCGAAGAGATCGTGGACAACTCTCGTAACGTGCCGCTGATGAGCAGCAAGATGGTCGACCCGGACAAGGTCTACGAGATCGTCGACGAGATCCGCGCGCAGTACCCCGACGAGCTGAAGCAGGCCCGTTGGATCGTCAAGGAGCGCCAGGAGATGCTCGAAGAGGCCGAGAAGGAAGCGAACCGCATCCTTGAGGACGCGCGTGACCGCGCCCAGGCCCTCGCCAACGAGACCGAGGTCGTCCGTCTCGCAGAGGCGCAGGCCGCCGACATGATCGACAAGGCCCGCAACCAGGAGCGCGAGATCCGTCTCGGCGCTGAGGACTACGCTGACGAGATGCTCGCGAACCTCGAGGTCAACCTCGGCAAGCTTCTTACCGCGGTTCAGCGTGGCCGGGATCGACTCCAGGGTAAGGTGGGCGGTCAGCGCCAGTAGCGCTCCGCGAACCGATGGACGCCTACCCAGTCGAAATCGCCTCACTGCTCGACAGTCTCGGCACCAGCACGATGGTGGCGGATTCCTTTGTGTTGGAATCGCTTGATGTTGGCGATGAGCACTTCAAGATGACCGATCCGGTCGCTTTCGACGTCACGGTCACTAACACGGGTACCGCAGTGATCGCATACGGGACCGTTCACGCCGCTGTCACCGCGACGTGTGTGAGATGTCTCTGCGAGTTCCCTACGGTCATTGAGGGCGCCGTGGAGGGCTTCTACGTGTTTCCGGGCAAGGACACTGACGTGCCCGAGGAACAGGACGTCGAGTACATCGATGCCGACGGTGTGATCGATCTGATGCCGGCGATCATGAGTGCTATCGTGCTCGAGGCACCCTTCGCGCCATTGCACGACGAGGAGTGTGCGGGAATCTGCGGCGGATGCGGAGCCGACCTGAACACCGCAGAGTGCACGTGTGCGGAGGATTCTCCCGAGGATCACCCCTTTGCTGCGCTGCGATCTCTCGTCACCGAGGACGAAGCGTAGGTTTCGGACCCGACTGGTGTTGCACTGTGAGCAATCATGTCGATTCCGTCTACACAACCCTGGTGCACCGTGCTAGTATTGTCGCTCGTGCGGCTGAGACCGCGCTTGAATCGAAATTTTGAGCGTCCCCTTGCGGGAGACGACTGAAACGGAAGGAACCACAGGCAGATGGCAGTCCCGAAGAGAAAAAAGGGCCGTGCGAAAATCAACTCGCGCCGCTCCACGCACATCATCGAGGCACCGGCCAAGTCGACGTGCCCTCAGTGCCATGAAGTGAAGCTTCCCCATCGCGTATGCCCCACTTGTGGGTACTACAACGGTAAGGAAGTAATCCAGACCGATTAGCGGTCCTGCTCGCTCGGGTCCGCGTTCTCACACGAGAGGCGGCCTTTGCGGTGCTTGATGGGTTCTTCACCCCAGATACGATCGTAGTGGTCGGCGTTGCCCGAGAACCGGGCAAGGTCGGCCACTTCGTGTTTCGCAACCTGATCGACGGTGGTTTCCCCGGCACGATCTGGCCGGTGAACCCGAAGGCCGACGAGATTCTCGGTCGCCGATGTTTCGCCTCGGTGGCGGAGTTGCCGAGCTCCCCGGATCTCGCGATCATCGCTGTGCCCGCGGTGTTCGTTCCCGATGTGATCGGGCAGTGTGCTGAGGCGGGGATCGGCTCGGCGATCATCTTGTCTGCCGGGTTCAAGGAGACGGGACCTGTGGGCGCGCGGCTGGAGCGCGATGTCGCGCAGGCCGCACAAGCGGGTGGAGTGCGCCTGCTTGGACCCAATTCACTGGGGCTCGTCGCCACGCCCTCGAAGCTCAACGCGGCGTTCGCAGGTTCACTTCCCAGATCCGGTGGAGTGGCTTTCCTCTCGCAGTCCGGCGCGCTGGGGACGGCCATCCTCGACGAATCCGCTTCAGACGGTCCCGGGATCGCGTACTTCGTGTCGCTCGGTAATCGGGCGGATGTCGCGGAGCACGACCTGCTGATCGACTGGGAGCACGACCCCGCAGTGCGCGTGGCGGCTGGGTATCTCGAGTCGATACGCGATGGCGCGGCGTTTCTTGCGGCGGCGAGATCCTTCACACGCAAGCGGCCGCTCGTCTTGCTGAAGGCGGGCACATCAGATGCAGGTGCCCGTGCGGTCTCGTCCCACACAGGGTCGCTCGCAGGTTCTGACGTCGCATACGACAGTGCGTTGCGGGACTGCGGTGCCCTACGTGTTCGCACCGCCGAGGAGTTGATGGATGCGGCGCTGGCATTCGATCTGGTTCCGATTCCGGCAGGCCCCGGTGTTGCGCTGCTCACAAACGCAGGCGGTCTGGGTGTTCTGGCGACCGATGAAGCTGAGCGCAGGGGCCTCTCGATGGCCTCTCTGGACGGCGACACGGTCGCTGCCCTGCGGGCCTGTCTTCCGGACGCGGCGGCGTTCTACAACCCGGTCGACGTTCTCGGCGACGCGGATCCGCAGCGGTACGCGGATGCGATAAGGGCGCTTCTGGCAGACGATGGTGTGCATTCGCTCCTGGTGATGCTCACACCACAGGCTATGTCACGACCGGTCGAGACGGCGGAGGCCATCGTTGCCGCGGTCGGCGAATCCGAGATTCCGGTCATCGCATGCTTCGCTGGCGGAGACGCTGTCGTCCCTGCTCGCGCCATACTGAGGGAGGCTGGAGTCGCGTGCTATCCGAGTCCGGAGCGTGCCGTGTTCGCGGCGTCTCTGGTTGAACGCTTCCGGGTCATTCGTTCGTCGGGCCTCGACTGTGCGGAGCAGCCCGAAGTCGACGCTGTGTCCGCGACCGCGTTACTGACGGAGGCCAAGAAGCTTGATCGGCCGTTCGTCATCGACGAGGTCGCCGCACAGATCGCGGCGCACTTTGGTATCCCGGTGCCTTGCGGCGCGGTCGCGGAGGACTTCTCGGCGGCGAAGCGGATCGCTGAAGAGTGCGGCTATCCGGTGGCGCTCAAGATCTCGAGTCCGGACATCCTGCACAAGAGCGACGTGGGAGGTGTGGTCGTCGGCGTCGAGGACTCCGACGCGCTACTCATCGCGTACGACTCGCTGCTCGACCGCATCCGACGCAGAGCGCCAGGCGCCGCCCTGGCGGGCGTGTACGTGCAGAAGATGGCGAGCGCCGGTCGTGAGCTCATCGTCGGCATCAACCGGGATGCGACATTCGGTCCGCTCCTCATGGTGGGGCTGGGCGGCGTCTACGTGGAGGTTCTCAAGGACGTGACCTTTGGGCTCTGCCCGGTGTCACCCAAGCGCGCCAAGGAAATGCTGGCCTCGTTGACCGGGTATGCACTGCTGCGAGGCGTTCGCGGCGAGCAGGCGGCCGATCTTGACGCGGCGGCCGACATCATCTCGCGCGTCTCATGGATGGCGGTCCTGCTACCCGACGTCATCGAACTCGATATCAACCCGGTAATCGTTCTGAATCGTGGACAAGGCGCTGTTGCAGCGGACATTCGAATCGGCATCGGAGGATGAGAACAGTGGACTGTCTGATAGTTGCGTCTACGGAGCCTTATGCGGGAAAGACCGGTGTGACCGCGGCGCTTCTGCTGGAGGCTGCGCAACGTGGCGTTGTCGCGGGATACTTCAAGCCGTTCGGCACCATGCCGGTAAGCGCAGGCGAACACGAAACAGACAGCGATGCGGCCTATCTCTCGTCGCTTGCTGCGCTCAAGGCACCGGCGCACGTCGTGTGTCCGGTCGTGCGGACGCACGAGTTGATAGAGCAGGTCCTGGCCGGCGTGGCGCCGCCCGTGGTTGATCGTGTGCTCGAGTCGTATGGAATCATCCGTAAGGATGTCGAGGTCGTGTTCGTCGAGGGCCCAAGTGACCTCAGCCAGGGCACCGTGTTCGGTCTTAATCTTCAGCGACTCGCCGAGATGCTCTGTGGCAGGGTGCTGCTCCTACATCGACCCGGCACCGCAGAACTGCCGGAAGAGTTGGTGCATGCCCGCGACGTGCTCGGTGAGAACCTGCTCGGCGTGCTGTTCAACGACGTATCGCTCGCACGTCTTACGGCCACGACGACGCGCGTCAGCAACTATCTGGACAGTGAGGGAATCCGCGTCTACGGCACGATTCCTCACGACGCGGCCCTCTCGGCGGTCAGTGTGGCGGAGATCGTCTCGGAGCTCGACGGCGTGGTTCTGGCGGGGGAGGCGGGCCAGGATGAGCCCGTGGAGTCGTTCATGGTGGGTGCGATGGGCCAGGAGAAGGCGCTTCGCTACTTCAGGCGTCGGGCTCGCAAAGCGGTCGTGACCGGTGGGGACAGAAGCGATGTCCAGCTGGCCGCACTCGAGACCGACACCCGGTGCGTGATCTGCACAGGCGGGATGGCGCCGTCGTCGATCGTACTCTCTCGCGCCGACGAGCTCGGGATTCCCATGGTGCTGGTCGAGATGGACACGTTGTCGGCGGTCGAGCGCATGGAGGTGCTCTTTGGCCACGTGCGAGTTCACGATGCGAGCAAGGTTGCTAGAATACGTGAGCTGCTGGGCGCGCATGCGGATCTCGATGCGCTGTTCGCTGAGCTTGGCGGCGCGTGACGGATAGTCACAACGTAAGCAATCCGCATCGTGAGGAGTCCTGATGTCGAATGGCCGTACGGTGACCGTGGTCGTTGACGCCCAAGGTGGCGACAATGCTCCGTCCGAGATTCTGTCGGGTGTGGTGATGGCGCTGCAGGCTGATCCCGACCTGAACGTCATCTTGACCGGCGAAGCCGACATCGTGGGTTCGTTCGCCGCCGGTCACGACCGGGTAGAGGGATTTCCGACGACTCAGGTCATTGAGATGGATGAGCATCCCGCGAATGCTGTTCGTTCGAAGAAGGACTCGTCGATCGTCGTCGGTTGTCGTCTGGTCAAAGAGGGTCGCGCCGACGCATTCTTCTCGGCGGGCTCGACGGGTGCGGCGATGGCGGCGGCGACGTTGGTCATGGGACGCATAAAGGGCGTCGCGCGTCCGGCGATCGCGACTGTGGTGCCGACGGCAGGACCGCCGGCGGTGATGCTCGATGTCGGCGCGAACGCTGACTGCAAGCCGGAACACCTGTTGCAGTTCGCTCACATGGGCTCCGCCTATGCCACCGTCGTGCTCGATGTCGCCGAACCCCGCGTCGCGCTGCTGAACATCGGAGAGGAACCCTCGAAGGGTTCGGTACTCGCCCAGGAGTCCCACGCACTGATGACCGAGTCGCTGCCAGGGTTCATCGGCAACATCGAAGGTCGTGATGTGCTCGCGGGAGTGACTGACGTCATCGTCACAGACGGTTTCACCGGCAACGTCGCGCTCAAGCTGCTCGAGGGGACGAGCAAGATCCTCCTCGGCCAGGTCAAGGACGCGATGACATCCTCGGCGATCAACACGATGGCGGCGGCGGTGCTCCGACCGTCACTCTCGCGGCTCAAGGAGCGGCTCGATCCTGAGACGTACGGTGGCGCGCCACTGCTCGGCGTTGCGGGCGTATGCATCATCGGTCACGGGTCCTCGAACGCTCGCGCGGTCGCCAATGCGGTGCGGGTCGCGGCGCAAGCGGTACGTGGCGATCTCACCGAGCGCATTGCAGCGGCGGTCGCGCCGAACTAGACTGACCAGTTCTTCTACGAACTGAACGCTGTCGTGTACACTTCCCCGACGCTTTGGCGGATACCCGCCGGAGTACCGGAGAGTCAGCGGCAACAAGGAGGGATACCGAGCCACATGAAACGGCATGTACAAATCATCGGCACGGGATCGTTCCTGCCGGAAACAGTACTCACAAACGACCAGCTCGAGACCATGGTCGAGACGTCGGATGAGTGGATCACGACTCGAACCGGCATCAAGGAACGTCGACTCGCCGATCATGACCATGCGACGTCGGACCTCGCCGTCATGGCGGGGGAGCGTGCATTGGCATGCGCCGGTGTCACGCCGGACGAGATCGACCTTCTGATCGTCGGGACTTCTACGCCGGACCATATCCTGCCGTCGACCGCGAGTATCGTCCAGGACAAGATGGGCCTCTGCTGCGGCGCCTTCGATGTGAATGCGGTGTGTACCGGCTTCATCTACGCGCTTCACACCGGCGTGACTGCGATCGAGTCCGGACGCGCCGAGACCGTGCTGGTTATCGGCGCCGACGCGCTGACTCGCCACATCGACTTCACCGACCGCGCAACCTGCGTGTTGTTCGGGGATGGGGCCGGCGCTGTGGTGCTTCGCGCTTCCGAGGAGCCGGGAGTGCTCGACATCGTGCTTGGCTCGGATGGCTCGGGCAAAGACCTGCTGATCATCCCCGCAGGTGGCTCGGCTGCTCCGTGTACCGAGGAGCGCGTTGCGAACCGCGAGCAGTTCGTGCAGATGAACGGCGGCGAGGTCTACAAGTTCGCCGTGCGAATGATCCCCAAGGCCACACTGCAGGTGCTGGAGCGTTCCGGCCATACTGTCGGCGACCTCGCGTGGCTCGTGCCGCATCAGGCGAACAAGCGCATCCTGGACACCGTCGAGGAGCGTCTCGGAATAGACGACGATCACGTGTATTCCGCCGTTGAGAAGACCGGCAATACGTCTGCGGGCTCGATCCCGCTGGCTTTGGACGACCTGTATACTAGCGGGCGTCTTCAGCCCGGCGATCTCATAGCACTGGTCGGCTTCGGGGCGGGCCTCACGTGGGGCGCCGCGGCACTTCGATGGAGCATGGCTGTCGTTGACAGGAAGGCAGAAACCCCGCATGGCGCTGCATAACCGACTCACCGAGCTTCTCGGAATCGAACGCCCGATCATCCAGGGCGGCATGGCGTGGACGGCGACCGCCGAGCTGGCCGCTGCGGTCAGCAACGCCGGAGGACTCGGCATCATCGGCGCCGGTCAGATGCCGACTGACATTCTGCGCACAGAGATTCGCCGCGCGAAGGAACTCACGGAGAAGCCCTTTGGCGTGAACCTCATGCTGCTCACTCCGCACATCGACGACATCGTCGACATGGTGCTCGAGGAAGGCGTTGCGGTAGTGACGACCGGTGCGGGCAACCCCGGCAAATACATGGCGGCGCTCAAGGGTGCTGGCATCAAGGTTCTCCCGATCGCCCCGAGCGTCGCGCTCGCCAAGCGCATGGAGTCCATCGGCGCCGACGCGATCATCGGCGAGGGTATGGAGGCGGGCGGCCACATCGGCGAGCTCACCACCATGGTGCTGGTCCCGCAGCTGGTCGACGCGGTTTCGATCCCGGTCATCGCTGCCGGCGGCATCGCTGACGGCCGTGGCGTCGCGGCCGCGTTCGCGCTGGGCGCCGAGGGAGTACAGGTCGGCACGCGCTTCATGTGCGCCGAGGAGTGCACCATCCACCCTGACGTCAAGGACCAGGTGATCAAGGCCAAGGACCGCGACACCGTCGTCACCGGCCGATCCACCGGTCACCCCGTCCGCGTGCTCAAGAACAAGCTCGCCAAACAGATCATGGTTCTCGACCGCGAGAACAAGCCCGAGGAGATCGAGACGATGGGCGCCGGTAAGCTCGCGGCCGCCATGCGTCACGGCGACATCGAGAACGGCTCGCTGATGGCGGGACAGGCCGCTGCGCTCGTCTGCAGGATCGAGCCTGCCGCCGACATCGTCGACGAGATGATGTCTGACGCCGAGAAGATGATGGTCGCGCTCGGCCGCGTTGTGAGCGAGGTCTAGAACCCGTGACATCACGATGCGCATTCGTCTTTCCCGGTCAGGGTTCACAGCATGCAGGCATGCTCGAGGCCGTTCCGGAGCTCGACTCGTTGCAGCGACTCATGGACGCGGCCGAGGCCCTCTCCGGCCTTGAGCTGCGCACCATAGCCGCATTAGGAGTCGCCGAGGAGCTCGCGGACACGCGGGTCGCACAGCCACTCCTGTTCCTCGCCGATTGGGCGTGGGGTGTCACGCTGCTCGAGAGTGGTGTGGTTCCGGATGCTGTCGCCGGGCATTCACTGGGCGAGTTGGCGGCTCTCGCCGTCGCCGGGGTGTACTCGCCGGAGGCAGGGCTCGAGCTGGTTGTCGAGCGCAGTCGTCTGATGGCTGCCACCGCTGCTGCGACCCCCGGCACGATGGCCGCGGTCCTCGGGCTCGACGGAATCGCGGTCGCCGGTGCGATCGACGGCATCGCCGGAGTGTGGGTCGCCAACGACAACGCTCCCGGTCAGGTCGTCATCTCCGGTACGCACGAGGGTGTGGGTGCCGCGAGCGAAGCGCTTTCCGACGCGGGTGCTCGCCGCGTCGTCCCGCTGGCGGTTTCCGGTCCGTTTCATTCGCCCCTCATGAAGCCTGCAGCGGACGCTTTCGCGGAGTTGCTTCGCGGTGCCGATTTCAGCGATGCGCGATTCCCGGTGCTGCAGAACACCGAACCCGAGCCGACGACCGACGCTGAGACGATTCGCAGGCGGCTCATCGCCCAGATCACCTCCCCAGTGCGCTGGACCGAGACGATGCAGCAGCTGGTCGCGGAGGGTCCCATATCGCTCATCGAGTCCGGGCCAGGTGCCGTTCTGACCGGATTGGCCAAGCGCGTCGACGATGTCACGGCAATCGCCGTCGAGTCGATGCCACTCGAACAACTCGTTGCGGAGGTGTCGTGATCGTGGGAGACCTGAGCGGTAAGACAGCGTTGGTTACCGGCGCCTCTCGAGGAATCGGTGCGGCCATCGCGCTGAAGCTCGCGAGTCAAGGCGCAGCGGTGGCCGTCAACTACGCTGGCTCTGAGGCTGCGGCTGCAGCCATCGTCGCCCAGATAGAGTCCGCAGGCGGACGTGCGGTAGCGATTCAGGCCGACGTATCCGATGCCGAGGCCGCCAACCGGCTGTTCGCGGAGACGATCGAGACGCTCGGCGGCCTCGATATCGTGGTCAATAACGCCGGCATCACTCGCGACGGCCTCGTCGTTCGCATGAGCGACGACGACTGGAACTCGGTCATCGACACCAACCTCACAGGCGTGTTCAACGTCACCCGCGCGGCCGCCCGTCACCTGATGAAGCAGCGCAGCGGTTCGATTGTGAACGTTACGTCTGTCATCGGGCTTGTCGGCAATGCCGGGCAGGCGAACTATGCGGCCGCCAAGGCCGGCGTCATCGGACTCACAAAGTCCGTCGCCAAGGAGCTTGCGCCTCGGGGTGTGCGCGCTAATGCAGTCGCTCCCGGGTTCATCGAAACTGACATGACATCATCGCTTCCGGAGGCGGTAACCGACGCCGCCCGCAAGGAAATCGCACTGAATCGCTTTGGATCCGCCGAGGAAGTTGCGCAAGTCGTAGCGTTCCTGGCAGGAGATGAGGCATCCTACGTCACGGGTCAGGTTCTCGCCGTAGACGGCGGGATGACGTTTTCCTAACTTGCGCTACCGGGCGCACTGCGCCCTGGCGATAGTCCCCCCGGCAGCGGTGGAAGGAGGTGTGCTACATGGAGCGCGAAGAGATCATTGAGAAAGTAAAGGCAGTCATCGTCGAGCAGCTCAACGTCGAAGAAGATGACGTGACCGAGGATGCCTCGTTCGTCGACGACCTTGGTGCTGACTCGCTCGATATCGTCGAGCTCGTCATGGCGCTGGAGGATAAGTTCGGTATCTCCATCCCGGACGAGGAAGCCGAGAGCATCAAGACCGTCGGCAATGCCGTCGAGTTCATCTCGGCCAACTAGGTTTTCGCACACACTGCCCGGCGGCGCTTAAGCCGCCGGGCGTGTACGTGCGTTTCGGATGAATCCCCGCGCGAAAGGCGCTGACCCATCGTGAACATGCCTTCTCTGACCATCGGCGGACGCACTGCTCGTCTCCCGATCATCCAAGGTGGAATGGCCGTCCGTATCTCGCTGTCCCCGCTCGCCGGCGCGGTCGCCGCTGCCGGCGGAATCGGCATCATCGCGGGAAGCGGTCTGACCCCGGATGAGCTGCGTAGCGAGATTCGCGCAGCCCGAGCGCTCAGCAACGGTGCCGGCCTTGTTGGCGTGAACATCATGGTCGCGATCAGCGCATTCAAGGAGATGGTGCAGACCGCGCTGGACGAGGGCATCGACCTCGTCATCGCCGGTGCAGGCTTCTCCCGCGACGTCTTCGGCTGGTGCAAAGAGGCCGGCGTCCCGATGGTCCCGATCGTCGGTAGCGTCCGCGTCGCGCAGCTGGCCGAGAAGTTCGGTGCCTCGGCCGTCGTGGTCGAGGGCGTCGAGGCAGGAGGCCATCTCGGCACGGATCGCCTGATGCGCGACCTGCTGCCGGAAATCGTCGCGGCGGTCGACATCCCCGTGATCGGCGCCGGTGGCGTCGTGGATGGGGCCGACATCGCCGAGGTGCTCGCTCTCGGTGCCGCTGGCGTGCAGATGGGTTCGCGTTTCGCCGCGACCGTCGAGTCGTCGGCGCCCGAGGCGTTCAAGCAGATGTACGTCGACGCGACCCCCAACGAGGTCGTGCTCATAAAGAGCCCCGTCGGTCTGCCGGGTCGCGCGCTCAAGAACGCGTTCTGGGAGCGCACGCAGCTGGAGGACTACCCCAAGATCCCTCGCTGCATCACGTGTCTCAAGGCCTGTCACAAGGAATACTGCATCATGAACGAGCTTGAGATGGCCCAGGGTGGCGATGTCGAGCAGGGACTGGTGTTCGCCGGTTCCGCCGCGGCCGAGATCCACGACATTCCGCACGTCGCCGACCTTATGAGCAGGCTCGAGACCGAGTACGCAGCGGCCGAAGGGGAGTCCTCATGAGGCGCATCGCCGTCACAGGAGTCGGTGTCGTCACCTCGACCGGTGTCGGCCAGGACGCTATGTGGGAGTCGCTCTCGCAGGGCAAGAGCGGTATCTCGGCCATTGAGCACTTCGATACCGCCGAGTACACCACCACGTTCGCTGGCTACATCAAGGACTTCGACCCCTCGGAGGTCATCGATCGCAAGGAAGCGCGCCGCATGTCGCGCTTCCAGCAGTTCGCGATGGTCGCCGCCGACGAGGCGCTGCGTGACGCCGGCCTGTCCGAAATCGACGACGAGCTCGCGCTGCGCGCAGGATGCATCGTTGGCTCCGGAATCGGCGGACTCGGGACCATGGAGGAGCAGGTTGCGCTCCTCAACGAGCGCGGGCCCAGCCGTATCAGTCCGTTTCTGGTGCCGATGATGATCGTCGATCTCGCTGCGGGCCAGATCTCGATCAAGCACAACCTCAAGGGCGTGAACTACGCGCCGGTATCCGCGTGTGCGACGGGTACCCACGCGATCGGTGAGGCCGCTGCGGCGATTCGTCTCGGTCGAGCCGACGTGATTGTCGCCGGCGGATTCGATGCCGGAGTCACTCCGCTGGGAGTTGCCGGTTTCGCCGCCGCGAGAGCGTTGTCGACTCGCAACGATGACCCTCAGGGCGCCAGCCGCCCATGGGACAGCGGTCGCGACGGATTCGTCATCGCGGAGGGTGGCGGCATCCTGGTGCTCGAGGACTGGGATCACGCGGTCGCTCGCGGCGCACGTATTCGCGCCGAGCTTGTCGGCTACGGGGCCACCGCTGACGCGTACCACATCACGTCACCGGCGCCCGACGGCAGCGGCGCTATCCGCGCGATGGAGGAGGCGCTTGCCGAGTCAGGCTTGAGCCCGGCCGATGTCGACTACATCAACGCGCACGGTACGTCGACGCCGGCAGGTGATATCGCCGAGACCAACGCGATCAAGGCCGTCTTTGGCGCCGACGCTCCTGCGGTCAGCTCCACCAAGTCGATGATGGGGCACATGCTCGGTGGCGCGGGTGCGGCCGAGGCCGCCGTCTGCGTACTCGCGATGGAACACGGCCTGATCCCGCCGACCATCAACCTCACCGACCCGGATCCCGAGTGCGACCTGGACTACGTGCCCAACGTCGCGCGTGAGGCTGATCTCAAGGTGTGCATGAGCAACTCGTTCGGCTTCGGCGGACACAACGCGACCATCATCCTGGCGAGGCCGTAGGCTCATGGCTCGCCGCCGGGGAGCCGTTCCCAAGGTACGTGACGATTCCGCCTGCGTGGATTGCGCCGAGAAGATCCTCGGTCGCAAGTTCAACGACCGCGAGCTGTTGCGTCGTGCCTTGACGCATCCCTCGGCCGTTGAGGACACCGACGCTGACGGATTCTATGAGCGTCTCGAGTTCCTCGGCGATTCGGTCCTCGGCTTCATCATCGCCGAGGAGACGTTCAGCCGTTTTCCGACCATGCGCGAAGGCGGCATGACGCGCATAAAGGTCTCGCTTGTCGCCGGGACGGTGCTCTCCGGCGTGGCGCGCGACCTCGGTCTGCTCGACGCGCTGATCGTGGGCGAGAGCGAGCGCGGCACCGGGGGCCGCGGACTGAACTCCGCGCTGGAGAACGCGTACGAAGCGCTGACTGCCGCGCTGTATCTGGATGGCGGCCTCGAGGCGGCGCGTGAGTGGGTGCTGCGGACCCTGGGGCCGCTCATAACCGAGGAAGCCGCCACCACTCCGGAGAACCCCAAGTCGCGGTTGCAGGAACTCGTGCAGGCCCGCGGTGAGTCACCGGAGTATGAGACGACCGCCATCGATGGCCCGCCGCACGATCGCACGTTCGTGGTCACCGTGGACGTTTCAGGCGTGCGTCTCGGCGTGGGGAGCGGTCGCACGAAGCGTGAGGCCGAGGCCGCCGCAGCCATGGTGGCGCTGGCTACTCTCGCAGCCGCGGAATAGTCCCCGCCACGGAGGTCACGTCGCGGCGTGATGCGCTTGCCCTGTGCTACACTTTCGCTCGCGTTTCACGCTCGAATTCCGTCGCTCACGTCGTCACTTTCCGGGGGTTCCGTGCACCTCAAGTCACTTGCACTCAAAGGCTTCAAGTCATTCGCCGACAAGAGCGCGATGCAGCTCGAGCCGGGCGTTACCGTCGTCGTGGGCCCGAACGGCTCCGGCAAGTCGAACATCTCCGACGCCGTACTCTGGGTACTCGGCGAGCAAAGTGCCAAGCAGTTGCGCGGTTCTGCGATGGAAGACGTCATCTTCGCAGGCTCCTCGGCCAGACAGGCTGTGGGCGTTGCCGAGGTCGACCTCGTGCTCGACAACTCAGACGGCACACTGCCGCTGGAGTTCAACGAGGTCACCGTCACGCGCCGGATGTTCCGCAACGGCGAGTCCGAGTACCTGATCAACCAGGCGCCGACTCGTCTCATGGACATCCAGGACCTGCTCTCGGACTCCGGGCTCGGTCGCGACACTCATTCGATCATCAGTCAGGGCCGTCTCGACGAGGTCCTGAACTCGCGTCCCGAGGAGCGTCGCTCGCTCATCGAGGAAGCCGCGGGTGTGCTCAAGCACAAGAAGCGCAAGGAGCGCGCGCTGCGCAAGCTCAATGCGATGGATGCGCACCTGGAACGGGCGAGGGACATCGCGGTAGAGATCGACCGCCAGCTGCGGCCGCTCGAGCGTCAGGCGAACAAGGCGCAGCAGCACGCGGGCCTCGTCGGCCAGCTGCGCGAACTCGACCTCGAGCTCGCCGTCGACGACCTGCGCCGCCTTCAGACCGGCTGGGACGAGCTCGCCAAGCGCGAGAAGGAGTCCGACGCCGACATCGACCTCTCACGCTACCGTCTCGCCGAGAAGGAGCGCGAACTCGCCAAGTTCCAGTCGCTGCTCGAGGAGAAGGGCCTCTTCGTCGGGGACCTCTCGGAGCAGCGTCGCCGGATGCAGTCGATCCTCGAGCGCCTCGATGCAGGCCTGCTGCTGCTCGAGGAAAAGGGCAAGAACCTGATCGCGAGGCTCTCTGAGCTTCGCCAGAAGCTGCACCACTCCGAGACACGCACCGCCGTCCGCGGCGGCGAACTCGAGCGACTCTCCTCGGAGCGAGGGGAGACCGATGCGCGGCTCAAGGCGCTCTACGGCCAGCTCAACGAGCTGCGCCGCGAAGCCGAGGCGGTCCGCAAAGCCCGTATGGCCGCCGACGACGAGCTCGGCCGCCTCAACGCCGAGACCCGCCGCACCCGCAAGCAACTCGAGGACGACCGCGCGGAATCGGCGAAGGCCGAGCAGGCGCTCTCCGCGTTCACGCTCGAGCAGGAGCTCCTCGCCGAGCGCGCGGCTCAGATTCGCGAACAGCGTCAGGGCGCCCAGGCGACCCTGTCGGCGCGTCGCTCGCGGCTCGACGGGCTGATCGGCCAACTCGCACACACACGTCGTGAGGTCGCACTCGCGGACTCCGACGTCGACAAGCGCGTCCGAGTGCTCGACTCCCGTCGCAAGGAACTCGAGGCCCGTCGCGAGATCCTCTCTGAGGCCCGCGCAGAGACTCGTGGCCTCGAAGAGGTCGACCGCGCGTTCGAGAGTGCGTCGCCAGCATTGGCATGGGCGCTTGCCAAGGAGCGGGAGCTCACCGGGCTCGTCGGCCCCATCGCCGAGGTTGTTCGCGCCCCCGTGCACTACGAGGCGCTGGTCGAGCGACTGCTGGGCGCTGATCTCTTCGGCGTCATCGTGACGGACGCCGCAGCTGCATCGGCTGTCGCCGCGGAGCTGCGTGGTCACACTGAGGGCGAGATGTCGATCGTGCCCGTCGTGGGCTCACGCCTTCGTCTGACGGGGACGGCCAAGACCGGCAAGCGTCTGCTCGATGACCTGCAGTGCGACGACAAGGTTCGCCCCGCTGTCGAGGCACTTCTGGGTGACGTGTTCGTCGTCGACAGCATCGAGGCGGCCCTCGCTGCGGCAGCCCAGGACGACTCCGGCGCGCGTTTCGCGACAACTGACGGCGCCGTCGTCTGGCCGAGCGGCAAGCTCACGCTGGGCACACAGGTCTCAGACACGCAGGGCGTACTCGCCCGCAAGCGCCGCATCAACGAACTCCACGACCTCATGATCGCTCAGAGTGCCGCCGTGGGAGAGGCCGAGTCGAGCTTCTCTGACGCCGAGGAGGCGCTGAGCGCTGCCCAGCAAGACGCGCTCGAGCTCTCGCAGAAGATCGCAGCGCTCACCGGCGAGCACGATTCCATGCTCGAGGAGGTCGGTCGCCTCGAGCAGCAGCTCACAGCGCTCGACACCGAGACCGAGGGCGTTGACCGCCGCATCTCCGACATACGCGACCGAACCGCCAAGGACCGACCGGTCCTCGAGGTGCTCGCCGAGCGTATCGCAGCAGCCACCGCGGAACTCGAGCGACTCGAGGAGGCGTCCGCGGTCTCACGCGAGCAGCGTGACGCGCGCTTCCGTGAGGAGAGTGCGGTCTCGGAGCGCCTGAGCACCTGCCAGGTCGAGATCGCGACCGTCTCGGAGCGCGAAGTTCACCTCAAGCGCCAGGTCAACACCATCATCGCCGAGCTCAAGGAGCTCGAAGACACCGTCAAGGCCTCCAAGGAGACCGAGATCGCGCTCGAACTGCTGCGCCAGCGCATCGAGCCACTGCACGACCTGTACGTCGTGCTACAGGAGCGCGCCGAGCACTGGGCGGCCAAGCTCAAGGACCGCGCCCGCTTCGAGCAGGCCGACTCCGAGTCGCTCCGCGAGACGATTCACGCCGCGCAGGAAGCCGTTCGCGCCGTGCAGGCGGAGATCGACGGCAAGAACATGTCGGCGGGCGACCTACGCGTCGAAAAGGGCCAGCTTGAGGTCCAGGTGAATCAAGCGGTGCGTCGCATCGTCGAGGAACTGGGAATGCCTATCGAGACTGCGCTTGCCGCGGCGGCACTCGAGGACCGTCGTGTCGCCGAGGACCGCGCCCATAAACTGCGCAAGCAGATCAGCAACCTGGGACCGGTCAACCCGATCGCGATGGAGGAGTTCGAGACACTGCGTTCGCGTCGCGAGTTCATGACCGCGCAGATCGAGGACCTCGACAGCAGCCGTCGCGCGCTCCACAAGGTCGTTGCGGCCATCGACCGCAAGATGCGCGACCGGTTCCTGGAGACGTTCGAGCAGGTGGACCTACACTTCCAGGAGATCTTCTCCGTTCTGTTCCCTGGCGGAACCTCGCAGCTCCAGCTGACCGATCCCGACGACCCGGAGACCACGGGTGTCGAAGTCGTGGCGCAGCCGCGCGGCAAGAAGCTCTCCAAGATGTCGCTGCTCTCGGGCGGGGAGAAGTCGCTCACGGCGCTCGCGCTGCTGTTCGCCGTCTACCGCACACGACCGTGCCCGTTCTACATCCTCGACGAGGTCGAAGCCGCCCTCGACGACACCAACCTGCGCCGCTTCGTCGCCTTTGTCGATTCCATGCGCACCCACACGCAGTTCATCGTGGTCACACACCAGCGCCGTACGATGGAGATGGCCGACGTCCTCTACGGCGTCTCGATGCAAGCCGACGGCGTGAGCAAGATCGTCAGCCAGAAGCTCGACCGCGCCCGTGAGAACCAGGAAGTCATCGATGAGCACGCCGTGGTATAGGCGCCTCTCTGAGGGGCTCTCACGCAGCCGAGAGCGTCTCGGCGGGCAGCTCAACGTCCTACTCCGTCGTGGCCCCAACCTCGATGAGGAGTTCTGGAGCGATCTCGAGGACACGCTCATCGGCGCTGACATAGGTGTGGCCGCCACGGATGACATCGTCACCCGCCTCCGCAGAGAAGCCGCCGCAAAGGCGCTTCCGGATGCCGAGGCGGTCATAGCGGCCTTGACCGACCAGATCGCTTCAGAGTTTCCGGCCGACCCCGAAGACGTCATCGGGATCGACCCGGTGACGATCTTGGTCGTCGGCGTCAATGGCACGGGCAAGACGACCACGGTAGGGAAGCTCGCGAAGCAGCTGACTGACGAAGGCCGACGGGTCATGCTCGGCAGTGCCGACACGTTCCGGGCCGCAGCGTCCGAGCAGCTCGACGTGTGGGCCCAGCGCGCGGGCGTCGATGTGGTGCGCCGCGAACGAGGCGCCGACCCTGCGGCAGTCGCATTCGACACAGTGGTCGCCGCCGAGGAAGCCGGAGCCACCATCACGCTGATTGACACCGCAGGTCGCCTGCACACCTCGACCGAACTCATGCGCGAACTCGCCAAGGTGCAGCGGGTGACTGCAAACCGGAGCAAGCCACCGGTGAAGACGATTCTCGTCATGGACGCGACGACCGGGCAGAACGGTCTCAATCAGGCACGCGAGTTCAACGCGGAATTGGGGATCGACGGACTCATCCTCACCAAGCTAGACGGAACCGCGAAGGGCGGGATCGCGGTCGCCGTGGTCCGTGAGCTCGGGGTGCCGATTCTAAGGATCGGCGTGGGAGAGGGGATCGACGACCTGCGCCCGTTCTCGGCAGCGGAGTATGCGTCCGCCCTCGTTTCGGGAGAGTGACATGAGCGCTCTGTCCGCGTTGCACCAGCCCGTTTCGACAGCGGATTCCAACGGCCGAGGTAATCGGCTCGCAATGATGCTCCTCGTGCCCCTCGCTGTCGTATTCGTGGCCGTCATCGCCACCTTCTATGTGTTCTTCACGGCCATTCAGGTCGATGGTACGTCCATGTTGCCAACGCTGCGCGACCAGGACAGGGTTCTGCTCACCCATGGCTATCCGGTACCCGCACGGGGCGACGTTGTTTCAGTTCGGGCGAGAGCCAACGGACTATCCGAAGACATCATCAAGCGGGTGATCGCGCTCCCGGGTGATTCGGTTGAGATTCGGGCCGACATCGCATACGTCAACGGAGTCCGTGAGCCTGATTTCGGTCAGCGAATCATCGCTGACTACGCCGTCGACGCGTCCGCTCAGGTGGTCCCTGAGGGCATGCTGTATGTCATGGGTGATAATCGCGCAGCATCAGAGGACAGCCGGTTCATCGGACCGATCGAGCAGTCGGGAGTGACGGGACGCGCGGTAGCCGTCTTCAGTCCCGTGACCCGAATCCGGATAGTGCACTAGGAAGGACCACGTATGTTTGACAATCTCTCGGACCGGCTTCAGTCGGTCTTTGCGAACCTGACCAGCAAGGGCCGCCTGACCGAGGCCGACGTCGACGCCGCCATGCGCGAGATTCGAATGGCGCTGCTCGAAGCCGACGTCAACTTCAAGGTAGTGAAAGAGTTCGTGGCGCGCATCCGTGAGCGCGCCGTCGGCACCGACGTGATGAAGTCGCTGACTCCAGGTCAGATGGTCGTCAAGATCGTGGTAGACGAGCTCACCACGCTCCTGGGAGGCACCGGCTCACAGTTGGTGCTCTCCAGTCGCATCCCCAACGTGATCATGCTCGTCGGTCTGCAAGGCGCCGGCAAGACGACCGCGACGGCGAAGCTCGCCAACCTACTGCGCAAGCAAGGTAAGCACCCGCTCATGGTCGCGTGTGACGTCTACCGGCCGGCCGCCATCGACCAGCTCGAGGCGCTCGGTCGTGAACTCGACATTCCGGTCTACCGCGGCGAAGGCGAGGATCCGGTCGCCATCGCGAAGGCCGGCGTCCGCTACGCGATCGACCACCTCCGTGATCTCGTCATCGTCGATACGGCAGGGCGTCTGCACGTGGACGAAGACATGATGAACGAAGCCGCTGCCATCCGGGACGCGATCAGACCCGACCAGATCCTGATGGTTGTGGATGCCATGACCGGCCAAGACGCTGTCAACGTCGCCGCCGCGTTCGCCGAGAAGGTCGACTTCGACGGTGTCATCATGAGCAAACTCGATGGTGACGCTCGCGGAGGTGCCGCACTCTCGATCCGCCAGGTCACCGGCAAACCGATCAAGTTCGCATCGCTCGGCGAGAAGACCGACGCTCTCGAACAGTTCTATCCCGACCGCATGGCCAAGCGCATCCTGGGAATGGGCGATGTCATTTCGCTTATCGAGAAGGCACAGGAGGCCGGAGCCGCCGAGGTCGATGCCGAGACGGCCGAACGTATGCGCAAGGCGGAATTCACCCTCAATGACTTCCTGAGCCAGATCAAGCAGGTCCGCAAGATGGGTGGCATCGGCTCGATCCTCAAGTCATTGCCTGGTGCAGGCAAGATCAAGGGGCTTGAAGGCGATGTCGATGAAGGCGCCCTCGACAAGGTCGAGGCGATCATCTTCTCCATGACCGCTGCGGAGCGGGGCAAACCAGCCCTCATCAATGGGTCGAGACGCGAGCGGATCGCACGCGGCGCGGGCGTCGAGGTGTTTGACGTGAACCAGCTTCTCAAGCAGTTCGCCGAGACCCGAAAGCTCATGAAGCAGTTCCAGTCGCAGAGCGGCAAAGGCAAAAAGCGCATGCGCTTTCCAGGGATGCAGTGATACCCCTTTGACCCACTAGTACTACTGCAGTAGAATATGCAACCGCTTTGCTTGCATGAAGTGCGGCCGAATCGCGGCCGCTTTAACCGGAGGTGAACCTGTTGGCAGTCAAGATCCGTCTTGCGCGTCACGGTGCCAAGAAGGCGCCGTTCTACCGCGTCGTAGTCGCTGACGGTCGCGCTCGTCGCGACGGCCGTTTCATCGAGATCGTGGGTCGCTACAACCCGCGCACGGTTCCGTCGTTCGTCGAGCTCGATCTCGAGAAGGTCGATGCATGGATCGCTAAGGGAGCCCAGCCCACCGAGGCTGCCGGCAAGCTTATCGCCATCGCTCGCGGTGACAAGACCGTGCCCGAGACCGCCGAGAAGCTCTCGAAGAAGGCCGTGCAGAAGGCCGCCGACGAGGTAAAGGCCGCTGAGGCCGCTGCTGCCAAGGCCGTCGAGGAGGCCGCTGCCGCCAAGGCTGCTGCCGAGGAGGCCAAGGCCGCTGAGGCTGCCGCCGCCGCTGAGGCCGCCGCCGCTGAGGCAGAGCCCGCCGCTGACGCCGAGGTCGCGGAGGAGGCTGCCGAGGAGGCTGCCCCCGCCGAGGCTGACGCCGAGTAGCGGACGCCCTCCATGGCTGCCGGTACCGACACAGAGGCTCTGGTCCGCTACCTGGTGATGTCGCTCGTCGACTCACCTGATGCGGTAACGATCGAGGTCAAGGATACCGATGAGGCCCTTACCTTCGAGATCACGCTCGATCCTGCTGACGTCGGTAAGGTGATCGGCCGTCAGGGCCGTATCATCAAAGCCATTCGTACGCTGACCCGCGCGGCGGGCAGCACGGGCGACAAGCAGGTCGAGGTCGAAGTCCTCGGCTAAGCATGGCTTCTGACGTATTTGTCCCGCTTGCGCGGGTCGTAAAGACGCACGGAATCAAAGGGGAGGTATCTGTGGCTCCGGCCGCAGACCTTCCCTTTGCGCCGCCCTTAGGGCTGTGGGTCTGGTTCACTCCGCCGCCCGCCGGCGTGAAGCCCGGACGCATCGAGTCGGTGCGACGCGGACCCAAGGGCCCGCTCGTCAAGGTGAGCGGTATCGACGACCTCACCACATCACACAAACTGCTCGGCTGCTCGCTCATGGTTCGTGAGAGCGATCTGCCTGTTGGCTGGGATGAGGTCGAAGAGGAGTTCTCGGCTGACGGTATGCACGTGGACGACGTCAACCGTGGATATCTCGGCGAGATCGTCGAGACGATCGTGACCGGAGCCAATGACGTCTGGGTGATCGAGGGCCCACTCGGCGAGGTTCTGCTGCCGGTGATCGATCAGGTCGTGCTCAAGATCGATGAGCGCTCACGCAGGATCACCGTGCGTGCGATGGAAGGCCTGTTGCCGGATGAGGGGGAGACGGCGTGATCATCGACATCGTCTCGATCTTCCCGGGCATGTTCGAAGGCCCGCTCAACACGTCTATCGTCGGATTGGCACGCGAGCGCGGCTTGCTTGAAGTCCGCTGTCACGACCTGCGCGACTGGACCCACGACAAGCACCGCTCCACCGACGATAGCCCGTACGGCGGCGGTCCCGGCATGGTCATGAAGCCACAGCCGCTCTTCGAGTCTGTGGATGCCGTACAGGCGCTGGAAGATGATCCGGGTCGAGTCATCTTCTTCACCCCCGCCGGCGTCCCGTTCACGCAGTCCGTCGCCGAGGAGCTTGCGGGTGAGGAGCGACTCGTGATGGTGTGCGGTCGCTACGAAGGGTTCGACGAACGGGCACTTTCGTTGGCCGACCTCGAGTTGTCCATCGGCGATTATGTGCTCACCGGTGGCGAGCTGCCTGCGATGGTCGTGGTCGACGCCGTCTCACGTCTGCTGCCCGGCGTCTTGGGTCATGAGGATTCTGCATCGGATGAATCGTTTTCTGATGGACTTCTGGAATACCCGCAGTACACCCGCCCGGCAGTGTATCGTGGCTACGAGGTGCCGGAGGTACTGCGCAGTGGGGATCATCCTCGAGTCGCAGCGTGGCGACGTGAGCAATCGATTCTGAAGACCGCTCGCATTCGACCGGAACTGCTGGCACACGCATCTCTCACTGACGCCGAACTACGCATCGCACAAGAAGAACTGAATCGGCTCGACTCTGGGGCATCGCGTTCGGATCGAGACGGCTACACCACCTGACGAGTACAGGAAGGCACCACGAATGAGCAATGGAGACAGCGGAGAGCAGTCGTTCGGGCGGTGGCTCATCGAGACCGTCCTGCTGGTTGTTCTGGCACTCGTTCTCGCCCAGGGCATCAAGGCGTTTCTCGTCCAGCCGTTCGTCATCCCGTCGGGTTCCATGATTCCGACGATCCAGGAGCGAGACCGCATCCTCGCCGAGAAGGTTAGCTATCGGTTCGTTCGTGACCCTGAGCGGCTTGACGTGGTGGTCTTCGAGAACCCGACCGGAGATCCGGCGGCACCGATTCTGATCAAGAGGCTCATCGCCGTAGGCGGTCAGACGATCGATCTGCGTGAGGGTGTCGTGTACATAGACGATGTCGCGCTCGACGAGCCCTACACCCACGGTCTGCCGAGCGAGCCGCAGAACCCACAGATCACGTATCCCTTCACCATTCCGGCGGGCTACTACTGGATGATGGGGGATAACCGCACAAACAGCGGTGACAGCCGCCAGTTCGGTCCCGTGGCAAAGAGCGCAGTTCTTGGCCACGCGGTGTGGACGTACTGGCCTCCCAAGGCGTTCAATGCGCTGAACTAGCGCAATCAAAGTTCGGCATTGCCTCGGCCACGGCGGGTGGTCTATACTACCAACTCGCGCCTGTCACCAGACGCAGACGGTTTTGCGAGTCCGACTCAAAGAACAGGAACCACAGGAACATGGATATCATTCGCGCTATCGAACAGCAGCAGATCCGTGAGGACCTGCCTGAGGTCAACGTCGGCGATTCTGTGAAGGTCCACTACAAGATCATCGAGGGTACCCGCGAGCGTACCCAGGTGTTCCAAGGTGTCGTCATCCGTCGCCACGGTGCCGGCAACCGTGAGACGTTCACGGTTCGCAAGATCTCCTTCGGCGTCGGCGTCGAGAGGACCATCCCGGTCCACTCGCCCAAGATCGACAAGATCGAGGTGCTCAGCCACGGCAAGGTCCGTCGCAGCAAGCTCTACTTCCTGCGCGACAAGGTCGGCAAGGCAGCTCGCCTCCGCGAAAAGGGCTTCTAGGCCAACCCGCCGAGAAGACCGCCATCTCATGAAGGTGGCACAGATGAGATCAACGAACGGAGCGCGCTCACCCGAGTGGCGCTCCGTTCGTCGTACTCCGGCGGGCAGGCATTCTTGAGTGGCAACAAGGATCACCCCAGCGTCGCTGAGATTCGCTCACTGCTTGCAGGAGCCGAAGGGCAAGCGTTGCGCACGCTTCTGGTGCTTCACGGCGACGACGGCCGAGCGGGAGTCGTTGATGCGTGCAAGCGTGCACGGACGCGCGACCGTGCTCGCAAGGCCGAGCGCGACCGCACCGCACAGATGTACGAGCTCGAGCGCACACTGTACGCATCCGGATTTGTCGCTGTGGCCGGCGTCGACGAGGTCGGGCGCGGTGCTCTGGCAGGCCCGGTGTCGGCGGGAGCGGTGATACTGTCGGTCGATGACCCGATCCTCGGGCTCAACGACAGCAAGAAGCTTTCACCTGTCAGACGTGAGGAACTCGCTACCGTTATTCGCGAACGCGCTCTTGCAGTCGGCGTGGGACACGCGGCTGCATCTGACATCGATGCCAGCGGTCTGGCCCTTGCTCTGCGCAAGGCGATTCACGCGGCACTTCAGCAGCTCATTTCGGTTCCTGACCACGTCATCATCGACGGCGTACCGCTGGGTCTGCACGAATCGGAGACGGCTGTGGTCAAGGGCGATGCGAAGGTAGCCGCAGTGGCCGCAGCTTCTATAGTGGCGAAGGTTGCGCGAGACGCCCTCATGCGCGAAGCGGCAGTCCTGTATCCCGAATACGGCTTCGACATCAACAAGGGCTACGGAACGGCCGAGCACATCGCCGCCGTCGCCCAGCTGGGGCCTTGTGAACTGCATCGCCGGACGTTCTGCGGCGGGGGAGGCAACCCGACGCTTTTCTGACAGGCGCGCCAGAAGCGGCGAGGAGTCTTCGGCTCGATCCGTCTGGCCGGTAAAGTTCTCGGAAGGTCCGAGTAATGGCCGCGTGCGAGATTCTTCTCGGAGGTGGTCATGATGACCGAGAAGAGCAAACGGCTGGGGGAGCGCGGCGAAGACGCCGCTGTCGCCTATCTGCAGCGAACCGGATTCACTATCGTTGAGCGCAATTGGCGTTGTCCGTCAGGTGAGATCGACATCATCGCGCTCGATGCCGACGTCCTCGTGTTATGCGAGGTGAAGACCCGCAAGGGGGTGGCCAAGGGCACACCCGAGGACGCCGTCACGCCCGCGAAGCAGAAGCGCTACAAGCGACTGGCGGCAGCGTATGTTCAATTCGCCGGTCTCGATGCTGTCCAGATCAGATTCGACGTCATAACTCTGCTGGTTCTGGCCGAGGATAGGGCGCTCCTTAGGCATCACCGCGCAGCGTTCGTGGCGGAGTAGACCATGACTCAGTGTTGCGTGCACGCCGTCACGGTATTCGGGCTTGAGGTGCTCCCGGTCGATGTCGAGGTCGATGTGGGCGCAGGCCTGCCGTCGTTCGCGATCGTCGGGCTGCCCGATCTAGCCGTGCTTGAGGCCCGCGAAAGAGTACGCTCCGCGGTGCGTGCTTCAGGCTTCGAAGTTCCGAACTCCCGCATCGTCGTCAACCTCGCCCCTGGACCTGTGCGAAAGCACGGCACCGGTTTCGATCTTGCGATTGCCCTCGGGCTTCTCATCGCCACCGGCCAGATACCGCGTGCGGTGATCGAAGGGTGTGTGGTGGTCGGTGAACTGTCTCTGGATGGGTCGGTTCGCTCCGTTCCGGGCATGCTCGCGTACGCTCTGGCGGCCCGTGACGCACGACGTGCGCTGCTCGGACCGATAGGACTTGGTGCAGCGGAGCACCTTGATGGCCTTGAGTATCGGGAGATCACGCACCTCAGGCAGGTGCGGACTGTTTCGCTGGTCAATCGATCATCGGAGGTTCATTTGCGCTCGCCGGTGTGCCGAGACGCGACGGACTTCCATGAGATCGTTGGACACGAACAAGCGAAACGCGCACTGCTCATCGCGGCGGCCGGAGGCCACAACGTTCTGATGGTGGGTCCGCCGGGTTCCGGCAAGACGATGCTCGCCCGCAGACTCCCCTCGATACTGCCGCCGCTAGACGATCAGGAGCGCCTGGAGACTGCAGTGGTCCATTCGATCGCCGGTCTTGAGGAGTCCGACGCACTGGAGGGCGTGCGCCCGTTTCGGGCACCACACCATTCTGCGTCAATAGCGGGGCTGGTAGGCGGCGGGTCTCCTGCCCGGCCCGGAGAGGCGTCGCTGGCACACAACGGGGTGCTGTTCCTCGACGAGATGCCGGAGTTCGGCCCCGCGTCATTGCAGGCGCTCCGACAGCCAATGGAGGACGGTGTCGTCACCTTGGTTCGCGTCGAAGGTCGAATGCGGTTTCCATCTCGGTTCTCACTTGTGGGCGCAGCGAACCCGTGTCCATGCGGATTTCGTGGCGACCGCGCTCGTTCATGTACGTGCACACCTGGAGTGGCGGCGCGATATCTCACTAGGATCGGTGGCCCGCTGATCGACCGAATCGATCTCGTTTTCGATGTCGACCGGGTCGATCCCGGTCTCCTTCTAAGAGAGTCGGGAGGATCATCTTCAGCTGCGATGCGAGTGCAGGTACTTGAGTCGCGTGAGCGAGCGGTAGCGCGTGGGCTTGGGCCAACCGCATCGCTTCAGGGCGTAGCGCTGCTCAGAGCATGCCGTCTCGACGGGGCGGGCGCCCGGCAACTCGAGGCCGCTGCGCGCATGAAACATCTGTCCGGGCGGGGAGTGACGCGGTTGCTTCGAGTTGCTCGCACAGTGGCTGACCTCGATTGTTCCGAGCGAGTGAGAGTTGACCACATTTCCGAGGCGTTGGGTTTCAGGGCGAAGGAGGATTGCTGACGTGACGGTCATAGAGGCGGCGCCATTGCGGTTCGAGCTGAGTCGCAGCGACTGCGGGTACCCGGTTGCGCTTGCGGCCACGGAGTACGCGCCGGAACGGCTGTACGGAATCGGCGACCCCGCTGCGCTGGTAACCGGGTTCTCTGTTGTCGGAGCTCGGAAGGCGACACCGTACGGCCTTCAGGCGGCTGACCTGTTCGCTGGGTGGGCCGCGCGGTCAGGGTACACGATCGTCTCGGGAGGTGCGATCGGTTGCGACCAGGCCGCTCATCGAGCCGCCCTGGCGAACAGAGGAAGTACCGTGGCGGTTCTTGGGTGTGGTGCGGATATCGCGTACCCACGTGGCGCCGCACGACTCCTGGATGCGATCGCGCACAACGGTGCCGTGGTCTCTGAGCATCCGTGGGGAACGCCTCCCGCAAAGTGGAGGTTTCGCACCCGCAATCGCCTGATTGCAGGACTTTCGGCAGTGCTGCTCGTGGTAGAGGCGGGGTTACCGAGCGGCACCTTTGCAACTGCGGACTACGCACTCGACGCGGGGCGTGAGGTTCTGGTGGTGCCCGGTTCGATCTTTGCGCCGGAATGTCGTGGCGCAAATCGTCTCCTGCGACAAGGCGCACAGCCCGTGACGGATGTGTCGGAGCTCGCAGCGGCGCTTCAGGATTGTCTCGGGCCTGCTCGCGACGCAGCGGGTGTGCAATGGACCCTTGACGGTGTCGCGCCGACGGGGGATGCCGTGTTGGCGGCTGTTCGGACCGCACATATGCGGCCGGACGACATCGCAAGAGCGCTGTCGATGGACATCGTCACGGTTGCACGGCGCATAGGGAGACTGGAGCTCGACGGACTGATCGTTCGCTTTTCCGACGGCAGATATGGCGCCACGCCGCCCCGCGCCACTTGATGCCCGCGATACACTGATGCGAGTCACCGCGACAGAGGAGTACCGTGTCACAGAGCGCCCCCCACCAGAGTCTGCCATCCGGAGCGACCGTGACGGTCATCGGGGGCGGGTTGGCCGGTAGCGAAGCCGCATGGCAGCTGGCCGTTCGAGGCGTACAGGTGCGGCTGATAGAGATGCGTCCTGATGTGATGACGCCCGCGCACCATAGTGGTGATCTCGCGGAACTCGTGTGCTCGAACTCGCTCAAGAGCGAGGACCCTGCAACGGCAGCGGGACTACTCAAGTGCGAGCTGGAAGCACTCGGTAGTATCGTGCTGCAGGTCGCACGTGAGACCAAAGTCGCGGCGGGCACTGCGCTCGCGGTTGATCGGGGTGACTTTTCGGCTCGCCTGACACAGGTGGTGTCTTCGCATCCGCGTATCGAGGTTGTTCGTGACGAGGCCGCCACACTCCCGGACGGTCATGTGATCATCGCAACTGGACCGCTTACCAGTAGCGCGTTCGAGCCGGTCATCTCCGGACTCGTCGGCGCAGACCGCCTTGCCTTCTTCGATGCGGCGGCACCGATCATCGATGCGGAGTCCATTGATCGCAGTATCGTGTTCGCTGCCTCGCGATACGGTAAGGGAGGCGGGGCCGACTACCTGAACGCGCCGTTCACGCGCGACGAGTACGACCGCTTCTACGATGCACTGATCACGGCGCACCGCGCCACCGAGAAGGACTTCGAGCGTCGAGATCTCTTTCAGGCCTGCCAGCCGGTCGAGGAGGTGGGGCGCACCGGGCGCGACGCACTCCGTTACGGGGCACTCAAGCCGGTCGGACTGACCGACCCGCGCGACGGCGGTAGGCCATGGGCTGTCGTACAACTGCGGGCAGAGAACAGAGCATGCAATGCCTACAACCTCGTCGGGTTCCAGACCAACCTGAAGTTTGGCGAGCAAGAACGCGTGTTTCGCATGATCCCGGGTCTTGAGGAAGCAGAGTTCCTGCGCTTCGGCGTTATGCACCGCAACACCTTCATCGACTCGCCGCGACTCTTGGACAAGACGCTTGCGTTGAGGTCGCTGCCGCGCATACGTTTCGCCGGACAGATCACAGGTACTGAGGGGTACGCGGAGGCTGCCGCATCAGGTCTGCTTGCGGCAATCAACACGTGGGCTACCCTTGTCGGCTCTGAGCCACTTGTGTTGCCGGAGACCACGGCGCTGGGCTCGCTCACCGCGTATTCGACCGATCAAACGACCAATCCGTACCAGCCTATGCACGTGAACTTCGGAATCGTCCCGCCGCTACCAGACCGGGTCAAGGGCAAAAGGGAGCGCTACGCGGCCTACTCAGCGCGGGCACAGAACAATCTTGCGCGCTGGGTACATGAACACGGTGATGCATTCGAACTCGGATCCCCCGATGCCTGAACCTGAGAGCGCGCAACTGCTGGTGGATCGGTTCCTCACACAGCTTGAGGTTGAGCGTGGTGTGTCACCCAATACAGTTCGTGCGTACGCCGCCGATCTCGGCCGCTATCTTGAGTGGGCGGAAAGGTCCCGCGTCGACCCGATCTCGCTCTCCCACAGACAGATGCGCTCCTATCTTGCCGAACTCGACCAGGCGCGTTACGCACGTCGGACTATTGCACGCAGGCTCTCGGCGATACGTACCTTCTTCGCCTTTCTGCACGCCGAGGGTACCGTGATCTCCGACCCGGCCGCAGTTCTCGCCACGCCGAAGATTCCCTCGCGTCTGCCTAGGGTGCTGCCTCTAGAAGCGGTGACAACGCTGCTTGATTCGCCGGATGCTTCGACTCCGCTGGGACTTCGCGACCGGGCAGTACTAGAGGTTCTGTACGCGACCGGCGCAAGAGTGAGTGAAGTATCCTCGCTCGAGCTGCGAGACGTGGATTTGTCACAGGGGCAGGTGACACTTATGGGCAAGGGCTCGAAAGAACGTATCGTTCCCATGCATCGAATCGCGGTGGAAGCAGTGAGAATGTACCTGCGCGAGGCGCGACCGACACTGCTCTCGGATGCGTCAGGGGACAGCCTCTTCTTGTCGGTCCGAGGTCGTCAGTACTCAGCCGATGCGATACGGCGTATGTTCAAGAGGAATATCGCACTAGTCGGTGCGGCCAGCGCATTGTCGCCACATGCGTTGAGACACAGCTTCGCGACTCATCTGCTGGATTCGGGCGCGGACCTGCGTACGGTGCAAGAGCTTCTTGGTCATGTTGCCCTCTCTACCACCCAGATTTATACTCACCTTAGTACTCAGCGTCTGCAAGACGTGCATCGCAACGCTCATCCTCGCGGCTGAGCCACTTATTCAAAGCAGTTAGGGGCAATCTGCATGAGATCCGACCCACGGGCGGATGTGTCCGCGCTTTGGGCTCGTTACAAGCTTGATGACGACTCGTCGGCTCGCGATGCACTCATTCTCAACTACTCTCCGCTGGTGAAGTACGTCGCCGGCCGTCTTGCCTCGGGATTGCCCCAGTCGGTCGATACTGCTGACCTGATCAGCTACGGGATATTCGGACTGATCGATGCGATCAAGAAGTTCGATCCGGGCCGAGAGATCAAGTTCGAGACGTACGCCATCGCGCGCATCAAGGGTGCGATCATCGACGAGCTCCGTGCTTTGGACTGGGTGCCGCGCAGTGTTCGATCACGGGCTAGGGAGATCGAGGGCAGCTACCTTGCGCTCGAGAACCAGTTCAAGCGCGTGCCCAGTGACCAAGAGGTCGCGGACCACATGGGTATCTCGCTTAAAGAGTTCCAGGGGATTCTCACGAAGCTGTCTTACACCTCGGTTGTTTCATTCGAGGAGCTGTGGGTCGGAGGGGATAAGGACGAGGGGCAGAGCGCACTTGGCTCGATCAAGGACGACTCCGCCGAGGATCCGGTTGCGATATTCGAGAGCGTCGAGATCAAAGACATCCTCGCAGGCGCCATCGAACGTCTTCCCGAGCGGGAGAAGACCGTTGTCGCACTGTATTACTACGAGGGTCTGACATTGAAAGAGATCGGTCAGGTTCTGGGTGTCACGGAGTCTCGTGTCAGCCAGTTGCACACTAAGGCCGTGCTGCGGCTGCGTGCTCGTCTGAATGCTGCCCAGGCGGCGTCCTGACACTCTGTCGCGCGCACGTGGCGGGATGGCGTGGCTCGGCTTGCGAGTTGCATTGGTTTTGACCCCGCCATCCGTCCAGTGGCACCGCACATCTCTGCGAACAAGGAGTCTGTCATGCCGCAAACCGTTCTGGTCGTTGAGGACACGGATCTACTTCGACGCATGTACGTGGATCGATTGACTCAAGACGGCTACCGGGTACTTGCCGCTGCCGACGGTCTCGAGGCGCTTAACCTGATGCGCACTGACATTCCGGACTTGGTGCTTCTGGATCTCATCATGCCGATGATGAGCGGCCTTGAGGTTCTCGAGCGCAGTCAGGCAGACACACGATTGAGGGAGATCCCCGTACTCGTGTTGTCCAACCTCGGTCAAGAGGAGGACATCCGTCGCTGTATCGAACTCGGTGCGTGCGATTACCTCATCAAGAACGACGCTCGTCCGGCCGATATCGCGGCCAAAATCAAGGTCATCCTCGCTGCCAGAGTCGGCAAGGGGCACGCCACCGCGTATCGACTCCAGATTCGCGATCGCGAGGGTGACGCCGACGGGTTTGTCGCCGCCGCCGCGTTGCCACGGCGGTTCTGGTGTCCCGCATGCGAGATCGAACTGGCGCTGGAGTTGACGCCGCTCGAAGGTGTTCCCGGTCACTACGACGCACACCTGCTGTGCACCAGTTGCGGTCGGGACTACTGACGCCTTAGCGAGGAGCCGCGGCCCCTCTGACGTCTGCGAAGCGGGCTTTGCGTTAGGCGCTTGTCGCGACGACTCTGTCTGCTATACTGCCAAGGCTCTTAACACACACGGCCGTGGACTTCGGCGCGAGGTGTCATCGCACAAGCGGTGATCGCTGTCCGAGGGAAGAAGCGGTCGGAGGAAGAACCGAACCAGGAGGCTTTGCTATGTCCGTAGTCAGCATGAAGAGTTTGCTCGAGGCCGGAGTTCACTTCGGTCACCAGACCCGCCGTTGGAACCCGAAGATGAAGCCCTACATCTTCACGGAGCGCAGCGGTATCTACATCCTCGACCTGCAGCGCACGTTGCGCGAGCTCGAGGGCGCGTACAACTTCACCCGTTCGATGTCCCAGCGTGGCGGCTCGGTGCTGTTCGTCGGCACCAAGAAGCAGGCGCAGGAGCCCATCCAGTCCGAGGCTGAGCGCTGCGGCATGCCGTACGTGAACAACCGCTGGCTCGGTGGCATGCTCACCAACTTCGTCACCATGCGTGGCCGCGTTTCTCGCATGGAGGCGCTCGAAGCCATGGAGGCCAACGGCGTCATGGCGACCCTTCCCAAGAAGGAGCAGCTGCTCCTCAAGAAGGAACTCGGCAAGCTGCAGGCCAACCTCAACGGCGTGCGTGAGATGCGTGAGCTCCCCAAGGCCATCTTCGTCGTGGACACCAAGCGCGAGGACATCGCCATCAAGGAAGCCCAGCGTCTGCGCATTCCGATCATCGGTCTGGTGGACACCAACGCCGATCCCGATGACGTCGATTACGTCATCCCGGGTAACGACGACGCGATCCGCTCCGTCGGTCTGATGTGCCGCGTCATCGCTGACGCCGTCATCGCTGGTCGCGGTGGCGTTCAGGATGAGGCCGCAGCTGCCAACGCGGAGGTCGCACCTGTTGTTGTCGCCGAGGCGCAGGTCGAGACCGTAGTGGTCGCCGAGCCGTGCGTCGAGACCGAGAGCCCTGCGGTTGCAGTGGCCGAGGTCGCTGAGGCCGCCGTGGCTCCCGCCGCCGAGTAGTATCGATTGATTTCGTCGCCCAGACGGCGACGTGGTTCGTACTGACAGACATCCTCGTATCGCAGGAGGTATTCCCATGGCTGAGATCACCGCCAGCATGGTCAAGGAGCTGCGCGAGTGCACGGGCGCAGGAATGATGGAGTGTAAGAAGGCTCTGACAGAGGCCGAGGGTAACCTCGACACCGCTGTCGATATTCTGCGTACCCGCGGCCTTGCCGCGCTCGCCAAGAAGTCCGGTCGCGCCACCAACGAGGGCACCATCGCCGCGAAGGTCTCCGACGACGGCAAGGTCGGCGTTCTCGTCGAGGTCAATTCAGAGACCGACTTCGTCGGTCGCAACGCCGAGTTCACCGGCTTCGCCGCTGAGCTGGCCGAGCACATCGTCGTGGCCGCTCCGACTGACGTCGAGAATCTGCTCACTCAGACGCTCACCGGTCGCGACATCACCGTCGAGGAGGTCTTCGGCGAGAAGGTCTCCAAGCTGGGCGAGAACATGGGTGTGGCACGATTCATCCGTGAGGAGGTCACCGGCAACGGTGCCGTCCAGACCTACATCCACGGTGGCGGCAAGATCGGCGTCATCGCTGTGTTCTCCTTCGAGAAGCCCGAGACGGCTTCTGCTCCGGAGTTCGCAACGTTTTCGCGCGACGTGGCCATGCAGGTCGCTGCGGCCCAGCCGCTTCGTGCGACCCGCGACGAGGTTCCTGCCGACGTCATCGAGCACGAGTTGTCCATCTACAAGGCGCAGGCCGCAGAGTCCGGCAAGCCGGAGAACATCCAGGAGAAGATGGCCCAGGGCCGCCTGGAGAAGTTCTTCAAGGAGTTCGTGCTCGTCGAGCAGGCCTTCGTGAAGAATCCCGATATCTCGGTGACGCAGTATGCGGCCGAGGTCGGCAAGTCGCTCGGTGACACGCTGACCGTCGTCGGATTCACCCGATTCGTTCTCGGCGAGACCGCTGCCGAGTAGGTTTGAGGATAGTCTGCGACCCACGGGTCGCCGAGTGCACACGGGTCGGCACCGCCACGTGCCGGCCCGTGTGCTGTATCCTGTCTGACACTGGGTATTCACCGAGTAGGTGATGATGAGGGGAGAGTCTGTGGGCGAGGGAATCCGGTTCAAACGGGTGCTGCTTAAGTTGTCCGGCGAGGCCCTGATGGGCGATGTCGCCTATGGTATCGACCCGAAGATCCTCGATTCGCTCTCCGTGCAGATCAGGGACGTGCGCGCACTGGGCGTTGAGGTTGCCATCGTCGTCGGCGGTGGCAATATCTTCCGCGGTATCGCTGCCTCGGCAAAGGGGATGGATCGCGCGCAGGCCGACTACATCGGCATGCTTGCGACAGTCATGAACTCGCTTGCGCTTCAGGAGGCGCTCGAGCGCAACGGGGTGCACACTCGGGTCATGAGCGCCATCGATATGCAGGCCCTTGCCGAGCCCTACATTCGTCGTCGAGCGATGCGTCATCTGGAGAAGGGCCGCGTCATCATCTTCGCAGCCGGCACCGGTAATCCGTACTTCACCACCGATACCACCGCTGCTCTACGTGCACTCGAGATCAGCGCTGAGTGCATCATGAAGGCCACCAAGGTCGACGGCATCTACGACGCCGATCCCAAGACGCATCCTGACGCCGTCAAGTTCGACGAGCTCACCTACATCGACGTGCTCAATCGAGGACTGCAGGTCATGGACTCCACGGCGATATCGCTGTGTATGGACAACGCGCTGCCGATTCTCGTGTTCAACATGGAGACCGAAGGAAACATCGAGCGTGCGCTCTCGGGCGTTCGCGTAGGAACCATCGTGAGAGGAGATGACCGATGAGCACCACTGAGATTCTCGCCGACGCCGACAGTCACATGACAAAGACCGTCAAAGCCCTCGGCCATGAGTTCACCACCGTCCGGACCGGTCGCGCCAGCGGTGCGATTCTTGAGAACATCGTGGTCGACTACTACGGGACGCCCACGCCCATCGCCAACCTTGCCGGCGTCAAGACGCCCGAGGCGCAGTTGCTCGTCATCGAGCCGTGGGACAAGTCGGTCCTTTCGGCCATCGAGAAGGCGATACAGGCCTCAGACCTCGGTATCACGCCGAGCAACGATGGTTCGATCATCCGCCTGCCGTTCCCGCCGCTGACCGAAGAGCGCCGCAAGGAGCTCGTCAAGCTCTGCAAGCACTACTCCGAGGAAGCCAAGGTTGCCGTGCGCAACATCCGCCGCGACGCCAACGCCAAGCTCGAGCGTGCACAGAAGGCGTCGGAGATATCCGAGGACGACCAGCGTCGTGCAGAGACTGAGATTCAGAAGCTCACCGACAACCACGTCAAGGACATCGATGAGGCGCTGAAGCGCAAAGAGTCAGAAATCATGGAAGTCTAGTTCCTGTGTCTCCCTCTGACTCGTCTCGACGAGAGTTCTTCCGTTCAAAGCGAGCATCCGCATTGCTGGGCGAGTTCGACCCCGCACGCACACCCGCGCACGTTGCCGTGATCATGGATGGCAACGGTCGCTGGGCTGCTAAGCGAGGCCTTCCGCGTCTTGCCGGACACAGCGCCGGCGCCAAGGCCGTGCGCGAGATCATCGCCGCTGCCATCGAGCTGCAAGTCTCATATCTCACGATCTACTCGTTCTCCTCGGAGAACTGGAACAGGCCTGACGATGAGGTCACGGGACTCATGAGGCTATTTGTCGAAGTGCTCGAGCGCGAGTTGAGCAACCTTAACCGCATGAACGTGAGCGTGGCGGTCATCGGACGTCAAGAGGGATTGCCTAAGCACACGCGCGAGGCCTTCGATCGAGTCGTCGCGGCGACCGCCGACAACGACGGACTTACGCTGGTCGTTGCGCTGAACTACGGCGCTCGCGAGGAGATCACATCCGCGGTGCGATCCATAGCGCATGACGTCGTGGAGGGAAGGCTGTCGCTCGATGACGTCACTGAGAGTCTGGTGAGCGATCGGCTCTATACCTCAGACGTTCCCGACCCAGACCTGGTCATCCGCACCAGCGGTGAGATGCGGCTTTCAAACTTCCTGCTCTGGCAGGCCGCGTACAGCGAACTGTGGGTCACCGCCACACTCTGGCCTGACTTCTCGCGAGCCGACTTCCTGCGCGCAGTCGTGGATTATCAGCATCGTGACCGCAGGTTCGGGGGCACTGGGTGACAGGTACACAGCCCGCGTCAAAGCAGAACTGGACCGTCGAGGAGCCTGAGGGCATCAAGCGCGTCGGGCTCTTTACTCGATTTGTTACAGCGGCCGCTTACGCCGCCGTGGTTCTCGGCGCAATCGCCTTTGGTCGCTACGCCACGGGCGTGGTGTTCGGCGTCATGGCCGGGGCGGCGGCACTCGAGTTCTACGCCATGTCACGCCGAGAGGCCCGACTTCCCAACGAACTGTTCGGCGTACTCGCCGCCGGATTCATGCCGATGGCCGCCGCGCTCTGGGGGATGGCGGGGCTCACCGCGATCATGACCGCGTTGGTGGCGGCGTCATTGGTGTGGCACGTCGTGTTCATTCGCGTTCGCACGGCTGATACCGCGATAACCGTCTTCGGTGCGCTCTACACGGGATTCCTGATCGCATATCTCGTCCTGATCATTGAGGTGTTCGCTGCGGGAACGATTCTGGCATTCGCGGTCGTCATCAGCGTCTGGGCCAATGACTCGCTCGCGTATCTGGTGGGTTCGATGATCGGCAGACACAAGATGGCGCCGCGAATCAGTCCCAAGAAGTCATGGGAAGGCTTCCTCGCCGGCCTCGGAGGCACTCTGATCGTATGGGTTTCTCTGGTCACGTGGATACCGTCGACGCTGCCGTCGCTACCTGACACCGGACTTTCGCTGACATGGGCCATCTGCACCGGACTCGCCATCGGCGTCACGGTGGTTATCGGAGACCTCGCCGAGTCTCGAATGAAGCGTGAGGCCGGGGTCAAGGATGCCGGTACGATATTGCCTGGCCACGGCGGCTTCCTGGACCGCATCGACTCGCTGATCCTGGTGTGTCTCGTGGCGTATTGGATGCTCTGGTGGGGCGGAGCGTTGCGATGAGCGGCAAGCTCCGCGTCGTCATACTCGGTTCGACGGGATCCATCGGGCGACAGGCGCTCGACGTCGCCGCGGCACATGCGGACAGCATCGAGGTTGTCGCTCTAGCTGCGCACTCAAGTGCTGAACTCCTGGCTGAACAGGCACATAGGTTCGGAGTCACCCAGGTGGCGCTTTCAGACGAGGCCGCTGCCGCGCGAGCATCATTGATGTTGCCGGATGCGTACGTTGGGTCCGGCGCCGAGGCAGTCGTGGCGCTGGCCGAGCTAGAGGATGCCGACCTCGTCCTCAACGCCTTGGTCGGCGCGGCCGGACTTCGCGCAACGATGACAACACTCGCCGCAGATAAGACTCTCGCGCTGGCGAACAAGGAGTCACTTGTTGTCGGCGGCGAGCTGGTGATGGCCACCGTCAAACCGGGCCAGATGCTCCCGGTCGACTCGGAACACTCGGCGATCTTCCAGTGTCTCGTGGGCGAGGATGATCGCGATGTGAGCAGGATCTGGCTTACCGCATCGGGCGGTCCGTTCAGAGGCTGGTCGCGTGAGCAGCTGGAGCGCGTAACCGCTGCCGACGCGCTTGCACATCCCACATGGACCATGGGACCCAAGATCACCGTCGACTCATCGACGCTGATGAACAAAGGTCTCGAGGCGATCGAGGCCCATCACCTCTTTGGCGTGTCACTCGATGACATCCGCATCGTCGTTCACCCCCAGAGCTGCATTCACTCCATGGTCGAGTACCGCGACGGGAGCGTTAAGGCGCATCTCGGCGCCACCGATATGCGGATTCCGATCCAGTACGCGTTCTCGCATCCGCGCAGGTGGGATTCGCCCACCACGCCTGTGGACTTCGCCCAGCTCGCCCGCCTGGACTTCGCCGAGCCGGATATCGAGACGTTCAGGTGTCTTGCGATCGCTCTTGATGCCGGTCGTGCGGGTGGAACCGCTCCCGCCGTGATGAATGCGGCCAATGAGATAGCCGTCGCGGCGTTTCTGGCGGGCGAGGCGCGATTCTTCGACATCGAAGAGACGGTCGCTTCCGCGCTGGCCGCGCATGCGATCGAGCCGCTGCACTCGATTGAACAGGTCGAAGCGGCCGACGCGTGGGCTCGCCGGTTCGCACGTCGCGCACTCGGCCTGACTGGGTAGACACTCCACACATTCTCCGCACCGGTGTGGCAGATTGTTTGCATCGCACGTCTATGCACCATGTGCTGATCCCGTCACACACAGTCACGACAGGAGTCGCTCCGACATGATGGAGACCCTATCTGCGCTCTTTTGGGGAGTTCTGACGTTCTCGATTCTCGTGATCCTCCACGAGGGAGGGCATTACGCCGTCGCACGTTGGTTTGACGTGAAGGTCCACGAGTTCATGATCGGACTTCCCGGCCCCGCCATCCGCTGGCAGGGCAAGAACACCGTTTTCGGCGTAACAGCCATCCCGCTCGGCGGCTATGTCCGCATCGCCGGCATGGAGCCCGGGCCCGAGGATCCGCGACTCGCGGACGTTCTTGCATGCGCGACACGTAGGCATCGTGTGACCGCATACGAAGTCTCCGAGGAACTCGGCATCGAACTCTCGGAGTCTGAGGCGCTCCTCGCAACGCTGGCCGATTGGGGCGCACTGCAGGCTTCTTCGGCCGACGAGGACGCCTACGAATCGTTGCACGCCGAGGAGGCCGCGGACGATCCCAGGACTCTCCTCGACACCGCTCGCTCCATCACGTATCGCGGTCTGTCGATGTGGAAGCGCATCGCCGTACTGTGCGCCGGAGTCGTAGTGAACCTCGCTTCGGCTGTGCTGGTATTCGTGCTGGTGCTTTCCCTTTACGGAATCCCGTCACAGACTCTCACCGTCGACAAGGCGAGTCCTGGCGGCGGAGCCGCCGCCGCCGGTATCAAGGCCGGCGATACCGTCACGGCTGTTGATGGCGAGTCGCTCGACACATGGCAGGAACTGCTGGACACGCTCGGCACGCTTGACCCAGGGCAGACGGTGAAGGTTGTCGTCGACCGCGCCGGCACCCCCCAGAGCCTCGACGTAACTCTCGGCCGCTCGGAAACGGGTACGGCGCTACTCGGAATCCAGGTCACCATCGACAACGTTAGGCTCTCGCCGACGGCGGCGTTGAAGGAATCGTTCGTCTGGATAGGCCTTGTGTTCAAGGCCATTGGCGGCTTCTTCAACCCTGACACGTTCCAACAGTCGGTCGGCGGTTCGATGAGCGTCGTGGGAGTCTCGGTTGAGGTCTCGAAGGCGGCGCAGCGCGGTCCGATCGACTACGCGTTCCTCGTTGCACTGTTGTCCCTCTCCTTGGGCGTGATGAACATCCTGCCCATTCCGCCTCTGGATGGCGGCAAGGTCGCACTCGAGCTCATAGAGGGCGTATCGCGACGTCAGATTCCCCGCAAGGTGGCGTACGGAATCTCCTTGGCAGGCGCACTCCTGTTGTTCACGTTCATCGGTTACCTCATGTACGCTGACGTTGTGAAACTCATGGTCCAAGGCGGCTGACGCAGCGACAAGGGGAGTGGTACCAGCGTGATCACACGCCGAGAAACACGAGAAGTGTGGGTCGGTTCGGTTGCGATCGGCGCGGGTCACCCGGTCGCCGTCCAGTCGATGACCAACACCGACACCCGTGATGTGCCGGCGACCCTGGCGCAGATCGACCGGCTGGCGGAGGCTGGCTGCGAGATCATCCGCGTCGCCATTCCGCGCCTGGATGTTCTCGACGCGTTCACGAAGATATGCGCAGCATCGCCGCTCCCGGTCGTCGCAGACGTGCATTTCGACCACCTCGTCGCGATTGGCGCTGCAAAGGGCGGTGCCGCTAAGCTCCGCATCAACCCCGGTAACATCGGCGACATGTCGCGCGTTGACGCGGTGATAGAGGCCGCGGGGGCTGCCGGCATCCCGATTCGTATCGGCGTCAACGCTGGTTCGTTGGCGCCGCAGTATCGAGATCTCGACTGGTCGCTTCCCGAGAAGCTCGTTGCGAGCGCGATCGCCTTCTGCGAGCACTTTGAGTCGCGAGGATTCGATAACATCGTGATATCCGCCAAGGCGTCCAGTGTGAACGCCACCGTTGATGCGTATCGTCGTCTCGCAAACGAAACGGCCCACCCGCTTCATGTGGGCGTGACTGAGGCGGGTACGTCGCTGATCGGCACCGTGAAGTCGAGCGTCGGTCTCGGCATACTGCTCGGTGAGGGAATAGGGGACACCTTGCGGGTCTCGCTGACGGCCGAGCCGGAGCAAGAGGTGCGTGTCGGGTGGGAAATCCTCTCCGCACTGGATATCCGACGTCGCGGCCCGGAACTCGTCAGTTGCCCCACGTGCGGCCGCTGCGAGGTCGATCTGATTCCCATCGCCGAACAGATCGCCGAGCAGCTGGCGACGCGCAAGACCGCGATCAAGGTCGCGGTGATGGGGTGTGTCGTCAACGGTCCTGGTGAGGCGCGCGAGGCCGACATCGGCGTCGCCGCGGGTAGGGGACAGGGCGTGATCTTCGTCAAAGGTGAGACGGTCCGAAAAGTCCCCGAGGAACAGATCGTCGAGGCACTGATGGCGGAAATCGACCGTCTCGAGGCCCAAAACCTCTAGTCGATACTCGCTTTGAAGCCGTCCGCCCCTTCAAACACGCCGCTCACCCCTCCGGGTGAGCGGCGTGTTTGCCATTCACCGGGGCATACGGTGTCTCCACGTCGCCTGTGCAGCCGTCGGCGGCAGCTTCGTTACGCGATTGCGCCGGCGCCGCCAGAATCAACTCACAAGGCAGTCGCTGCGAGCGCCGTGCGAGCAGCGTTATGGAAGGTTGGTGTACTGAATGACCAAGATGGGCCTCCATAGTGAGGAGTTCCTCAGTACGATCATGCGTAGGCAGCTCCGTCTATCAATGGGAATCGCCTCCGTGTTCGTGCTGATCATCGTTCTCGTTCCATTGCTCAACAAGTTTCTGCCGGATGTCATGAATGCGCCGTTCCTCGGCTTCACACTGAGCTGGTTCATCCTTGGATTCGGTATCTTTCCGATCCTCATCGCGCTGGCGATTCTGTTTGTGCGCCGGTCCAACGCGTTTGAGGACGAGGCTATCGGGATGGTCGACGCGTCGACACTTCCGGTCGCCGGCTCCGCGGATCACCGCGACACCTCCAACACCCCGACCCCTACTCACTAGAAAGGAGTTCCACCGATGGCTGGAGTATCAATCATTCCGTTGATGTTCGTGGTCGGAATCGTTCTTGCGACGATCGGACTGGGCATCTACGCGACACGTCTCTCTCGCACCACCAGCGACTTCTACGTCGCCGGCCGTGGCGTCAATGCGTTCTGGAACTCCTCGGCGATCTCGGGCGAGTACCTCTCCGCGGCATCCTTCATGGGTATCGCCGGCATGGTCATGAAGTCCGGCTACGACGTGCTGTGGTACGCGGTTGGGTACGCAGCAGGCTATGTGTTCCTGCTGCTGTTCATCGCGGGCCCACTGCGTCGCTTCGGGGCGTATACGATCCCGGACTTCGCTGAAGGTCGTTTCGACAGCAAGGCGATGCGCAAGCTCGCCGTGGTGTTCGCGCTCACCATCAGCTTCTTCTACATGATGCCGCAGATGAAGGGCGCCGGAATCACGCTGGCGCAGCTCCTGGGCTCGCCGTACTGGGTCGGTGTGGTGGTAGTAGGTACCGTCATCACGATGAACGTCATCCTCGGCGGCATGAAGGGTGTCACGTTCGTCCAGGCCATGCAGTACTGGGTCAAGATGTTCGCCATCGCGGTACCGATGTTCATCCTCATGATGGTGTTCGGTCCGTACAACGCGCAGGTCGCCACGGGCGGTTCGCCGGAGACTACGCCGTTCACGTTGACCGAGAACGCGACGTACAAGTACCCGCAGGCAGGTGAACTGAAGTTCACCAGCGACGGCACGATCAAGCCGGAGACTGCGGTCGCGGCCAAGCATTTCACCTACAACGCTGACGGCTTCGTCGCGACCAAGACCAAGATCGAGCTCGCCGCCGGCGAGTCGGTCAGCTACCCCAAGGGTGACAAGATCGTGTTCGCCACGCCGGTCAAGGTGGAACTCGAGGCCGGCATGACCGTCCCGAACTTCACCAAGAGCGAGTCCTGGCTGCACCCGTTCGGTCCCTTTACCAGCAAGTATGTTACGGACGCCGAGAGCAAGCAGTGGGTTCCGCTTCTTTACACCTACTCGCTGGTAGTCGCTCTCCTCTGCGGCACGGCCGGGCTCCCGCACATTCTGGTGCGCTTCTACACCAATCCTGATGGCCGAGAGGCCAAGAAGACCACGCTTCTCGTCATCGGTCTTCTGTCGCTCTTCTACATCTTCCCGGCCATGTGGGGTGCTATGGGACGCAACCTGATCCCTTCGCTTTACGCCAACGGCGGCACCGATCTGGTCACGATCCTGCTGCCGACCAAGCTCGCCAGCCCGCTGTGGGGCCAGATCCTCTCGGGTGTGACATCGGCCGGTGCGTTCGCCGCCTTCATGACGACCTTCTCGGGTCTGTTGGTCTCGGTGTCGGGCGGCTTCGCTCACGACATCTACGGCCGCATGCTTCGTCCCAACGCCTCGCCTGAAAGCCGCCTGACCGCGTTCAAGGTCGCAGCACTCTTCGGTGGCGCGCTGGCCATGGGCCTGGGACTGCTCGTCCAGAACTTCGACATCAACATGCTCGTCGGCTGGGCGTTCGCGATCGGTGCCTCCACCTACTTCCCGCTTCTCCTCATGGGTGCCTGGTGGCGCAAGCTGACCTCGGCCGGTGCCGTAGCGGGAATGATCGGTGGCGGCGCGGGTGCGATCGGCTCCGTCGTCTTCACCATGCTCGTTGACAAGGGCTTGGCGACGCCGCTCTCGAACGGCTACGTCAACACGCTTCTTGCGCAGCCCGCGATCTGGACGGTGCCGCTGGCACTGACGCTCATGGTGTTCGTCTCGCTGGCGACACAGGGCATGGTCCCATCGGATATCCGACTCAAGATGCTCAAGCTGCACGCTCCGGAGACGCTTGGCCTGAAGGCTGACTACATCAAGGACTAGGAGGTGGCGCGACATGTCTACACCGCTCGATAGAACCGCTGAACTGATGACAGATGCAGACATCACTGAAGTATCGATGTCAGTCAAGAAGATCCTGGTACCAACTGACGGCTCCGCCACCGCCGTTGAGGCGACCAAGGTTGCGATCTCGATGGCCAAGGTCTTTGGTGCCGAGGTGGTGGCACTCTACGTCAACTTCGGTTCAGTAGAGACGCCAATGGAATACATCGACACCGAGGCGATGGAGGGCATCAAGCACAGCGCTGCCGGCCTCGACGTTGCCGAGAAGCTCGGCAAGAAGAACGGCGTGAGGGTTTCATGTGTCACGAGTGAGGGAGCCGTCGGCAACCGCATCGTTGCCGTCTCCAAGGAGGCGGACGTCGACCTGATCATCATGGGTTCCGTCGGTCGCACCGGCTTCAAGCGGCTTGCTCTGGGCTCAGTGGCCGAATCTGTCATGAAGGAGGTCGACGCGCCAGTGCTCGTCGTCCGCAGCTGCACTACCGAGTTCTGCATGACCCCGCGCGGCTGACGAGCCCCCCTCGTAGCTGTTGCGATACTCCTTAGGAAGGGCCGGTGCCGGCGCACCGGCCCTTCCGCATACCGCCGTGGTTTCCGTGTTGCATACTCGGCGCATCACGTGCTTCTGGTGACGTCGTTTTCGGCCCCATGCGGGAGTCGGTGCTGGTATCCTGTTCACCGCATCATTACCTGCGGCGTTGTGGGTGCCGCATCTACGAGGGGAGAACTGACATGGCGCAGGAAAAGGTAAGAGTTGCAATCGTCGGCGGAGGGCGCACCGGAACACCGTTGCTCGAGGATCTGCTCAAGCGGCCGTTCGTCGAGGTCATCGGACTGGCCGACAAGGACCTCGATAGCGCCGGCGCCACATTGGCACGAGCCAACGGCGTGTTCGTCTGCGAGTACGCTGACGTTCTGGCTGCAAAGGGCGACGAAATCGATGTGATCATCGAGGTCTCGGGGGACGCCTCGGTCAAGGCAGCACTCAAGCAGGCGTTCATCGCGCAGGGAAACCGCAAAACGGTCATAGTGCACGACATCGTCGCGCGGATGATGCTCTCGATCGTCGGAAACTCAGACACGCTCATCGAGACATACCATCCGGAGGATCTCGGCGTAGGGTAGTCTGATCGGCGTTAGCAAACGTTCTGAATCGTTGTCCATATCACAAGGAAGAGGCTTCCATGTCCGTCGCTGTGCGCATGAGCTCTCTGTACGCTCCCACACTCAAGGAGAGCCCGGCCGAGGCGGAGCTGGCCAGTCACAAATTACTTCTGCGCGCCGGGATGATCCGCAAGAACGCCGCGGGCATCTACAGTTTCCTGCCGCTCGGCCTGCGGTCCCTGCGCAAGATCGAGCAGATCGTGCGTGAGGAGATGGACGCGATCGGCAGCCAGGAGATGCTCATGCCGGCCGTACAGCCTGCGGAGCTGTGGCTCGAGTCAGGGCGCTGGGATGTGTATGGCCCCGAGCTCGCGCGTCTCAAGGACCGCCACGGCCGCGAGTTCTGTCTGGGACCCACGCATGAGGAGATCGTCACCAGTCTCGTGCGCAACGAGGTCCGCAGCTACCGCGAGCTCCCCATCTCGCTCTACCAGATCCAGGTCAAGTTCCGCGATGAGGTGCGCCCGCGCTTCGGGCTGCTCCGCGGTCGCGAGTTCATTATGAAGGACGCCTATAGCTTCCATGCCACGCAAGAGTCACTGCAGGAGCACTACGACGCCATGAGTCGCGCGTACGGTCGCATCTGTGAGCGTCTCGCCATGGACTACCGCGAGGTCGAGGCGGACTCGGGTCAGATCGGCGGCAAGGTCACGACAGAGTTCATGGCGATCGCCGAGAACGGTGAGGCCGAGCTGGTGTACTGCAGCTGCGGATGGGCCGCCGATGTCGAGGCCGCTGAGACGGTCATCGCGCGTACGCCTGGCGCGACCGGGCCGCGTGACATGGAGCGCGTGCACACCCCGGATATCAAGACGATCGCAGAGCTCTCGGCGTTTCTGGGCATCAGCGATCACGATACGGTCAAGACGATGGCCGGCAAGACTCCTGAAGGCCGACTTGTGTTCCTGCTCGTCCCCGGTGATCGAGAGCTCAACCCGATCAAGGCCGGCTGGACGGTGCCGGGTATCGAACTGCTCGAGGAGGCCGACTTCGCGAAGTTCGGTATTCCCAAGGGTTCGCTCGGCCCGGTCAACGTGCCCGCTGGCACGCTCGTCATCGCCGACAAGAGCCTTGAAGGCGACGTGTCTTGGGGGATCGGCGCGAATGAGAATGACTACCACCTCATCGGCGCGATGCCCGGCCGTGACTTCGAGGTGGAGACATGGGCGGACCTGGTGCTTGCACAGGCTGGCGATGGCTGCCCCACGTGCGGGAACTCGGTCCAGGCCGCTCGCGGCATCGAGGTGAGTCAGGTCTTTCAGCTGGGAACCAAGTACTCAGAGTCCATGGGTGCGACGTTCGCTGACGAGAATGGCGACGAGCATCCCTTCCTTATGGGCTGTTACGGGGTCGGCGTCAGCCGATCGCTCGCTGCGGTCATTGAGCAGTACAACGACGAGGGTGGCATCAAGTGGCCGGTCTCGGTCGCGCCCTACGAGGTAGCGGTTCTGCCGCTCATGGCAGACGGCGAGGTCGCGGAGGTAGCCGAGCGAGTGTGGCGCGAGTTGGCCGAGGCGGGCGTCGAAGTGGTCTTGGACGACCGTGACGAGCGAGCGGGCGTCAAGTTCAACGACGCAGATCTCATCGGCTGGCCATATCAGGTTGTCGTGGGCAAGAAGGGTCTTGCCGAGGGTGTTGTCGAGCTGAAGGTGCGCGCCACTGGTGAGCGGACCACGGTCCCTATCACCGACGCGGTTTCACACATCGCCGCGCTGGTCGAGGTCGAGCGTTTGCGCCTGGCGCACTAGCCTGGCAAGCCCGCCACGTCTTTGTCCGCATTCGTCGCGCTGTGGTAGAATCACGCCTGCACTACGAAACATGCCGTCTCGCACGAGAAGTGGGCTTATGCTCGCTTCTTTTGTTCTGTGGACAAGGAGGTTACAGGAATGCTGATGAAGAACGTCGCTGCCCGTCTCGCTGAGCTGCTTGAGCCGCACGCCGAGGAGCACGGCTTCGAGTTGGTCGCCGTCGAACAGACCGGCGGTCATGGCACTCCCGTCATCCGCGTCATGCTGGACAGGCCTGACGGTGTGACGCTTGATGCGGTCGCATCGGCAAACGAGTGGGTCTCTGCAGTGCTCGATGCTGAGGACCCGTTCGATAAGCCCTACACGCTTGAGGTTTCCTCTCCCGGCGTGGATCGACCGCTCGTCAAGCGCGCGGACTTCGTCCGGTTTTCCGGCGAGACCGTGAACCTGAAGGTCCAGAACGCCGAGAAGCGCAAATCGTGGACAGGTGTGCTGGTTGGAATGGAAAACGACGACGTCGTCATCGACGTCGAGGAACAGCGCGTGCTCGTTCCGTACGAGAACATCCTGAAGGCACGCATCAAGGGTGTCGTCGACTTCGGCAAGGGAAGGGGAGCAGAGTAGAATGAGCTCCGATCTGATGGATGCACTTCGCCAGCTCGCACGCGAGAAGGCGATCGATGAGTATGAGATGCTGGACCGGCTGGAGCAGTCCCTCGCTACCACCTATCAGCGAATTCTCGACTTGGAGAACCCGACGCGGGTGACTATCGACCGCGAGACGGGTCATATCTACGTCTACGAGCTCGTTCCGCAGGGTGAGTGGGACGAGGAGGCTGGCGAGACTCCTGTGTATGACGAGAGAGACGTCACGCCTGCCGATGTCTCCCGTATCGCTGCGCAGAGCGCCAAGAACGTCATCTCTTCGATCATCCGTGACGCTGAGCGTGAGAAGATCTTCGATGAGTACGCGGACCGCATCGGCGAGAGCGTCACCGGCACCGTGCAGCAGAGCGACAGCCGCTACACCCTCATCAAGCTCCGCGAGGGCGTCGAGGCGCTCCTGCCGCCGTCCGAGCAGCCCAACAACGAGCGCTACGACCACAACCAGCGCATCAAGGCGTACATCATCGACGTCCGCAAGACCTCGAACGAGCCGTCCATTGTCGTATCCCGTACCCACCCCGGCCTCATCCGCCGCCTCTTCGAGATCGAGGTGCCCGAGGTCTACGACGGCATCGTCGAGATCAAGAGCGTGGCTCGTGAGCCTGGCCTGCGCAGCAAGGTAGCCGTTTCGAGCCGCGAGGGCGGTCTCGATCCTGTCGGTGCCTGCGTCGGTCCCAAGGGCAGTCGTGTACGTATGGTCGTCAGCGAGCTTCGTGGCGAGCGTATCGACGTCGTGCCGTGGAACGAGGATCCCGCTACCTACGTCGCCAACGCACTGTCGCCGGCGAAGGTCGACCGTGTTCTCGTGGAGGAGGACGGTCACACTGCGACCGTCATCGTTCCCGACGACCAGCTGTCTCTCGCTATCGGCAAGGAAGGGCAGAACGCCCGCCTCGCCGCCAAGCTCACCGGCTGGCGGATCGACATCAAGAGCTCAACCATGGCGGCCCAGCAGGGCATCGTCATTCCTGCCGCGTCGGAGTCTTCGGCGTCCGAGTCCTATGACGGTCGTTGTGTTGCAGTCGCTGCAACCGGCGTGCGTTGCCGCAATCAGGCACGCCCCGGCAGCTTCTACTGCGGTATTCACGACAAGGAGGCTGCCGCCGAGTGATGAAGCCGCGCAAGGTATCCAACCGCACGTGCATCGCCTGCCGCGCTTCGGACGAGAAGCGTTGGTTCGTGCGGATCGTGCGTACGCCTGACGGCCACGTGGTCGTCGATCCTTCGGGCAAGGCGAACGGACGAGGAGCGTACCTGTGTGCGAAACCTGAGTGCTTCGATGTGGCCCGGCAACGCCGTCGCCTCGATGCAGCCCTCAAGGTGAGCCTGAGAGATGATGATTACGATAGGTTGCGACGAGACTTCGATGAGCTGCTGAGCGCCAGTTCCAGCTCGCAGCAAGGACGGTGATTTGATGCCCGCAATGAGAATCCACGAACTCGCTAAAGAGTTCGGCATGACAAGCAAGGAGCTCCTGGACAGACTTCAGGACCTCAAGATTCCTGCCAAGAACCACGCATCGACCCTGGTCGAGGCTTATGTGGACAAGATACGCAAGACGCTTGGCCCTGAGATCGCTGAGCGTCAGGCGGCCATAGCCGAGGAGACCGCCAAGCAAGAGGCGGCCGAGGCAGCCAAGCGAGAAGCCGAGGAAACTGCGAGGCGCGCTGCTGAGGAAGAGCGCCGCAAGGCCGAAGAGGCTGAGCGCCGTCGGCGTGATGAAGAGCAGCAGGCCAAGGCCGAGGCTGCGCGTCAGCGCGTCGAGGAAGAGGCTCGCGCGGCAGCACCTGTCGTCCGCGAAGTGACTCCTGTTCCCGTTCCTGCTCCTGCGGTTATCGAGGTACCCGTTGTGGCTGCCGAGACGGCACCCGTCGCGGCGCCAAAGGTCGAACCTGAGATTGCACCTGAGCCGGAGGTCAAGAAGCCTGTACCTGCTCCTGCTGCTCCTGTGAGCGAAGCCCGAGCCGGACTTGAGGCCGCCATCGCAGCAGAACGTGCGCGCCTTGAGGCCGAAGAGGCCGAGTCGCTCAACAAGGACGAGGAAGACCGCTATCGCAAGATGGCTCAGGAGGCCGAGCAGCTCGAGCGCCAGAAAGTGCTTGATGAGGCCAAGGCCGCCGTGGCAGCCGCCGCCAACGAGGGCGGTCGCAAGAAGAAGAAGCACAAGAAGCCTGCCGGCGAAGAGGTAGAGGACGCGCATCACCACGAAGCCGCGACCCACATCGATCTCCCGGTCGGTGGCGACTCCGTTCAGGTGATCGAGGGCATTACCGTCGCTGAGTTCGCGGATGCCCTTGAGGTGCCGGCGAACGACGTCATCAAGCGTCTCTTCATGCTCGGCTCGCCGCTCACCGTGAACCAGCCAATGATGCGCGACGTTATCGAGATCATCGGCGAAGATCTTGGCCGAGAGGTCATTATCGTTGCGCCTGAGGCCGAGACGAAGATGGTCTTTGAGGACAAGGACGAGGATCTCAAGCCCCGTCCGCCTGTCGTCACCGTCATGGGTCACGTCGACCACGGTAAGACGTCGCTCCTCGACGCCATCCGCGAGACCGGCGTCGCCGCGACGGAAGCCGGCGGCATCACGCAGCACATCGGTGCGTCGGTCGTCGTCAAGAACGACCGCCAGATCACCTTCATCGACACTCCGGGCCACGAGGCGTTCACCGCCATGCGCGCCCGCGGTGCCAACGCCACGGACATCGTCGTCCTTGTAGTCGCGGCCGACGACGGCGTCATGCCGCAGACCGTGGAGGCTATCCACCACGCTCAGGCCGCCGGTGTACCGATCATCGTCGCCGTCAACAAGATCGATAAGGACGGCGCCAACCCCGAGACCGTGCGTCAGATGCTCACCGAGTATCAGATCGTGCCGGAGGAGTGGGGCGGTACCAACATCTTCGTCAACGTCAGCGCGAAGAAGCGTCTGCACATCGACGACCTGCTCGAGATGATCCTGCTCCAGGCCGACATCCTTGAGCTCAAGGCCAATCCCGATGCGGGCGCCAGTGGCGTCGTCATCGAGGCGAAGCTGGACAAGGGCCGCGGTCCCATCGCGACCGTCCTCGTACAGCGCGGTACGCTGCGCGTCGGTGACGTCCTCGTTGCCGGTACCAGCTACGGTCGCGTCCGCGCGCTGGTCAGCCCCAAGGGCGACACAGTCAAGACGGCGACCCCGGCCGATCCGGTCGAGATCCAGGGCCTTGCAAGCGTCCCTTCGGCAGGTGACGAGTTCATCGTCTTCGCCGACGAGCGTGACGCTCGTAACGTCGCCGAGGAGCGCTCGCTCAAGCAGCGCACGCTCGCTCAGCAGACCAAGAAGCACGTCTCACTCGATGACCTCTTTGCACGCATCAGCGAAGGCGCGTTGCGAGAGGTCAACCTCGTCGTCAAGGCCGACGTTCAAGGCTCGATCGAGGCGCTCAAGGACTCGCTCGATAAGATGGACCAGTCCGAGGTCGTCATCAACGTCATCCACTCGGCGGTCGGTGCGATCAGCGAGAGCGACATCACACTCGCTGATGCATCTGACGCAATCGTAATCGGCTTCAACGTTCGACCCCAGCCCAAGGCGAAGGCTCTTGCCGAGGAAGAGGGAGTCGACGTCCGCATGTACCGCGTCATCTACCAGGCGATCGAAGACATCAACGCCGCGCGCGTGGGCATGCTCGCTCCTGAGTTCCACGAGGAGGACACCTCGCGTGTCGAGGTTCGAGATCTGTTCCGCGTCCCGAAGGCCGGAGTCATCGCCGGTTGCTACGTTCTCGATGGTGAGATCACGCGCGACGACAAGATTCGCATCGTCCGTGACGGCACGATCATCCACGACGGAACGATTCACTCGCTCCGTCGCTTCAAGGACGACGTTAAGTCGGTCCGACAGGGCTTCGAGTGCGGAATCGGCATCGACAACTTCCAGGATCTCAAGGAAGGCGACATCATCGAGGGTTACAAGATCATCGAGGTCGCTCGCGAGTCCTAGGATCCACTGAGAACCAGGCGGTAACCCATGAAGCAGACACCAAACAGCCGCAGATTGAATGAGCAGGCGCGGGAGGTGGTCGCATCGATTCTCATCGATGAGATCTCCGACCCGCGCCTGGGTCTCATCACCGTAACCGGTGCAGAAGTCAGCCCCGACCGCTCGGTCATGATCGTCTACGTCAGCACCGATCCTGATCGCTACGACGAAGTGCTCGAGGGTCTCGAGTCGGCTAAGGGTCGCATCAGATCCCTTGTCGGCAAGGCGATCACGTGGCGCGTCACACCCGAGATCCGCTTCTTCATCGATCGCTCGGTCGATTCAGGGGAGCGAATCACCCAGGCACTCAAAGATGTACCACCGTCTCTTGCCTTCGAGCGTGAACACCCTGAGCTGTCGGCAGGTGTCGACGACTCCTCTGAAGCCGCCGCGTCGCAAGGCGACACATCGCCGCTCGAGGAGGCGTAGTCAGCGTGCTGCCGGAGTTCCATCACGTCGCCGTCGCGCTGAGAAGAGCGTCGTCGGTCGTGGTGTGCGCGCACGTCAGGCCTGACGGCGATGCCGTCGGATCCGTCCTCGGCCTGACCCTGGCTCTGCGCGAGAATGGCATTGCAGCGGTGCCGACGCTTGCTGATGCGGAAGAGCCGCCTGCCACATTCGGATTTCTTCCTGGGTTTGGCCTCTACGTGCCAGCAGCGGAGCTCGCACCGCCGGATGTCTTCATCGCCTTAGACACTCCGGTCATCAGTCGTCTTGGTGCTGCAGCCCAGCTCGCGCAGAGTGCCAAGACTGTCGTGGTGCTCGACCACCATCCGGATTGCTGTGACTTCGGTTCCGTTCAGGTGTCGGATACCACTGCGGCTGCCACCGCTCAGATCGTCTGGCGGCTCTGCTCCACGTTCGATCGTCCGCCGAGCCGGGACGTAGCCCAGTGCTGCTACACAGGCATGATCACTGACACCGGACGCTTCTCCTACGACAACACCTCGGCCGCCGCGCTGCGCGACGCCGCGTCGATGCTCGACACAGGGATCGACGCCGCCGAGGTGAACAGACTCGTGTATCAGAACCGCTCGGCATCTTCTCTTGCGCTCGAGGCCCGGGTGATGTCACGCCTCGTGACCGTCAACCACGGTCGCGTCGCCTGTTCTTGGCTGACTGACGAGGACTTCTCACAGACCGGTGCACTGCCCACTGAGTCGGAGTCGTTGCCCGATGCGATTCGAGTGCTCGGCGGAATCGATGCAGCTGTGCTTCTCGGTCAGCGCGGCGACGTGATCCGTGTGAATCTGCGTTCGAAGACAGGTGCGGATGTCGGAAGCGTTGCTCGCGATTTTGGCGGGGGTGGACACAGGGCCGCGGCCGGGTTCACGTGGGCTGGCACAGACCGTGATGAGCTGCTGGCTCGGCTGCTCCCGCTCCTGCCTGGAGGCGAAGCGTGAGCGCTCGCCGCGGGCAGAGCGGCCTGTCGGGGATTCTCGTCATAGATAAGCCTTCTGGCATGACCAGCCACGATGTCGTCAACCGTGTGCGAACGGCGACCGGCGAGCGCCGTGTCGGCCACGCTGGGACGCTCGACCCAATGGCAACAGGTATTCTCGTGGTTCTGGTTGGACCGGCAACCAGGCTCGCACCGTTTCTCACTGCTGCACAGAAGTCGTATCGCGCCACCATCGCTTTCGGCGCGCAGACCGACACGGATGACGCCGATGGTCGAGTAGTCGCCACGGCGCCCGTGCCTGATGAAGCATGTGATCCCTTCATCGCGACCGGGACAGTCGCCGCGCTCGTTGGCGTGCACGAGCAGGTTCCGCCAGCGTTCTCGGCAATCAAACGTGGGGGCGAGGTCGCTTACGTCGCGGCGCGTCGCGGTGAAGTGCTCGAGGTCGAACCTCGTCGGATTGAGATTCTCCATTCGCAGCTCCATGGGCTCGATGCGAGCCGAGCCGAATGGGACATCGAGCTTGCGGTGTCAAAGGGCACCTACATTCGTGCGATCGCTCGTGACCTCGGCCCGGCGCTTGGGACCTTCGCGCATCTTGGCGCGCTGCGACGCACCCGTTCCGGTTCCTTGCGCCTTGATGACTTGGTGACGCTTGACGCTGTTGCAGCCGCCGATGACGTCCGCTCACTGTTCACGGATCCCCTGAAGGCGCTTGCATTGGAGCCGTTGGAGGTTTCGGACGCGCAGCTCGACGATGTCGCCAACGGCAGGCGTCTGAGCATCGGTGCACAGGATGAGTCGGAACGACTGGTTTCGGTGATGCATGCAGACGCGCTCCTGGCGGTCTACAAACAGACTGGCGGTTTTGCCAAACCGGTCGCAGTGATACCCGGCGGAGTCGTCGGGGGCTTGAGATGAACACGTGTGTGGTTGAGTGGTGCGAACAGCTGCATGCTATGGGCGACGCCGTTGTGGCGATCGGCGTCTTTGATGGTGTGCACGTTGGTCACCAGACGTTGCTTCAGGCCACGGTCGCTGAAGCTCGATTGCTAGGCGCTCGTGCGGTTGCAGTGACGTTTGACCGTGATCCGGATCAGGTGGTCGCCCCTGAGACTGCGGCACCTCAGCTGCTTACGCTCGCCGACAAACTGCGCTACATCGAGGAGACCGGAATCGACATGATCCTGGTGATTCCGTTCACGCTTGATGTCGCCGCCATGTCACCACAGGTGTTCCTTGAGAATGTTCTGGTTGTGGCGATGCGTCCGGTTGCCCTACACGTGGGCCGTGACTTTCGATTCGGTGCCAAGGCCAGCGGCGATCTAGGCGTGCTCGAACAGTTCGGGAAGGCTCGCGGGTTCTCCGTGACGGGTCACGATCTTGTGGAGGTCGGGGGAGAGCCGATCACCTCAACCAGGATCCGTCGCTTGGTCGCGTCCGGCGACCTAGGCTCAGCGGCGGAGCTGCTGGGCAGGGCACCCAGGGTCTCAGGCACGGTTCGGCGCGGTAGAGGGGAGGGCGCTGGTCTCGGCTTTCCAACCGCCAACGTTCTACCGGAGCCCTATGCCGCGCTCCCTGCTGACGGCGTCTACGCCGGACGAGTGGTGTTTGCCGACGGGTCCGCGTGGGCGGCGGCGGTTTCTGTCGGCACGCCGCCGACGTTTCCTGATGCGCGCGACTACGTTGAGGCTCACCTCGTCGACTTCGAGGGTGACCTCTACGATCAGGTGCTGACGATCGAGTTTCTCGAACGATTGAGACCGCAACAGGCATTCGCCACGCTTGCTGATCTCACTGCGGCAATTGCAGCGGACGTAGAGCGTGCCCTCGACATCGCCGGATTCGACCTACCCGGCGCCGCGGCTACTCCCGGCGGCGTGTGATATACTTCGGCGGTTGTCTGTAGTTACCCCTGCCTTAGAGGTGCGATTAACACCCGCCCATCTCGGACTGGGGCGAATTCCACGTGAAAGGTGGACAAGATATGCCGCTTCCCAAGGATGTAAAGACCGGAATCATCGCCGAGTACAAGCGCGGTGACTCCGACACCGGCTCGACCGAGGTCCAGGTCGCTCTGCTCACGCAGCGCATTCGTGACCTCACCGAGCACCTCAAGATGCACAAGAAGGATCACCACACCCGTCGTGGCCTTCTGCAGATGGTCGGCCAGCGCCGCCGCCTTCTGAACTACCTCAAGAAGTCAGACATCGAGCGCTACCGTACGGTCATCGCTCAGCTTGGTATTCGCGGCTAGTCACCATCGAGGGACTGAGGGCGGGAGATTTCTCCCGCCCTCTTCTTGATACAGGCCGTGTGCGCATGGGGCGTTCCGGCAGAGGACGAGGGAAGAAGAGAGATTCATGGCTAAAGTAGTAGAGACATTTGAGCTTTACGGCAAAGAGTACGTTCTGGAGACCGGCGAACTGGCCAAGCAGGCCGGTGGCGCCGTTCTTGTTCGTCAGGCCGAGACCATCGTTCTGGTCACCGCCACAGCGTCGAAGTTCCCAAAGGACCTGGACTTCTTCCCGTTGACGGTCGATTTCGAAG
>CAYMAN010000011.1:70789-72451 GCA_964388455.1 uncultured Eubacteriales bacterium
GCGTCGAAGTTCCCAAAGGACCTGGACTTCTTCCCGTTGACGGTCGATTTCGAAGAGCGCATGTATGCCGCGGGCAAGCTCCCCGGCGGCTTCATCAAGCGCGAGTCCCGCCCGAGCGAGAAGGCCACGCTCACCGCGCGCATGATCGACCGCCCCATCCGCTCGTCGTTTGCCGACGGGTTCCGCAACGAGGTTCAGGTCATCGCGACCGTGCTCTCCGCCGATCAGGTCAACCAGCCTGACGTCATCTCGATCATGGGCGCCTCGGCTGCGCTGCTCGCCGCGGGTATCCCCTTTGAGGGTCCGCTTGCCGGCGTCCGCATCTGTCGCGACATGGAGACCGGCGAGTTCATCGTCAACCCCAGCTTCGATCAGGCCGAGGATTCCGATCTCGACCTAGTCGTAGCGGGCTCCAAGGACGCCGTCTACATGCTCGAGGCCGGCGCGCAGGAGGTCAGCGAGGAGGACATGCTCGCCGCTCTCATGTTCGCGCAGGAGGCCATCGGCGCGTTCTGTGAGGTGCAGGAGCGTTTCCTGGCCAAGCTCGAGATCACGCCCATGGAGGTCAAGCTCCAAAGCATCGACCCCGCCATCACCGAACGCGTCTTCGCGGCCGGCAGCGACAAGATGAACGTCGCGCTGCACAACGCCGACAAGCACGCCCGCATGGACGGCGTCCAGGCCGTCAAGGACGAGATCCTAGCCACCTTCTCGGAGGAAGAGATCGCGGCTAACGGCAAGGACATCAAGGCCACGCTCAAGCAGCTCGAGAAGAAGACCATGCGCACGATGGTCCTCAAGGAGGGCGAGCGTGCCGACGGCCGTAAGCTCGACGAGGTCCGCCAGATCACCACGGTCGCCGGCTACCTGCCGCGCAGCCACGGATCAGGCCTCTTCACCCGCGGTCAGACCCAGGTCCTCTCGGTCCTGACGCTCGGCATGCTTTCCGAGTGGCAGCGCATGGACACCATCGATGTGGCCGAGGGCAAGCGCTACATCCACCACTACAACTTCCCGCCGTTCTCGACCGGCGAGACGGGCTTCATGCGTGGCCCGAAGCGTCGCGACATCGGCCACGGCGCACTCGCCGAGCGCGCTCTGCTCCCGGTAGTCCCCGCCGAGGAGGACTTCCCCTACACCATTCGCATCGTGTCCGAGGTGCTCGAGTCCAACGGCTCCAGCTCCATGGGTTCGGTCTGCGGTTCGAGCCTCGCGCTCATGGACGCCGGCGTGCCGATCAAGGCGCCGGTCTCCGGTATCGCGATGGGCCTCATCAAGGAGGGCGATGACGTCGCCATCCTGACCGACATCCAGGGCCTCGAGGACTTCCTCGGCGACATGGACTTCAAGGTCGCAGGTACCGCTGACGGCATCACCGCCATGCAGATGGACAACAAGGCCAAGGGCCTCTCGGTCGACATCCTGCGCGCTGCGCTCATGCAGGCCAAGGAAGGTCGCGCGTTCATCCTCGGCAAGATGCTCGAGTCGATCGACGTTCCCCGCGAGGAGATGAGCCAGTACGCTCCCCGCATCATCACCATCAAGATCCCGACCGACAAGATCCGTGACGTCATCGGGTCCGGCGGTAAGGTCATCCGCAGCATCCAGGCCGACACGGGCGCCCAGATCGACATCCAGGAAGACGGCACGATCTTCATCGCG
>CAYMAN010000012.1:0-69758 GCA_964388455.1 uncultured Eubacteriales bacterium
CGATTCCTGCCGCTGACCAAGTCACAGCCCAAAGAGATGCTGCCCGTCGTCGACAAGCCCGTCATCCAGTACGTCGTCGAGGAAGCTGTCGCGGCGGGTGCCACCGACATCCTGATTGTCACCGGCCGAGGCAAGCGTGCACTCGAGGATCACTTCGACCGCTCGGTCGAGCTCGAGGCGCTGCTCGAGGAGTCCGGCAAGGCCAGGGAGCTCGCCACCGTGCGCGAGATCTCAGAGCTGGCCGAGGTGTTCTACGTGCGCCAGAAGCAGCCGCTCGGTCTGGGCCACGCGGTCCGTTGCGGCGCTCCGCTCACCGACGACGAGCCGTTCTTCGTCCTTCTCGGCGACGAGCTGGTGCCGGAGGGTCGCATCCTGCCGCGCATGCGCGAGGTCTACGAGCGCACCGGCGCAAGCGTCATCGCGGTCGTGCCGGCGCCTGAGGAGCACGTCAGCCGCTATGGTGTCATCGGCGGCGAGGATCAGGGCGATGGAGTGTGGCGCGTCACCGGCCTCGTGGAGAAGCCGGCTCTCGAGGACGCTCCCAGCAACCTGCGCATCTTTGGTCGCTACCTGCTCACCCCGGCGGTCATGCGCATCCTCGCCGAGACGCCCCCGGGCAAGGGTGGCGAGATACAGCTGACCGACGCACTGGTCAAGCTGCTCGAGACCGAGGAGCTTTACGCCGTGGTCATCGACCCCGAGGAAGGCTTCGACACCGGCAACGTGCTTGCCTGGCTCGAGGCCAACGTCGCGCTCGCGCTGCGCCGCAGCGAGTACGGTCCCGCACTGCGTGAGTCGCTCGCGTGCATGCTCGCCGAGGAAGGCGCACGGCCATGACGCGGAGCCACCTGTACGCGACGATCCTCGCCGGAGGCAGCGGTCAGCGCTTCTGGCCGCTCTCGCGCGAGCTCAACCCCAAGCAGCTGCTCTCGATGTTTGGCAGCGAGTCGCTCATCGCGGCCGCCGTCCACCGCATACTTCCGTTCGCTGACGGCGGATCAAGCGTGGTCGTGGCCACCAACGAGCGCCTCTTCGACGAGCTCCGCAACCACCTAATGGCCCAGCCTGATGCGGAGCTCCACGCCGTGCGCTACATCCAGGAGCCGGTGCCCCGCAACACCGCGCCCGCCATCGCACTTGCCGCAGCGACCTTTCTCGCCGAGGACCCCGACGCCATCATGGTCGTGCTCCCGAGTGACCACCTGCTCGAGGGCGGCGAGGTGTGGAGCGACTGCATCCTGGCCGCCGCGCGTATCGCCGCCGACGGCTACCTGGTCACTATCGGTATCAGCCCCACGCGGCCTGAGACCGGCTACGGCTACATCCGCGCGGCTGAGGCGCTGCCGGAGTACGCGGTCGGCTCGGCGACGCCACACGTGGTCGAGCGGTTCGTGGAGAAGCCCGACGCTCAACGTGCCGAGGAGTTCCTCGCGAGCGGTGAGTACTACTGGAACGCCGGCATCTTCGTGATGCGCGCCGCGGCGGTCCTCGAGGAGCTGGACCGCGCCGGAGGCGCCGAGGCACAGGTCGCCGAGGTCGCTCGCTGGATCGCCGCGCAGACGCCCGCCGAGCAGCACGGCGAAGAGGCGCGTGAGCGTTTCAGCGCTCTCGAGTCGCTGTCGATCGACGTCGCGGTCATGGAACGCTCGGATCGCGTCGCGGTGATTCCCGCGCCGCTGAAGTGGAGCGACGTCGGTTCGCTGCTCGCGCTCGACGACGTCGCGCCTGCCGACGTGAACGGCAACGTGCGCGTGGGGCGGGGAGTGGACATCGACTCGCACGGCACCATCGTGTACTCGACGGATCGACTTGTCGCTACCCTCGGGGTCGAGGACCTCGTGGTCGTCGACACCACCGACGCCACGCTCGTTCTCCCCAAGAGCCGCGCGCAGGATGTGCGCCAGATCGTCGATGCACTGAAACTTCTTGGCGCACCTGAGGTCTCGCAGCCCAAGATCAGTCTGCGTCCGTGGGGATCGTGGCAGAGCCTGCTTTCCGGTCCGGGCTACCAGATCAAGTTGCTTGAGATCAAACCCGGCTGCAAGCCGAGTCTTCAGCGTCACCAGCACCGAAGTGAGCACTGGATCGTGGTCGCCGGCGAGGCGGTCGTTACGCGCGACGAAGAGGTCATCGTGGTCCCGCTCAACGAGAGTGTCTTCATCCCGCTCGGCGCCGTGCATCGCATCGAGAACCGTGGCGAAGAGATGCTGCAGGTCATCGAAGTGCAGGTCGGCGGCTATCTGGGCGAGGACGACATCGTGAGGCTCGAGGACGACTGGGCACGCGGTTGCGACGCGTAGTCGCTGGAGGCGCAACCGCTGTGAAGGCACGCGATCTCTACGCGCGACATGGTGAGAAGCTGCGCTTCTTGATCGTGGGCGTGTGGAATACGGTGTTCAGCATCGTCTTGTACAACGTCCTGCTGGTGGCAGTCGGTCACGAGAAGTACCTGCTCGTGTTCTGGGTGGCGTGGGGCTTCGCCGTGCTTCAGAGCACCGCAACCATGAAGTACTTCGCGTTTCGCAGCGCCGGCCACTACTGGCGGCAAGCGGGACGGGCGTACTTCATCTATCTGCCTGCGCAGGGAATCAGCACGCTGCTTCTGTGGCTGGGAGTGACCGTGCTGCACCTCTCGCCTCCTGTGGCGCAACTCATGACGGTCATCGTGTCGACTATCTTCAGTTATCTGGGGCACAAGTACTTCACATTCCGGGTTCCGCTCGAGGTGGGCGAGGTGCCGGACGAGAGACTCATCGTGGGCGACGAATCTCACGGCGAAGGCGTTCGCTGACGGCTGATTGACGCGCATCGCGGCACCGTGGCGGCCTCGACCCTCTGATACACTCAAGCACGAATCTAACGTCTCCTTGGGAGGTCTTTCTCGTGGCCAAGCGCGCACTCATCACCGGCATCACCGGACAGGACGGTTCGTACCTGGCCGAGCTGCTCCTGGACAAGGGCTACGAGGTCTTCGGTGTGATCCGACGAGCAGCCACTCCGTCGACCGAGCGCATCGAGCACATCCTCGACCGCATCACGCTGTGCGTGGGCGAGATGAGTGACCAGACCTCGCTGATCGACGCGATGGAGGCCTCGCAGGCCGACGAGGTCTACAACCTCGCTGCGCAGAGCTTCGTAGGCGACTCGTGGACGGTGCCGGTCTCGACCGGCGACGTCGACGGCATCGGCGTCACGCGCATCCTCGAGGCTGTCCGCCGTGTGAAGCCGGAAGCACGCTTCTACCAGGCCGCCACCTCCGAGATGTACGGCAAGGTCCACGAGGTCCCGCAGTCCGAGACCACACCATTCCACCCGCGCAGCCCGTACGGCGTGGCCAAGGCGTACGGCTTCTACATCACGCAGAACTACCGCGAGTCCTACGACCTCTTCGCGGCCAACGGCATCCTCTTCAACCACGAGTCACCGCGACGCGGCCTCGAGTTCGTGACACGCAAGATCACCGACCATGTCGCCAAGATCAAGCTGGGTCGCGCCACGGAGCTGCGCCTCGGCAACCTCGACTCCAAGCGCGACTGGGGATTCGCCGGCGACTACGTCGAGGGCATGTGGCGCATCCTGCAGGCCGACGCCCCTGACGACTTCGTGCTCGCCACAGGCGAGACGCACACCGTCCGCGAGTTCTGCGAGATCGCGTTCTCACACGTCGGCCTCGACTACGAGCAGCACGTCGTGGTCGACCCGCGCTTCGTGCGCCCGGCCGAGGTCGATCTGCTCCTCGGCGACCCGAGCAAGGCCAAGAGCGAGCTCGGCTGGGAGCCCAAGGTGAGCTTCCGCGGTCTCGTCGAGATGATGGTCGACGCGGATATGGCGCGGCTCTCGTGAAGCTGATCGTCGTCGTCGGGGCTCGCCCCAACTTCATCAAAGTCGCCCCGCTCATGCCCGCGCTGCTCGCAGCCGGCCACGACGCCGCGCTCGCACACACCGGCCAGCACTACGACGCCGGCATGTCCGACATCTTCTTCTCGGACCTCGAGATCCCGGAGCCGCGCTGGTTCCTGAACGTCGGTTCCGGCACGCACGCGGTCCAGACCGGCAAGGCGATGATGGCCCTCGAGGAGCTCTTCGACGCCGAGCGACCCGACGCCGTCATCGTGGTCGGCGATGTGAACTCCACGCTCGCCGGTGCGCTCGCCGCAAGCAAGATCCACATCCCGGTCATCCACTTGGAGGCCGGCCTGCGCAGCTTCGACATGCTCATGCCCGAGGAGATCAACCGCCTCGTCGCCGACCAGCTCGCCATCATGCACCTGACTCCCAGCGAGGAAGCCGGTGAGTTCCTCCGCCGAGAAGGCATCGAGGCCGAGCGGATCCACTTCGTCGGCAACATCATGGCCGAGAGCGTCCTGCGCAACGTCGACCGCATCGCGGACCGCAATCCTGCGGGCGCGCTCGGACTGGGCAAGGGTGAGTACATCCTCGCCACCATCCACCGTCCCGAGAACACCGACGACGAACGCCACCTCGAGCAGATCATGGCCGCGTTCGCGTCCATGCCGCTGCCCGTCGTCTTCCCGACGCACCCCCGCACGCGCCCCAAGCTCGAGCAGTTCCCGCGCGTCGCCGAGCGCGTCCGCTTCATCGATCCCGTCGGCTATCTCGACATGCTCGCGCTGCAGCGCGACGCCCACTTCATCGTCACCGACTCCGGCGGCATCCAGGAGGAGTCGTGCATGCTCGGCACGCCGTGCGTGACCGTGCGCCGCAACACCGAGCGCGGCATCACCGTCGATGTGGGCGCCAACCAGCTCGTCTCGGCGGACACCGCGATGATCCTCGCCGCCGCCGAGAAGGCCGACGCGTCCGACCGTGGCTGGACCCGCCCCGACCGCTGGGACGACCAGGTCGCTGCCCGCGTCTGTGCGGCGCTCGAAAGCGGACTGCTCGCACCACGAGGAGCGTAGATGGCTAAACGCGCGCTGATAACCGGAGCGGCCGGTCAGGACGGCACCTATCTCTCGGAGCTGTTGCTGGCCAAGGGCTACGACGTCTTCGGCGTGCCCGGACCGTATCCCGGCGACTTCTCGGCTCGCGCTGATGAGTCCGGCGGTCAGCTGCGCTCGCTCGACGCCGACCTCACGGACATGGACTCGCTGCTCGCCGCCGTCGAGACCGCCCGTCCCGACGAGGTCTACAACTTCGCGGCGCAGTCCAGCGTGGGCGACTCGTGGAACGAGGCGATCTCGACGACCGAGGTCAACGCCGTTGGAGTCTTGCGGCTGCTGGAGGCGCTTCGCGAGCTCGCGCCCGAAGCCCGCTTCTTCCAGGCCGCTTCCGCCGAGATGTTCGGCAACGCCGCCGAGATGCCCCAGCGGGAGACAACTCCGCTGCAACCGCAATCGCCGTACGCCGCGTCCAAGACATACGCCTTCCACATCGTGAGCAGCTATCGGAAGTCCTATGACATGCACGTCAGCAACGGCATCATGTTCAACCACGAGTCACCTCTGCGCGGGTTGCAGTTCGTGACCCGCAAGATCACCGACGGTGCCGCACGCATCAAGCTCGGTCTGGCCGAGGAGCTGCGACTGGGCAACTTGGACGCCAAGCGCGACTGGGGTTTTGCCGGTGACTACGTCGAGGCGATGTGGCTGATGCTCCAGCAGGAGACGCCGGACGACTACGTGGTGGCCAGTGGCGAGGTGCACACAGTACGCGAGTTCTGCGCCGCGGCGTTCTCGGCGCTGGAGCTGGACTACGAGCAGTTCGTGAAGGTCGATCCGCGATTCTTTCGTCCGGTCGACGTGCACGTGTTCTTTGGGGACGCGAATAAAGCGCGCGCCAAACTCGGTTGGGAGCCGAAGGTCGGCTTCGACGAGCTGGTCACGATGATGGTCGATGCCGACATGGCGCGACTGGGAGGCAGTGAACGATGAAAGTCGTATCCGTTGTCGGTGCAAGGCCGCAGTTCATCAAGGCCGCTGCCGTCTGCCGCGCTCTGCGAGAGAACCATGAGGAGATTCTCGTACACTCCGGCCAGCACTTCGACCACGAGATGTCCGGCGTATTCTTCGAGGAGCTGGGTATCCCAGCGCCCGAGTACAACCTCGGAGTCGGCGGAGGCGGCCACGGCCGCATGACCGGCGAGATGCTCGGCCTGCTCGAGGAGCTGCTCATCGAGACCAAGCCCGACTGGGTGCTCGTCTACGGCGACACCAACACCACGCTCGCCGCCGGACTCGCCGCCGTGAAGCTCAACATCCCGGTGGCGCACGTGGAGGCCGGCCTACGCTCCTTCAACCGCGAGATGCCCGAGGAGATCAACCGCGTACTGGTCGACCACCTCGCGAGCCTGCTGCTCTGCCCGACGCCCACCGCCGTCGCCAATCTGGCGCTCGAGGGCATCTCGGCAGGCGTCGCGCAGGTGGGCGACGTCATGCTCGACACGGCCCGCTTCTTCGCCGAGAAGGTCGACGCCGAGGCCGTCGCTGCCGCGCACAACGTCGAGGCCGGTGGGTACTACCTGGCCACCGTCCATCGTCAGGCGACCAGTGACGATTCCGATCGCCTTGCAGAGGTCGTGAGCGCATTCGCCGCGCTCGACGCACCCGTGATCTGGCCGGTCCACCCACGTACGCGCAAGAACCTCGAGCGCTTCGGGCTTGATGCGGTGGTTGCGCTGTCATCCGGCATCCGCATCGTGGAGCCGCTGAGCTACCTCGACACCAACGGATTGCTTCGCGGCGCGAAAGCGCTGCTGACCGACTCAGGCGGGATGCAGAAAGAGGCCTACTTCTTTGGCGTGCCGTGTGTGACGCTGCGCGATGAGACCGAGTGGGTGGAGACCGTCGAGCTGGGCTGGAACACGTTGGTGGGCACCTCGGCTGAGCGAATTGTCGCCGCAGCAACGTCGGCGCATCCCGGCGGCGACCGTCCGCCGGTGTACGGTGACGGCCATGCCGCCGAGGCGTGCGTCGCCGAGCTCGAGCGGGCGATGAGGGGCGAGGAGCGGTAGCATGGGCTTCTGGACCGACAGACGAGTGTGCGTCACGGGCGGTGCCGGGTTTCTCGGCTCGTTTGTGCTCGAGGAGCTGCGCAAACAGGGAGCCGAGCACATCTTCGTGCCGGAGCACCCTGCGTTCGACCTGACGCGACACGACGATATCCTGCGCATGCTCGACGAGGCCAAGCCCGACGTGATCATCCACCTCGCGGCGGTCGTCGGTGGCATCGGCGCGAACATGGCCAACCCCGGCAGCTACTTCTACCAGAACGCCATGATGGGCATCCAGCTTATCGAAGAGGCGCGCCTGGCGGGCGTCGGCAAGTTCGTCGCGCTGGGCACCATCTGCGCCTACCCCAAGTTCGCGCCGATCCCGTTTCGCGAAGAGGACCTCTGGAGCGGCTATCCCGAGGAGACCAACGCGCCCTACGGCCTGGCCAAGAAGATGATGCTGGTCCAGTGTCAGGCGTATCGCCAGCAGTACGGCTTCGACGGCATCTTCCTGCTGCCCGTGAACCTCTACGGGCCGCGCGACAACTTCAACCTCGAGTCGAGCCACGTCATCCCCGCGATGATTCGCAAGATGATCACCGCGCGTGACGCGGGCGAGACGGTCGTGCTCTGGGGCGACGGTTCGCCGACGCGCGAGTTCCTCTTTGTCGAGGACTGCGCCCGAGCCATCGTCCTCGCCGCCGAGAAGTACGACGGCGACGAGCCGGTCAACCTGGGAGCCGGCTGGGAGATCTCGATGAAGGAGCTCGCCGCCACGATCGCCGAGGCGGTCGGTTACGAGGGCGAAATCATCTGGGACGCGACCAAGCCCAACGGCCAGCCCAGGCGGAAGCTCGACGTGACGCGCGCGCGGGAGTACTTCGGGTTTGAGGCCGAGGTGACGTTTGCCGAGGGCATCAAGCGCACGGTGGAGTGGTGGGAAGCGAACCGCGACGGGTACGACGAGCGCACGACGACGCACGGCTGATGAGGAGCACGAGATGAAGGTTGTCATTCTCGCCGGTGGACTCGGGACGCGTCTTTCCGAGGAGACGGTGCTGCGCCCCAAGCCAATGACGGAGATCGGCGAGAAGCCGGTCTTGTGGCACATCATGAAGATATACAGTCACTACGGATTCAACGACTTCGTGATCTGCACGGGCTACAAGGGCTACATGATCAAGGAGTACTTCCATAATTACTGGCTGCACAACGCCGACGTGACATTCGATATGCGTTCGCACGAGATGCAGGTCCATCAGGACGCCAACGAGCCATGGCGCGTAACGGTCGTCGACACGGGAGCCGATTCGATGACCGGTGGGCGCGTCAAGCGCATCCAGCCCTACGTGGACGACGAGACCTTCCTGCTCACGTACGGTGACGGCGTTGCCGACGTCGACATCGCGGCCCTCGTCGACTTTCACCGCGAATCCGGCCGCGAGGCCACGCTGACAGCGGTACAGCCGCTCGGTCGCTTTGGGGCACTCAAACTCGACGACCTCTGTGGTGTCGAATGCTTCGCCGAGAAGCCCCTGGGCGACGGTGACTGGATCAACGGGGGGTTCTTTGTCATGGAGCCCAGCGTGTTGGATCGCATCGACGGCGACGACACTATTCTGGAGCGCGAGCCCCTTGAGTCCCTTGCGGCCGGTGGACAGCTTGGCGCGTTCAAGCACCGTGGATTCTGGCAGCCGATGGACACACTGCGCGACAAGAATCATCTCGAGAGCTTGTGGCAGTCCGGCACGGCCCCCTGGAAGGTCTGGTAGCCATGCGCCGCGAGTTTGGTGGAGCGTTCTCAGGCTCGCGAGTGCTCGTGACCGGCCACACTGGGTTCAAGGGGGCATGGCTCAGTCGCTGGCTGCTCGACCTCGGGGCTGAGCTCACTGGCTATGCGCTCGAGCCGGATACCACTCCGGCACTCTTCACCGACCTCGGCCTCGCCGCGGCGATGGACAGTCGCATCGGTGACATCCGCGATGCGGAGCGCGTCGCCGCCCTGATCGCGGAGGTGCGACCCGACGTGGTCCTGCACTTGGCCGCGCAACCGCTCGTGCGTCGCAGCTACGCCGAGCCGCGCTACACGTTTGAGGTCAACGTCCTCGGCACGGTCAATATGCTCGAGGCCGTGCGCTCGAGTGAGAGCTGCCGGGTGCTCGTAAACGTCACCACCGACAAGGTCTACGCCAACGCCGAGACTGGTGAGGCGTTCGCGGAGGATCGACCGCTCGGCGGGCACGATCCCTACAGCGCCAGCAAGGCAGGCTCAGAGATTGTCACAGCGTCGTACCGCGACTCGTTCTTCTCGGGCCCGGATACCGCTGCGATCGCCACGGCCCGTGCGGGCAACGTGATCGGCGGCGGCGACTGGGCCGAGGATCGCCTGGTGCCGGACTGCGCTCGCGCCCTCTCGGCGGGGCGACCGCTGGTGGTGCGTAACCCGGATTCGGTTCGGCCGTGGCAGCACGTGCTCGAACCGCTGTCCGGCTATCTGCACCTCGCCGCGTCGCTGCTCGGCGACGGCGCGTTGGCTGGTCCGTACAACTTCGGTCCCGACCCGCTCGCAGCCCGCACCGTGGGCGAGGTGGCCGACCGTTTCGTCGCCGCGTGGGGCGAGGGTTCGTGGGAGTCGCCGGACCTGGGCGCGCAGCCACATGAGGCGGCGCAGTTGCAGCTCGACATCGGCAAGGCCGAGCGCGTTCTGGGCTGGCGGCCGGTGTGGGCGTTTGACGACACCATTCAGAGGACAGCGGTGTGGTACCACGCCTACACTGGTGGCGAGGACGCCATCGCGCTCGTTGAAGCAGACTTCGACGCCTATCTGAGTGCGGCACAGCACACCGCCGCCCCGTGGGTATGATGGGAGATCATTCGTGACCGATACCACCCGCGCCGAGCAGATCCGCCAGCAGATACTCGCGTTGACGGCCGAGTATCACGCCGAGCGTTTCGCCGAGAAGCCCGACTTCGAGCCCGGTTCGAGCCGCGTACCGTACGCGGGTCGCGTCTTCGACGAGCGCGAGATGGTCAGCCTCGTCGATTCGTCGCTCGACTTCTGGCTCACCTATGGTCGTTTCTCGCGCAAGTTCGAGAGCGGGCTCGCGCGATACCTTGGCATCAGGCACGCGCTGCTCGTGAACTCGGGCTCGAGCGCCAACCTGCTCGCGTTTGCGGCGCTCACAAGCGAGCGGCTGGGAGAGCGTCGCGTCGTCGCGGGCGACGAGGTCATCACCGTCGCCGCAGGCTTTCCGACCACCGTGGCGCCGATCGTGCAGTACGGCGCGGTGCCGGTCTTCGTCGACGTGGTGCTCGGCACCTACAATATCGACGTGACGCAGCTCGAGGCCGCGCTGTCGCCGCGCACCAAGGCGGTCATGCTCGCTCACACGCTCGGCAATCCGTTCGACATCGACGCGGTCCGTGTGTTCTGCGACGCGCACGACCTCTGGCTTATCGAGGACAACTGTGACGCGCTGGGCGGCGAGTACCGTGGGCGCATGACGGGCACCTTCGGCGACATTGGGACGTCGAGCTTCTACCCGCCGCACCACATGACGATGGGCGAGGGCGGCGCCGTCTACACCGACAACGACGAGCTCGCTGCCATCATGCTCTCCATGCGCGACTGGGGCCGCGACTGCATCTGCCCCTCGGGCAAGGACAACGCGTGCGGCAAACGCTTCTCGCAGCAGTTCGGCACACTTCCGCACGGCTACGACCACAAGTACGTCTACTCGGAGTTCGGCTTCAACCTCAAGGCGACCGACATGCAGGCAGCCATCGGCGTGGTTCAGCTCGACAGGCTGCCGGAGTTCTCGGCGGCACGCAGGCGCAACTACGCCCGGCTCCGAGAGCTGCTCGCCCCCCTCGAAGACGTGCTGATCATGCCCGAGGCGACCGAAGGTTCCGACCCCAGCTGGTTTGGCTTCCTGATGACCCTCCGAGAAGGCGCCCCTGTCACACGCGACGAAATCGTCGGTGCGCTCGAGGCCGCAAAGGTGCAGACGCGGATGCTGTTCGCCGGCAACATCGTCCGGCAGCCGGTGTTCGACGCGATGCGCGCCAGCGGCGAAGGCTACCGCGTGGTCGGCGAGCTCGTGAACACCGACCGCATCATGAACGACGCGTTCTGGATCGGCGTCTACCCGGGCATGACCGACGAGATGCTGGTGCACATGGCCGAGACTATCGCGGCCGCGTGCGGACGCTAGCGTGAAGGCGAGCGACTACATAGCGGAGTTCCTCGCAGCGCAGGGTGTAGGCACGGTCTACGAGATGACCGGCGGCATGATCACGCACATTCTCGACTCACTGCATCACCGTGGCGGGATCGACATCGTCAGCATGCATCATGAGCAGGCGGCTGCATTCGCCGCGGAAGCGGGCGCGCGCATCACGGGCGTTCCCGGAGTCGCGTTAGCCACAAGCGGTCCCGGTGCCACCAACCTAATCACCGGTATAGGCAGCTGCTTCTACGACTCTGTCCCGGCGGTGTTCATCACCGGTCAGGTCAACACCACCGAGCAACGGGGCGACAGCGGAGTGCGGCAGTCCGGATTCCAGGAGACTGACATCGTCGCGATCGTTGAGCCTGTCACCAAGGCCGCATGGCGCGTGAAGGACGCCGACGACCTCCCTCGGCTCCTTGCCGAGGCGTTCCGAGTCGCGCTGTCGGGCCGCATGGGACCCGTGCTGCTCGATATCGCCATGGACGTCCAACGCGCCCAGCTCGATGCGGCCGCGCCGGAAATGATCGTCGCCGACGCCGCCTTGACCGCGGATGCCGAGGCCATCGCCCGAGTTCGCTCGGCACTCGCCGGCGCCGCTCGCCCGTTGATCCTCGCTGGCGGCGCGATTCGCAGCGAGCAGGCACGCAATCGGCTGGCGCAGCTCGCACAGCGGTGGAAGGTTCCAGTGGTCACGTCGCTGCTCGGCGTCGACGCGATCGCCGGTGACGACCCCCTCAAGGTGGGGATGATCGGGACCTATGGCAACCGATGGGCGAATGAGGCGCTGGGCAGATGTGACGTGCTGTTGGTCGTCGGCAGCCGTCTGGACAATCGTCAGACCGGCGCCGATGTCGAGCGGTTCGTGCAAGGCAAGTCGATCATCCGAGTGGACCTCGACGCCAACGAGATATCGTGGCGCGTGCACCCTCAGGTAGCCGTAGTTGCAGACGCGAACGAGTTCCTCCGCCAGATGCTGGTGGAGGAGGCACCCACAGTCGATCGCTCGGGATGGCTCGCGGAGGTGGTGGCGCTCAGAGCTGCTGCACCGGACGCCGCGGAGATCGCCGATGTTCCCGGCATCAACGCCGCCGGTCTCATGCACGTCCTCTCCGAGGCTGCCGCCGCTGCATCCGCGTTCATCACCGACGTGGGGCAGAACCAGATGTGGGCCGCGCAGTCTCTGCGCCTGCGGGAGGGGCAGCGTCTGCTCACCTCCGGCGGCATGGGAGCGATGGGCTTCTCGCTTCCGGCTGCTATCGGAGCCGCCATCGCGGCTCCCGGACGACCGGTGGTTGCCATCACCGGCGACGGCGGCATGCAAGTCAACATCCAGGAGCTGGAGACGGTGTCGCGACTGCAACTGCCGATCAAGCTCGTCGTCTTGGACAACGGTTGTCTCGGCATGGTGCGTCAGTTCCAAGAGGAGTACTTCGAGTCGTGCTACCAGTCGACAGTCTGGGGCTACGGTTCGCCGGACTTCGCGGCCGTGGCGGAGGCATACGGTATACCCGCTCGATTCATCGACGCCGAGGACGACGTCGAGGCCGCCGCCGTGTGGCTCATGAGCGACTCGGCCTCGCCGGCGCTCCTCCACGTGCGCCTCGCGCAGGATACGCGCGTGAGGCCCAAGGTGGCGTTCGGCAGTCCCATCTTCGAGATGGAGCCGCCACCTGGAACTGGTACGTGCGATGAGTGAGCGGTCCCGCATTGCCATACTCGGTGCGACCGGACACGTGGGCAAGGTGTTGGCGTCCGGGCTTGCGAGGACGAACGCACTCACGCTCTATGCGCGGCGCCCCGAGGCCGCGACCGCGTTCGCGCGCGCTGCAGGCATCGAAGTCGCGGTCGACTCCCTCGATGCGTTTGGCCAGCAGGACCACGACGCACTGATCAACTGTATCGGTGTCGGCGATCCGCACGCGGCAGCTGCCAATCCAGACGAGGTTTACAGAGTCACCGCATTAGCCGATGACCTCGCTCTCGCCTACTTGGGGCAGCGACCACAGTGCCGTCTCATCAACGTCAGCAGCGGCGCCGCCTACTGCTCGCCGTTCGATGAGCCAGCCAAGGAGGGCACACCCACCGAGCTGTATGCCGGGCGTCTGCGCGACGACCAGCACTACGGACTCGCTAAGCTCGCGTCGGAAGGTCGTCATCGCGCCAACCCGGATCTCGCGATCATCGACCTGCGACTCTTCAGTCTGTTCAGCCGCCATATTCACCCGGGCGCTGCCTACTTCATGAACGGTGTTATACGCAGCCTTCGCGACGGTACTCCATTCCTGACCGGCCGAAGCGATCACATGCGAGATTACGTGGCACCTCTTGACCTTGCGGCACTGGTTTCGGCGTGCGTCGCGTGCGAACCGGTTAACGCCTCGTACGACGTCTTCAGCCAGGCTCCGGTAGGCAAGTTCGAACTGCTCGCTACGCTGGCGAAGGAGTTCGGGCTCAACTACGAAGTGGACGACTCGCTCACCCCGAGCGCTGCGACCGGAGCGAAGCCTGCCTACTACTCCAACGACTACGCCGCCACCACCCTGGGGTATCGCCCGACATTGACGTCGCTTGAGACCGTCATCGAAGAGACAGCAGCCCTGCTCGGCAATCAGAGGCGAGAACCGTGACCGACGTCAGCCGCAGACTCATCTCGATCGTCACGCCTGCATACAACGAGCAGGACAATATCGCGGAGCTCGCCCGGCAGCTGCGCGAGGTCTTCGCCCAGAGCCCCGAGTACGACTTCGAGGTCATCATCGTCGAGAACGGATCCGTCGATGGGACTTGGGACCGAATCACCGCCGAGTGCGCGGCTGATGCCAGGTTCAAGTCGCTTCGGCTCTCGCGCAACTTCGGGGCGGATGGAGGCATGACAGCCGGTCTATCTCTGGCTACCGGAGATGCTGCGGTCATCATGGTGGCCGACCTGCAGGATCCGCCCGAGATGATCACCGAGTTCATCAAGAGGTGGGAGCAGGGCTACGAGAACGTGTACGGAATCGTCACGCGTCGTCACGGCGTGGGCCCCGTGCGCCGCGCGAACTCGCAGCTGTTCTACTGGCTCATCAACCGACTTACGGGCGGATCGTTTCCGCGCAACGCTAGCGATTTCAGACTCATCGATCGCAAGGTCTACGAGTCCGTGAACTCAATGCCGGAACGCAATCGGTTTCTGCGCGGGATGTTCTTCTGGTCGGGATTCAGATCGATCGGCATCGAGCATGAGAGACCCGCGCGCTTCGCCGGAGAGTCCAAGGCGACCACAGCTCACGTTCTCGGCATGGCGGTTCGCGGGCTTCTGTCGTACTCCTACGTCCCCCTGCGGCTTATCACCTATCTGGGGCTGGCGGTCTCCGCTTTCGCGTTCGTCTTCCTCATCTACATCGTGGTGCAGGCACTCGTCTTTGGGGTGCCGTTCGCGGGCTTCGGCACGATCATGGGCGTGATGCTGCTCATGTTCGGCTTCCTGTTCACGATGCTTGGAGTGGTGGCCGAGTACGTCGGCCTCATCTACGAGGAAGTGAAGCAGCGCCCGAACTTCGTGGTCCGAGACAAGATCGGACTCTGATCACCCTCGCAGAGAACGCTTGATTCGCCCGAGCATCGGTCGGACGGCGCCGTAAGCCGCGCCGACTCCCGCCAGGTTCGCGAGTGCTGCCACGCCCTGCCCGTCGAGTGCGGACCAGCGGAAGAGCCCGTCCGCCCGGGCCGCGCGGGTGAGCTCCCCAAGACCGAGGCGGTTTCCCGGCTCGACCGTGGAGCGTGCGTGCAGCAGGTAGTTCGTCGAGTGCCGCTCCACAAGCGCGCGATCCGCTGAGGAAAGCGGCGCCGGCAGCAGTCCTAAGTAGTAGCGCATCAGCGCCAGCGCGTGCTGCTCTCTGAAGATCGGGTTGTGGCTGTCCTGCGCATCGTGGTGGCGGTAGCGAACGAGTGGTTCTCGGATTGCAGCGACCGGACCGGCTGCGGCGATGTCACACAGCAATACGCGATCGGCGATGATCTCGAACTCCTCGAGCCGGAAGTTGACACCCGCGCTGACCGAGCTGCGGTACATCACGGAGCCGAAGTTGAGGGGCACGTTCTCGAGCAGCCGACGAACAAGCGCGTCCCGAGTCTCGTAGACCTCGACTTCGCCAGCTGAGTCGCTCCAGCCCTGTGCATCGGCCGAGTCGCCCACGAACGGCGCGCTCTCGGTGGCGATCCATGCGAGCTCGGCTCGGGCGTCAAGCTCCGCGACCTGGCGCCCAAGCATCTGCGGATGCATCAGGTCGTCGTCGTGGAACACGATGTGGTAGTCGGACGCCGCTCCAAGCTCGCGCGCGAGATCGATGTTACGAACCGCGCCGATGTTCTCGGCGTTACGGACGTAGCGAATGCCGAGCGACTCGAACCGCTCGACTACTGCCGAGGTGCCATCGGTGCTCGCGTTGTCCAGCACCACGAGCTCGAAGTCGCGATAGGTCTGCTCGGCGATGGACCCGAGGCACTCGGCGAGGTACGCGGAGCGGTTGTAGGTGGGAACGACGACGGTCAGCTTCGACATCTCAGTCCCGCCCATCGAGCGAGCCGAGAAGGAGGTCAGCGAGCACCTCTACGTGACGCGCTTGCGCGAACCGCTGAGCCGCATCGGACGCCAGGAACTCCCGGGCCGCCTTCAGGTGGCGCGACGCATCCGCTTCGGTCATGGCGCGCAGGTGCGCCTCGAGCTCCGTGTAGCTTCCAAACTCGCGGAAGTCGATGAACGCCTCCGGTGGCACGAAGTCAGCGATGTCCGGCGCTCCGAGGTACACGGGGATGGTCCCCGCCACAAGGCAGTCGAAGATCTTCTCGGTGATGTAGCCGGGAAACGCGGTGTTCTCGAAACACAAGGAGAACCGATACCCACCTAGCACGCCCACTTTGTCGTGCGGCGGGATCTCGCCTCGGTAGCTTCGTCCGATTGCAGTCTGTGTAGCCCGGTCGGCGCCGGAGGTGGGCTGATCCCAGCCTCGGCCGTAGAGGTCAAACCCCTCGACGTCTCCGAAGTGCCGTATTGCCGAGAGGCGCTCGAGGTAGAGCTCGCTGCGCATCCAGGGGTTCCGGCGCTGCGCGTTGACCGCCTGAAGGTTGCGATACCACCGGCCGGCCGACGGCTTGGGGTGCCGGAGGTCGAATGCCGGCTTGGGCCACCCGAACGCACGCTTGTTGCCGCTGACGATCGCGAGCAGCGAGCGCTCGGACCAGGGCGCGGGCTCGACGGGCGTGAGGTCGGGGTAGGGCCACGAGAAGTCGTGGAAGGTTGCGGTGCCGGTCGCCAGTGTGCGTGCGCCGGGGAACAGCATCAGGTGGTCGAACCACGATGAGGTCTCGGCGAGCCCGTCGTAGAAGCGCCAGGCGATGATCGGCGACTCGCCACTCAGGCAAACTGACCCGCGCAGTCCGTGATCGAACAGCAGCGCCCGAGTGAACCGCGTCACCTCGTTGCTGAGCACGACCGCCGAGGGATGTCGTGCATCGGAGGCGAGGTACGCGTCCGCCGTGACCATACCCACGCCCGACTCGCCCAAGCGCTCCGACAATTCAACGATCGCGCTTGCCCCGGGGTACTGGCTCATCTGTGTCGCGTCAAAGGCGCGGTTCGCCATGAACGGCGGGTAGTCGATGTCGTAGATAACGAGCCTGTCGGAACGGTCCTGCATGCTGTCTGACTCCAACCTCCGAAAGCGCGTTCGCGTGGACCTCGATGATATAGTTGGCGAGCCGAAAGCGGTGTCGATGGAATGCCGTTTCGTGGCGCACCGCTCTCCTCAACAAGGAGTCTACTTGAACGTTTGTTCGCACGGGAGTGACACGTGGGTATAGCTCGCAAGTCGATCCTAGGCTTCGGTGGTCAAGTCTACATGTTGGTTGTGGGGCTGATTTCCACCATCCTTGTTGCGAGGCTGCTGGGGCCGGAGGGCAAGGGCGTTCTTGCCGTAGTCGCTGCGATTCCATCACTGGCGCTCGGCATTGCTTCATTTGGGGTTGGTCCCGCTCTCGCCTTCATGGCAGGGAGGAACAGGTACGCCGCCAACGAGTTGGTGACAGCCGCATTGGCTTGGTCGATTCTGCTTGGCGTCATGGTTGGAGCAGTTGTGTGGTTGACGCGCGACGTGCTCTTGGCATCAGTTCTAAAGGGGCTGACCCCGACGGATCTGGCGCTGGTCCTCGTTTCACTCCCCGCGTACTATTTGAACGCGTTTCTTGGCGCACTGTTCTCTGGTCACGGCCGGGCGGTCGCTGTGGCGGGGCTTTCCGCCCTCGGTGCGACGCTCAACTTGATCGCAGTCGTCATCGCGAGCTTGCTGTTTCCAGGCGACTCGACCGTTATGGTCTTCGCACTGAGCGCCACCGCGATAGTGAGCGCGGTGTGTTCACTGGCGGTGTATCGCTCGGGATTCGTCTACTCCTTGAGCCGGTTAATCCAAATATCGCAGGAGACCATACCGTATGCCGCCAAGTCATACCTTGGCCAGGCATCGTCGATGTTCTTCCTGAGGGCGGACGTGTTCTTTTTGAACTACTTTGCGGGATCCGCGGCGGTTGGTGTCTACAGTGTCGCCACCAACCTTGCCGAGAAGCTCTGGCTCTTCAGCAACCCGGTCTCAACGGCCGTGTACAGTCAGATTACGGGCTCCGTACGTCACGATTCTGTTCGGCTTACCATGCTGACATCGCGAGCGTTGTTGATTCTGAACTGTGTGGCAGGAGTCGCACTACTCGTCCTCGCGATCATCTTCGTCCCCGTGATTTACGGAGCCCAGTTCGCCGGTGCCGTCTTCTACCTCGGGATACTGATACCCGGGGTCATCGTGTTCGCGGTATCACAGCCATATGGTCAGTTCTTCACTGGCCAGCTCGGTAGGCCGGGTGTGATTTCGGGCCTAGCCGCGGTGATGATGGCCATCAGCGCAGTGCTCTATGTGGCACTGATTCCGGTGATGGGTGCAACCGGGGCCGCGCTTGGTTCAACGATTTCATATAGCACATCCATGGTTGGATACTCATGGCTGATGCCGAGGGCTGCCGACGTGACCTTGCGTGCGATGCTCATGCCCACCCGTTCCGACTTCATGCTCTACCGTTCGATTGTTGCATCGGCCATGAGCCGTTTCAGGAGAGGCTAGCCAATTGGTGCAGAGAAGCGGGCGACCAGATGAGGGCTCGGGCGATGACGTGAGCCGAGAGAATCTGTTCATCTACATTCCTACGTACAATCGTCCTGAGTCGCTTCGCAAACAACTAGCTGCCTTGGTTGCGCAGCGCCTGGATTGGCCTGGAGCGGTACGGATACTGGTTAGCGACAACGCGTCGTCTTCGTTGTCGGAGAGCGAGCTGAACGCGATAGCAGCAGAGTACTCAGTTGAGGTTCGCAGGAATGCGGGGAATATCGGGGGGAATGCGAACATCGCACTGGGGTTCGTGTTCGCCCGCGCAGATGAGTATCTGTGGATACTGAGCGACAACGACACAGTTGCTCCTACCGCGCTACGCTATGTCGCCATGCATGGACTGCTCGCAGGGGCCGACGCGATCACGCTGAGTACGAAGATCGACGCACCCTTCGACCTCGTTCATGAGTGGAAGGCGGCGTGGGATGGCGTTGGCGAGAACGGACTCATCTCCAACGTGATCTACAAGGCCTCGGTGTTCCTGCCGTACTCCTCAGGGGGATTCTTCTATCACAACACGAGTTTTCCTCACCTTGGTGTGTTCCTTTCCGCGCTGAAAGCGCACGGCTCATTGAGCCATAGGGTCTTGCCTAGCAGTGAACTCTTCGCACCCGCTGTTCCGCATGGCGAGCAGCCGGGTGACTACAGACTGTCCTACACCGGCATGCCGCAACTCTTGCCTCTGCTACCTCCGCAGCAGGCCCGGGCGTTCGCCGTGATGTGGCTGCGGGACCAAGGTCTCGAGTTCTTCCGGCAGCGTGAATCGTTCCCGAGCATCTACCTTGGAAGTGTTGCCTGCATCAAGCGGTACGGTGGGTTAAAAGCGCGCGTCATTCTGACGGCACTCGCGATGCGACACGCGCTGCTGGGCAGGTTCGACTCGTCGGCCAGATCGCTCGGTCGACGCTTCCTGCCCGACCGAGTCAAGCAGCGGATCAGAGAACGAAGAAGATAGAACGCTTAGAACTTCCGGAACACGCAATCCACCTGGCTGAGTCGCCATGGCGTCCCCAGCGGAGCCTGCTCGACGTCGAACATGTAGCTCGGCGCGAAGCCCAACTCGTGCATCGTCTGGAAGAGCTGGATGTGGTTGCCCTCGGCGCGCTCGTGCCTCACGAACGACATCTCCATGATCACAGTGTCCACCATGGTCGAGAACGTCTCGCGCCCGCCGAGCAGGACCTCGTTCTCCACACCTTCGACGTCGATCTTCACCAGGTCGATGTGCGTGATTCCGGCTTCGCGCACGAAGTCGTCCAAGCGGACGAGCTCGATCGATTCGGTTGCCTCGGACGCGATATGCGGGTTAGCCTCGTGATATGCCTCGCCGATGCCCATCAGCGAATTTGCGCCGTGGTGTGATGCCAAGTGCAGGTCCGCCTGGGTCTCCTTGTCGAAGAACCCGATCTGGTGTGCGCGGAAGCGGTCCGAGAATCCCGCGTCGTCGATGCGCGCGTTCATCTCGGAGAACATCTCGGTGGCGGGCTCGAATCCGTGCACGGTGGCCTCGGGGAACCAGCGGAGGAAGACCAGTGACAGGTTGCCCACGTTGGCGCCGATGTCGAAGACCGTCTTGATGCTTGGATCCACCGACAGCAATGCGCTGTAGAGCCCGGCGTCATTGCGGTGCCTGAACTCGCGCACCTGCCGCTTGAGGTCGTTGGGCAGGGAGTCTTTGAGCCTCTGGGCCAAACTCATGGTCGCTCGCTTTCGAAGACGTGATTGTGCGAAGCAAAGGATACCGCCACCGGTCGACTACGCGTGTCGACCTTTGAGCCGGTTGATGACCCGAGTAGTTCTCGCAGGCCCCAGCACCGAGCCCAGCACCTTGCGGATCCGGATGTTGGTCTTGATGCGTCGCACGGCCTTCTCGGCGGCGGCGTAGTCGGAGGGGGAGAGGAGCCCGGTCGCCATGACATCCTGTATCGACTGCGCTTCGGTCTGCCGTACACGCACGGCGTTCGACGACTTTTGCAGTGCGCTGCGGCGGTGGACCGCGAGCGGCATGTCGAGGAAGCGGTGCTGGTATCCCTTGGCGAGCGCCATCAGGAAGAACAGGTAGTCCTCGGCGTAGATGTCCTCGCGGAATCCGCCGACCTTCTCGAAGACCTCGGTGCGGTAGACGGCCCCCATGTTGAAGAAGCAGGCGCCGAACAGGTCCGCAAGCGAGCATGTGGATGGGTCGGCCCAGGCGTTCTGCAGGCCCGCGGTCACGCGTGTGCCGTCGTCGTAGTCGTAGTAGCCGTCCGAGGAGAAGATCGCGGCTTCGGGGTGTGAGGCGATGAACGCGTCGAAGCGCGCAAGATGCTCTGGCAGCAGCAGGTCGTCGGCGGAAATCATCACGATCAAGTCGGCTCGCGCGTTACGGACTGCGGTGTTGTAGGCGCCGCCCGATCCGCGGTTCTCCTGCGTGATCACGCGGATGCGCGGGTCGGCCGCTGCGTAACTCTCGGCGAGGGCGCGCGTGCCGTCGGTCGAGCCGTCGTCGCAGATGACGACTTCCCAGTCCGTGAACGTCTGCGCCTGGATCGAGTCGAGGGTCTCGTCGAGCGTCACCTCGGCGTTGTAGGCCGGTATCGTCACCGAAAAGCGCGGAGCATCAGCCATCGAGAACCTCCGAGTAGACGTCGAGTATCCGGGCCGCTACGACCTCGGGAGCGAACCTGGCCTGTGCGTAAGCGTGGAGCACCTCGGGATCGAACTCCGAGAAGTGACCGAGCATTCGGTCGAGACCGTCGGCCATCGCGTGCACATCATCGCTCGCGATCAGCATACCGTTCTCGGCCGACACGAACTCCTCGGGACCACCGCAACGCGTCGAGAGTACCGGGCGTCCGCACATGAGCGATTCTGCGGCCGAGACCGAGAAGGTCTCGTGCGTGCTGCTGACCACAGAGAATGATGAGGCCGCCAGCATCGCGTGAACCTCGTCGACGGTCTTGCGGCCAGTGAACTCGACGAAGTCGCCGAGGTCTCGCGCTGCCACCTCGGCTTCGAGCGCGGCACGGCACTCGCCGTCGCCCACGAGCCTGAGGAGAAAGTCCTGGCGGCGCGCACGCAGCAGGTCCACGGCCGCGAGCAGCATGCCGAGGTTCTTGGCGGGACTCATGATCGAGACGTGCGCAATCGCGTGGGGAGGCGAGAGGGGGAGCGGAGTCGCGGGGGAGACCGGCACCACGTTGGGGATAACGACCGGGTCGACCGCCAACCCGAGTTCGACCAGCCGGTCACCCAGAAAGCGGCTCACGGCGACGGTGCGTACAGCGGCCACCGCGAGCGGCCTCAGCAGCAGCGACAACGTGCCGGGGGTCGAGACGAGCCTGCGCCTGCTGGCCGCCAGGTACTCCTCGGAGTGCTCGGTGACGATGTAGGGGATCCGCTCGCGGCGCTTGATGTCGCGCGCGACGAGCGCAGCGGGGAACAGCGCCTGCACGTGTACGATCTCCGGGCGCCCCCACTCGGCGCACAAGGCTTTGAATCCGGTGCGACCGGCCGCGCGGTAGCCAACGAACCGCCGGAACGCACCGGTCGCGTCGATGCCCATGCGCACGACGGTCACGCCATCCTCGACGGTGACGGTCGGTCCGAACGCCGAGGAGCCGCCGGCGACGTGCAGCACAGCGACGTCTGCCACGGCGGCAAGCGCGCGCACCTGCTGGAGGATGAAGATGCCGGCAGTGGGGTCCGCATCACTCGGATACCAGCTCGGGATCACGAGCACGCGACGTCGAGCGCTCATGGCCTACTCAGCGTCCGAGTACTCGGCGGCGAGCTCGGTGAGCATCGCTTCCCAGGTCGGGGGAGTCCAGCCGGTGCGTTCCCGGAACCGCGAGCCATCCAGCGACCGGTCGATGACCAGGTCCTCCGAGGGCGTCAGGTCGACATCCCAGCCGAGGAGTTCGGCCAGTCGTGACAGCAGCGTGTACTTGTCGATCGGTTCCGCCGAGACATGCCACATGCCCGACAGCGTCTCATCGGGAACCACGACATCGCGAATCATCTCGGTGAGCGCACGCGTGGTCAGTCCGCTGAATATCGCCTTGGTGAACCCCTTCAGCGGCTCGTTCCGATGTGCCGCGAACCAGCCGACAAGGCCCGTCGGATCGCCGATCTGCCAGCCGATGATGGAGGTTCGCAGGGTGATGACGTTGTCGAGGTCGGTGACTTCGCCAAGTAGCTTCGATCGGCCGTAGAGGTCCCACGCATCCGGCGCATCGTCCTGGCTGTAGCCGCCGGTTGTGCCGGAGAACACGCAGTCGGTGCCAAAGTGCACCATTCGAGCGCCTGATCGTTCGCAGGCGTCTGCCAGCACGTGCGGCCAGAGGCTGTTGATGGTGATGGAGGGGACGGCGGCTTTGGCGGCCGCCAGTTGCTTCACGATTCCGACTGCGTTGATGACGAGGTCGGGTCGGACGCGCTCGATCAACGCATCCGCCGCGTCGAAGTCGCTCGCGTCCAGCCCGCCCAGGATTCGCTCGGCGGGAATCCCGAGGTCGGGGAGGATGGCAGGATTGCGACAGCTGCCCCACACCTCGAAATCGGGCGCGAGGGTGCGGATTACCTGATGGCCCAGCATGCCACTGGCGCCGACGACAAGGACACGTGGCGTGGTGCTCACGCGATGCCCAGCACGATACGCGCGACCACATCCGAGACGTTCTCGGCGAGGTACTCGGCGGGCGGCGTCCACTTCCCGGCGGAGCGGACCGCCAGATCGACGGCGGGGAGGATGCGATCGGGTTCGACACCGGCGAGCAGGTTGCTGCCGCACTCGATGGTCTCCGGTCGCTCGGTCACGTCGCGCATGGTGACCGTCGGCACGCCAAAGATGCAGCACTCCTCCTGCACGGTCCCGGAGTCGCTGAGCACGCAGTACGCCTCCTTCTCGAGGCGGACGAAGTCGAAGAGGCCCATCGGCGGCACAAAGGTGACCTTGCCCGCGTCGATGCCAAACTCCTTGAGCTTGTCGGCAGTGCGCGGGTGCAGCGAGGCGACCATCGGCATGTCGTACTTGGCGATGACGTCGTTGAGCGCCTTGATGAGAGACGCGAGTCGAGCGGGGTTGTCAGTCGTCTCGGCGCGATGCGCGGTCACGAGGAAGTAGCCGCCAGGGGTCACGTTGAACCGAGTGAACGGGTCCGCGGCTTCGATCTGCGGTGCGTAGAAGTCGAGCACCTCTTTGATCGGGTTGCCGGTGACGAAGATGCGCTGGCGTTCGATGCCCTCGCGCACGAGGTTCTCGGCGCTGCGGTAGGTGTAGGGCATGAGCACGGTGCTCGCGTGGTCGATGACGCGGCGGTTGACCTCTTCCGGCACGCGGTCGTCAAAGCAGCGGTTACCGGCCTCCATGTGACACACGCGAATGCCCATGCGCTTGGCGACGAACGCTGAGAGACCGGTGTTCGTGTCGCCCAGGATCACGACGGAGTCGGGCTTCTCGGCGAGGAAGAGCGCTTCGCACTTGGTGAGAATCTGGCCGATCTGGTCGGCGAAGCCGGCTCCACGAACGTCCATGAACAAGTCCGGCTCGCGGACGCCCAGCTCGCGGAAGAACATCGCGCTCAGGCGGTCGTCGTAGTTCTGGCCGGTGTGAACCAGCATGTGGTCGCAGGATGCGTCGAGCGCGTCGATGACGCGAGCCAGCCGGATGATCTCCGGACGCGTGCCGAGCAATGTGATGACTTTGGTCACTATGACTCCAAGTAACGCTGGCCGATGACACCGGGAAGTTTACGCTCGAGGAAGCTTGCAAGCTCCTCGGCGGTCATGAGGGCGCGGTCCGAGCTGTACTGGCCGGTAAGTGCGGGCTCGTCGACGGGACCGGCGAGTTCCGGCAGCATCGGGCGAAGCGCGTAGTAGCCCTCGTGCCCGAAGATGGTCCGCGCTGCTTCCTCGTTGGAGAGGAGCGCCTCGTGGATCTTCTCCCCGGGACGGATGCCCGTGACAACCATCTCGATGTCCTTGTCGCCGATGAGGTAGGTGGCGAGATCCACCATGTTGGCGCTCGGACACTGTGGGATGTAGGTCTCGCCCGGCGCCGCAGCGCGTACGGCGGCGATGATGGTGTCGACGGCATCGTCGAGCGTGAGCAGGAACCGGGTCATGTCCGTGGTCGTGATCGTGACGGGACCGCCGGCAGCTATCTGGTCGAGGAACAGTGGCACGACGGATCCGCGGGACGCGAGCACGTTGCCGTATCGCGCTGCGATGAAGCGGGTTTTGGGCGCGCGCAGGTTGCCCTCGATGTAAACACGTTCCTGGATCGCCTTCGTCATGCCCATCACGTTGACGGGCTGGCATGCCTTGTCGGTGGAGATACCCACGACCGTCTCGACGGGCAGGTCGTGCTCAGCGATCGCGCGCACGAGGTTCTCTGCACCCTGGATGTTGGTGCGAACGGCCTCCCACGGGAAGTACTCGCAGCTCGGAACCTGCTTCAGCGCCGCCGCCGAGAAGATGATGTCGGCATGCTTCGCTGCACCGAGAAGGCTGTGGTAATCACGGACGTCGCCGATGGTGAACCGGAGCGCCTGCTTGGAGTTCTCGAAGATGACCTCGTCGGTCGCGTTGCAGCGATCCATGAAGTCGAGCCTCATGTAGTGCTGCTTTGCTTCATCGCGCGAGAAGACGGTTACGCTTTCCGGCGTACCCTCCACACCGGAGAGCAGACGTCGGCACAGAACCTGGCCCAGCGAGCCGGTCCCTCCGGTTACGAGAATGCGTTTGCCTGTGAAGAGTCCGGGCATGGGGCCTCCGAGTAGTCGCTTGTACGCAGCCTAGTATATCCACACGCGAGACGATTGGCGCATGGGATGGGCCACGTCGGCCCCAGCAACGTGGGAAGGGCACTCGACTCTCATGTGGACCGTCCCGTCGAGTATCATCGTCGTATGGCTATCACTGACCTCGAAAGCGCGACGCCCACATCGGCACCTCGCATCCGTGTCCTCCTCGATGCTCGCATGGCGACCTGGACCGGTGTCGGCCGCTACACCGTGGGGCTGGCGCGCGCACTCGCAGCCCGCGATGACCTCGACCTGTCGTTGATCGTCGCGGATGACGTGGAATCGCCGGTCGAGCACGAGCGGCTCGACCATGTCTACTCGGCCCGGGCGCACCCCTTCACTTTGGGCGGCTCCCTCGAACTCTCGCGAATCGCGCGCTGGCACAAGGCTGACGTCGTGCACTGCATGCATTTTCCCACCCCGATGCCGGCCTGCCATCCGCTCGTCGTCACGCTGCATGACCTCACACCACTGATGGTTGACGGCGTGATGCCATCTGCTCTCCGCCGAGCGGTCTACCGTCTCAGCGTACGCCGTGCGGCGAAGGTCGCTGACCGCATCGTGACTCCGTCCGCATTCACTCTGAGAGACGTCGAGCGGCTGATGCCGTACGCCCGAGGCAAGGGGCGCATCACGCTCGAAGGCGCCGACGACTTCTCGGCCGGCCCCGTGCCCGCGCTGCCGCAGCACCTCTCGGACCTGACAGGGGAGCACTACCTCCTTTCGATGGGCTCGACTCGCAAGCACAAGGACGTCCCGACCCTGCTACGCGCCTTCGCCCAGCTAGCGCCCGCGCACCCGGACCTGCGCCTCGTCCTCGTCGGCACCGACAGCCCCGCGTACCTCGACACTCATCTCCCCGCCGAGACCCCCGCCGCCGTGCGCGATCGGGTCGCTTTCACCGGCCGAGTGACCGACGACGAGCTTCGCACCTTGTACGCCGGTGCAGCCGTTTTCGCTTTCCCTTCGCTCTACGAGGGCTTTGGTCTGCCGCCGCTCGAGGCGATGGGACTGGGCGCGCCCGTTGTGGTCGCAGACGCGGCATCGCTTCCGGAAGTCGTCGGTGAAGCGGCTCTGTTGGTCTCGCCTGGTGACTCTGCGGCCCTGGCGTCGGCGATCTCGCGAATCCTCGGCGACGCTGGACTTCGGACCGAGCTCGTCGCCGCGGGTCACGCTCGAGCGCTTGAGCTCACGTGGGCCGCCACTGCGGAAGCCACGGTCAGGGTGTACCGTGAGGTCGTGCGCACATGAGATACTTCGATCACTCGACCTTCCTCTTCATCTCCACCAACGCCGAGCACGCACCCGACGGCGTTGAGCAGCGATGGCTCGCAGTCATGAGCGAGCTCGTCCAGCTGGGCTCCACCGTCCACTTCATCTGTTTCGCCGAGAGCCCCCTGGCCGACCCGGCCCGCAGCCTCGGCGTCACCATCGCGCCCTACATCCTCGACAAGTGGAACGTGATTCGTTCGCGTTCTCGCCTGCGCAAGTACCTCCGCCGATATGAGCCCGTGTGCGCGCACTCCACCGGTGTCGAGGCCGACTTGCTGCTGCGCTGGTCCGCGCGAAAGGTGCCGTCCGTGCGCATCGCCGCGACGCTCGCTGCAGATCCCCAGCGCACCCGCCGCCGCCGCCCCATCGACGCCCTGATGATCCGCTTCGACGAAGCAGGCCTCAGCCGAGAAGACGCGGTGTTCTTGACGCGGGAGGACCTCCTGCCTGAGATACTCGCCGCAGGAGTGCCGGCAAGCAGAATCGTTCTCGACCTCGACGGGCAAACGGCCGCCGGCGACGACCTCGCCGCCAGCGTGACCCGGCACCTGGAGGTATACCGCACCTTCATGGCGTCGCGTGGCCAAGGAGCGTAGCATCGTCTTCGCTCGGTCACGCAGTGCCGACAGGCACGCCGTTTGTTGTGACGGTTCCGTGAATGTGCCGAGGAGTCCCTTCGACCCCGTTATACTCGACGCGCCGACACTCTCATATGGTTGGCGCTCTCCTGACTGAGACTTCTTTGCACGCTCGAAAGGACAGGGACTCATGCAATCGATTCCTCGGGCCCACGCACGCCTGCTTCTGGGCACGTTGCTCGCGACCGTCCTGATCGGTTCTGCTCTGCTCGCAGGGTGCGGCGGTCCCGCGACGTCCGAAAAGACGGGCGGGCAGGCTTCCGTCGAGACCACGCCCGGGCAGTTTCCCGAGAAGCGACCCAACCCGGCTCAGACGCCACCCCCACCGATGCTGCGAGAGCCACGCACGGCGGTGTACTCCTACCTACTCTGGATTTCGTACGCGTACCGCATCCTGAACTCGGATGTTGCCTCGCAGACGTTCTCGCCCTACGAGGAAGTGCGCGTGAACTCCTACGTCGAGCTCAATCGGCAGGAGGGGCGGGCGATTGATCAGCGACTGCTCAAGGCTGATGTAAGGTCGGAGCGGTCAAAGGGGTCGACGGCCACGGTGGCCCTGAGAGAGTCGTGGGTCTATCGCTACATCGATACCAAGACCAGCGTCTACAAGACGCCCGCCTACACGGCCACCTACGACACGACGTACACGGTCGTGAAGCAGAAAGGCAACTGGGTGGTCGATTCGGTGGACGCGGAGCCAGTGGGCGATTCACCAAAGTAGCGCACCGGTCAAGCCGTTCACCGGAAATTCTCTGTGACCCTCGTCACAGTTGTGCAGCAGCTCTGTAGATTCGATGTTAATCAACCTTGACCCGAGGGCCGTCGCGCTTAATACTCACTTTGAGCTACTCCACAAGGGGGTAGTCTCTGCTGGCGCAATCTGCAACGGTCGATATCGCATCGATGGGCGTTTGAGTGTGATTTGCAGCAAGTCGGATTGGTTGTCGAACAGAAGTGGGGACTTCGATGTTCACGCGTAAAATGGTTCTGGCCGGAATGTTCGCCGTCGCATTCGCTGCGATCGCGCTCTTCCCGGCCACCGCATCGGCAGACAATTCAGATTGTCTGACATGCCACAAGAGCGTGATGGGCGCCAAGGCGGCTCAGAACTTCGACGTGGCCGCGGTCGACTACTCCACCGCGTGTCCCAGTTGCCACCTGAACTTTGCGGGCTCCCACCCCTATCACAACACCACCAGTAACTGCAGCACGATCTGCCACAAGGGCTGGGGTGCCGCGCTCGCAGCCAACGTGCCTATGTACACGAGCGCGCTGGGTAACGGAAAGACCGGCGGTTTCGCGTCCCCCGACTCCGTCGCCACGGACCCCGCGCTGCTCCACATAATCCACTCCAAGCCCCGTTGGATGCAGGATAAGAGCTTCGCGTCCTCGTCGTGCAAGTCCTGTCACGCCGTCGCCGCGTGTGACGCGTGCCATGCGGGAGCACCCGATCCGACCACGCACGACGCCCACGCGTCGACGCTCGTCCCGGCCCCCTCGTCCGTCACCACCGTGAGCCGCGGGGTCATAAACGGCAACCAGGCCGACACGGGTGGCCACTTCCCCGATGAGATAACCACGTGCAGCGCCACCGTCTGTCACGACACGAGCGGCGTCGCCGGCGGAGCACCGAGTTTCAAAGACGACAAGGTGCACCTCGCCATCCCGGCCGCTGATTACCTCGCCAATCCCACCGTCGTGAAGAGCGCCGGTTGGATCGTGATGAAGGCCTCGGCCTACACCATGGGCCAGACCTCGAGTTCGAACATCAAGGATGCCACGCTCTCTGTACCCTTCACCGGCACCCAGGTCGCGCTCGTCGCCGACAAGGATCCCTACCGTGGCATCGCCGAGATACTGATCGACAACGTATCAGTGGACTTCGTCGACATGTACAGCGACACGACCGTAAACCAGGTCGAGGTATGGCGCAGCGACAAGCTCGCCTCAGCGGACCACACCATCACCGTGAAGGTAACGGGCACCAAGCGCCTCGTCCCGGTGCCGGCCCGTGGCAGCTTCGTGCGCGTCGACCAGTTCAAGATCTACACCAAGGCCCCCGGCAGTGTCGCTCCGCGCTGCACGACCGCCGGCTGTCATCCGGGATTCGATACCGGCCACGGTGCGGCTCACTCGCTGAACACGACTGACAGCGCCTACAACAACACCACCATCGCCGGCTGCACCAACGCGGGCGCTGGCTGTCACGGCGTCGCTCCGAGCAGCTATCAGGTGGCCCACCCGGCAAGCGGATGCCTCGCAGGCCCGTGTCACAACACGGCGACTGCGCTCAACCACAACGATCCCGCATTCAACGACCCCAACACCTGCCAGAACTGTCACGGCGGCGGTACGGTCGACTACAACAACGCCCCCCTGGTCTCGGTGCTCACCACGACAACCGGCGCCAACCAGGGTCACTACAACGAGACCACCCACACCGCCTCGAGCGCCGGCTCCGTCACAAGCGGCGGCAGCGCGAGCGCCACGTGCGCCAGCTGCCACAACCCGCTCTCGACAGGCCTCGACGGTCTGTACGCCCAGCACCAGGACACCGCCTCAGGTGACCTGACGTGCGCCGATTGCCACAGCGCCAACGCCGCCGTCTCAGCCGTGATCAAGACCGCCAAGTGGTCCACGACCACCTGTGCCGAGTGCCATAGCACCGGTACGCTTACCGGGTTCGAGCAGCACGGGGCGCCCGCTGCTGGCGCCAATGCGACCTCGACTCTGGGCTGCGGTGCCACCGGCGCCAAGTGTCACGCCACCTACGACGTCCACGCGCTGCACAAGGACGCAGCCGGCTGTGCTCTGATTGGCTGCCATGACTACAACAAGCAAGGCACCAAGCCTGCGCTCGCGAGCATGAAGTGCGGCTCCGGCGATGCAGCGTGCCACGCCGACAAGTCGCTCGCCAACCACCCCGATCACACCTATACCGCCACAAGCAACTACGCACAGGTGACCTCGGAGACGGTCGGCAGCGAGTCTGGCTGTTCCAGCTCCGGCGACGGTTGCCACGGTACGGTCAACACGGGCAATGCGGTCAGCGATTTCCACCCGCAGGGCAACATCGACTGCCTGACCAGCGCGTGCCACACCTCCACGACGATGGTCCCGGCGTGGAAGAGCGGCGGCTCGGGTGCCGAGTGTTCGCGTTGCCACGCCGCCAACTTCGTCGGCGCGCCTGACGCGACACCGCTCTACCAGGCGGCCTCGGCCGGTCACTACGGCGAGACCACGCATACTGCGACGGGTATGACAACGGCTATCGGCGCGGGCGGTTTGACCACCGCTGCGTGCTCGGTGTGTCACAGCACCACCTACCGTGACGCTCACGGTGCCGCGGCAGGCGGATTCAGCTCGACGACCAAGGGCGCCTACCTCACCTGCACCGAGTGCCACGGCTACAATGCTGCGGTCAGCGCCGTCACCACGGATACGGTCCGCAGTGATACCTGCGCCGCGTGTCACGCCAACGGCGTTCTGGGTGCCAGCCACGCGGTCCACGGCAACGCTCCGGTCGCTCCGGCCACCTCAAGCACCGGATGCGCGAGTAGCGGCATCGGGTGCCACAACACCGGGGACCTGCACGTCATCCACAAGGACGCCTCGGCCGGGTGCACGCTCACCGGTTGTCACGCGGCCAACAAGGACATGACCAGCGCCTCAACGTCGTGCGGTCAGTCAAGCGGCTGTCACCTCGGTGCAAACTACACCCCGCTGATGCACAACGGCCTCGGTGGCATCGCTAACGGCGTCGACTCCGTCCATCACACTGCAGGCGCGGGCCAGATGGGTGACACCTACACCCTCAACCTCAAGACCACCGCGTGTTCCGCGTGCCATAACGCAGCGCTGGGCACTGAGCATGGTCGCGCTACCTCGGGGCTCTCCGGCTCGGGTGCCAACACCTGCCTGAAGTGCCACAACGACTCGGTAACCGTAGCGAACGTCATCGCTGGTGACTGGGCGAACAAGAACACGATCTCCGCGTGCTCGGACTGCCACGCCAACAACGACACGACCTCGGCCGCTTCGCTACATGGTGGGATTGCCGTAGGCGCCCACACTGCGACTGCCGTCGCCTCGTGCACCGGCCTGGGAGCTGGCTGTCACGGCACGACGACCACGCCCGATCTGTCACTAGTCCACACGACGGGTTGCGCGCTGACACGCGCCTGCCACTCGACGACCGTCTACAACCCGGGCGTCAAAGCCTGCAACAACGCCTCGTGCCATCCGACCGCCAACTACACGGCTGCCTACGCGCACAACGCGGTCAACGGCACCACCGACGCCACGCATACCGCCACGGGCATGGGCACCACGCTCAAGTACGGCACCGGCTCGGCGACGGCGACCTGCGCCACCTGCCACAGCTCGGCTCTGAAGCCCGCCCACAATCCTGCTGCGGGATTCGCGACCGCATCGCTCGGCACTACGTGGACCGCTGACGGCGAGTGCCGTGGCTGCCACAACGCCACCTCCCCGGTCAACGTCGCCAGCCTGGTCGCCGCCAACACGTGGGCCAGAGGCGCGTGCACGGGCAGCAGTTGCCACAACATCACCCAGGCCGCCCACGTAGACGGTGGCACTGATCCGATCGCCGTTACGGCCGTCAGCAGCACCGGCTGCGCGAGCTCCGGCGCCGGATGTCACACCACGTCTGACCTGCACGGCCTGCACAAGAGCGCCAGCAGTTGCGCGCTGACCGGCTGCCACAACGCGGCAAACCTCGATAAGTCGCCGACCAGCAAGACGTGCGGTCAGGCGAGCGGCTGCCACACGAGCCCGACCTACTCGGCCACAAACCACGGCACCATCACCGGCAGTGAGACTCCCACGCACACGGCGGGCAGCATGACTGCTACGGAAGGCGTGTTCTTGGCTGGTAACTACAACGACTCGCGCACCTGCTCGACCTGCCACTCTTCGGCACTGGGCACGGAGCATGCATCGACGAGCGTCGGCGCCGTGGGATGCACGACCGGCGGCACCGGTGGCACCGGTTGCCACAACCAGGCGAGCCCCGTCAATGCGACCAACGTCATCAAGAACACCAACTGGCAGGCCACCAAGCTCTGCACCGATTGTCACGGTGGCTCCAACGGACCGGCTAAGCATGACAAGGTCGCGACGGGGCATGTTGGCGTCCACACGGGCTACACCTGCTCGAGCGCCTCATGCCACGGCACAACCGATCTAAGGGTGCTTCACGCCAAGAAGACTGCCAGCTATGTCGGCAGCGTCGGCTGCTCCAACGCCGCCGACGCCAACTCGCCGTTCGCCTGCCACAGCGTTCAGGGCACGGTTCCGACCATGAAGACGTGTGGCTCGGGCAACGGCGGATGTCACACCGACAAACTCGACACCGGCCACGGATACCCACCCGAGAAGCACACCGCCACCGACGCCAACTCGGTTGAGTGCCTCGGCTGTCACACATCCACCGACCTGTACGCGCTCCATAAGAACAGCTGTTCGGTGTGTCACAGCAACTCTAAGTACTCCGCGTACAACGGCGGCGATCTGGGCCGGGATGCGACATACGGCCGCACCTTCCCGACCAACGGCTGCCTCGCGTGTCATAAGACCCCAGTCATGGCATACGACTACGCGGGTCACACAAGCGCATCGGGCCACTACAGCAGCGGCCTGACAACGCACACGGCTGCTCCTGCTCAGATGAGCGTGAATCTCACGGGCACGGTGCTCTCCGAGAAGGGTGCATCGTGGACGTCACCGGTCGGAGGTGTCGCCATCAACTACGCGTGTTCGAGCTGTCACGTGAATACGCTCATGAATGAGCACGCCATGACGGGTGCCACCTTCGCCAACGTTCCCACAGCCCCGCGAATCACGGATAACTGCACCGGCTGTCACAACTCGGCCAACTTCGCCACGAACAGGGATCTTTGGACCGCAGCCAAGTACTGCAACACCTGCCACAAGGCATCTGGTGGCTCCGCGCCTGCCGCGCATGGTTCGATGGCGGCGAAGCACAACGCGACGACCCGCCCTGCGGCCCAGCGTTGTGGTGGAGGCACGTTCGGGACTGACTGCCACGACATCAGCGATGTATCCAAGATTCACACCAAGGACACGACCGGCGACGGCAATATTGAGTCCATCAGTTGCGTTGGCGCCTGCCACAAGGGTTCCGCGCAGGGCAGCCGGCCCACAGAGGGTACGGGCCTGGACTGCGGCAATGCCGGGTGTCACGACGGCGCCGGGACGGCATGGTGGAACGACGTCGACGGGGCCACCACGAACACTGCGCTCACTGAGCACGGCCTGCATCACGACACGCAGTCCGTTAACCGCCGCGACGGTAATCTGCAGACTGGTGCAGCGCTGTCAGCCACAGAGAGCACCTTGCAGTGCCAGGGTTGTCACGAAATCAATCGTCTTGACCGTGACCACTACGCTTTGACCGGTGCGCCCTACGGCACGAGCCCGTGGAGCGGGCAGACCGCCAACTACCCGACAAGCTTCAACGGCAAGGCGTGCGCACCATGTCACCGCAAGACGACCAACACCACGACTCCGTCGACCGTCCCGAGTGCAACCGTGAAGACTGCGATCGCACGAGACGACATGAAATGCCCCACATGCCACACGGGCACGTCGTGGAATGCGACCAACTGGAAGATGCATGAGGATCGCGGGACCGGTCAGACGGCAGCCAACACCGAGTTCAACAATGCATACTCCGGCCACCGATCCTTCACCTTCATGCGCGGAGTCATTCCTACCATGACGGTTCCGGCACAGACCACGTACTCGATCACCATGCCGACGGTCAACGTGTTCCGAGCAGGCGTTACTTTGCAGCCTGGCAGCCGCACGCTCAGCACGACTTCCATGACCTACTGCGATGACTGTCACGACTACACGGGTGCCACCGGTCCGCATGGTGCAGCGATGACCATCGGGATCGAGACCGGCTACAACATGACCAACACCACGTACCTCACTAGTACTAATGCATTGGGAATGAGTAGTACCACCTATCTCTGCAGCAAGTGCCACGATCTGTATGGCACGACGAGTGGCGCCAACAACTGGGGTAACAACGTCCACGGAGACGGCAACCACAACGGTAACACCTCGATAGGTCGCTGCGGTCAGTGCCATGTGCGGGTCGCGCACGCCTGGAAGCGGCCGCGCCTACTGGTCAGGCACGTCAGCAGTGGAGCTGGCGTTGACGTCGCGCCCTATGCTGACTCATCGTTCACGACGAGCGGCATGAATGGGTTCGATCAGTTGAACTACACCACCATGTTGAATGGCGCGAACACCTCATGGGCCAAGAGCGAGTGCCAAGCTGGATGCTCTACTAGCGCTCACCCGAGGGACGGGACCATCTGGCCGTAGAGCAGTCCTCAAGTACTAGCAGCTATGACGGGCCCGCGAACCATTCGCGGGCCCGTCATAGCTGCAATCGCATTCAGAGTAGACGCACGACGTTCCATGATCCGTATTGACTCATGTGGCATGCGTCCCGCTGGGCAATTCCGGCATCCGCACTGGGTCTGGTGCTAACATTGATTGCACGGGCGGAATCGACTTCACGGATACATGGTGGAGTTGCGTGTCGCGCCCCGAGCACCTTAGGAACTCGCTGCGTGACCCCTTCGGCATCGGGCCCAACGTGAATGGAGAATCCGACTCATTGACCGCAATGCGCCGCATCACCTCATGGTTGGCATCTCCTCGGCTCGCGGTTCTTCTGTTGCTGGCACTTGGCGCCTGGTCCTTCGTCGGAACACTCGCACCGCAAGGCTCGCTTAGCAGCCCGAAGGTCATCGCGTGGGCATCGACCCACCCCATGGCCGAGCCTGTGGTCGCGCTCCTCGGTCTTCATCAGGCGTTCTCATCGCCCATTTTCATCGCGATGGTGCTCCTGCTGACCGCCTCCACCATCGTCTGCGCCTGGCGACGTACCAAGGTGGCCATTCGTCGCCATCGGCTTCTCCGTGATATGAGCGCCGAAGACGCTCGTACACTCGTGGGCCGCCCCACGTTCTCGGTCATGGTGGCGTCGGACGAATCCGACGAGCCGTTCTCAAGAGTCTCCGAGGCGCTGCGAACCATGGGACTTCGAACCCGTGACAGCGACGGCATGGTCATTGCCGCATCCAGAACATGGTCCGTCTATGCAAGCCCGGTGTTTCACTGGGCGCTGGTAGGGTTCATCTTGGTCATGTTCGTCGTCCAGCTGACGCGCGCAGAAGGATTGATGGGCGTACCGGTGAGGGCTTCAAAGCCCTTGGTCGCCGAGTCCTTCGGTGTTCTCGATCAAGGCGCGCTCCACCGGTTCGACCAGTCGCCGCATCTCATCCGAGTCGACAAGCTCGATCTCAAGTACGTGATTGATGGCATCGATCGCGGACCGGCCCCCACGGTCTCCGTCCTGCGACCTGACGGAAGCGTAGCGGCCAGTCAGGTCGTCTACCCCAACAACCCGATGCGCTATGGTCCACTGATGATCCATACCAGTGAGACCGGCTTAGCGCCGCGGTTTGCGGTCGTCTCAAAGGATGGAGTCGAGACGTCACGTGCCAACTTCATCGTCGACTACGACGCGCAGTCTCCATCTGGCACGACGGCTGCGGAGTTCACGATCACGCCCACCGATCCAGGCGAGGCACAGGTGCTCGCCTCCGTGACGGTGCCGTTGCGCAAGCTGCCCGGTGTGCAGACACGTCCCGGCGTCCCGCGTGCGACGGTCGTGCTCCGCGCGCAGGGTCAGGAGTCGACGATCGCCAGCCAGACACTCTACGTCGGCGATGAGGTCAAGCTGCCCGACGGGTCGGCGCTGCGCCTTCTGGGCGTCGGCTACTACGCTCGACTCTCGGTAGTCGACGATCCGTCCATCCCGCTGGTCTATGCTTTGCTCATAATCGCGCTGGTCGCGGTAAGCGTCTCGATACTGGGCCGTCAGAGCCTCGCGGTCGCCGTGGTGCGCGAGCACGAAGACGGCGCAAGAAGCGTAGACGTCTGGTTCCGTGACTGGCGAGCCAACAAGGTTCGCACCGAGCAAGCTCAAGAGGTCGTGCGCGATGCGCTGAGCCCCGCGCCCACCAAGAATGGAGACGCCGAGTGACCACCGAGATCATGCTGATGTGGGCCACCGTCACGGCATACACCGTGAGCGCCATCTTGTTCGTCTTCGGGTCGGTGTTCAAAGTCGAGAGAGTTCTCACAGTCGCGCTGTGGGTTGGTCTTGCCGGTTTGATTCCGCACGCTGTGGCGATCGGGATTCGCTGGGTTGCTGTGGGACATGGCCCCTACCTTGGCTTCTACGAGGTCGTTTCCTCCTATGCGTTTGCGGCCGTTCTCGCGCTTGGTGTGATCGCATGGCTGCGGCCCAAGCTGAAAATCGTCGGCGTGCTCCTGATGCCTTCGGCGGTGCTGATGCTTGGTGGTGCGATGCTCGCACCCAAGTCGCCGTTGGAGATCAGTGCCAAGCTTGCCAGTTACTGGCTTACCATCCACGTCGCGTTCGCAAAGCTGTCCTACATGTCGTTCATCGCTGCGTTTGCCCTCGCGTTGCTGTTCCTCTGGCGTGAGCGACGCGGCGAGTTCGAGGAAGACAGCATGCTGTCTCGGTTGCCCAGTCAGACCGTCGTGGATGACCTGTCATTCCGATTTGTGGGTGTCGGTTTCATCTTCCTGTCGATCATGATTGTCGCCGGCGCCATCTGGGCCAACGAAGCATGGGGCCGGTACTGGGCCTGGGACCCCATCGAGACATGGTCGCTCATCTCTTGGATCGTGTATGCGGGCTACTTGCACGTTCGTCTCACACTCAGCTGGCAGGGCAGCAAGGCCGCGTGGTATGCCGCAGTCGCCCTCCCGGTAATTCTGTTCACGCTGATCGGCGTTCCGCTCGCGTACAGCTCCATACACGGCGCCTACCTGACCGGCTACTAGCATGGAGGCTTCTGCCCCCAAGGCCGTCGCATCTAAAGATCCCGCACCCAAGATGCGCAGAGCGCAGTCGGCAGTCGACATCGTGACATCCGTCTTGATCGCGATGATGCTGTGGCCGTTCCCGGTCGCCAGGGCGACGCTCAGTCCGGTTACGCACATCGCTGGGGTGCTGGCCACCTGCGTGATCGTGCAGGTTCTCTATTTTGGCGTCTGCGCTGTGGTGTGGAGAAAGACCCTGGGCATGCATCTTGCGGGAATCCGTCTTGGGAATGTCGACGGCGAGGCGCCGGCGAGACGAGAGGCGCTGGCATGGGCCCTTGTCTCGGCAGTCACCGCGCCTTGGCACGTTGCGGCGCCGCTCTCTGCGAACGTTGCTCGCACGGCTGAGCGGCTTTCCCATACGACGGTATACTGATGACCCACCCTCCCGGTCCAGGAGTTGCGATGCGCATGGTCGTCCCGGCTTCACCCAACCCTGATCTGGAACCATCCGTCGACACCCTCGACGCGTGGCTTGCGGACGACACCGTCGTCGCCCTCGAGGAGCCCGATTCCGATGCTGATTCCGCTGGCGACGCCGACGGCGTCGGCGATCACAATCCCGACCTGAACGACCACCCGTGGCAGCATCTTGATCCGGTCTCGGCATGGCTTCTGCGCGTGGCACTCGTTCTCATCATCGTGGTCCTGTCGCTCGCCGCGGCGATGGTGCTCTTCTTCGCCACTACTGAGAAGGCGCCACGAACACTGGTGGAGCGCGATATCGCCGCCGCAGAGATCGCTCTGCGCGCGAAGTCCGGTGACGCATCTGCCTGGCAGGCCTTGGCGTATGCATACGCACAAGGCGAGAGGTACGACGATGCGCTCGCGGCGGTCCGTCGTGGGAGACGCTCGAACAAGGCGCCAGCGCTCGCGCTCACGGAGGCAGAGGTCCTACGTGCAGCGGGCCGCCCCAAGGAGGCGCTCGCCGTCTACGATGAGGCGCTGATTGAGCTGTCGCGCGAGGAGTCGGAGGCCGTTGCCTCTCGCATCAAGCAGGGCCTCTTGGTCGACTCCGTTAACCAGGACCTCGTCCGCGGCTACTACAGCAGAAGTTTGACGCGTCAAACGCTGGGCGACACGGCGGGAGCGATCAAGGACGTGCTGCGTGCCCTGGAGCTTTCACCTCGGCAGGCACACATGTACGTGACTCTCGGCGACCTCTACGCCGCATCCGATCAAGACGCGAGCGCGACCAAGGCGTACGAAACGGCTCTTCGCTATGTACCTGACTACGGCGCGGCCCTCCTCGGCCTTAAACGACTGAAGGAGGGTGAGTAGCGTGGCTGAGTCCACCGCTCCCAACTACACCCGATGGGTGCTCTCGATGGTCGTTGTCCTGCTGGTCGCCCTGCTAGCAGTACTTGTCGCTCTATTCGTCAATCTGCTACAGCCTGTCGGATTGCCTGCGAGCTCGGCCCCTGCGGCCAGCAAGGATATGCAGTGGGTGCGCTCGCTCTACGGGTTTGGCCCCAGCGCCAGCGAACAGCTACAATCGCCCTCGTCTGTCGCCATCGCACCGAACGGCGACATCTACGCGACCGATCCTATCCGGAGTCGCATCATGATCTTCTCGGCGGACGGCACTCCCAAGGGGGTTCTTGCCAGCACGGCGCCTGGTGCGGGGGAGGGCCAGTTCACCCGCCCCGAGTCGATCGACATCGCTGAGAACGGCGACGTCTTCATCGCGGACTCGCAGGCGAAGAAGGTCATCGTATTCAACCGGAACAAGGAGTACGTACGAGAGTACCGCGTTGACGAGATGGCTCGCGGTGTCTATGAGGCCGACGGCAAAGTTTACGTCCTCGATGTCGGTCACGTCATCGTGTTCGATGAGCAGGGCAAGCGACTCTCGTCCTTTGGAACGCGCGGCAAGCAGCCGGGCCAGATCGATGCGTACCAGGGAATCGTCGCCCGCAAGGGCTCCATCTACATCGCAGATTCCTACAACAGGAGGATTCAGGCGTTCGACGAGAGCGGTACCCTGTTGTGGGCAGCACCCCTGACGCCGGCTCAACCTGCGACCATGACTGCGACGGAATCGTGGGACCTGCCTCAGGACCTGACGTTTGACGGCAAGGGTCAGTTGGTTGTCGTAGACGCGTTCACCTTCGAGCTCGTGGTGGTGGACCCCAAGAACGGTGAACGCGTGAAGGCATACGGGGAGTTCGGGCGAAACGACGGGCAGTTCTTCTATCCGACCTCGGTTGCCTACGACGCTCGCAGGGACTGGTTCGCTGTTGCAGATACACAGAACAACCGCGTTCAGATGATCAGGCTCCCGGGATCCAGTGTGGAGCCGGTTCGGTCATCGCTGTGGCGAATCGCGTCGAGTCCGTATCGCTATCTGGTGCCTCCGGCGGTCGTTTTGCTGTTGGCGATGCTGTTCTCGGCATGGTCGGCATGGCGCATGCTTGGTAGACACGCACAGACGTCAAACAGTATCGAATAACGAGAATAGACAGGGGCGTACCTCCCAAACGATTGTGAATTGCGTCGTTGGTTGTTACAGTTGTGAGGCGCAGTCGTCTTGGCTGAGTCGCAGGGGAGACCGGCCGGATACAAAGACGCTTTCCCGTGTACATGGATGCATGGAGGATACAACGTGGGTACCGCTCGAAGGACTTGGTTCATAGCAGCGATCACGGCGTGTTTGGTGCTCGGATTCACGACCCAGGCTTTCGCGATTGCTCCGGCTCCTTTGGCGTACGTGCCCTGGAGCGAGGTGGCCACCCTGCCGGGCCAGCAGAGTTCACCTCATGGCGGCTACACCACGACCACTGTCAAATGCGCGGTGTGTCACGCGGTACACAGCGCACCTGCAGGCAGCGAGGTCTTGCTTCCGGCGAAGGTCTCGGAGGCATGTGACTACTGTCACGTAAGTCTTGCGAGTAGCTACACGCAGGTGTACGGAAGTAACCCCAATAACTTCAGTGCCGCCGACATCCCCAACGCGCACAACTACTACAACGGAACCGTCTTTTCTGGGCTGCTGTGCACCACGTGTCATCAGGTCCACGGCGCGGAATCCGAGATGACCGCAAACAGTTATCTCAGCACCAAGATCCTGATTGGGCCCAAGGTCGACGTCGACCCGAATACCGGGCTTCCGAACTACGACCCTCTCGCGGGCGCTCCACGCTCGACTGACGATTCCGCCACTGCGCTCACCAAGTGGTGTGCTGGGTGTCACTTCAATCTTGGCGGCGTGTACTATGCTGAATCGTATGGCATTCAACGAGATGGCAGCGTTGCGCAGTCACACGTGATGACCACTGCGACCGCCAACTACACCAACAGCTCCACGTTCACCGGTAAAGTTGCATGGAATAACTCAACATACTGCTCGTCGTGTCACTCGAGTGAGTTCGGAACATCCGAATGGCCGCACTACACGGAGGGCGAGCGGTTTCTTCAGTCCGCCAGCGACGCCTCTGCAGTCGCCAGTGGAGCGGTGGATTCGAGTGAGGATGGCGTGTGTCTCCGGTGCCATCGTAGTGGTGCCAACGGCATAGGCTTGGACTACTAGGAGTTTTCTTGAGACCGGAATTGCCAGAGGGGCGCCGCACATGCGGCGCCCCTCTGTTGTTCGCCCGGTGGGGTTCGCTCTGTGTGGCCCGGATTAGGCGTACGAACCGAAACCATGCACAAAGATACCACTACTTTCGCGCCGGCTCATGCCCCTGCGACCGATGACAGCTTCTGCAGCTCGCGCCATCGACCAGGGTCTCGCGATGTGTGAAGGAATCACCGTTTCTGGCCGTCAAGCGGGCATCGAGCACCTGCTCATGGCAGCTCAGACACCGAGCCGCAGGCACGGCGAGCGGCACGCTTACGCTCTGTGAGACATACTCCCGGTACAGGTAATACATCCGGTAGGCTGCGTTTCTCGGCACACTCTTCAGACTCGAGTCCTCATGACAGCCGATGCAGTTCACGCGACTATGGGGTGAACGCATCCACGAGATCGTAGCTGTCTTCATGGAGTGACAGGATTCCGTGCAAAACACGTTCTTAGAAGTCTGCTGGTACCAGAGCGCCGACGCACCTATCACGCCGGCAAGCACCACAATGGCGACTAGCGCCGCAGCACTAGCGGCGTGGCCGTGCGAATTCTCGGTCGTGCCAGACGCGACCGCACGCCGTTTGGGCATGATGGCGGCGATGAGCGCGAGGATGATGATGAGAACGAAGAGCACGAGAGCGGCGATTGCGACCGCCACGGCGGTGTAGTTGGCCGATGGGTCTCGGAGCAGCTCGCGAAGTGCAGAGAGTTTCGGGTCCATGGCCTACCTCCTTACGATGTCTACTTGGGCGAAGTGATTCTACCAGTGTATCGGCAGCGGCTCCTCACCATCGCGATGGGCGCGGCACGGTTGAGGACGGTATGTGTCACGTCGGTCGTCTTCACGTTATCTCCACGCGCGGTCCACCGTTTGCTAGAGAGATACCGTCAAGCTGCCGATGATAGGATGAGAGCAGCGTGACCCGTCGGACCGACCTGGAGGAGCCCGTGATACCTTCCCGCATCCGTATCGTCGCCGTGTCACTCATGGCGATTGCGCTCATAGCACCGACCGTAGGCTGTTCGCGTGCATCGTCGTCCTCAGGTTCTGGCCTCAGTCCGGCAAAACGGGCATCCGGGGTCGACGGGGCATCCGCAACGGCCAGCGACGCGGCGGCGGTAAAGAACGCCGACGCAGAGGCGATTGCTGCGGCGAATGGTGGCGGTACCGGAGCTTCGACCGCAACCGACTCGAATACCAACAACACCAGCGGTTCGGGCTCCTCGGCATCTCCCAAGCCTGCTCCAAAGCCGGGGACCAAGCCAGCGCCCAAGCCAGGGGTCAAGCCGTCAACGAAACCCGGCATGAACGTGCGAATCATCTTCTGGAACGACACCAGCTCAAAGCCTCTGAAGGGTACCGAGATCGTGGCCGTGGGCATGTCGTACAAGCCGAGCACCGGCAAGACGGACACGGGCTCGATCGGCACGGTGCCCTACGGCGAAGTAGTGAAGCTCGTGGTCTACCCTGACGGCCGGAGCGGCAAGTCTGTCACTGTGCCCTTCACGGTGCTCAAGGGCATGATCGCCGATTCCGAGCAAGACGCGATTCATGTTGCAATCTCCGATGGGAGTGTGCGAGTACTTGGCAATGCAGTCGACAACTTCGATCAGACTCTTCCGCGTTTCTGACGCCGTTGTGTGTCGTATTCGCAGGAGCTGCCGTGCCGCGCTGAGCTTCGTGCTCGCGACGGCCCTGCTCCCTCTGCCCTCTGCCGTGGGCGGAACACTGGGCAGCGCGTTTGCCGCTCCGGTTTCGGTGCCGTTCTATGCGATCGATGCGTACCCGGACAACTCGACGTCCGTGCGGGCCCCCCAAGGGGTTACGGTGGCGCCGAACAACGACGTGATCATCGCTGACACCGGTAACCATCGGGTTCGCATACTCGACTCTACGGGCATGCTCAAAGCCAGCTTCGGTTCGAAGGGTTCGACGACCGGTAGACTACTCAATCCTGGCGCTGTCGCGTTGGGTCCGGACGACCTTATTTACGTCGCCGATACGGGGAACAGCCGCGTGCAAGTGTTCGAGCGCGATGGGACGTTCGTCCGGGCGTGGGGCTCTAGAGGCATCGCAAACGGACAGTTCGCGTTCCCGGAGGGCATTGCCGTGGGCGTGGACGGCCGTGTATATGTGAGCGACACGGAGAACGCGCGAGTCGCCGTCTTTTCGGCGACCGGTGCGTTTCTGGAGACGTGGGGCGACAGTCCTGGTCAATTTGATCGACCCTCGGGGATCGCTGTTGACTCCGCGGGGTACGTGTATGTCGTAGATTCAAACAAGCGGCAGGTTATGAAGTTCGAGCCTAGCGTCTCCCGGACGTCCACCAACTGGGGCTGGACGGATACTAGTACGCCCCGGGTATCGCGGTATACGAGTCCAACTGGGATCTCGCTCTCGCAAGACGGCAACAGTCTGATTATCGCCGACACCGGTAACTTCAGAATCGAACGTTGTGAGCTTGACGGTGATGTCCTCGAGTCACTTGGGGCATTGCCAGACAACCTGATGTGGTCACTGTTCGACAGTCCCAGATCGGGTGCGATGAACTCCACGGGAACCTTGGTCATTGCGGATACCGGCAATGATCGGATTCAGCGCCGGTCTCCCGCGGGAACATGGGCGGCTCCGTGGTCGACACCTAGTACGATGACCCCAAATCTGTCGGCACCCGAGGCGGTCGCGGCGGATCTAAGCACGGGAGTCAACTACGTCGCAGATACGGGCAATTCGCGCATCCTGAAGTACGGCGTGTCCGGCGACTACCTGGGAACAGTCGCGGGTCCGGGTCCCGGTCCGGGTCAGGTGTCGTCACCCAAGGGCTTGCTTGTGTTAGCGGATGGGACGTTGCTCGTGTCGGACACCGGCAACAACCGAATCCAGCGCTACAGTGCAGCCGGCAGCTACCTCGGATCGTTTGGACAGGTGGCCGGGGCAGGTCAGGTATCGGCGCCGCGCGGCCTCGCGGTCTCGGATTCGGGAACGCTGTTTGTAGCCGATACGGGCAAGAACCGAGTCGCGAAGTTCAGTACTGCGACATGGCTGTACGAGTCGATGATCGGATCTGCGACGGCGGGTTCCGCGCTAGGGCAGTTCAACCAGCCCCGTGGAGTCGCTGTGTCCGGTGACGTGCTGTGGGTGGCAGACACGGGCAACAATCGTGTGCAGAAGTTCGCTGCCACATCCGGTGCCTATCTGGGCAAGGTGGGTTCGCGTGGAGTGAACGTGGGTCAAATGTACCAGCCGGCAGCAGTCATGGCGGATGGCACGGAGGTCGTTGTTGCCGATACCGGCAATAACAGGCTCGTGCGCTACGCCGACAACCTGACCCTGCTTTCGACGTACGACGGAACAAACACGCGGGTCGGCAGCATGTGGGAACCCGCATCGCTTGTGCCGACGCAGGACGGCCGCACGCTGGCACTTGAGCGCGCGGGATGTCGCATACAGGTCCTACTGCGCGACGGTATTGCACCTGTCACAACCGTAACGAGCACCGCATCCGGCCCCACACGCGCGGCGACCGTCAGGCTGACGTTCTCGGCAACCGATGTCGGCTCCGCGGTGGCCGGAACTTACGCACGCGTGGACGGCGTGGCGCAGCCCGTCTCGGGTTCGCTGGACCTTTCGGTCGAGGGTACACATACGGTAGCGTTCTGGTCGGTCGATCTAGCCGAGAACCTAGAGTCCGAGCAGACGACGCAAGTCGTCATCGACCGCACTGCGCCGGTGGGTACCATGCAGGTCGCCGGTGGCTCTTCTGTGACCTCGATGACCGCCGTCGCGGTCTCCTCGGCAGTGAGCGGCGTGAACCAGATGCGAATCGCGGTCGACACCGCGCCGGTCTCGGCTTGGGTCGCCTACAGCACCGCGGCCACCGCGACCCTGCCGGCAGTTGACGGCACGCACACCGTGTATGCCGAGTACCGTGACGAGGCTGGTAACGTACGGTCTCTTGAGCGTGATATTCTGCTGGACCGAGTGGGTCCCACGTTGACCGGACTGACCTCACCAACGCACCCGACAGGGCTGCCTACGTGGGGCCCCGGTGAGCTGAACTGGAGTGTACCTTCCGATCCCAGCGGCATCGCCGGATATGCTGTCTCGATCGACGTCAATCCGGTGGGGGCGCCGACGGCCTCAATCACGACATCGTCCACGGCATTCATGTTCTCGGCACTCACCTCGGGCACCTGGTATGCACACGCGATGGCACGCGACCGTGCCGGTAACTGGGGACCGGTGGCCTCGATCTCACTCGAGGGACGCTCGGACTTTGGGGCGCCTGAGACCATCGCGACCGGTGTACCGTCGCGGGAAACCTCGGCCAACGTCACTGTCGCACTCACCGCGACCGACACCGTCTCAGGTCCGGCCGGCATCCGACACCGCAAAGATGGTGGAGCGGAGACGACGTATACGGCTCCGATCGCCTTTACGACCGAGGGAGCACACACGCTGTCGTTCTACGCTCTCGACAGGGCGGGCAATGTCGAGCTCGAGCAAGACGTCGCGTTCCGAATTGACCGTACCGCCCCAGTGGGAGCCATGCAGCTTGCCGGTGGTTCTTCTGTGACCTCGAAGACCGCCATCGCGGTCTCGTCGGCAGTGAGCGGCGCGAACCAGATGCGAATCGCGGTTGATACCGCGCCCGCCTCGACTTGGGTCACCTACAGCAATGCAGCCACAGTGATGTTGCCTGCATTAGACGGCACGCACACCGTGTACGCCGAGTATCGTGACGAGGCCGGTAACGTACTGTCGCTCCAGCGCGATATTCGGCTCGACCGCACGGGACCGACTGTCGTGAGGCTCACGTCTTCCTCACACCTTCCCGGCGTGCCGACGTGGGGAACCGCCGAGCTCTCCTGGGATTCGGCGACCGACCCCAGCGGTGTCACCGGATATGCGATCTCGATTGACTCGGACCCGGCAGGCGTGCCGACAAAGACGATCACGACCTCCCAGCTGACTACAACGTTCCCGACGCTTGCCACCGGCACGTGGTACGTCCACGCCATGGCGCGTGACGAGCTCGGCAACTGGGGACCGGTGACTTCGATCGCGCTCGAGGGACGCTCGGATGTCACCCCGCCCGAGACCACGGCGACAGGTGTACCGATCGGACCGTCTCCGACCGCGGTCACAATCAGCTTGGAGTCAACCGATACGGTGTCAGGTGTCGAAACCATCTACTACCGGCGTGATGGCGGAATCGAGAGCGTGTACACGACGCCATTGAGGTTCTCGAGCGAAGGGGCGCATGCACTTACGTTTCGCGCAGTCGACCACGCAGGAAACAGCGAGTTGGAGCAGTCTATCGCGTTCGCGATCGACTACCTTGCCCCCGTTGGCACGTTTGCGTTGGATGCTGCTGCGGCCCTCACGGCCACGACGACGGTCAATGTTCTTTCGTCAGTCGAGGGTGCGAACCAGATGCGAATTGCGGTCGATACCGCGCCCGCCTCGGCCTGGGTCGCCTACAACACGGCAGCTACGGTGACGTTGCCTGCAGTAGATGGCACGCACACCGTGTACGCCGAGTACCTTGACGAAGCCGGCAACGTGCTCTTGCTTGAAGCAGACATCCGCCTCGACCGCACGGGACCGACTGTCGTGGGGCTCACGTCTTCCTCTCACCTTCCCGGCGTGCCGACATGGGGATCCGTTCGCGTCGCGTGGGATGCAGCGACCGATCTCAGCGGCGTCACTGGATACGCGATCTCGATTGACTCGGACCCGGCAGGCGTGCCGACAAAGACGATCACGGCCTCCCAGTTGACCACAACGTTCCCGACGCTTCCCACCGGCAGATGGTACGTCCACGCCATGGCGCGTGACGGGCTCGGCAACTGGGGACAGGTGACCTCGATCGCACTTGAGGGACGCTCGGACTTTGGAGCGCCTCAGACCACAGCGACCGGTGTACCGTCGCGTGAAACCTCGGCCAACGTCACCGTGGCGCTGAGCGCGACAGACACCGTCTCCGGCCCTGCCGGTATCCGGTATCGCAAGGACGGGGGAGTGGAGACGACGTACACGGCTCCGATCATCTTCACGATCGAGGGAAAGCACGCGGTCTCGTTCCGCGCCGTCGACAATGCCGGCAACCTTGAAGCCGCGCAGGTCGTCGTGTTCACCATCGACCGCACCAAGCCGCGCGTGAGTCAGCCGGCGTACGCCGCTCGACCGGCGGGAGACACGCTCCTCGTCGCTTGGAGCTCGGCGCCGGATCTATCGGGAGTCGTCGGGTATGCGATTGCATTCGATACGTCGCCTGCCACGGTCCCGGCCGCGATTGTCGCCACGGATCGTGCGGAGTTCGCGTTTCCTGCGTCTAGCAGGCAACGATATCTGCATATCAGGGCTATCGATGCTGCCGGCAACTGGGGCGATGTCGTGCACTTCGACACGTGGCCCAAGCCTGTTCGGCTGTCTCGGCCGACTGTCGTGCGAGCCGGCGGCACTCCGCGCCCGCTTGTGTTCACGGTGACCGGGTCGATCGAGTCGTCGGCAGCCACTGGGGTGGTGCGCGTCGTTCTCGAGCGCCGGACTGCTGGTGGTGCATGGAAGACGTATCGCGTGCTCGAAAACGTGCCACTGCGACCGGTCGCTGGTACGAACCGTGCGGCCTACAGATCGGAACGAATCACGTTCAGAACGCCTCGTTATGTGCCTCGCGGTAGCGAGTGGCGTGCGCGCACGGTGTGGGCAGGAAACGGTGTGCTGAGGCCGGTAGGAAGCGCCTATTCCAGGGTGATACGGCTTCGCTGAGAGACACGCTTGGCACATCGGCGGTACAAGATTCATGCTGCAGGTGGTCTAACGCCCCCCGAATGCTGCACTATGGACGCTATGTATCCGCGTCGAGGCGAGGACTGACGGTCGATGATTACTGACATCCGTTTTGGAACCGACGGCTGGCGCGCCGTGATCGGCGCCGACTTCACCTACGACAGCCTGAGGCGTGTCGCCGATGCTGCAGGACGTGTCTTCTCGGCCGAGAACCCCGGCGGCACCATAATCGTTGGCTACGACACACGCTTCGAGGCCGAGTCGTTCGCTCGAGCCGCCGCTGAGGTGCTCGCATCGCACGGGCTGCGTGTGATCGTTTCCGCTGCGTACCTTCCGACCCCTGCGCTTTGCTGGTCGGTGGCTCGTGATGAGGCCGCCGTGGGCGGCGTGATGCTCACAGCCAGTCACAACCCCGCCGAGTACCTCGGCTTCAAGCTCCGTATGGCAGACGGCGGGGCCTCTCCGGTCGCATTCACCGAGCGCGTCGAGGCGGCGCTCATCGATGCCGTGCCGAGCGCCCGTGGTGAGTACGAGGTCGTCGACCTCGTCAGCCCATACCTCGCGAACCTCCGCGGCCTCGTCGATGCTGACGCGATCGCTGCAGCCGGCCTGCGCGTCATCGTCGACCCGCTCTACGGCGCCGGCCAGACCTACCTCGCAGATACCCTCCGCAGCCTCGGCGTCGATGTGACCGAGGTGCACGACCAGCGCAATCCCGGCTTCGGCGGCCTTCACCCGGAGCCGATCATCCCCTGGATCGACCCCACTCGCGATCTTGTCCGAGAAGGCGGCTACGACGCCGCGTTCGTGACCGACGGCGATGCCGATCGCATCGGCGCCGTGGATCGTGACGGCGAGTTCGTGAGTCCGCACCGCATCATCGGCCTCGTTGCCGGCCATCTCGTCGAGGACAAGGGCCAGACCGGCCGCATCGTCAAGACGCTGTCGACCTCGGTGCTTGTCGACCGCTACGCGCGCCACCTCGGCCTCGAGGTCACCACGACGCCCATCGGCTTCAAGTGGATCTACGAGGAGATGGTGAAGGGCGACGTCCTCATCGGCGGGGAAGAGAGTGGCGGCATCGGCCTTCCGGACCACGTGCGCGAGCGCGACGGCCTGCTGATGGCGCTCATGCTCACGGAGATGATGGCGCAGCGCCGCAAGGGCCTTGGCGAGCTCGTCGCCGACATGCTCGCGATCACCGGCCCCATGGCTTACAAGCGCGTCGATCTCAAGCTCGCGCCCGAGGTCAAGGACGCGTTCCTCGCGCGCGCAGCCACGATTGCACCCACAGATGTCGCGGGAGTGCCCGTGCTCGACATCGTGCGCACCGACGGCGTGAAGTTCCTCCTCGCCGACGATGCCTGGCTCCTGTTGCGTCCGTCCGGCACCGAGCCCCTGGTTCGCATCTACTCTGAGGCGCCCACCGGTGAGACGGTCGACGCGCTTCTCACAGCGGGCCGCTTGCTGGTCGAAGGCTAGAGGAGCAGCCGCCGGATGCCGCTCCCCGCAGACCGCGCCCTGCGCGTCACGATGGTGAACAAGTACTATTCGCCGCCGCATCTGGGCGGCGTGGAGACCGTCGTGCGGTATCTCTCGGAGGGCCTCGTCGCCCACGCGAACGCCGAGGTGACCGCGATCGTCTGCAATGAATCCCGCTCCCGCATCGAGGAGACCATCGCCGGTGTCCGGGTTCAGCGGCTTCCTCGGCAGTTCGCACTGTCCTCGGCACCGATCGCGCTGGCGATGCCGGGAGTGCTACGCGCGGCCGCGCGCTCGGTCACGCCGCCGGACATCATCCACCTCCACCAGCCGTACCCATGGGGCGATCTGGCGTGGCTTCAAGCGAGCCCGGACGTGCCCACCCTCGTCTCCTACCACAGCGACATCGTGCGCCAGAAGCGTCTGCTCGCGGCGTACAAGCCGTTTCTCGAGCGCGTGCTCGACCGCGCCGACCTGATCGTGACCTCATCGCCCAATATGATCGCGAACTCGCCCTTCCTCGCGCCCCGCGCCGAGAAGTGCCGCGTCGTCGACTATGGCCTCCACGTAGAGGAGATCGCCGAGCCCACGACGGAAGTCCGCGCTCATGCAGATCGTATCCGCGCCGAGCACGCCGGCCGCAGAATCGTCCTGTTCGTTGGACGCCTCGTGTACTACAAAGGCGCCGATGTGCTCGTCCGCGCCATGGCGAGCATCGACGCCGACCTCGTGCTCATCGGATGCGGTCCGCTCGAGAGCGAGCTGCGCGAGATCGCGGTCGCTGCAGGTATCGCAGAACGCGTCAGCTTCCTCGCACCACTCGACGACGCCGGCCTCTCGGCCCACTACCATGCAGCCGATGTCTTTGCGCTGCCCAGCGTCGCTGCGAGTGAGGCGTTCGGTCTCGTGCAGATAGAGGCCCACGCGGCGGGGACACCCGCGGTCTCGACCGACCTGCCCACCAGCGTGCCCTACGCAAATCTTCATGATGTCACCGGGTTGACGGTGTCGGTCGGCAGCGTCTCCGAGCTGACCGCCGCGCTCAATCTCCTGGTCACCGACGACGCCCTCCGCCAACGTCTGGGCCGCCAGGCGCAGGAACGAGCCCTCTCGCAGTTCACCATTCCGCGCATGGTCGAAGGTCACCTTTCGGCATATTCTGAGGCTATCGAACGACACGCCGCGAAGAGGGGGAGGGGCTAGATGTCACGTTCGAAGTTCATCGCGCTCTCCATCGCCCTGGACGCGTTGTTTGTGCTCGTTGGCTATGTGCTTGCGCTGCTCATCTGGCTGCGCGGGCTGCCGGCGTACAACCTCAACGCGTTCATCGCGCTCTCCCCACTGATCGTTCTCGCGTACGTGGTCTCAGGCTGGATCTACGGCCTCTATGACCCCGAGCGCGCCGACACAGCGTGGGCGGTTGTCCGCTTCACGGCTGCCGCGACGTTCCTCGGCACCGTCCTCACCTTGGCACTTGCCTACCTCGGTGGTCCGCTGACGCGCGCCATGCCTCGTCCCGCGCCGCTGATCGCGTGGTTCGTCATCATCGTCTTGCTCATCTCGTGGCGTGCGATCTTCCTGCGTTTTGGCAGCGTCAAGTGGCCCGAACAGCGTGTGATCATCGTGGGCACCAGCCCAGCCTCGGTCGAGCTGGCCGCCGAGGTTGAGCGCCGCTCCAAGTGGGGCTGGAAGGTCACCGGACTCGTCGACCCGTCCACAGACCCCTCGGCCACGTACGCCGAGCAGATCGGCGGCTACCCGGTGCTGGGCAACGCCGCCCAGATCGCAGGTGTCGCTCGTGCACACGGTGCAACCCGCGTGATCGTGGTCAGCCCTGTGGCCCTGCGTGAGCTCGTCGAGTCGCTCGTCCTCGCCGATGAACTCTCCGTGCGTGTCGACGTGGTTCCGGAGCTCTACGAGATATTCATCGGCACCGTCGACGCGATCGTCGGCGATGTCCCGCTCATGGAGATCACGCGCTCGACGGTCCCTCAGTACCAGCCTGCCGCAAAACGTGCCATCGACTTCATCGGTGCGCTGGTAGTCCTGATCGTCCTCAGCCCGGTTCTTCTGATCGCCGCCATTGCCATTCTGGTCACCGACGGCGGGCCGGTTCTGTTCTCGCAAGAGCGCGCCGGTAAGCACCTCAAGCCGTTCCCGGTCTACAAGCTCCGTACGATGGTCAAGGATGCCGAGCGACTGTCCGGTCCCGTACTCGCCGATGAGGACGATCCCCGCATCACGCGGGTGGGACGCTTCCTGAGGCAGTCGCGCATCGATGAGCTGCCGCAGCTCTTCAACATCCTCAAGGGGCAGATGAGCTTCGTCGGGCCGCGTCCCGAGCGACCTTTCTTCGTTGAGCAGTACTTGACGGAGATTCCCGGCTACCAAGAACGGTTCAACGTGAAGCCAGGCGTTACCGGGCTCGCACAGGTCAGTGGCGGCTACGCGACGACTCCGGAACGTAAACTGAAGTACGACCTGATTTATATGTATCATCAGAACCTGGCCATGGACGTACAGATCGTGGCAGAGACCTTGCGAGTCGTGCTGACAGGGCGCGGCGCGAGATAAGAGGAGTCAAACGCATGGCGAAGGCAGCAAAATCGACCAGCAGCAAGGCACGGAACGGCGGTACTCGCGCCACGAATCAAGCCTCCGTACCCGCCGAGAACATGAGCTCAGCGCGCAAGATCGCGTGGTACTCCCTGCTCTCGATGGTGTTCCTGGTGCCTATCGCCATCGGCAACTTCACCTGGCTCGGCTTCGATCTGCCGATCACCTACGATCAGTTCGACATCATGAAGGTGTTTCTGCAGCGCGTTCTTGGCCTGATTGCCTTTGGCGCCTGGTCGTGGGACATGCTCAACCACGGCGGCAAGATCCGTCGGACCCCCATTGACTGGCTGATTCTTGGGTTCCTCGGCTGGGTGCTGCTGACGGCGTTCACGTCGATCCATCCGCCGACGGCGGTGTTCGGCAAGTACCGTCGCTTCGAGGGACTTCTGTCGTTCCTGAACTATGCGGTCATCTATTTCCTCGTACTCCAGTTCGCCGACCGTCCCTCGCGCGTGAAGACCCTTGCGCAGAGCCTGTTCTGGTCAGGCGTACTCGTCACCGGCTACGGCGTCGCCCAGTCCGTGGGCTACGACCTCATCGGATGGGGCGCTCTGCCCTTCGAGCCCAACCGCTCGTTCTCGACGTACGGCAACCCGGACCTGCTCGGCGGGTTCTTGATGTTCTCGATTCCTGTCACCCTCGGCTTGGCCCTGTCTGAGACGCGCACCAACTGGCGGCTCATCTACTGGGCGGGGATGCTTCTCAACGTGTGGTGCTGGATCACGGCGTTCACACGCGGTGCTTGGATTGGCGGCTTCGTCGGCGTTGGATTCGTCATCTTCTTCGCGTGGCGCCACTCGGCCAAGTTGTCCAAACTCGAGTGGCTACCCGTTGGCGGAATCATCGCAGTCGGCGCAGGCATCATCATCAGGAGTCTTTCCAATCCCAACGAGGTCATGAATTTCGGCCGCAGGTTCGCCTCGATCCTCGATTTCGATGGTGGAAGCGGAAAGACGCGTACGGAGATATGGACCGCGGCGATCGACGCGATCAAGGACAGCCCGATCGTCGGGTTCGGGGCAGACACGTTTCGGCTCGTCTTCCCCAAGTACAAGCCGTACGACTATGTAGCGGACGCAGGCTACCTATCCGTTGCCGACAACGTTCACGACTACCCACTCCAACTCGCAGCCGGCATCGGCATCGTTGGCATGCTCTTGCTGTACGGCATCTTCGGCTGGGCGGCGGTGCGCTCGGCCCCGGCCGTGTTCAAGAAGACCGATGATCATAAGCGCATTCTGCTGGGGGCGTTCTGGGCTGCTTGCGCGGGATACCTTGTGCAGCTGATGTTTGGTCTGTCGGTCACCGGCAACACATTCCTTCTCTGGACGGCCATCGCGGTCGTGTTGGCGCCGACGGCCGCTATCGTCGAGTTCAAGGCACCGTCGTGGGGCCTCGCGGTCTCGGCCGTCCTGCTTGTGCTTGTTGGTCTTGGAGTCGGCTACCAGTTCGTGTTCATCCAGGCCGACAACGCGTACCTACAGACGCGGATCGGACTGCGCGGCGCCGCAAGAACTGAGATGGCGCTCAAGGCCGCGAAGCTCAACCCCTTTAACGATATGTATCGGGCCGAGGTCGGGCTCGCCTACACCGATGAGGCCCTGGACTACATCAACCAGGCGCAGCAGGCGCAGCAGTCCAATCAGGATCCGCAGCCATTGGTCGTAGCCGCGAAGCAGAAGTTCAATCTTGCTGAGGTGTCCTTGCGCGACACAATCGCGTTCGTGCCGCCCGAGTACGACAACTACGTCTTCCTGGCGAACCTCTACAACATGGGCGCGCAGATGTTCGCCGAGCCCTCCTACTACGAGAAGGCTGCGGAGGTTGCACTGGATGGAATCGCGGTCGAGAGGTACGGACCCGCGATCAGACTCCAGTACGCCCGAGCGCTTATCGGCCAGAACAAGTCCAGCGAGGCGATACGTGAGCTGGTGACCGCTTTCGAGATGGACCACGCGTACACCGAAGCGGCAATCCTGCTGGCGCAGTTGTACGAGCAGGATGGCCAGTACGCCAAGGCTCTCGATGTGCTGAAGAAAACGGAACTCAGAAAGCCGGCGCAGGCCGGTGTCGCCGAGGCGATAACTCGGCTTGAGGCGAGCTCGACGCCGACTCCCACGCCTGCACCATAAACACACAGCCTATTCAAGGGTAGCGGCATCGTCGTTGCTCAACGTGGGTCGACCGGAAACGGACGGCCGATGACGACGGAGCCACAACGAGAGGCCCAGCATCCGCATGACAGAACAGGGAGCGACACCCCAGCCCAGCGGTGGGGAATCGGACGATCACGCACCGGGAAACCTCATCCCGATGTGGCTCGCCATTCTCGTTCTGGTCCTGCTTTTGGGCGTCATGGCGGTCGGTGGTTACGTGATCCGCGGAGTGGTCGCGGGCGACGAGCGTGAGCTCAGCCCGCGTGAAGCGGAGATCGAGTCATGGCGTGCCAAGGTGCGCTCCGCGCCACAGGATCCTGCGGCGCACCTGGGTCTCGGCTACTCGTATCAACTTGCGGGCCGCTATGACAAGGCGCTCGCAGAGTATGAAACGGTGCTCGATGAGCAGCCGGGCGATACCGCCGCGCTGTACAACCGGGGCGTCGTCTATCTGAAGCTCGACGTCGGCCGCAAAGCCGAGGAGTCGTTCTGGGACGTGCTTGAGGTGGAGCCCGGGCACGTGCTTGCCGCCAAGGCGCTCGGAGAGCTCTACACGGAGAAGCGTCAGTATCGTTCTGCCATCCGAGCAGTTCGTCCCGCGGTCGAAGCGCATCCCGAGATGGCTGATCTGCAGTACCTGATGGGGCTGTCCTACGAGAAGCTCGGTAACACGGGGTGGGCGATCGAGCGGTATAAGTTGGCCCTGAAGTACGCTCCGGACCTGCAGCTCGCCGTCGAAGGGCTCGACCGCCTGGAGGCCTCGCGATGAGCGACTACGACGGCGGGCCGGACAAGCTCCCGGATGACGAGTTCGAGGCTGATTACGAGAATGACCCAGAGTTCGAAGACGTCGAATCCGCAGATGCACCCGTTGCCCGGACTGCGCGCGGCTTCTATGTGACGCCCAGGCAGACGTTCGCGGGACTCGCGATCGCGCTCGCAGTGATCCTAGTGCTGCTTCTGGGCTATCTGTGGTGGCTATCGCGTCCGGCGAATTTCACTGAGACCGGCGGTGAGAAGAAACCTGGTGTAGAACCGATTCTCTCTGTTTACGGTCCCGGCCGCGGGGACAAGCCACGGTTCGATTCGCCGATGGGTGTCGCTTGGGGTCTCAAGGATCGGATATATGTGGCCGACTCCGCCAATAGTAGAATCAGCGTCTTTGGCAAGGAGGGCGACTTCCTGTTCCAGTTCGGCGGCTTCGGAATCGCCAAACCGCTCAAGGGCGCAGTCTCCACCTGGAAGCCGGGCCTGCTCGACTACCCAACGGATGTCGCCGTCGACCGCAAGAACGGTGACGTGTATGTCGCCGATTTCTATAACGACTCGATTTCCGTCTTCACCGAGGCAGGTAAATTCATCCGTCGTTTCCCGGATCCGCAGCAGCAGGTCGGCCGAGGAGGTTCGGGTGCAGAGGGCAAAGGCATCGCTGTGACTGCGGTGGCAGTCTCGGATGGCAAGGTCTATGCGACGGATACCTACCAGGTGCTCGTATTCACCTCGACAGGCACGCTGATCAGGCAGTTCGGGATGCCCGGTCTCGACCCGGGTCAGCTTGATCACCCAAATGGGATCGCAGTCGATGTTCGCGGGCGGATCTACGTGGCAGACTCGAATCACAACCGGGTGCAGGCGTTTGATTCTGAGGGAAAACATCTGTGGACCACGGGGGCCAAGGTCTCGGATCTTAAGAAGGAGACCGACAATCCGTTCGTGTTGCCGCGAGGGCTGGCCGTTGATGCTGATGGGTCGATCCTGGTAGCAGACCCCCTCGGCCAGAGTATAGTGAGATTGAGCGAAGACGGCGCGGTGCTTGCTACGTACGGGACGAGAGGCTCTGCGGCTGGGGAGTTCAACTTCCCCAACGACCTCGATGTTCGTGATGGATTGGTGCTGGTGGCCGACAAGGAGAACAACCGGGCCCAGCTAGTGAAGCTCACACGTCGATAGGAGACGCGAGTTGCCCCAAAGGAGCAGCATGAAGTACCATGACAACACATGCGCACAGGGGAACCGCCTTCCGAAACAGGGTGGAATAGCGTGACACGGTACTGGATCAGATTGTCCATAGCATCCGCTGCTCTGCTCGCTCTGAGCGCCGTGCCCGCTTTTGCCTACCCTGAGTCGACCACCAATGTCGAGCCGAGCGGTACGCCGCCCCTTTGTTCGGACTGTCACGGGCTCGAGTCACTCACGCAGGATCCCGCCACCGTTGGCAAGGCATCCAAGCCGGCCACTTGGTCGGCGTTCGACTCCGAGGCCGGTACATTCGTCGGCAGCCGCAAGGGCCCGCACGGTGGATACACTGCGGGAACCCAGAAGTGCAGCACGTGTCACCTCGTACACAATGCGGCGGGCAATACCGCGCTGCTTCCTGAGGCCACGATCGCCGACACCTGCAATACGTGTCACGACGGCACCGGCGGCGGTGGAGTCTACGGCGTCATCCAGTACCGTTCGGGATCCGCACCGGCTGCCACACACGGCATCGGTGCCGACAGCCTGAATGCGACCGGTACCGTGACCGTTCCCGGAGGCTCCACTACCTCTGCAGACGGCTCGCTTGAGACTACCTTCACCGGTGAAAACGGCAGCTTGACCTGCACCGATTGCCACAGTCCGCATAACGCGGATACAGTCGATCCCTTTATCGGCGACCGCAAGCGTTCATCGGCTGACACATCCACACAGGTCGCCACCAATCGTCTTCTTCGCAAGATGCCCACGAAGGCGACGGTCTCGGTAACCAAGTACGGGTCCAACTGGTGTGAGTCCTGCCATAAGGGTAGCCACGTCAAGACCTCCGCGGTTACCAACCATACCGTGTCACGTAACGCGCAGGGCTATCACTATGGCAACGTCGTAGTCCGTTCGGGCTACAACTCCACGGTCGCGTCCGCTGCGCCGTCCGCTCTCGGCGGCAGCAACCTGGGATACGTGGCGTCGTACACGGTCGATCCCGCTCCCATATGCCAGCAGTGCCACGAGGATGCCCGTTCTGTCGGTGACACGCAGCGCTTCGCAGTTTCGACGGCCGAGTCGTTCACGGTGAACACGGATGGTGTCGGTGGGGGCAACCCGCAGTACCAGAACTTCCCTCACGAGACCCAGGGAGCGAAGCTGCTGATCGAGCAGGATCCTGACCTGTGCACCAACTGTCACTAGCGTTAGTTGCTTCTTGCTCGTCCATGAACAAGCGTTGGGAGGCTCGCACCTGCGGGCCTCCCTTCTGATTCTTCGCACGCTACAGTCGTCACTTCTGGATGAGAGCGGGGTGATTCACGGTCCGCATGAATGTGGCGTGCTAGTCGATTCTCAGCGCGAGCACGGGAGAGCGACAGATGCTTCATAATGAGTCCAATCCGTTCCTCGGATGCTGTAGAACTGGTTCAGTCACCGTGGCGCTCGTGGTAGACTTGCGCCATACGAATCGTGCGCGCCGCGCCACCATCGCGCCCTCGTACACACATCGCGGCGCGGAGGAGGGATCTTGCCCGATCCTGAGGTCGTCGTAGTAGACGACGTCGACCCGAATATCGTTTCGGCCTCACATGGGGATGAGGAGCAGCGCGGCAGGCGCTGGTATGGTCTGCTTGCCGCGATATTGCTGTTTCTGCTCCTGATGTGCTGTGCTGTCACGAGTCTGGACATTTGGGTCACCCGGGGTCCACAGCAGGCGAGATTCATCGCGCGCAACCTCTCATGCCTCCAGTGCCACACTGAGCTGATTCCTGACTTTGCCAAGGCAGCCGTGCATCGCCCCTTCGTGCAGAAGGAGTGCATCACCTGCCACACGCCTCACGGCGCTCAGGTGACAGCGATCGTCACAGAAGGTCCAGGGCGCACGATCACGCGTGCTCGCACCGTTGTTCAGTGGCTTCCGCTCAAGTGGTGGTTCGGTCTGTGGGAGAGGTTCACCGGGAACACGAGCACCGTTGTGACGACCGGCGACGGCCGCGTAGTCTCGAAGAACACCAAACAGGTCGCGGGCGAGAAGTCAGAGCTGGTCATGCCCGAGAAGGATCTGTGCTGGACGTGTCACGGCAATATGGGGCCGTTGCTCGGCGACCCGTATCAGCACCAGCCGTTCGGCGCGGGTCAGTGCACGACCTGTCATGACCCTCACGCCTCCGACTACCGTGCCCTTCTCACGCAGGCGCCGGATAAGCTGTGCTTCACGTGTCACCCTATGGGTGCACAGCTCAATCGGATGCAGGCGCACAGTCCGGCGAAAGAGGGCTGGTGCACCGATTGCCACAATCCGCATGCATCCAAGTACAAGGGGATACTGGTGACCAACCAGCGCGACCTGTGCTTCCGATGTCATCCATCCGTCGCTGGCCTTTCGAGTATGCCGGTTCAGCATCAGCCGTTCCTCAACGATAACTGCACGGGATGTCATCAGCCCCACGGCTCGGACTACACGCCGCTGCTCAACAAATCGCAGCCGGAACTGTGCTACGACTGTCATCCTCGAATTGAGGATCAGTTCGCGCAGGCCAGCCATCATCCCGTCGGGGTCAACCTGACATGCGGCTCCTGTCACGACCCGCACGCGTCGCAGTACTCGGGGCTGGTGAATGCGCAAGATAACGCCTTCTGCTATCAGTGCCACGCAGAGAAGAAGGCGGTGTACGAGGTCTCGAGTCATGAGCGGACGCTGTGTATCAAGTGCCACACGCCGCACGGATCGGCATACACTCCCATGCTCGTACAATCGAATCCCGATCTTTGCTTGTCATGTCACCCCAACTACGAGGGTCAGAACAAGCATCCAGTCCGCCCTGTGAATCACGATGTCAAGGCGAACAAGGGCCTCACCTGCTCGTCAACATGTCACAATCCGCACGGCACGAAGTTCCGTTACATGATCAACAACTGGAACTGGAATCAGGACGGCATGTGCCTGCAGTGTCACCTGTACGTCGGAATCAAGTTCTAGCCCCTCTCACTAAGGATCACCATGGCGCGCATTTCATTCGCTGGTTTCAAGGACCCGGGTAGCCGACCGCGCTATATCGTGTGGACGGCGGTCATCGTCCTTGTGCTTGCGGCTGTTGTGATCGTTGCGCTAGGCGTGACATCGACCAGGTGGTTCTGCGCCGAGGGGTGCCACAAGGTGCAAGACGACACCATCACTGCCTATGAGCACTCGGCGCATCGCAACATCAGTTGTATGGCGTGCCACATGCCGGTCGGGGCCGACCCCATCACGTTTCTGCTCCACAAGGCCGAGGCGCTCGGCGAGCTTGCGCTCACCGTCACCAACAACTACGAGCTCCCACTCAACGGCGAGAGCGAGCTGGCCCTCACCATGGAGTCCACTCAGTGCACGCAGTGTCACGACACCGAGAAGCGCCCGGTCACGCCGAGCCCCGGTATCGTGATCGACCATGCAGTGCACGCTGAGAAGGAAGTCACGTGCACGATCTGTCACAATCGGACCGCGCACGTCGAGGACTTCGAGCTCACATTGACCGATCCCGAGACCGGTGAGCCCAACCAGCCGCACGAGGATTTCATGTCCATGACGGCGTGCTTCAGATGCCATTCACAGGAGAAGGTCGGCGACAATCCGCCCGGCGAGTGCGCTGCATGTCATACTCCCGCCTTCAAGTTGAAGCCGGCTTCCCACGACGCCAAGGACTTCTACCCCAAGGGTCACGCCAAGCTCGCTGCCGCAGAAGAGAGCCGGGTCGCTTCCGCGGATGGCGCCGCCTGGCTGTCCGCCGAGGAGGCCAGCGCGTCGGCGACTGCGGAAGACGCTTCCGTAGATGAGAAAGAGAAGAGCGAGGGCGCTCATGGCGAAGAGAGCCTCGGAGAATCCCTGATCAAGGTCGAGAGCATCAACGAATGCTCGACTTGTCACTCACGCTCGTTCTGCACCGATTGTCACGGCGTTCCGATGCCGCATCCGCCGACCTTCACCAAGACTCACGGCTCGGTTGGTAAGAAGGACCCGGGCGTCTGCGTGAAGTGCCACGGCTCCGCCGCGACGTTCTGCAACGAGTGTCATCACGGTACGGCCATGGATCTCCCGTATAACACCCGGCGACCGTGGCGCACCGCACATCCCGCAGCCGTTCAAAACGTTGGCGCCTCGGCCTGCTTCAAGTGCCACAACCCGACGTACTGCGCCGAATGCCACGTCAGAGGATCGAGCGGCAACTAGCTCCCGGTCAGCCCCTCTGCCGGGAATCGATGGGTGCTATACTCGCCTGTACGCAGCTGCCTGCCCGGCATTCTGCGTGGGGGAGCGGCAGCGGTGTCGTTCAGGGGTCGTGACAACGACCGAAAGGGCCTGGCTTTCTATGTCTCGTGTCGACCTTGTGCTGCTGCATGCGCCGAGCGTCTATGATTTTCGTGAGCGCTCCATCATGTTCGGACCCGTTTCCGACATGGTTCCATCGACCCCCATCTTCGAGATGTACCCTCTCGGTTTCACGACCATGGCTGAGTATATGGAGCGACACGGTCTGCGCGTCCGCATCGTCAATCTCGCCGTGCTCATGCTCAATAAGCCCAACTTCGACGTCGAAGCGTACCTGCGCGCCATGGACCCCGTTGCCTTTGGCATCGACCTCCATTGGCTACCTCATTGCCACGGCTCGATCGAGGTCGCGAAGGTCGTCAAGAAGCTGCATCCCAAGACGCCGGTGATATTCGGTGGTCTCTCGGCAAGCTACTTCCATGAAGAGCTCATCACCTACGACGCGGTCGACTACGTGGTGCGCGGAGACTCCACCGAGGAGCCCATGACGCAGCTGATGTGGTCGCTCAAGCGTGGCGGCGGCGTCGGCGACATCCCCAACGTCACCTGGAAGGACGCCTCGGGAGGCGTGGTGGTCAACGACCTCTCATGGGTCCCCACCGACATGAACGCGATCTCACTCGACTACTCCTTCAACATGAAGTCGGTCATCCGCTACCGCGACATGATGGGTGCGCTGCCGTTCAAGGACTGGCTGCGCTATCCCGTGTGCGCTTCGCTGACTTGCCGAGGGTGCACGCACGACTGTGTGACCTGCGGCGGCTCCGCAACCGCGTTCCGTGAATCGTTCGGGCGCGACAAGATAGCCTTCAGAGATCCCGAGCTGCTGGTGCGCGACATCGAGCATATCCAGAAGTACATCCCGGGTCCGATGTTCGTGCTCAATGACTTCCTGCAGGCAGGACGCGAGTACACTCGTGACTTCGTTCGCGGCCTCAAGCGCATCGACATGAAGAACCCCATCGGCTTCGAGTTCTTCAAGCCGCCCGCCGAGGAGTTCTACGAGTTCCTCAACGAGAACCTCAACGACTACTCGGTCGAGATCTCGGTCGAGAGTCATGACGACGGCGTCCGCGCGGCGTTCGGTAAGAAGCACTACACCATGGAGCAGGTCGAGGACAGCATCGTTCACGCACTGAAGAATGGGTGCAGCCGCTTCGACATCTACTTCATGACAGGCATCCCATCGCAGACCGCAGCCTCGGTTCGCGAGACGACGGAGTACGTCCGTCGGCTCTACGAGCGGGTCGGCAACGACAAACGACTCCTCTGCTTCACGAGCCCCATGGCGCCGTTCCTCGACCCAGGATCCATCGCTTTCGAGAACCCCGCCGAGCACGGATACACCCTGCGTGCCCGCACGCTTGAGGAGCACCGTGAGCGCATGGTGCTTCCCAGCTGGAAACACATAATGAACTACGAGAGTCACTCGATGAACCCCGACGAGATGGTTGAGGCCACCTACGACGCTGCCATCGGCATCAATCGCGTCAAGGCCGACATCGGCATCATCGACGCGCAGGTCGCCGATGTGACGGAGTTGCGGATCAATGAGGCGCGCGCTGCCATGGTGCGAATCGATCAGGTCATGGCTGGCCCGACGGCTTCGCAAGACGCTGGAATCAAGGCGCTCAAGGAGGAGTTCGATCGGCTGAGCCAATCCACCGTCGCCGACAAGACGGAGCTCAATTGGCCGCATTCGGCTACCATCAAACATGTGGCCGCATGCGCGGGTTTGTTCGTTCAGGAGAATGTCGCTAACCTGTTCGGGTCTAAGCTGGGCGAGTATTCGCCCGCAGTATCCGACCAACACCCGCTCACGGGTCCGCCGATTCAGGTGATCGAGCCAACGGAGGCGTAACCAACCACATGTCCGACACCCAGCCCGCTCCCGGGCGACCCACCACCGAGCGGGTCCACGGAATCTTCTCGTCCATCGCGGATCGCTACGATGTGTTCAATGCGATGGCGAGCATGGGCATCGACCGATCTTGGCGTCGCAAGATGGTGCGGGCCTGCGCACTCAACTCGACCTCGCGCGTGCTCGACCTGTGTTCCGGCACCGGTGACGTGGCTTTCGCCCTCGCTGAGCAGGGACGCCCTGCCGAGGTGGTGGCAACGGATTTCGTCCCCGAGATGCTCGCCGTCGCCGAGAAGAAGGCCGAGGCGAAGCCGCCCGCGGTGCCTGTGAGCTTCTCGGTGGCCGATGCGCAGGACCTGCCGTTCGAGGACGCGAGCTTCGACGTCGTCACCGTTGCGTTTGGAGTGCGCAATCTGCCGGAGCGCGAGCGCAACTTCGCCGAGGTTCTCCGCGTGCTCAAGCCCGGCGGTCGCTACGTCATCCTCGAGTTCTCACGCCCGCCGTTCGCTCCCTGGCGCGGCGTCTATCACGTCTATCTCAACCACGCGATCCCTGCCATCGGCGGCGTGCTCACCGGCGACCGCTCCGGCTTCGTCTACCTCAACGACTCTATTAGGCAGTTCCCGACGCAGCCCGCTTTGGCTGCTGAGTTGCGAGCCGCGGGCTTCAGTGCCATAACTTGGCGCGACCTCACAGGCGGCATCGTGGCGCTGCACACAGCAGTCAAGTAGCGAGTCCTGTGGCGCTGTGAGGCCGAGGGGCTGTTCGAACGTCCTCGACTCGCTCCTCGGCACGGCCGATGAGCTCGTCTGCGGGATTGTTCGCCCAACCCCTCGGCCTCACAGCGCCACACGCTGGGTGCCTGCGGTAGAATCGTCTTAGTCACCTATTGAAGGAACCGCTGATGCTGCTTACGGCTCGCTACGTGCTTCCGGTCGCTGCTCCGCATATCGAGTACGGAGCCGTGCTGATCCGGGACGACAAGATCGTTGAGATCGGGGACTTTGAGCACCTCAGGGCGCTCCATCCGGACGAGCCGGTCACGGACTACGGGCTGGCTGCCCTCATGCCGGGTTTCATCGATCTCCATACACATCTCGAGTACACCTCGATGCGCGGACTCGTCGATGACCTGCCCTACTCGGAGTGGAAGCTCCAGTTGCTGCAGAAGGAGAAGCGGTTCACGAGCCAAGACTGGGACGATTCGGCGCTGCTCGGTGCGCTTGAGGCAGTGCAGTCGGGAATCACGACCGTCGCCGACGTGACTGGGACCGGTGCATCCGGCCATGCGGCGCAGGCAGTCGGGCTCCGCGGCATCATCTATCGCGAAGTCGAGACCATGGTGAAGTCGAAGGTGCCCGACGTCATGGCTCGTGCGGCCGAGGACATCGCCGCGTGGCGTTCCACCAGCGACTCCACTAGGTTGACGATCGGACTCGCACCACACGCACCGTATTCGTGTCACCCGGAGCTGTTTCGCAAGGTGGCGGAGTTCGCATCCGATGGCACGCCGGTGTCGATGCACCTTGCGGGCAGTGTGGAGGAGTACCAGTTCGTGAAGTACGGCTCGTCGATGCTTGCAACCGACGTCCGGGACACGTTCGACGCCGATGCCCCGTTGTGGCTGCCCACCGGAGTCAGCCCGGTGCGCTACGTCCTGCAGTGGGGATTGTTCGATGTACCCAACATCATGGCGGTCCACTGTACTCAGGTCGACGCAAGCGACATCGAGGTTCTGGCCTCGCACGACGTGGCCATCGCCCACTGCCCGCGCTGCAACGCGAAACTCGGTATGGGCATTGCGCCTATAGACAAGTTCCTCCGTGCGGGAATCAGAGTCGGTCTCGGCACTGATTCACCCGCTGCTTCCAACTCGATGGACGTATTCGAGGAGATGCGAATCGGCCTTCTGGTGCAGCGCGCCGCCCAGGGTGAGGAGCACTTCATGAACGCGCGCCAGTTCGTGAAGATGGCGACCTTGGACGCCGCTCGGGCACTCAACATGGAGGACCGTCTCGGCTCGCTGGAACCGGGGAAGCAGGCCGATATCATCGCGGTAGACCTGTCGAAGTCGCACCAGATCCCGACCCACAACCCGTACAGCACACTGGTGCACACCGCCAACCAGGAGAACATTCTCGCGACGTATGTCGCGGGCGAGGTCGTGTACGAGAATCGGGAGTGGCCGGGCATCGATCATCAGCGTATTTATGGACGTGCTGAGGAGATGCGCGACAAGCTGCGAGTGTAGTGCGGGCGTGGCGCGGTAATCGCTAATCCGTCTCTGTGTGCATGCTATACTACGCGAGGTTCAGGCAGGCCCAGAGCGGGTGCGTACGGCATCCGTGAGCGAATCAGGAGGATCGTACGTGAGCGATCAAGACTTCTTCTTCGATGAGGATGAGAAGCCGGCAGCTAAGACTCCGGCCAAGAAGGCAAGCGGCAGCGGCGCGGCGAAACCTGCGGCCACTGCGTCAGCCTCATCTGCTGCACCCGCAGTTACTGCGGCCACTGTGACTATGACGGTTGCGGTTCTCATCGGTGTCATCGGCATTCTGATCGGCGCGATCGGTGGCATCTTCGTCGGTCGCAGTCTCGCTAGCACCACGGTGGAGACGCCCGCCGTGAGCGCGCCGTCAGCCACCGGTACCGGCACCAGCGCGCCGCAGCTCTCTCCGGAGCAGCTGCAAGGCGATCTGCCCTCCGGCCACCCGGCCATCGGCAGCGGTGCGGCCACCGAAACACCAGGCAAGTAGTCATCTGACGAACGAGCGGGCCCGGCACGGCAGTGACGCCGCTCCGGGCCCTCTTTCTGTGTGACACTCCGAGGAGGTTGTACGTATGGCAAAGTCCAAGTCGTCGAGCTCGGGTCCCAAGAAGCCGGGCAAGGCCAAAGGCGGGATCATGGGGCTGGACAAGTCCAGCACCTCTATCGGCATGAAGATCATCATTAGCCTGCTGATTTTGGCGTTCATCAGTACGTTCCTGTACGGCGGCATCGCCAGCATCATCCAGGTGTTCCAGCCCAACCCGAATCAGGGCGCGGCCACCACAGATCCAATTGCCGCGGCGAAAGCGCAGTACCAGCCGCAGGTCGACGCTCTCAGCAAGCTGGTCGAGAGCGACCCCACCAGCCAGACCCCCTTGGTGAATCTTGGCAATGCGTACTTCGATTGGGCGCAAAAGGTCTCCGAGGCGAGCCAGAACTCCACAACGGCTGCTGCGACAGCCGGAGCCCTGTGGCTCTCGGCGAAGGACACCTACGCCAAGGCGGTCGAGATCAAGGCTGGCGACCCCGCGCTGACGATCGACTACTCCATCGCCACGTTCTACTCGGGCGACACAGCGGGGGCGATTGCCATCGCGGCGCCCATCTCCGAGTCGAACCCGACGTTTGCGCAGGCATGGCTCAACCTTGGTGTCTTCTATCAGGCGTCAGGCGAGTCCGCGAAGGCGGTTGCTGCGTTCAATCAGTATCTGAAGCTGGATCCGACCGGCAAGCAGGGTAACGCCGACTTCGCGAAGCAGCAGCTGGATATCCTCAAGAAGAGTTCGACGAGCACGTCCACGACCCCGTAAGGGCGTTTCTCACAGAGGATTCGAATGGCAGGCGTCTCAGAAGAGGCGCCTGCCTCAGTTTGAGTCGCCGAGGATCTGTCGTGCCTCGGTCGACGTCTTCGCTGTCGAGAAGATTCCGTTGAGGCGGGTGAGTGACAGGATGTTGTCGACCGTCTCGTTGGTGACCAGTACCAGTTTGCCGCCAGCCGACGAGTACTCCTTTGACAGTGATAGGAGCAGGCCAAGGCCGGAACTGTCGAGGTATTCGAGCCCGGACATGTCAACGATGGTCGCAGGCGGCACGGACTTGAGAATCCGGTCGATGCTCATCCGGAAGGTTGCGCATTCGCCGTAGTCCAGATCCCCGCCCAGTGTGAGGACCCAGGCCGTGGGAGCCTGTTCCAAGTCTATGGTAAGTGCCATGAAGGTCCCTTCTGAACTCTTGCGCCTATGCTGTTGGTACCCATTGCTCGGGCTATTGGTGCCATCCGCTTCTGGGGTACAATCCGACCATCGCCACGACGGCAACAAGGAGCCGATGCGCAGATGGAACTTGAGATCAAAAAGCATGTGTCCGGGAACCTCTGTGAAATCACTCTCGCTGGAGAGATCGACGTCTATACTGCGCCGAGCCTCAAGAAAGAGCTCGTGGAGCTTATCGAGGACGGTTGCACCAACGTAATCGTCGACCTCGAAGGCGTTGCTTTCATCGACAGCTCCGGTCTCGGAGTCCTTGTCAGTGCGCTGCGTCGGGCTCGAGAGAATGACGGCTCGGTGCGCATCGTCTGTTCGCGTGACAGCGTGCTCAAGATTTTCCGCATAACCGGGCTCGACAAGGTTTTCCCGATATTCGCGAGCATCGCCGAGGCGCGCGACTTCTAATACAGCTGCGGCGGCCGGTACCGCCTGCATCGGGCACGGGAGTTGCGTGCCTCAGCGGTACTCCGTCGTGAAAGGGTGGGGTTGTGTTTGGCATCAGCGGGACGGAACTCGTCCTCATAGGGGTCTTTGCGCTCATCATCTTTGGGCCCGACAAGATTCCCCAGATCGCTCGCACGGTCTCAAAGGCCGTCAAGACCTTCAAGCGCGCCCAGGAAGATATGGAGCGTCTGATCAAGGTCGAGATGTATGCGGCTGACCCCGACAAGGAGACTTCACCCTTCGCACCCAAGGATCCCTTCGCAGCGCCGAACGTGGTTGCTGCCACAGAAGCTGCAAAGAAGTCCACGGTCGCCTCGACACTCTATGCAGCGACCGATGAGGACGAGGAAGAGGAGGACGAGGAGTAGCATCCTCGATACCCCATGCCAATCACCCCGCAGCGCATGCCCTTCTTCGACCACATCGCCGAGCTTCGCAGGCGCATTGTCGTCATCGCCGTCACGCTTCTGGTCGGCTCGATGGCGCTCTACACGTGGGGCTGGGAGATCTACACCTTCGTGATGGGCCCCGTCCTCCGGATTCTCGAGGTCCAGCCGCAGATATTCACTCCGTTCGGCACCTTCGGCTTGCGTTTCACCGTCGCGTTCTATGCGGCGATCGTCGTTGGTAGTCCGATCATCCTGTGGCAGATCATGGCGTTCTTCCTGCCCGCCCTGCGCGACAAAGAGCGTCGGTACGTGATACCGACGTTTGTCGCCGGCGTGTTGCTGTTCGCCGCAGGTGTGGCGTTTTGCTACTTCGTCATCCTTGACACGGCTTTCACTTGGATTCTTGCGCAGGGGGGAACGGCAGTCGGGGTCACGCCAGATGCGGTCAAGTACTTCCAGGGCGTCGTGCTCATGCTGATAGGGTTCGGCGTGGGCTTCGAGTTGCCGGTGATCGTGTTCTACCTGGTGATCTTCAACATCGTTCCCTACGCCAAGCTGCGTGCAAGCTGGCGAGTCGTCTACGTCGTGTTGATGCTCGTCGCCTCTGCCGCCACCCCCGACTGGTCCCCGTGGACGATGGGCGGGTTGTACGCCGCGCTCGTTGTTCTCTACGAGCTGAGCATGCTTCTGGCTCGCGTCACGCTACGGAAACGAATCGCCGAGCAGAAGCGGGCAGAGTTGGGCCTTGACGACGACGAACTGGCGACCGTGTAGGCGCATTTGCCGTGTCGCCGCGGTTCATCCGCCCGGATGGAGATCGAGAGGTAGCATCGTGCACGAAATGGGCATCACGCAGGGCATTCTTGATGCATCTTTCGCCGCTGCCGAGAAGGCCGGCGCGACGCGCATCACAGAGATTCAGGTCAGCATCGGCGAGTTGACGGAGATCGTCGACTTCGCGCTCCAGTTCGCGTTCGAGTCACTGACCCCGGGCACCATGGCCGAGGGTGCCACGCTCGTCATCACGATGGTCCCGGCGAAAACACTGTGCCGGGATTGCGATACCGAGTACTTTCATGATCGGTTCGAGATGCTGTGCCCCACGTGTGGCGGCCTCAACCTCGAGCCCCTGCAAGGTCGCGAGATGCAGATCGACAGCATCGAAGCCGACGATGAAACCACCGAGGAGTGACGCGCGTGCACATCGATCTCGCCAAGCCCATTCTCGATCGCAACGAGCGTCTCGCCGCCGAGAACCGCGCGCGCTTCGACGCAGCCGGCATCTTCGTGCTCGATCTCATGGCGTCCCCCGGCGCGGGCAAGACATCCACGATCCTGGCTACCATTGCTGCTCTGCGCGACCGCTACCGCATCGCCGTCATCGAAGGCGATATTGCGAGTAAAGTCGACGCCGAGAAGGTCAAGGCGCACGGCATCCCCGCAGTGCAGATCAACACCGGCGGAGCCTGTCACCTCGAATCTGACATGATCAGACGCGCTGTGGACGCTCTGTCGCTCGAGGAGCTCGATCTCATCATCATCGAGAACGTCGGCAACCTTGTGTGCCCGACCGACTTCAACCTGGGCGAGGATGCCAAGGTCATGATCCTCTCAGTGCCCGAGGGCCACGACAAGCCGTACAAGTACCCGGGAATCTTCCAGATCTCTGAGGCGGTCATCCTCAACAAGGTCGACACCATGCCGGTGTTCGACTTCAACGAGGAGGAGTTCAACGGTGAGGTCCGCACCCTGAACCCCAAGGCGCCGATCTTCCGCATTGCTGCGACAAAGGGCGAGGGCGTTGCCGAGTGGGCCGAGTGGCTCGCGGCGCGCATCGACGCCAAGAAGACCGCAGTCGTTGATGACGTCGCAGGTGCAGAGCCCGTCGACGGTGGCCTCGCGTGATTTCCCGCGATGAGGCGTTAGCGCTTGTCACCGAGCGAATCCCCAACCGCAACCTGGTGAACCACTGCGTTGCGACCGAAGTGATCATGGAGGCGCTCGCGACGCACCTGGGCCTATCAGCCTCAGATGTCGAGCGCTGGGCACTGGCTGGCCTGCTGCACGATGTCGACTACGCCGAGACGGCCGACGATCCCGCGCGGCACGGTGTGGTCTCGGCAGAGCTGCTCGCGGGACTTGTCGACGACGAGATGCTGCACGCCATTATCGCCCACGCGGGTCACGCGCCTCGCGAATCACAGCTCGATCACGCGCTCTGGTGCGCCGATCCCACTACCGGATTCGTTGTGGCCGCGGCGCTGGTGCGTCCGGAGAAGGACCTTGCCGGCGTCGAGGTCAAGAGCCTGAAGAAGCGCTGGAAAGAGAAGGCGTTCGCCAAAGGCGCCTCACGCGATCAGATGGCCGGTTGCTCGGAACTGGGCCTCGAGCGCGACGATTTCCTCGGCATCGCACTGGCTGCCATGAAGGCGCGTGCGACTGAGGTCGGACTCTGATTCGTTTCTGGTAAGGTGCCCCCGCTAGAGTCGTGTCGCACGGGACCGCTTGACGGCCGTGTGTATACTCGGCATCAAAACCGCATGCTCCGATGGAGGCATTCCCCTTGAAGCTCATCGTCACCGAGAAGAACATCGCCGCGAAGAAGCTGGCCGAGATACTCGCCGTAGGCAAGCCCAAGACCGACAAGGTGTACAGCACGCCGGTCTACACGTTCCGCCGAGAAGACGGCGAGGACTGGATGGCGATCGGTCTCAAGGGCCACATCCTCGGTGTGGACTTCCCGCTGCACCTGGCCCACACGGACAGTGGCTGGACCGCTGAATGGGCCGACGAGCGCGAGACTCCCGCGACGATCCCGACGACACTCGGCACACCTCCGTGGCCCAAGAAGAAGCCGTTCACGGCAACCGGCGTCGATCTTAAGACGTGGAAGCTGGCATCGCTCCCTTATCTAGTATGGGCACCAGTCGGGAAGACCCCCGCCGAGAAGGAGCTCATCCGTGCGCTGAAGAACGTCGCCAAGAAGGCAGAAGAAGTCGTGATTGCGACCGACTTCGACCGCGAGGGCGAGCTCATCGGCAGCGATGCGGCGTCACTCGTGCGTGAGGTCAACAAGAAGGCGACCATCTA
>CAYMAN010000013.1:0-63447 GCA_964388455.1 uncultured Eubacteriales bacterium
GCGCCCAGATCGACATCCAGGAAGACGGCACGATCTTCATCGCGTCGCGCGACCTCGGTGGCGAAGAGGCCGCTGCTCGCATCAAGGCCATCTGCAAGGAGCCGGAGATCGGCGAGGAGTATCACGGTCGCGTCGTCGCCATCCAGGCGTTCGGTGCGTTCGTCGAGCTCTTCCCGGGCAAGGACGGCCTCCTGCACATCAGCCGCGTAGCCAACGGTCGCGTCGGCAAGGTCGAAGACGTCCTTAACGTGGGCGACGAAGTCCACGTCAAGATCCTCGAGATCGACGATCGCGGCAAGGTCAGCCTCGACCGCCTCGACAAGCCGGACGCTCCCGCGGGCTCCGCGTCGTCAGCGCCGAGCGGCGACCGCCCCAGCGGCGATCGTCCCCCGCGTCGTGAAGGCAGCGACCGCAAGCCCCGCCGCCAGCACTAGGCAGCAGGCACGCCCTTCGCAGTGACCGAAGCCCCGTTTTCCCGAGTGGGAGGCGGGGCTTCGTGCACCCTGTATGATAAGAGGGCGCCGTCTTGACTCCGCGCTCCGATCACACTCGAACTCTCACAAGGGAGCACTCATGTTCTATCGCAAGACCGTTCTCGACAACGGCATCACCGTCATCTCCGAGCCGGTGGAGTCAGTGCGCTCGGTGACCCTGGGTATCTGGTTCGCGGTCGGCAGTCGCGACGAGTCTCCTGAAGAGGCCGGCATGTCGCACTTCATGGAGCACATGATGTTCAAGGGCACTCCAACGCGCAGCGCCAAGGACATCTCGGAGGAGTTCGACCGCATGGGCGCCGAGTTCAATGCCGGCACCTCCAAGGAGTACACCGTCTACTACGCACGCTTTCTCGACCAACACCTGCCGACGGCATTCGAGCTGCTCGGTGACATGGTCGTCAACGCGAGTCTCGCCGAGGAGGACTGCGTCAAGGAGCGCGAGGTCGTCATCGAAGAGATCGCGCGGATGGAGGACAATCCGGAGGACCAGGTCGGCGACATCTTCGAGAGCGCTCTGTGGCCGAGTCACCAGATCGGCCTACCGGTCATCGGGTCGCGGGAGACGGTTTCCACATTCGACCACGAGGCAGCCGTGCGGTTCCGCACGAAGCATTTCCTGACCGGTAACGTTGTGGTTGCTGCGGCTGGCAACGTGGATCACGATGCCGTGATCGCGCTGGCGGAGAAGCATCTTGCCGATCTTCCCGTCGGTTCCCGAACTCCACGTGTGCATGCGGTTTCGGTCGAGCAGCATCCGCTCGCGGTCATCGAGAAGGATACCGAGCAGGCTCACATCCTGTTTGGGATGGTCACGATGGACTCGCGAGATGAGGACCGTTTCGCTCTGCAGTTGCTCAACGACGTGGTTGGAGGCGGCATGTCGTCGCGTCTCTTCCAGCAGATTCGAGAGCAGCGCGGACTCGCGTATGCAGTCCAGAGTTTCCCGGTTCTCTATCAGGACACCGGTCAGTACACGGTCTACGTGGGCACTCGTCCGGACAACGCGAAGAAGGTAATCGGCCTGATTCGCGACGAGTTTTCGAAGGTGGCATCTGAGGGCATCACCTCAGAGGAGCTGGCTCGGGCACAGGAGTCAGCAGCCGGTCACCTCGTGCTCTCTACTGAGGCGACGCGCACGCGCATGATGCGCCTTGGGCGTTCGGAGGTCTGCGGCAACGCGGTACTCTCGATCGAGGACGTGATCAATCGCATCAATGCGGTCACCCTCGAGGACGTTCGCAGAGTCGCGGGAGCGCTTCTGGTGTCCAAGACGACGCTCGCCGTTATCGGGCCCTTTACCGACACCCAGATCGCCGAGATGACCGAGTAGCGACGCACACTGCACGCAAACGTTCACGAGGGAGTGTAGATATGATTCGAGTACTGGTTTCAGGTGCGGGCGGAAAGATGGGCGGGGAGGTCGTCCGCGCTGTTGCCGCAGCTGAGGGCATGGAGGTCGTGGCCGCCGTGGACCCTGGTGTGACCGGCTGTCTCGTTCCGACGCAGGGCGGTGAGCATGTCGAGTGCCGCTCGAGCCTGAGCGAGGCGATCGCCGCATCCAAGCCCGACGTGGTTGTGGACTTCACTCACCCCACGGTGGTCGAGGCGAATGTGCGAGCAATCATGGAGTCTGGCGTCGACTGCGTGCTCGGCACAACAGGCCTCTCTGAGGAGACACTCGCCGGACTGGCTGCCCTGGCCCCTGATGGGACCACGCTGTTCTTCGCTCCCAACTTCGCCATCGGTGCCGTCCTCATGATGCAGTTCGCCGAGAAGGCCGCGCGTTACATGCCCTACGTGGAGGTCACGGAGTTCCATCACGATAAGAAGGCGGATGCACCGTCCGGAACCGCCATTCGCACAGCGCGCATGATCGCGGCTGCCCGTCGCGAGGTCCCGGTGACGCCTGGTCGTGAGACCGAGAATCCGGCTATGGAGGGCGCACGCGGCGCACTCGTCGAGGGAGTGAGTGTGCACTCGGTACGCCTGCCTGGTCTTGTCGCGCATCAGGAGGTGCTCTTCGGCGGTCAGGGACAGACGCTGACTATCCGACACGATTCCATCGACCGTACGAGCTTCATGCCGGGGGTGGTCCTCGCGATTCACGAGGTCGGGTCGCGTTCCGGGCTCGTGGTCGGCCTTGAAAGACTAATGGGGGAGTAGCGTGACAGAGATCGTTTCCAACCGTCCCGTCGTGGTCATGAAGTTCGGCGGTACCTCGGTCGCGGATGCCGCGGGTCGAGACGCGCTCGCGCGTAGGGTGGCGGCTGCATTGGAGCTTGAACATATGCCGGTCGTGGTTGTCTCGGCGATGGGACGTGCCGGGGCTCCGTACGCGACCGATACGCTGCTAGGACTCGTCGAGGGAATGCCGAGCAACGCGGCCGAGCAGGACCTGCTCTCGAGTGTGGGGGAGCTGGTATCGGCCGTTGTGGTCGCGCACGAACTGCGGGCCGCCGGTATCGAGGCCCGCGCGTTCAGCGGTGCCGATGCTGGCATTTCCACTGACGGCGTCGCTGGGAATGCCGCGGTCACCTCTGTCGATGTCAGTAGGTTGCGCGGTGCCTTATCAACCGGGGTCGTACCGGTGGTGGCCGGCTTCCAGGGCGTTGGCGCCGACGGTTCGCTGACGACCCTGGGACGGGGTGGCAGCGACACCACGGCGTGTGCCCTCGGAGTCGCGCTGGGTGCGGTGGAGGTCGAGATCTACACCGACGTCGACGGCGTCATGAGCGCGGATCCTCGCGTCTGCGGCGACTCGGAGGTACTCGAGGTCATCGGTGCCGACGAGCTGTTCCAATTGGCGCGCAGTGGCAGCCGGATCGTTCACACACCTGCCGCGGAGCTTGCACTAAACAGCGGGATACCGGTTCGCGTGCGGAACACCTTCAGCCAGCACGATGGAACGCTTGTAACGGGAGTCGCTGACATCGCAGGCTATCGACCTGATCGTGTTGCAACCGCAGTCAGCCACACCTCCAACGTCGTTCAGTTCCGTGTCTCGCTGCTCGCACCAGAAGGATCGACAGATCACATGCGAACGCAGACGCAGGTATATCGCGCGATGGCGCAGGCGCGCGTATCGTTGGACATGTTCACGCCGCTCGGCGACCGCATGATCTTCACCGTCGCGGAGGCATCGCTTGAAGACGCTCGCGCGGTTCTTGAGAAGCTTGAACTCACCCACGAAGTGATCGACGGACTCTCGAAAGTAACGCTCGTCGGCGCCGGCATGCACGGTGTCCCAGGGGTCATGGCTCGACTCGCCGAGTATCTTGAGGCGGCGGGCGTCGACATTCGGCAGTCAGCGGACTCGCACACCACCATCTCGGTTCTGATCCCCACCGGTGACACCGCAACCGCCATTCACGCACTGCACGAAGGTTTCGAGTTGGGGGAGTGATCTCATGCGTAGTGTAGCCCTCATCCTCACCACGTCTCTGGACGGCTTCATCGCCGAGAAGGACGGCGGCATCGACTGGCTGGTTGAGCCACCGGACGAAGCACCAGCCGACTACCTCGACTTGCTGGATGCCATCGATTGCCTGGTCATGGGCAGCGCGACGTATCTGGTCTCGCTGCAACTCGAGGGCGGTACGCAGGTGTTCGAGGGCAATGACGTCTACGTGTTCACCTCTCAAACGGACCTGCCCGTTCACGAGGGCGTCACGTTCGTGTCCGGAAGCGCCGAGGAGTTCGTGGCCGATCTTCGATCTCGCGAAGGCGGCACGATTTGGCTCTTCGGCGGTGGACGTCTCGCGACCTCGCTCTCAGACGCTGGCCTGGTCGACGAGTACCTGATCGTGGTACAGCCGATTCTTCTCGGCGATGGTATCCCGCTCTGGGTGAGTCCGCATGGTCGCATCAAGCTGGAGCTGGTCAACGCCAGGGCGTGGGTCGGGGGCATCGCGGAGCTCAGATATCGGCGAACCGACTGACACCGACCTGCGCAACGTGAGGGTTACGCTCGTCGCCTGGGCGCGCGCGTGTCACAACGGTGTGGCACAATAGAGCTGCTAGAACTATTCGCTGCGACGTTCACTGTCGCGGGCTGTCCGAGGGGAAACTCACATGAGCACGCCGCGTTTTGGCCGCATGATAACCGCAATGGTCACTCCGTTCACTCCTGAACTGGAGCTCGATTTGCCGCGCGCACAGGAACTCGCGCTTAAGCTCCTGGATGAGGGTAGCGACGCGATCGTCGTGTGCGGTACGACCGGCGAGTCGCCCACCGTCTTCTACCCGCAGAAACTCGACTTGTTCAGGGCGGTCATCGAGGCTGTCGATGGCCGAGCTCCCATCATCGCCAACGCCGGCGACAACTGCACCGCTGACTCAGTCGATTTCGCACAGGACGTTGCGGCGCTGGGCGTCGATGCGATCATGGCGGTCGTTCCGTACTACAACAAGCCTCCGCAGGAGGGCCTCTACCGGCACTTCTCCACCATCGCGCGTTCCGTCGATCTCCCGGTCATCCTCTACAACATCCCTGGTAGAAGTGTGGTCAACCTGACCGCAGAAACCACTTTGAGGCTGGCTCGCGACCTCGAGAACATCGTTGCGGTCAAGGAGGCTAGCGGTGATCTGGGACAGATCGCTGAGATCTGTCACGGTGCCCCGGATGGCTTCGAGGTGCTGTCGGGTAACGACGAGGACACCCTTCCGATGATGGGCTTGGGTGCCACGGGAGTAATCTCTGTCGTCAGCCACGTCGCTGGACTCAGGTTCAAGGAAATGGTCGAGGCGCAGGCGGCAGGGGACCATACCCGGGCTCTTCGCATCCATCTTGAGCTTATGCCACTTATGAAGACTCTCTTCTTGACCAGCAATCCGATTCTGGTCAAGAAGGCGCTTGAGCTACAGGGGTTTCCTGTCGGTGGACTGCGTCTTCCACTGATCGAGGCGACTCCCGAGCAGACCCAGGAGCTGACGCGCGTGATGCACGGCGTCGGAGTTCTGGCGTAACAGACAACGTACGGACGCAGAGCCGCGACAGCTTTGCTTGCAACGACAATCGTATGTGGAGGCCGAACGCCGGTCGTCCGCAGATACGAGGCGAACGCCTCGAAGGGAGACTCACCCAACCACATGACACAGTCCAAGAAGACCGAACGCCTTCGCGTCATACCGCTCGGCGGGCTTGACGGCATCGGCAAGAACATGACGGTCATCGAGTACGGCAACGACATGATCATGGTCGACGCCGGAATCATGTTCCCGGACGACGACCATCCCGGTGTCGATCTGATCCTTCCCGACTACAGCTACGTGGTGAAGCGCAAGGAGCATCTGCGCGCGATCATCATCACGCACGGGCACGAGGACCACACAGGTGCGTTGCCGTATCTGCTCAAGGACCTTGGCATTCCTGTGCCGATCCTCGGCACCAAGCTCACCCTCGGACTCGTGAAGGGCAAGCTGGAGGAACACAAGATCAAGAAGGTGAAACTCCGCGAGATCAAGGGTTCGAGTCACGTATCCATGGGAGTGTTCGGACTCGACTTCTTCGCGGTCAATCACTCCATTCCTGACGCTGTCGGTGTGTTCATTCGCACGCCCGTCGCAAGTGTCCTGCACACGGGCGACTTCAAACTCGATCAGACACCGATTGACGGTCGTCTTACCGACTACGGTGCCATCTCCAAGTTTGGTAAGGCTGGAGTGACGCTTCTGCTCTCAGACTCGACCGGAGCTGAAAGCACCGGAATCACACGGTCAGAGGCCTCGGTCGGTCCCGCGTTGCACGACATCATCAGACACGCGAAGCAGCGAGTCATTGTCGCCTCGTTCGCCTCACACATCCATCGGTTGCAGCAGGTGTGTGACGCCGCGGTCGCAGCAGAGCGCAAGATCGTCGTGACAGGACGCTCGATGGTGCAAAACACCAAGATCGCCCGAGATCTCGGCTATTTGAAGATTGATGACGAGAATATCGTCGACGCATTCGATAGTCATGGGCTTCCGCCCGAGAAGGTCGTCGTGCTGAGCACCGGCAGCCAGGGCGAGCCATTGTCAGCGCTCGCCCGCATGGCTAATGGTGATCACAGAACCGTCCAGGTCGAGAGGGGCGACACGGTCATTATCGCCGCCACCCCTGTTCCTGGTAACGAGAAGGCCGTCAGCCGCGTGATCAATCGCCTTACCAAGGCCGGCGCGATAGTCGTTCACAAGGGCACTGCCGACGTTCACGTGTCGGGTCATGCGTCCGGGGAGGAGCTGAAACTGATGCTCAACCTAGCTCAGCCCGAGTTCTTCATGCCAGTGCATGGCGAGACGCGCCACCTTGCCGCCCATGCTCGACTTGCTGAGGCAGTCGGTATTCCCGAAGATGCGATCTTCGTCATGGACAACGGCGACTGTCTCGAGATCGACGACGTTGAGGCCAGGCTCGGCGAACGCGTTGAGAGCGGTGTCGTCTATGTCGACGGCCTCAGCGTCGGCGATTTGGGTCAGGTGGTCCTGCGCGACCGACAGCACATGAGTCAGGACGGTATCGCCACTATCGTCGTTGCTATTGATGCTCAGACGGGCAAGCTCGCCGGCGAGATCGAGATCGTGACTCGCGGCATAGTCTTCGCCGATTCCGACAAGGTGATGGAAGAAGCACGTGCGCGGGTGACCAAAGCTCTCACCAAGACCGGTTCCGAGGGTGTAACTGACTTCTCGGTCGTACAGAAGCGTGTCAGAGAAGTCCTGTCGCAGTTCTTCTGGGAACGCACGAAGCGACGTCCGATGATCATTCCTGTCGTCATGGAGGTCTAGCGAGTGACGGCTTACCAGTCGATCATCCTCGGTATCGTCCAGGGCCTGACGGAGTTCCTGCCGATCTCCTCGGACGGTCATCTTGCAATCACCTACAGGCTGCTTGGTGAGTCGCCGAACCTGTCGTTCGAGGTCTTCCTTCACGCGGCGACACTTCTGGCGATGTTCTGGTACTTCAGGCATGACGTGATCGAACTAGCGTCATCTCTGCTTCCCAAGAACGCCGAGCGTAAGGCCGAGCGCCGACTCGTACTGTATCTGGTCATCGCTACGGCTGTGAGTGCGGTCATTGCGCTCGTGCTAGGCCCCCACTTGGAGGCGTTCTCGGAGAACATGGTGATTGTGGCGGCCGGATTCTACGTGACGACGATCCTGCTGGTCGTGGCGGAAGCCCTCACTCACGGCGAAGCGAAAGTGGCGACCCCGGACCGACTGAAGCCCCTCTCCGTTGCAGTCATCGCGGTGTTTCAGGGGATTGCGGCCATGCCCGGTGTATCCCGGTCGGGTTCGACCATTGCGGGATCGATGCTGTTCGGGCTCAAGCGCGATCAGGCCGCACGGTTCTCGTTTCTGCTGGGAATCCCAATCATCACGCTGGCCGCTCTCAAGGACGGCGTGGGCGTCATTCAGGGGACAAGTCACCTGCCCGGTTCCGTGCCGGTCCTGGCACTTGGGTTCGTAGCCGCGGGTCTGTCCGGGTACTTCGCGATCTGGGGCCTTCTTCAATTCGTGAAGAACCACCGACTGTATTGGTTTGCCGTGTACACCGGAGTCCTCGGCACTGCACTCCTTATCCTCAACTCGACCGTTGGCAGGGGGTAGCTGTGGCATCCGGCAAGAACAAGGCTGGCTCCAAAGGATCAGGCGCCACCCGGAAAGGCTGCGGATCTTCCACGGGTCGCTCCGGTTCAAAGGCCGCCCAGCCATCACTACTCGACGATCGTTCACGTCGTGACATCATTGGTGTCACGTTGTGCGTTCTCGCCATCGGCCTGCTGATTGCGGTGATGAGTCGCTCTACCGGTATGGCGGCAGAAGCAGGTGCCGGCGCGCTGAAGCTGCTCTTCGGAATCGGGGCCTACGTCATCCCGGTATTTCTGCTGCTTTGGGGCGTTAGCTTCTTCGTACGCAGCGAGGTGCGAGAGGGTCGCACGGGTCTCGGACTGGGACTGATAGTCTTCTCTGTGATCTCGATGGCCGCGTTGGCGACGCCAGGAGATGACTTCTTCAATCGGGATCTGCTCATCACCCATGGCGGCTACATGGGAAGCTCTGTCGCCTGGGCACTCAATCGTATGCTGGGCTCGACGATCGGCTACGTACTGCTGGCTGGGGTGGCCGTGGTCGGACTCGTCGTCATCGGCCTCTCAATCTCTGCGCTCGTCGAATGGGTGGCTGAGGCTACCCAGCGAGAGCCTGTTGTGCAGCCCAAGGACAAGCCGAGCCGCGATCGCGCTCCACGTACTATGCCGTTGTCGCCAGCGATTGAGACGGATGCCGGAGGTGCGGCTCAGACGACCGCGCTGCCAGCCCGACGTGGTCGTGCGGACGGTTCGGACCCCGAGGCTGCTCGGAAGACGGTTCCCACACCGCGGTCAGTCTCGCCACGGGCGATGGAGGGATTCGTTCTGCCGGCCTTGACGCTGCTTGGCCGCACGGCTGAGTCCGCAGCCAAACACCGCACGTCCGACACTGAACTCAAGAACACAGCTGCTGCGATTGCCGAGACACTCGCCACCTTCGACATACCGGCGCGAGTCGTCTCGTGGGTAGCAGGTCCGACGGTCACACTCTTCGAGGTTGAGATCGCAAAGGGCGTGCGGCTTTCGAAGGTCACCACGCTCGCAGATGACATAGCGCTGTCGCTCGCCTCGTCGGTCGTGCGCATCCTTGCACCGATTCCTGGCAAGGCGCTCATAGGAATCGAAGTCCCCAACATCCGACGTACGTCGGTAACGCTCGGTGACGTGCTTGCGCCCTCCGGCGATGGGGGACCGCTGTTGCTCGGCATCGGGAAGGACGTCTCGGGCGCACCGGTGCTGGCTGATCTGGCCTCCATGCCACACCTGCTCATAGGCGGGACCACGGGATCGGGCAAATCGGTCGCAATCAATGCGATGCTCATGTCCATCCTGATGCGCGCCACGCCTGCCGAGGTGCGACTCATCCTCATCGACCCCAAGCGTGTCGAGCTTTCTCTGTATAACGGCTTGCCGCACCTCTACGTTCCCGTCGTCACCGAGCCCAAGCAGGCGGCGAGCGCTCTGGCGTGGTCTGTATCAGAGATGGAGCGGCGTCTCAAGGTCCTGCAGGTGGCTGGCGCACGAAACATCGGCGCGTACAATGCCATGGTTCAGGACGGCAAGGGACCGGAAGGTGCTGCGGAACTGCCGTATCTGGTCATCGTTATCGACGAACTAGCCGACCTTATGATGGTGGCCGCCAAAGAAGTCGAGGATTCGATCGTCCGCATCGCGCAGCTTGCGCGCGCCGCAGGTATACATCTCGTGGTGGCCACGCAGCGGCCGGAAGCGAACGTCGTCACAGGCATCATCAAGGCCAACATCACCAACAGAATCGCCTTCAATGTAGCGAGCGCAATCGACAGTCGCGTCATCCTCGATCAGCCCGGTGCCGAGAAGCTTGTCGGACTCGGAGACATGCTCTTCTCGATTCCGTCGTGGCCCAAGCCCAAGCGGATTCAAGGTTGTTATGTGGCCGAGAGTGAGATCGAGGCGGTCGTGGCACATCTCAAGGAACAGGCCGAGCCGGACTATCACGAGGAGATCCTCCATCTGAAGGTCGCTGCCGCAGGCGGTGGCGTAGACTCCGGAGATGACGACGATCCGCTCCTGTGGGAAGCCGCAGATATTACGGTTACGAGCGGTCTGGGCTCGACATCGATGCTTCAGCGTCGTTTGAAGGTCGGGTACGCCCGTGCAGGACGCATCATGGACATGCTGGAGATGAAGGGCGTTGTCGGTCCTCCTGACGGCAGCAAGCCTCGAGAAGTACTCATGGACATCGAGGACCTCTCGGCTTTGCGCGCCTTTGAGCGCGAAGAGCAAGAAGATGGAGGTTAGCCAGTGGGCCAGCTCGGAGACACACTGAGAGAGCGCCGAACCGCCCTTGGCATGAGCCTTATCCAGGCCGAGGAGGCAACGCGCATTCGAGCCAAACTACTCGAGGCGCTTGAGAATGGTGAATACGACCGGCTTCCCAATCCCGGATATGTTCGGGGTTACGTCACAAGCTATGCCTCGTTCCTCGAGCTCGACTCAGCGTCACTCTTGGCGATGTATCGCGCCGAGACTGGCGTCGGCGGTCGATCCCGCGACATCGCGCCAGCCGGAGAGGCGGTCAAGCCTCGTGGACAGCAACATGCTGTGCCGCGTAGTGCGGCAATGATTCTCGTCGTCGTTCTCGCGGTACTTGCGGTTGGTGTGTGGGTGGTGGTTCGAGCAGTACAGGGTCCCGAGGCGCCGCCGCCCATCCCCACCGCAGGCTCGCAGGTCCCCACGTCCACTGCTACGCAGACTGACACGGCTGTTTCACCGAATCCCGACCAGACTTCATCCGCTGCGCCCATCTCGGAGGAGAGACCCTTCGCGCTCAAGGTGTCCGTTGCCGCTAACGGCGCTTCGTGGATTCGTGTGACCGTTGATGGCATGAAGGCGTATGAGGGCTCACTGACAGGTGGGCAGTCCAAGGAGTTCCAAGTGACCAAGACGGCTGTCGTGCGAATCGGCAAGCCATCCTTCGTCACCGTGTATCGCGACGGTAAGAAGGTGCCCATCCCAGCGGGAGCCGGAATTCCGACTGTGACATTGAAGGCCGAGCCCACGCAGTAGATGCGTGCGCTTCCAATCGAGGAGGATTGACGATGGCGAAGGACAGTAGCTTCGACGTGGTCTCAGAAGTCGACATGCAGGAAGTCGACAATGCGTACCAGCAGACAACCAAGGAACTCGTACAGCGCTACGATCTGAAGGACTCCGGCGCGACCATCGAGTTCTCAAAGGCAGACAAGACGTTCACTCTTCATGCGCCAAGCGACTTCATCGCGCGTCAGGTTATCGACGTTCTCAACACCAAGCTCGTTCGTCGTCAGATCGACCTCAAGGCTGTCGAATGGGGCAACACCGAGTCCGCCAGCGGGAACACCGTACGAATCGTCGGCAAGATCGTGATGGGTATCGAGACGGAGCTCGCCAAGAAGATCAACAAGGAGATTCGAGACGAGAAGTTCAAGGTCAAGGTCCAGATCGAGGGCGACAAATTGCGCGTGAGCGCCGCTGTGCGCGATGAGCTTCAGCGTGTGATCGCATTTCTGAAGGACAAGGACTACGGAATCCCCCTCCAGTTCACGAACTATCGGTAGCGCGGCGTGTCACACGTACCCGCCATAGCTTTCATCACCTTGGGTTGTCCCAAGAACGAGGTCGACACCGATCGAATGCGCGCAGCGGTGTTGTCTTCGTGCTACACGCTGGTCGAAGAGATAGACGAGGCGGATCTGGTTGTAGTGAACACCTGCTCGTTCATCCAGGATGCGACCGAGGAGTCCCTGGCCACTGTGCTGGAGATTGCTCAGCGGTGGGTCCCGGAGAAGGACGGAAGACACCTCGTCGTCGCTGGGTGCATGCCGTCGCGATACGGTGATGAGCTGACGCAGGAGCTACCTGAGGTCTCCGCTTTCGTGCCCGTCGGGGATGAGGCGAGTCTGCTCCGGATAGTCGAGCGTCTGACCGGTGTGCCCGCGTGTGTCAGTACCACCAAAGCGGCGACTCGTACCCTTGTGGGGTTCTCGGCGTATCTTCAGATATCAGATGGGTGTCATCGGGACTGCGCGTACTGCACTATCCCGTCGATCCGCGGGCCCTACGTCAGTCGTCCGATTGAGGCGATCGTCGCCGAGGCGGAAGAGCTCGTGGGGTTGGGCGCGCGCGAGATCGTCCTAATCGGCCAGGACACCAGTGCTTATGGGCGCGATCTGACGACCGATCATACGCTTGCGGACGTTGTTCGCGCGGTCGCCGCAGTCGATAGCCTGCACTGGCTGCGCTTGATGTATATCCAACCGGACGGAGTCACCGACGAGCTTCTGGCGGCAATCGCCGAGAACGAGAATGTGTGTAGATACCTCGACATTCCGCTGCAGCATGCATCCCGGCCGGTGCTTCGCGGAATGAAGCGCTCGGGCGACGTGGACTCATTCCTGTCGCTACTAGCGCGTATACGTGACGTGCTGCCGGATGTCGTTCTTCGCACCACCGTCATCGCCGGGTTCCCGGGCGAGACGACCAGTGACGTCAGGGAGCTTCAGCGGTTCCTGAGCCTCGCCCGGTTCGACTATGTCGGCGTATTCGTGTACTCACCGGAGGACGGCACCGTTGCCGCCGAGATGAACGGGCAGGTTCCGATTCGCACCCGGCGAGCACGAGCACAGCGGCTTCGGGATCTGTGCGACACGATCGGTTTTGAACTCGCTGCGGCCCGGGTGGATAGCGTTCTTGAGGTGCTTGTTGAGGGTGTGGACCCGGACGACGGCGTTGTCGTCGGCAGATGGCGGGGACAGGCTCCGGAGATAGATGGACTGGTGCTACTCGATGGAGGTGACCCCGGCGAGTTCGTCAGGGTTCGAGTGGTGGATTCGCTCGGATACGACCTCGAAGGGGAGGCTGAGCGAGATGCCTGAGAAGAGTGGCTCCGGCGTGACGCTCAATGCCGCCAATAGCGTTACGCTCTCCCGCATGGTGCTCATTCCCGTGTTCCTTGTGGTGCTGCTCGTGGATTGGCCTGCGTGGCTTCGCGCCTCGGAACTCCTGTATCAGCTGCGACCGTGGATCGCCGCAGGAGTATTCGGCCTTCTTGCTGCGACCGACGGCGTGGATGGCTATCTTGCGCGCTCACGCAATGAAGTGACCACGTTCGGGAAGTTCCTCGACCCTCTCGCCGACAAGCTTCTCGTGACTGCTGCGCTCCTTGCGCTCATTGAGACCAATGTGCTGCCCGCCTGGATCGGCTTCGTGATCATCTCGCGTGAGTTCATTGTTTCTGGTCTGCGTATGGTCGCCTCGGCTGAGGGCACCGTCATCGCAGCATCGTGGTACGGGAAGCTGAAGACGGTCCTTCAGATCATCGCGATCCTGATCTTCATCGTCAAAGACTCCTATGCGCTCAAGTCACTCGGACCCGAGGTCTTCCTTTGGGCGCAAGCCATTTCATGGACCGTGATGGGTGCGGCGGTCGTCATGACCCTTGCATCGATGGTCGACTACTTCATCAATGCCAAGACGGTTCTAGTCGGACCCTGGTCCGGTAATCCGTCGATTGCGGCAGACGTCGAGCGCGACTCGGCGCTCGACGACGAGCTGGATGCGGGCGACGCAACGTAGGAGGCATCATGTCGCGTACCCGGATAGCTGCGATCATCACGGTGGGTTCGGAGTTGACTGAGGGCCTTCGGGTAGACTCCAACACCGCCATCATCGCCCGATCGATCTCAGAACTCGGCTTCAAGGTCACCGAGGCCGTCAGTGTGGGTGATGACGTCGCGTATCTGGCCCAGGTCCTGAGGCGACTCACGGCTGACTGTGAACTCGTGATCACGACGGGTGGACTCGGACCGACGCATGATGACATCACGCGGGAAGCATCCGCGCTGGCCCTCGGTCTCGAACTGTCCGAGGACGCGGAAATCGCCTCATGGCTTGCGACAGTTGCCATGCGACATGCAGACATCGCATCTCGCGAAGCGGTCCTGACGCAGGCCCTGGTGCTTCATGGTGCGAAGGTGCTGACGCCTTTAGCCGGAACCGCCCCCGGCCAAGATGTGCCGACTCCCGCCGGAAGACTGATTCTTCTCCCTGGCCCTCCGCATGAGATGTCCGAGATGCTCGAGCGCGCTCTCTCTGCATACGATCGAAGCACAGCGCGTCCCCGGGAACTCGGAGTGACCGGGATGCCTGAGTCCGACGTCCAGCATGCCGCACAACGTGCGCTCACGGGCCGAGAAGGCATTGCCCTCACCGTTCTGGCGAAACCTGGCGACGTCAGAGTGCTTCTAATAGATGAGGGTGCGGGTCGGGTTGTGCTCGACGAGATGGCTCTGGCGGTCGCATCAGAACTGGGGACTGCTTGTTACACGACCTGCGGTGAGACCCTTGCTGAGGCGACCGTCGCCCAGCTGATGCGATGTTCAGAGTCACTGTCCACAGCTGAATCATGTACGGGAGGCCTAGTCTCGGCCGCCTTGACGGATGTACCTGGTGTCTCGGACGTGTTCCTCGGTGGGGTAGTGAGTTACTCGAACGCTGTGAAGAGCGAGATTCTAGCTGTTCCCGATGCACTGCTCGCCCAGTACGGTGCCGTAAGCGCGCAAGCTGCTGCGGCAATGGCGGAAGGCGTGCGAACGCTGATGGGCTCAGACATCGCAGTGTCTGTCACCGGGGTGGCCGGGCCAGGGGGAGCGACACCCGAGAAACCCGTTGGTCTTGTATGGCTCGCGATCTGCCACCACGCAGGCACGGAGGTATTCGAGCAAAGATTCTTCGGTGGATCCCGCGAGTCCATACGTGCCCGTGCCACCGCCAAGGCGTTGGATATCGTTCGTAGACACCTGATGGGTGTCGGATAGCGTGGCGCCAAGGGCTCTTGCTGCAACCAGAACAGCAGTGGATATGGTCTTAATCGGACCATGTCAGTGTCAACGGTTAGGGTGTTCTCGAGTTCGCTTGAGTGACAGGGTCGAGCAGGACGGGCATCTCGAAAGTGGCGCTCGTCGGTACTCGTACTCGCGATAGTCCGTCAGTCATCCAAGTGAGCCACAACATCGTTGACACCGAACAGGTGTTCGTATAGGGTGAAGCTGCCCCGAAGGCGCGCCCGGTACCCGGATTGGAGCGAGTGAGGCATGGAACGCGAGAAGGAAAAGATCCTCGACGTCACCAAAGAGCAGATCGAGAAGAAGTTCGGCAAGGGTTCGCTTATGAAACTCGGCGAACACGCGGCAACCGATCAGGTCGCAGCGATACCTACTGGTTCTCTTGCCCTCGACGCAGCTCTTGGAATCGGCGGGGTGCCACGCGGGAGAATCGTTGAGATCTATGGCCCGGAATCCTCGGGCAAAACCACCCTAGCACTTCAGATAGTCGCCGAGGCGCAAGCCGCGGGTGGCGTAGCCGCGTTCATCGATGCGGAGCACGCTTTGGACCCGAGCTACGCTTCGCGCCTAGGTGTCGACATCGATGAGATCCTGATCTCACAGCCCGATACCGGCGAACAGGCTCTTGAGATCTGCGACATGCTGGTTCGCAGTGGCGCTATCGACGTCGTCGTCATCGACTCGGTTGCGGCCCTGGTCCCTCGAGCTGAACTCGAGGGTGAGATGGGGGATACCACCGTCGGGCTGCAGGCTAGGCTGATGAGCCAGGCATTGCGCAAGCTCGCTGGATCTCTCTCGCGCTCCAATACCACGTGCATCTTCATCAACCAGTTGCGCGAGAAGATCGGCGTCATGTTCGGCAGCCCTGAGACGACCAGCGGTGGACGCGCGCTGAAGTTCTACTCCACAGTACGCATCGATGTTCGGCGAATCGACTCGATCAAACAAGGGACAGAACTGGTAGGCAACCGAGTTCGCGCCAAGGTCGTCAAGAACAAGGTCGCTGCTCCGTTCCGCATCGCTGAGTTCGATTTGATGTACGGAACCGGCATCAGCAAGGAAGGCTCAATCCTCGACCTCGGTGTCGAAGAGGGTATCGTTGCGAAGTCCGGTGCGTGGTACACGTACGGAACCGAGCGTCTCGGACAGGGTCGCGAAGCCGCCAAAGACTTCTTGCGTGAGAACCCTGCGCTGCGTAACGAGATTGAAGTGAAGGTGCGTGAGTCACTGGGGCTGCCCGGCGGTCAAGTCGCGACTGCTCCGTCCGCAGCTCCTGTGGCGCCTGCGAAGCCTGCAGCCGCGGTCAAGTAGTCACCACTAGGATGTGTGCACTCATCGTCAGAATCGAGAGCGCCGGGCCCAATCTCAGGGCCCGGCGCATATTCTTTGAGGATGACCCCGAGTACCGGACCACGGCATCCACTGTGGTCAAGCGACTTGGGATCACTGAGGGCATGGAGATCGACAGGGCTGCATTTGAGGCGGAACTTGCCAGCGAAGAGCTCCCCTTGGCAAAGGAGCGAGCTCTCAAGCTACTGGGGTACCGTGAACGATCCGCATTCGAGTTGCAGCGCAAGCTCAGGGACTCTGGCTTCTCCGACTCCGTCAGCTGCGCAGTCGTCCGGCGCTTCAGTGACATAGAACTGATTGACGACGAACGTTTCGCATCAGGATGGATACGGTCAAGGAGGGCTAGAGGGTACGGTGAGCGAAGAATCGCTCGTGAACTAGCGGAGAAGGGCATCGCACCTGAGCTTATCGCGGTCGTTCTTGAGATCGATGACGGTGAGGATGAGGCCGACCGCGCCGTCAAGACGCTCCGAGGCAAGGTGCCCCGTGATCCGGCGGACGTTCAACGGCTCACAAAGCGGCTGCTCGGGCGCGGATTCTCGCTCTCTGTCGCGCGTGAAGCTGTTAACAGAACGAGGTGTGCTTTTGACACCGAAGCATGGGACTCGGATGGTAGCGACACCGCCGATGACCTGCGTAAATGACCCGTCAGGCTTGGGCTTGAACAAGTGAGGCTCCTTGACGATGCACTCGCTCAGAGGGTACAGTCTGCGCAGGCATCAAGATCACCCGTCGGGTTCTTGGGGAACAGGAATTGTCGGCGGTTCGTATGTTGCACGCGAAGACGTTCAATTCGGACGACCTATGGGTCGCTTCTTGCGTACTCGGGTACCTTTCGCTGACCATCATCTGATCCTGATGCCGAGCGCACGCGTTCGGCATTCTTGCGTCTCCTGAGCGAGCGCCGACCGCGATGTGACCACCTACATCAGCGAACGCTCTACTAACGGAAGGAGGGCGCGCATGGGACCGATGACCGTTGTATACATCTTCGTCGCATTGATCTTTGGCGCTGCCCTCGGCTTTGCCGTCAACCGCTTCTTCATGAAGGACCGTACCGCTCGTGCCGCCGAAGAGGCGGATCGTACGGTCAAAGACGCGGAAAAGCAGGCCGAGACGCTCAAGAAGGAAGCCTTGCTTGAGGCCAAGGATCAGATATTCAAGCTGAAGCAGGAAGCTGAGACGGACGGCAAGGAACGCCGCAAGGAGATTCAGGCTTTGGAGTCGCGCCTGTCGGATCGCGAGGCTTCCATCGATCGTCGTGCAGAGTCGCTCGACAAGCGCGAGCACACTCTGTCGTCTCAGGCGGGTCAGATAGCGAAGCGCGAGCAAGACCTTGAGGTTTTGATCGTCGAGGAGCGCGAGCGCCTCGAGCGTGTCGCCGGCATGACCGCCGACGAGGCACGGGCTGAGCTGCTCAGCCGCATCCAGGACGACGTTAAGCACGATGCCGCTGCGTTCATTCGTGAGTCAGAGGCCCGTGCCCGCGAGGAAGCGGACAAGAAGGCGCGCAATATCGTCGGAATCGCCATTCAGAGGGTTGCCGCAGATCATACGGCCGAATCGACTGTATCTGTCGTCCACATCCCCAGTGATGACATGAAAGGCCGAATCATCGGCCGAGAAGGACGCAACATTCGCGCCTTCGAGCAGATGACCGGTATCAACCTCATCATCGACGACACTCCCGAGGCGGTTATCCTTTCCAGCTTCGATCCGGTACGTCGTGAGATCGGGCGCATTACTCTCGAGACGCTCATCGCTGACGGACGCATCCATCCTGCGCGTATTGAGGAGATGTTCAACAAGGCCGAGCAGCTTGTGAGTCAGGCTGTCCACGAGGCCGGTGAGCAGGCCGCGTTTGACAGCGGGATTCACGGTCTCCATCCGGAGCTCATTCGGACGCTTGGCCGTCTGAAGTACCGCACCAGCTACGGGCAGAATGTCTTGAAGCACTCTCTCGAGGTCTCATACCTCGCAGGAGTCATGGCGTCTGAGCTTGGCGTTGATGTTCAGTTGGCTAAGCGTGCAGGCCTGCTTCACGACCTTGGCAAGGCGATCGATCACGAGGTCGAGGGTCCCCACGCACTCATCGGCGCGGACCTCGCTCGTCGCATGAATGAGCCCAAGGCCATCGTGCACGCGATCGAGGCCCATCACGGCGATGTCGAGGCCGCGACAGTGGAAGCGGTTCTGGTCCAGGCCGCAGATGCCATCTCGGCTGCCCGTCCTGGCGCTCGTCGTGAGACGCTCGAGAGCTACATCAAGCGCCTCGAGAAGCTTGAAGCGATCGCCAACGCTCACAAGGGCGTTGAGAAGACCTATGCAATGCAGGCGGGACGCGAGATTCGTGTCATGGTCAAGCCTGATCAGATTTCAGACACCGACTCAGTGGTGCTTGCGCGCGACATCGCCAAGCAGATCGAGGACGAACTTGAGTATCCCGGTCAGGTTCGCGTGATGGTGATCCGCGAGAGTCGTGCGGTGGACTACGCGAAGTAGGTGCGGCATCTGGTTGAGTGACACGCAGGCGCTCCGGTCTCACCATGACTGGGGCGCCTGCTTTTCGGGACTGACACGCCCACGTGAGAAGTGACGGGAACAGCATGTCCAATGAGGACCTACTCGGGTTTGTGACAGCCGTGTCCGGCGACGCGTTTCTAAAGGTCGAGGAGAGCCTTGGCGACGGATTCGTTCGTCTCAAGGTCTCTGAGGCAGAACGCCGACAGGCCAAGCACGATATCCGCAGCGTCGAAGACATCGTCGTCGAGATGCTGCGCAACGCACGCGATGCACACGCGAGCCGCATCTTCGTCGCGACCGCTCGCGATGGCGATCGGCGAACAATGACATTCGTTGATGACGGTGTCGGCATCCCTGGCGCGATGCATGAGAAGGTGTTCGAGCCCCGGGTGACGAGCAAGCTTGAATCCATGGTCATGGATCAGTGGGGAGTCCACGGCCGAGGAATGGCGCTCTACTCCATACGTAGCAATGCGGCCGAGGCCCGAATCGCGGCGTCGGAGCTGCACAAGGGCACTGCGCTGACGATCCTCATCGAATCGGCGCAGTTGACCGAACGTGCGGACCAGTCGACGTGGCCTGCGGTCGACAGAGAGCCATCGGGCGCGTTGAAAGTCTGCCGAGGGCCTCACAACATCATTCGCAGGGTCGTCGAGTTTGCGGTAGAGCACCCGGGAATCGACGTCTATATCGGCTCACCAGCAGAAGTCGTCGCAACGTTGCACGTACTCACCCGCGACCACGTCGATGCCAGTGATCTGTTGTTCTGCGATGACGCTTCAGCATTGCCCGTGTGGCAGCGGCCCGGTGGAGTCACCGACGCTGAGGACCTCACTGAGGTGGCATTGAGCCTGGCGTTGCCGATATCTGAACGTACTGCGCACCGGGTCCTCGGCGGTGAGCTGCCCGTTCTTCCCACTGTGCTCAATCAGGTCGCCGGTGCCACGGCTTCCGGCTCTGATACGACGCCTGACATCTATCGGGACAGACGAGGCCTGAAGATTCACCACACCGACCTCACGCAGTTTCGAGGTGAGTTGGAGGCGGCGTTCGACAGCATCGCGGAACGGTACTACCTGCATTTGAAGTGCGAACCGAAGATCATTGTCGGCAAGGATGATATTCGGGTCAGGTTCGAGGTCGAGAAGGAGGACTGACCCCTACGTACCGACTCGCGCTATACTTGAGTGCAGCACACGCAGCCTTTGTCGTAGCAGTGATTCTTCTATCTGTCGCACTCGCCGTCGCATGACGGCTTCCACCAGGTGCTTTACCAGGGAGGGTCCGTGGAAGTCCTTAAGGTCTCCAGTAAGTCAAATCCCAACTCCGTCGCCGGCGCGCTTGCTGGAATCGTTCGCGAGCAAGGCGCCGTAGAGATCCAGACGGTCGGAGCTGGTGCTCTCAACCAGGCCGTCAAAGCCATCGCCATCGCACGCGGCTTCCTCGCCCCGTCGGGCATGGAGTTGACCTGCGTACCCGCATTCGCCGACATTGAGATCAACGGCGAGGAGCGAACGGCCATCAGGCTGCTGGTTGAGCCTCGCGACATGCATCGCTCCTAGGGCAACGGCGATGCGTGCGGATCTGCACGTCCACTCCACTGCGTCTGATGGGACGCTTTCGCCGGGTGCTCTCGTAGAGCTCGCAGCGCGCAACGGACTTGAAGTCGTTGCCCTCACAGATCACGACACGGTCTCCGGCGTTCCGGAAGCCTGCGAAGCTGCCACCTCACGAGGTATCCGGATGATCCCTGCCGTCGAGCTCTCGGCGACCATCGGTGAACGATCGATTCACATCCTTGGCTACTTCATTGATATCGGCGACCAGGTCCTCCTCAAAGAGCTCGCGGGCTTGCGAGCTGCACGAGTGGAACGTGCAGTCGGCATCGTCCGCGCGCTTCAGGCGGCGGGTTACGACATCACGCCTGAAGCGGTGATGGCTCTGTCTGATGGGGGAGCGGTGGGTCGTACACACATCGCTCGGGCCTTGGTATCGCTCGGCCATGCCGTGAACGTCTCAGACGCCTTTGAGCGCCTAGTAGGCCGCGGCAGACCGTTCTACCGGCCAAAGGCGCACTTGAGCCCTCAAAGGGCGATTCAGCTCATTACCGGTGCGGGGGGCATCGCGGTCGCAGCGCATCCGGGCGTTTCAGGAACAGAAGACCTCATCGAGGATCTGCTCGTACTCGGTCTCCGAGGCGTGGAAGCTCATCATGCGGATCACACAGTCGAGCAACGCATCGCACTCACCGCACTTGCGAATCGGTTTGGGTTGCTGAAGACCGGGGGCACCGACTATCACAGCCCACACGCTCCGCATCCGGATCTCGGAGAACTGAGCCTGCCGGAGACCGACCTCCGTGAGTTCTTGGATGCTGGCGATGGTCCCGCATCGCTGTAGCGATCCTCGTGAGTTTCGCCTGTGGATCGGTCGCAAGCATGCTACACTGCCGAGCGCTATGGACACCTACCTTATCCGCACCTTCGGGTGCCAGATGAACAAGCACGACTCCGAACGCGTGGCCGGTCTGCTGAACCAGCAGGGGCTGCGTGCTGTCGACACTGCCGAGAATGCCGATGTCGTGGTCTTCATGACCTGCTGCGTGCGCGAGAATGCAGATGAGAGGCTCCGAGGCCAGGTCAAGTCACTCAAGAGCGTCAAGGCAGGCCGACCGGGTCAGCTGATCGCGGTGGGTGGTTGCATCGGACAGCGCGACGGCGAACTGCTTCTCCGACAGATTCCGCATATCGATGTGGTCTTCGGCACACACAACATCGCCCATCTTCCGGCGCTGCTTGAAGGCGCATTCAGTGGACGTCAACCTCTGGTCGAGATTCTTGCCGAGACGACGGATTTTGCCTCAGAGCTACCAACCGAGCGTGAGCATCCGTGGCACGCCTGGGTGCCCATCACTGTCGGGTGCGACAACTACTGCTCCTACTGCATCGTGCCCTACGTTCGTGGGCGCGAGCGTTCTCGGACAATGGAATCGATCGTTGAAGAGGTGACTCAGCTCAGATCGGACGGGGTCCTTGAGGTCACCTTGCTTGGCCAGAACGTCAACAGCTACGGTCGCGACCTTTGCGGTTCCCCGCGTTTCGCCGAGGTTCTGCGTGCGGTCGCCGCAACCGGCATCGAACGCATCCGGTTCGCTACAAGCCATCCCAAAGACCTGTCGCCCGCTACGATCAGTGCGATGGCAGAGCTACCGGCTGTAATGCCCTATCTTCACCTGCCGGTGCAGTCCGGGTCTGACAAGGTACTCAAGCAGATGAACAGGCATTACACCAACGATGACTACCGAGACCTCGTAAAGCGGATTCGAGAGGCGATTCCCGACATCTCGCTGTCGACCGACATCATCGTCGGATTTCCCGGAGAATCCGAGCAGGACTTCGCTGACACACTCAACCTGGTGCGTGACGTGACCTACGATCAGGCATTCACGTTCATCTACTCGCCGCGGGAGGGGACTCCGGCTGCGACTCAGCCGGATCATGTGCCACGTGAGGTCTCGCAGGCGCGTCTGGAACGGCTTGTGGAGGTCGTACAGGCGTCAGCATTCGAGCGCTCCACCCACTTCGTCGGAACAATCCAGCCTGTGCTGTTTGAGGGCACTAGCAAGCGCGATGATCACATGCTGGCCGGCCGCGCTCCGAGTAACCGGATGGTGCACGTGCGAGTTCCCGACGGTGCTTCGGCCGATGACTACACGGCGCGAATCCTCGACGTTCACATCGAAGAAGCGCAAACCTGGTTCCTCACCGGGCGGCTTGCGGGTACAGACTCCCTGTAGGGGCCTCGTCCCTCACACCGCTCTCCCGGGAGGTCACTGTGTCTGCGTCAATATTTGGCGTCATCGCGCCGCATCCGCCGATCCTCGTCGAGTCGGTCGGAGGAGTTGAGCGCCACATGGCTGATGCGTCGCTTTCGGCGCTTGCTACTGCCGCCAACGCGATTGCCGCATACCGGCCCGAGACTCTGATCGTGATGTCTCCTCATGCCCCCGCTGTGTACGACACCTTCTTGGTGGATACCTCCGATGTTATGGAAGGCTCACTCGCCGAGTTCGGGGATCATCGATCAATGCGCTGGACGGCCGATGCGCAACTCGGGCGTGCGCTGGTAACCTCCATCGATCTGGCTGGCATCCCGGTCGCCCCACGGGACGCGGATTCACGACTGCGGCCCGGATGGCTGGACCACGCATCCCTGGTGCCGCTGTCCTTTCTCGACCCATCGCAACGCTTTGAGATCTTAGTCATCTCACTTTCCTACCTCTCGCTGGTGACTCACCGCCAGTTGGGATCCGTCATTCGGCAGACCGCCCAGTCACTCGGACGCAAAGTGGTGTTCGTCGCGAGTGGTGACTGCTCTCATCGTCTGACGCCGCGTGCGGGTGCAGGGTATTCCCCACGCGGACAGGAGTTTGACGATACGCTCGTCGACCTAGTCCGGTCGGGGCGGCTGGCTGAGCTCCGGCACATCGATTCGCGGCTGGCCGAGGCCGCCGGGGAGTGTGGCTTGCGTTCGTTCGTCACACTCGGCGGATTTGCCGGCGACGATCCGGTTCCAAGCAGACTTCTCGGATACGAGGGGCCATGGGGGGTCGGATATCTGACGGCCCTCGTAGGCGAAGCCGCGCTTGTCTCGGCAGACGCGGGGCGTGCCATAGACTCTCCCAGTCAGCCCGTAATCGCGGATAGTGAGATCGTCACACTGGCGCGAGCGACACTCGGCGCGGCACTGCGCGATGAGTCATTGCCGTCTCCGACACTGGCGGATCCGACATACCCCTCGCGCGCGGGAGTGTTCGTTTCGCTGCATCGCGATGGCCACCTGAGAGGCTGTATCGGGACGATTTCGCCTACCAAGCCAACGCTCGGAGAAGAAGTAGCGCACAATGTACTGGAGGCCGCCTTCGAAGACCCTCGCTTCGAGCCACTGACCGCCGAGGAATTCGGTGATCTTGAGATGAGCGTGGACGTGCTTCGCCCGGCCGAGCCAGCGACGATTGAGGAGCTCGATCCCAAACGCTTCGGCGTGATCGTGACCGCTGGTTACCGACGAGGACTGCTGTTGCCTGATCTAGATGGTGTCGACGACGCCGCAACGCAGATCGATATCGCACTACAGAAAGCAGGCATCCGCACTGATGAAGACTTCACTATCCAACGGTTCCGAGTGGACCGGTTCCACTGACGCAGCATCGAATGCGCCACGCACCAAATCCACAGCTCCGGCCCTCCCCACCACACGCGTTCTGGTCGTCGTAGGCCCCACCGCAGTAGGGAAGAGTGCCCTAGCCGAGGAACTGTGTGTGCGACTCGGCGGAGAAGTCGTATCCGCGGACTCGATGCAGGTGTATCGCGGTATGGATATTGGAACCGCGAAGACACCACGCGACAGCCGACGGGTCCCACATCATTGCATTGACGTGGTCGAGCCGGGTGAGCCCTTCTCGGCGGCAGTGTTCCAAGATTGTGCCAGAACCGCCATCGCGGACCTGAGTGCACGCGGCGTCCTGCCTGTCGTGTGTGGCGGGACCGGACTCTATGTCCGTGCAGCGATCGATGCGTTCGACTTCGCGCCCGGAGGTCAGGCCAGCAATCCTACTCGGGCCACCTACGAGACTTTCGCTGCCGAGCATGGCGCCGAGGAAGTGTATGCGCTTCTGGAGGAACGTGATCCCGACTCGGCCGCGCTGATCCACCGCAACAACACGCGTCGCATCGTCCGGGCGCTTGAGATGCTCGACGAGGGAGTCTCATATGCGGACCAGCGAGCTGGTTTTGCCGTGCGACAGAGTGTGTACGACACTCGCCTCATCGGTCTGACGATGGATCGAGAGCAGCTCTATCAGCGAATCGACGCCCGTGTGCAGGCGATGGTCGACGGTGGGTTGGTCGGCGAAGTCGAACGGCTGCTCGCAGACGGGTTCCGGGAGGCCCTTACCGCAACTCAGGCCATCGGCTACAAGGAGTTGGTACCTGTAGTTGAAGGTGAGGTTGAGCTCGAGACTGCGGTGGCGGGTATCGCGCAGGCGTCTCGACGTTATGCGAAAAGGCAGCTCACATGGTTCAACGCCGATCCGCGAATCACCTGGATAGACGTGACTGAGCTCAGCTTGTCACAGGCGGCGGATGCTGCACTCGATGCGATAGACTGGTAGAGCGCGGCCACAACGGTCGCTGATGAGCGTAAGGGAGTCGAAACCGTGGATTTGACCTTCGTGAAGATGCAGGGCCTTGGAAACGACTTCGTCGTCATGGAGGACCTTGCGGAGGAACTCGATCTCTCGCCAGAGGCCGTCGCCTGGTTTTGCGATCGCAACTTCGGCATCGGAGGTGACGGGCTGATTCTAGTTCGGCCTGCCACCACGCCCGACGCAGATTTCTTCATGTTGTATTACAACTCGGATGGCACGACAGCCGAGATGTGCGGCAACGGAATCAGGTGCTTTGCGAAGTACCTCGTCGATCACGAACTCATTCCTGCCGATCAGAACTCGGTTCGCGTGGAGACTCTCGGCGGAATCAAGCCCATTGAGATCACGCGTGCCTATGACGGGACTCTGTACCTCGCAACGGTGGATATGGGCCTCCCCGGGCTGCTTCCCGCCGAGGTGCCCACTCTCCTGGGATGCGAAGCGCCCGGTGATCCCGTTGTGAACTGTGACTTGGAGACGACGGAGGGCACCTTCTCGGTTACCTGCGTCTCGATGGGCAACCCCCACTGCATTCTTTGGGTTGAGGACGTTGAGACCGCTCCGGTGCTGACCGTCGGTCCGCTCATTGAGAATCACCCATCGTTTCCCAACAAGACCAATGTCGAGTTCGCCGAGCTGATTGATGACGGCGTGGTTCGCCTGCGCGTCTGGGAGCGCGGCGTGGGCGAGACACTGGCGTGCGGAACTGGGGCATGTGCGACAGCAGTCGCTGCGTCTCTGACACTGCGCACCGGCAGGGAGGTCACCATCGAGCTTCCCGGCGGCGACCTCGAGATTCGCTGGTCCGAGAACGACCGCGTCTACATGACTGGACCAGCCGAGGAAGTGTTCTCCGGTTCTGTCGCGATCTCTGAAGACGATGAGGAGCTCACGTAGCGTTTCTCGTCGGAGCAGGGTGCCGATGTGCGAGATTGATTCATCTCGTAACAAGATGGCAATCCGAACAGCCTCTGGTCAGTGATACCATGTCACCCACGGTGCTCCGGTGCCGTTGTTCTGCACACTCAGACTGAAGGGGAGAGCACCCAGTGAGAACTGCTCAGCGTATCGACAATCTGCCCCCATACCTCTTTGCGGAGATCGACCGCAAGAAGGCGCTCCTCACCGAGCAGGGCATCGACGTGATCTCTCTCGGTATCGGTGATCCCGATACCCCCACGCCCGACCACATCGTTCAGGCGATGATCGAGGCGACCAAGAATCCCGCAAACCACCAGTACCCCAGCTATGTCGGTTCACCGCGCTATCGTGCCGCCTGCAGTGAGTGGATGAAGCGTCGCTTCGACGTCGAGGTCGACTCCACGACCGAGATGCTCGCACTCATCGGCAGCAAGGAGGGCATCGCCCACCTGTTCACCGCGTTTGTCGACCCGGGCGAGTACACGCTCGTTCCCGGCGCGGGCTACCCCGTCTACTACACCGGTGGCGTCATGGTCGGTGGCGAGACGCACTGGATGCCCATGACCGAGGAGAACGGCTTCCTCGCGGACTTCGAGTCCACTCCGGCCGATGTGCTGGCCAAGACCAAGATGATGTTCCTGAGCTACCCAAACAACCCCACGTCAGCTATCGCCAACGACGAGTACTTCGATCGCGCGATCGCATTCGCCAAGAAGCACGACATCCTCATCGTTCACGACAACGCGTACTCGGAGATCGGCTTCGATGGCTATGTCGCGTCGAGCTTCCTTCAGCGCCCGGGTGCCAAGGATGTCGCGATCGAGCTCTTCAGCTGCTCGAAGGCGTACAACATGACCGGCTGGCGTGTCGCGTTCGCCTGCGGCAACGCTGAGGCTATCAAGGCGCTCGGTACGGTGAAGTCGAACATCGACTCCGGCGTGTTCACCGCAGTGCAGGATGCGGCTATCGAGGCGCTCCTCGGACCGCAGGATTCTGTGGCCGAGCTGAACGCCATGTACCAGCGTCGTCGCGATCTGGTTCTCGATGCGCTCGCGAAGATCGGCATCGAGGTGCCGTTCAAGCCTGTCGCCACGATCTATGTGTGGGCGAAGGTGCCTGAGGGCTACACGTCGGCGAGCTTTGCGGCCAAGATTCTTGAGGAGGCTCACGTGATCGTCGCCGCTGGTTCTGCATACGGTCCCTCCGGCGAGGGCTACATCCGAATCTCACTCACGACGCCTGACGATCGCCTTGAGGCGGCCATCGAGCGCATCAAGAACTCACTCTAAGGAGGCGCTGCGCCCTTGGGCGAACGCCGCACAACCGATACTCAGGACGTCCCCAACGAGCGCCGTGAACGTGCGGTGCTCGTTGGCATGGACAGGGGCCGTTCGGACTGGCCGATCGACGAGTCTTTGGCGGAACTGGAGCGGCTCGCCGACACGGCCGGCGCGGACGTGGTCGCCACCGTGGTCCAGCGGATGGACAGACCCAGTCCTCGCACGTTCATCGGTTCGGGTAAGGCGGAGGAAGTCGCGGCTCTCGTCAAAGAGCTCGATGCGTCGTTGGTCGTGTTTGACGACGATTTGACACCGTCGCAGCAGGCGAATCTCGAGAACGCGATTCCCGAGACCAAGATCGCCGACCGCACAGGCCTCATCCTCGACATATTCGCTCTCCACGCCAGCAGCCGCGAAGGCAAGCTGCAAGTTGAGCTTGCGCAGATGGAGTACCTGCTTCCGCGCCTGCGCGGACTCTGGCGCCACTTGGACAAGTACGCTGGCGGCGGCGTCATGACGCGAGGTCCTGGCGAATCGCAGCTCGAGACCGACCGACGGTTGGCACGCAAGCGCATAAGCGAACTCAAGCGGGAGCTGAAACACGTCTCTGGCGAGCGCGATCTGCAGCGCAAGTCGCGTGCTCGCAGCGGGGTGTTCAGGGTAGCGTTCGTCGGCTACACCAACGCAGGCAAGTCGACGCTGCTCAACGCTATCACCGGCGCAGGCGTGTTGCAGGCCGACATGCTGTTCGCGACGCTCGATTCGACCACGCGTCGGATGGCACTTCCTGAGGGTCGAGAGATCACTCTCACCGACACTGTAGGTTTCATCAACAAGCTTCCGCACGGACTGGTTGAAGCGTTCAAGTCGACCCTTGCCGAGGTCAATGAGGCAGACTTGCTCTTGCAGGTCACGGACGCAGGCTCATCGCAGCGTGAACCTCAAATGCAGGCGGTCCGCGAGGTACTCCAGGAGATTGGCGCACATGAAGGCCCCAGCGTCGTGGTCTTCAACAAGATTGACACCATGACCCCCGAGGAACGCGCGACACTGCAGGGCCGGTACCCAAACGCCGTGCTGGTGTCCGGACTCACGGGCGAGGGTTTGGATACGCTTCTAGCAAGAATCGCCGAGGAGGCGTCGCGCGGCAGCGTGACTATGAGCGTGCTCGTTCCGTACACGCGTGGGGACCTCGTGCGCATGGCCCACGAGCGTGGTCAGATACTCAGCGAACGCCACTCTGAAGACGGCACCAGGCTCGTCGTGAGGGTCGACTCGGAGTTGGCAGCTCGGTTCGCGGACTTCACCGTGGATGCTGCAGCCGAGTAGACGTTCTCAGCCACGACGCCGCATTGCCGGTTCGAGGTCCGGAGAGTGACTACAGGCGCCTGAACAGCGCGACAACTTTACCGAGAATACTCACGTCCCGCGTATAGATCGGCTCCATGGACGAGTTCTCCGGCTGAAGTCGGATTCGGTCCGCTTCACGATAGAACGTCTTCACCGTGGCGGAGTCGTCCAATAGGGCTACCACAACGTCACCGTTCTCGGCGGTTTGCTGCTGTCTGACGACAACGAAGTCCCCATCAAGGATTCCGGCCTCGATCATGGATTCGCCTTTGACCTTGAGAATGAAGGTGGAGTCATCGGCCATTTCCGTAGGGAGGGACATCGTTTGCTCGATGTTCTCCGCCGCCAGGAGTGGTACGCCGGCCGCAACCGAGCCAACAATCGGTACTGCTCGAACGGAGCCATAGTCGATAGCGCGGTCGGAGTCCCGGTAATCGAGGACCTCAAGAGCCCGTGGCTTCGAGGGGTCCCGTCGAAGGAATCCCTTGGCCTCAAGCGCAGCAAGGTGCGAGTGAACCGTGGACGACGACGATAAGCCGATCGCTTCGCCGATTTCTCTGACACTCGGGGGATAGCCACAGCGGTGAATCTCGGCGCGAATGAAGTCGAGAATCTCCTGCTGACGCTTGGTCAGTTCCCGTTGGTAGACCATGAGGACTCCCTCTGTATCGAACACGTGTACGCGCACAAGTGTAGTCGTTGCGTACCCATGTATGCAAACAAGCGTTCGATTTGCTCTTGCCATACGAACATGTGTTCGTTACAGTACTTACGAACACATGTTCGACGGTGCGTGATGTGATGTCAGACCCAAAAACTACTGTGTTCGCAGACATCACGCAGCAGCGACAGGGGAGCGAGCATGGCAGCGTCAACACAAGCGTCTCAGCAGGGCCATTACACACGGGATCGACACAAACGAGCGACTACTGGGCCCGCAGTCGCGATGCGAAGAGTCCGAGTAGCGGCAGAGGTCGCTGCACTCGTGATGATCGCACTCCTCCTCCTTGCTCTGCCCATCCTGTCGCGCAGCACAACGAGTTCCTCCTTGGGCTCGACAACCAAGATGGTCGTACGGCCCGGTGATACGCTGTGGTCCGTGGCTCTGGCCCATCCGATACCAGGAATGACAACCGCTCAGACCGCTGATCACATCGCCGCCCTCAACGGGCACAACTCATCTCGCATCCCCGTGGGTTCCTCGATAATCGTTCCCGTCGATGAAAGAAGCTTGGAGCTCGTCTGCAAGTAGGCCGCACAATCCGTTGCTGCCCCTATATCTAGTGTGCTACGGTTGTATCCAGCCTAGATGTAGGGGTGGGGATTCTATGCGGTGTCCGTTTTGCGGGCATGATGAGACCAAAGTGGTCGACTCGCGCATGTCTGAGTCGCAGGATGCTATACGACGCAGGCGCGAGTGCCTGAGTTGTAGTCAGCGCTATACCACATACGAGCGACGCGAAGAGACTCCTCTGATGGTCATCAAGAAGGATGGCACATCTGAGCCCTTCGATCGCGGTAAGCTCCTGCGGGGTCTCATGGTTGCTACCACGAAGCGGAACGTCTCCGTTGAGCAGCTTGAGTCTTTGATCACAGACGTGGAGTCTGACCTACACAACTCATTCAGATCAGAGGTCGGCAGCCGTCAAGTCGGAGACATGGTCCTGCTCAGGTTGCGCGATCTCGATCGTGTCGCTTACGTGCGTTTCGCATCGGTCTACAAGCAGTTTCAGGACCTCGATGAGTTCACCTCTGAACTTAAGGCGCTTCGGTGACTGATCACAGCTCCGTTACTCAACTGCCAGTGAGGCGGCTCGACGCAGATCTCCCTCTTCCTGCCTATGCTCATAAGGGTGACGCCGGGCTTGACCTGCTTTCCGCGATCAACCTGACACTCGCCCCGGGCGAACGCACGCTGGTTCCCACAGGAATTGCAGTAGCGGTTCCTGTTGGGTGCGCCGGCTTCGTGCTTCCGCGTAGCGGATCGGCACTCAAGAGGGGACTGGGGCTCGCCAACTCTCCCGGCCTGATAGACAGCTCATATCGCGGTGAGATCAAAGTCATCGTAGTGAATCTTGACCGATCTGTACCGATTCTCATCAATCGTGGTGAGAAGATCGCGCAGCTTGTAGTACAGCGCATAGAGCACTGCGAGCTGCTCGAGGTCGATCGACTCGATGAAACCGTCCGAGGGGAGGACGGCTTTGGGAGCACGGGCTGATGCGTGTCCCCGGGTCAGGGTCGCCGCTCTACTGCTGCAAGACGACAAGGTTGTGGTGGTAAGACACAGATCAGCCGGAGATCCTTATCACCTGTTACCTGGTGGGGGAGTCGACTATCGTGAGACGCTTGAGGCCGCGCTTAGACGTGAGGTTCTCGAGGAGACCGGATTCGCCATCACGGTAGGTGAGCTGCTTTTCGTGAACGATACGATCGATCCAGGCGGCCCACGGCACGTCGTCAACATCACGTTCTCGGCAGAAATAGTCGGCGGCGCGATCACAGACTCACCGATTGACCGCAACGTCGAGGCGGTTGAACTGATCAGCCCGGACGTGCTGCAAGATCTCGATCTACGTCCGCCGATGGCCTCTGAGATAGTGAGGGTGCTCTCGGGTGGGACCACAGCAGGATATCTTGGCCCGCTGTTCACGGCAGGCCGTTGATAGGCTTGAAATGTACATAAGTCCTTCGTACCTGAGTCGATGAGAGGGGTGTGAGTCGGGGAAGGCGGCTGCTGTCACAGTCGGCAGAGCGCACGTGATCGTTGAAGACCAACACAAAGGAAAGGGCAAGGAATGGAGACCTTCTTCAAGTTCAAAGAACGAGGCACCAACCTGCAGACCGAGATTCTTGCAGGCTTTACGACCTTCCTCACGATGGCATACATCATCTTCGTCAACCCGGGAATCCTCTCGGCGGCTGGAGTTCCGTTCGCTGGAGCCGCGACGGCAACGGCGTTGGGCGCCGGCCTCATGTGTCTGGCGATGGGATTCATCAGCAACCGACCGCTTGCACTCGCTTCAGGCATGGGCCTGAACGCAGTGGTCACCTTCTCCGTCATCGGATTTCAGCAGGCCAACGTGCCGTGGCAGGTTGGCATGTCAGTCATCTTCGTTGAAGGACTGATCATCTTCGGACTCGTTCTGACTGGTCTGCGCGAGGCGATCATGAACGCGATCCCGCTGGATCTGAAGCGCGCGATCGGTGTCGGTATCGGCCTGTTCATCACGCTTCTCGGTCTCATCGAGGGTGGAATCATCACCCCGAATGCCGCCACGGTGGTGTCCCTCGGCGACTTCACGAAGCCGTACGTCTGGGTCACCCTTATCGGCCTCTTCTCGATCCTTGCCTTTATGGCACTGAAGGTCAAAGGCGACATTCTCTGGGGCATCTTGGTCGCAACAGTTGCAGCTCTTCTCTTTAACGTTACCAAGCTACCTACCGGTATCGTCGCCAATCCGGACTTCTCCACGTTCATGGCGCCGTTCCAGCAGGTAGAGGGCGGTCTCGCTGTACTCCAGATCTTCACCCCTGCGTTGCTGTTCGCGGTGTTTGCCATCATGCTGACCGACTTCTTCGACACAATGGGAACAGTACTGTCGGTTGGTGAGCAGGCTGGCTTCGCTGACGCCGAGGGCAAAGTACCCGGCGTCCGCAACATCCTTCTGGTCGACTCCGCGGCGGCGGGTGTCGGTGGTCTGTTCGGCGCCTCGTCGATCACGACGTACATCGAATCTGCTGCTGGTGTCGCCGAGGGTGGTCGAACGGGTCTGACCGCCATCGTCACCGGTGTGCTCTTCGCGGTCGCGGCCTTCTTCTCGCCGGTGGTGCAGATGATCGGTGGCGGCTACCCGGTTCCCAATGCCGAGCGGTTCGGATCGTTCGCGGGTTCCGGTTTCACCGTACCGGCGGACGTTCCCGTCCCCAGTTTCACCGCGTTTCCGATCACCGCAGGTGCGCTCATCATCGTCGGCTTCCTGATGATGCGTTCGGTCGCCGAGATTCCATGGGACAACCTTGAAGAGGCTTTCCCCGCGTATCTCACGATCGTCGGTATCCCGCTGACCTATAACATCAGCTGGGGCATCGGGCTCGGCTTCATCAGCTATGTGCTGATCAAGGTCTTCCACCGCAAGGTCGCAGACATTCACCCCCTCATGTGGGTGGCGTCGATCGCATTCCTTGCCGCCTTCCTGCAGGGCCCGATTCTCGGGCTGTTCAGCTAGTTCGAATCTCAGGGCCCCGGTCACTCGACCGGGGCCCTTACAACACAGATATGGAGGCGATTGATGGCTGAGCGCGGAGTGATACAGACTGACGAGAAGCTGCCCGTACTTCAGGCGTTTCCGCTTGCATTGCAGCACCTCATGGCTATGTTCGGCGCCACGGTGCTCGTACCGATCCTCACCGGCCTCGACCCGGGTGTCGGACTCATGACATCGGGTATCGGAACGATCATCTATCTGATTTGCACACGGAACAAGATTCCGAGTTACCTGGGTTCCTCATTCGCCTTCATCGCCCCGCTGATCGCAGTAGGTGGCGGTTCCGCCGCGATCGCGGCAGGAGAGGGCAACCTTCCGGCGGCGCTCGGAGGTCTCGTCGTTGCAGGCCTGGTCTACATGGTGGTTGCCGGATTCGTCAAGGTGTTCGGCACCGGTTGGATCAACAAGCTGCTGCCGCCGGCACTTGTCGGAGCGGTGGTCATCGTTATCGGCCTCGGCCTTTCTGCTGTGGCCGTGAAGATGTCGCTCTATCCGTTCGCGGATCCCAGTAAGGGTATCGACCTCAAGCTTGTCATGGTCGCCTTCGTCACGCTGGTTGCGGCAATCGTTTTCTCATCGTTCTTCAAGGGCTTCATGAAGACCATCCCGGTGCTGCTTGGAGTTGTGGTCGGGTACCTCGTCTCAATCGCCCTTGGTATGGTGAGCTTCGACGCCGTCAAGGCTGCTCCCTGGATCGGTCTGCCCAACGTCACGTTCCCGACGTTCGAGCTCGACGCAATCCTGATTATCGCGCCGGTGGCCATCGTAGTCATCGTCGAGCACATCGGTCACCTGTTGGTCATCAACGAGATCACGGGCAAGGACTTCACACCAATGATGCCCGAGTCGCTGTTCGGCGACGGTTTGGCAACCTCCATCTCGGGTCTGCTCGGCGGTACTCCGTCGACGACATATGCCGAGAACATCGGTGTTATGGCCGTGACTAAGGTCTACGCGACGCAACTGTTCTGGTATGCGGGAGCACTTGCGTTCGTCATCGGCGGTTTCGTGCCTAAGGTCAGCGCGGTCATCAGCTCGATTCCTACGCCGGTCATGGGCGGCATCTCGCTGTTGCTGTTCGGCCTGATCGCGTCAAGCGGCCTGCGTCTGTTGGTCAAGAGCGGCATTGACTACAGCCACAGTCGCAACCTCATTATGTCTTCGGTGGTCCTGACCATCGGTATCGGTATGGAGACCGGCGGCTTCACGATTCCGTTTGGCAACTACTCGATTCCCGGTATGGCTCTGGCGACATTCATCGGCATCATCTTGAACCTGATCCTGCCGAGGGAGTCTGAGGGACTTGCGGTTGATTCGCCTTCGTTCTTCGCCGAAGTGCAGGGCGAGGCTTCAGAGGCCAAGGCCTAGTACGGATTTAGTGTCACGCGCCACCATGGCTGTGCTGTGTGGTGTTCATGACGGCCCCGGACCGCGATTGCGCAGTCCGGGGCCGCTTCGGTTCTTGTACTTCGACTTGGGCGACAAGGCCGGAGGCAATCCCGTTCGTGCGTACCTGAAACACTGATAATGCATCTTATGTAATATTGTTGAGACGGACACTACTCCCTATAGGGGCCGTGCACTGAGGTATGCAGCCGTCTTCGGGGTGGTCGATCGGAGTGCGCTTCGCTACTCGAGACCTGTGTCCCCGGGTTCTGCTCCATCGATGTAGCGCGCCTCAAACTCAGATTTGGTCATCTCGGCGAGATCCTCGGCCGCCAGAGCCTGCAGCTTTCTGGCTTCTGCCGATGTGCCAAGCGTGCCGATGCGACACACCGTCTCTGTGTCATCCAGGCGCACCGCCTCGACGTGATAGAGCTCGACTTCTGCTCCGAAGTCGACTTTGGGCTGGCGGTAGAGAATGTCGTCGTGCCATTCGAAATCGAGCCCCGAAGTGGTATCCACCCGCGTGACTCGGATTCGCCAAAACTCGTCTGCGTTGCCGATGATGCGAACCATCTTGTCTCCGCTACTTCTCAATCCGGACATACTGTGACTTGGCCGCTATCCACCCGATCGTCATCTTGGCATCCTTCACCTGATACCAATCGGGCTTGGAGGCAACAACCACGAGCTTCTCGCCCTTCTTGAGTCCACGAATGGTGACGCTGGAGGTATCTGGTGCCTTCCGGAAGTTCAGCCCGTCAATCAGGACCACTGCGGTTCCTTGGGTGACCTGCCCGGTAGCAGATTCAGACGATGGCTCAACCGTAGCAGTGGTCGGCTTGCTCGCAGGTCCTGTTGCGGCCTTGCGGTAGTCGCCCCACCAGTTCATCACGGTAACCATCAGAATCAGAACGATAGCCAGACCCGCGATAGCTTTCAGGAATCGAACCGTCGAGTTGCTCACAGATACAGGCCTCCACCGTAGACGGATGCGTCCTCTTCAACCGAGCACAGCTCACACACGCGCGACACCTCGACCCTTGCGGCGTCAAACACCGCGGCGATCGTGGTGATGTCTATGGAAGACAGCGCTTCAAGCGCCAGATCACCGATGTCGTCATCATGTACTTTCCCAGCTTCGACGCTCACCTCGTATGCCGCGTCGGCGAGTCGGCTCGCTGCGGGGACCAGACGTGAAGGTAACGGCATCGTATCGAGCTCGTCACTGAGTATGCGGGCGCGTACCCAGACTTCATGCATTGTTCGACGTTCGATTGCGTCGGCATCAAGCGCGAAGTGATGTAGTTGCTCATCGCTCCCCTCTGCAAGCCTGCGAAGTGCGTCTTCGAGTGCCTGACGAACAGCGTCGACCGCTTCGCGACGACTGATTAGTCGGAGAAGGTAGCGTCGCTCTGTGGCACGCCACGCATATACTGCGCCGACAACGAGTGCAGCGAGAACAAGTACACTCCCCACCCCTACTGCTATCAAACCCCAGATGGCCACGTGAGGATCAGCCTTTCACAGTGCTCGGGACTTCCACCGCAGTACCGCGACGAATCATCCACATGTCGAGTACTCATTGCTTCTGCTGACCTGAAAGCCCAGCACAGAGCCATCATATCGGAAAAGCCGCGCCCCGACGCACGCGGTGAGTTCCCGGGGGTCGACGACTCTGTCGTGAATTAGATACGTTCGATGTCTTCCTGAGTCACGAGCGTGACCGGCTTGTCTGCGAGTTGGGATATCGCTCTGTCGACGTCAGCGACATTGATCACCACATACGTGCTGATGAGCGAGTAGACGTATTCGATGTTCACGCCGGCATCTGTGACGATCTTGAGGACACTGGCAAGACCACCGGGATGGTCAGGGAGATTGATGCAGACTACCGGATCGCTGTCGACAGTGAACCCGGCTGCTGAGAGCGCAGCGTGTCCCGCTGCAGGACTGTCGACCACTAGTCTCAAGAAGCCGTGATCAGCGGTATCCGAGACCGAGAATCCTCTGATATTCACTCCGGCGGTACCTAAGACGTCGGTAACCTCACTGACTCGACCCGCTTTGCTCTCGATAGATACACTCAGCTGTATCACGTTCATCGCACACACTCCCCCCTCTGGCAGGCTTGCCTTCCAAGCTCGAACGCTCGCAGATTGGAGTCGATGGTCTTCGCAGGTACCCGAGCGGCAATCACTGACTCCCAAAGCTCTCGGTCGAACTCCAGCCCGACAGAGAGCGCTCCCATGAGCACCACATTGGCGGATTTTGGACTGCCCGCTTCGCATGCGAGTTCATCGGCATCGATGAAGATCGCTCCCTCTTCGGCGAGTATGGCGTTCAGACCTGTTGGGGCGGCAAGGTCGCCCGTGAGCACCGGTAGGGGCTGTATCGCGCTGGGGTTCACAAGTAGCCTGCCGGTCGGTCGGACATAGTGAATGCGTCGCATCGCTTCGATGGACTCGAATGCTACGAGGTGATCGACCATACCTGGGTCGGTTACAGGAGAGTGCACTTCTGTACCGAACTTGACCACGGTGTCCACGCTTCCCCCTCTTTGTGACATTCCGTGAACTTCCGAGAGCTTCACCATGTATCCGTGCGTCGAAGCGACCTTCGCGAGGACGTCAGCGGCCAATATAGTCCCTTGCCCCCCTACCCCGCACAGCATTACCGTGGTCACGCTCACGAGAGATCAGCCCCTTTGAAGTCGCACCCGGGTCCGCTGTGTACGATCGCGTCATACTTGCACACTTGGACGCACTGGGCACACCCGACGCAAAGACTGATGTCGATCACTGCCCTCGAGGTCAGCTGATCCTTGCCGATTGCAGGGCAACCGAGCTTGATGCAGGCACCGCATTTCGTGCAAAGATCCTCGTCGACACCGTACGGGTCGCCCTTGTCGCGCACGAGCAACGCGCAAGGCGCTCGGAAGATGATCACCGAAAGCTCGTCGACGCACGTCTCTTCGGCGAGAGCGCGTCGGACGACCGCAAGGTTGTGAGGATTCTCAACACGGACCCGAGGCACGCCAAGCGCGCGAACCAGTGTCTCAAGATCGACCTCACGTGATGGACGATCCTGAATCGTGATGCCGTTGAGCGGGTTGCCCTGGTGTCCTGTCATCGCAGTGATGCGGTTATCCAGAATCAGTACAGTCCCCGTTCCACCGTTGTACACCGTGTTCATGAGTCCGGTGACACCGGAATGCGCGAATGTCGAGTCGCCGATCACGGCCACAATCGGACGCTCTGTTATGGAACCGACCAGCGTCGCACCGTGAGCCATCCCGATAGACGCCCCCATGTCCACGCAGCTGTCCATGGCCGAGAGCGGGCGCAGCGCTCCGAGTGTGTAGCACCCGATGTCGCCGGTGACAACGGCATGTGCCTTGCGCAGAGCATCGAACACCGGCCGATGAGGACAACCGGGACACATGAGCGGGGGTCGCGGTGGCAGGCCGGACTCGGCCTCCCGCAGTTCCGGTTCCGGATATCCCAGCGCCGAGCGAATGCTGCCGGGCGAAATCTCTCCAGCCGACGGGAGTCCCAAGGAGGTCACACGGATGCCCATCTCCCTCAGCGACCGCTCAAGATACCTGTCAGCCTCTTCGGCGACGTAAAGGACGTCGACTGTGGATGCGAATTCGCGCAACAGGGTCTCAGGTAGCGGGAACGTGAGCCCGAGTTTGAGGGTGGACAACCCGGGCGCGGCCTCACGAACGTGCTCATAGCACACACCGGAGCATACGATTCCGATGGAGGTATCACGGTACTCCCCTCGGTTAAGGGCTGAGGAGCTCGCGATCGATTGGACAGCGTCAATCCGTCGATCCAGATCAGTGCGGCGGATCTTTGCCATCGCCGGCATCATCACCCATTTGGCCGGGTCGGTCTTATACGGGACCCGAATGGGGCGCTCCTCGCGGTCCCCCAACACGACCTGTGATTTCGAGTGGCTGATCCGGACCGTGGAGCGGATGATAACGGGCATGTCATACGTCTCGGAGAGCTCGAACGCCTGCTTCGTGAACTCGAGGGCCTCTGCGGAGTCGGATGGCTCAAGCACCATCACCCGCGCAAAGGCAGCGTAGTTGCGGGAGTCCTGCTCGTTTTGCGAAGAATGCATGCCAGGATCGTCTGCAACGAGAATCACCAGGCCGCCGCGCACGCCCGTGTAAGCTAGCGTGAAGAGCGGGTCAGCGGCGACATTGAGTCCCACGTGCTTCATCGTGACGAGGACGCGCCCCCCGGCCATCGATACGCCCGCCGCAACCTCGAGTGCCACCTTCTCGTTGGGAGTCCACTCGGCGTACACGTCGGGCAATGCCGAGAAGTATTGCAGCGTCTCGGTTGAAGGGGTTCCCGGGTAGCCTACGCCGACCGCTGCGCCTGCTTCCCACGCTCCACGGGCGATAGCTTCGTTCCCGGACAAAAGCGATGAAGTCACGCAGTCACGATCCCTTACAACGACGGCTGAAGGTAGGCGAATAGTATCACAGGATTCTGTACCGTTTGGTCCAAGAGAGAGCGGCTCTCATCGTAAGAAACTTGGCTCAGAGCGCTCATCACGGTCGCGTGGCGCCCACGTAGTCACCACGAGATGCGATGCGCCCGGCAAGCGAGGCGATTCGAACGACATCGCCGGTTTGTGGGGCGTGAATGAAGGAGCCGCCACCGACATACATGCCCACGTGATGGATTCTTGACGCTGATCCGCCGTACCCGAAGAACACAAGGTCTCCGGGTTGTAGTAGGTCAAGCCGATTTGGCGGTATGTATGCGCCGATCCGGTACTGCAATCGACTGGTGCGCGGAATACTGATGCCGATGGCAGCGTACGAGTAACTCGTGAGCCCTGAGCAGTCGAATCCACTCGGTGAGGTTCCGCCCCACACATAGCGCACACCGAGGTACTTTCTGGCGATGCTGACGGCTCTCGGGTGCGGCGTGCCGAGGGCGCCGGGAACGAAGGTTCGCGCGCCCGGCGTGTTGGCGTTGTTCTGGCCACTTGCAGCTGCGCGTGCGGCGGCCTCCGCTGCTCGCTGCGCCGCAAGTCGCTCCTGGCGCTCACGTTCGGCTGCGAGAAGTTGCTTGAGCTCGCTCGTCAGGCTGGCGAGGAACGCGCGTTGTGATGCGTACGCGTCCTCGACCTCGGATTGCTTGGCTCGTGCACGGTTGCGCAACGCGATCTGCTCGGACTGCCGTTGCTCCAAAGATGTGCGAGCGGTTTCGACGCGGCTTTTGGCTTGCTTGACCGAGGAAACCACGGATGCATCGCTGCGACCGATCCGCCTGAGCAGATCGACTCGGGTGATGAAGTCCTCGAAATCCGTGGAGCCGACGAACACCGAAAGCATGTCTACCTTGCCGCTACGATAGATGTTGGCAACTCGGCGATCGAGAATCGATTGTGTCATGGCGAGGTCTGCGTTCGCTCTGACCAACTCGGCTTCAGTAAGCGCGATCTGTCTACGGGTTGAAAGCACCGCATCCTCGATCTCTGCTAGTTCTTCGCCTTTGAGTTCGAGATCGGTCGCAAGTTCGTCGACCTTGGATCGGGCCGCCTCCGCGTCCGCGCGCTTGGCATCGATGGCTGCGTTTGAGGGAGCGGCGTGCGCCGGGGAAGTCAACCCGACCACGGCGAAGAGCGCAACGCCGATGATGAAGAGGCGCACGTAACTTGCGCGGAAGGTACTCACGCCCACCTCCTGCGGTTACATCGAGCGACTACGACTGAGGTGATGTGGTCTGGGTACGTTGGGACCATGTGCAGACTATACCACCGCCAACGTCATCGGGGCCCCCGAAGGGACCCCGATTGATGGATGACCGAGCTTTGCGGCGGACCGACTGAATCAGCCGACATGTATGAGAGAGGTGATGCGGACCTCAGGGTCCAGCTTTGATCTGCCTGCGAGGAAGTCGAGCTCGATGAGGAAGGCGAATCCAGCTACACGTCCACCCGACTCTTTGACCAGCGCCGCCTTCGCGGCAGCCGTGCCGCCGGTCGCGAGGACGTCATCGACGATCAGCACGATGTCGTCGGAGGAGAAGGCGTCAGAGTGCACCTCCAGCGAATCCGTACCGTACTCGAGGTCGTATTCGACCGAGGAGATGTCCCACGGCAGCTTGCCGGGTTTGCGAGCAGGAATGAACCCAGCGTTGAGTCGATATGCCAGCGCGCCGGCAAAGATGAAGCCGCGAGCCTCTGCACCCATCACCTTGGTGATGCCGGCGTCTGCGTATGCGTCGGCCATTGTGTCGATCGCGGTGCGAAACGCCACAGGATCGGCGAGAAGCGGGGTGATGTCCTTGAACACGACTCCGGCCTTTGGCCAGTCAGGAATATCACGTATATACGAAGCGAGATCCACGGCTCCTCCTAAACGGGGCGATGCGGGCACCACGACAGGGTACCGCGTACGAGCGACATACACTACAACTGGCACGCTTGTTGTGACAGTGTCTCAACCTCTGTGATCGTGCCGAGTACAACGAGCCGCTCCCCCGCCAGGATCAAGGTTGACGGTCCGGGGTTGCCGTTCACGGTCCCGTCCGGGCGCAGTACGGCGACGACCTGGGCACCGGTCAATTCGCGGATTCTTGCCTCGGCGAGCGTCTTGCCTGCGAATACGGAGTCGGGCATCAGCTCGAGTTCCTGCAGCCGGTACTCGACACCTTCACCCGCAGACACGATATCAAGGTAGTCCGATACCGTCGGGCGCATGACCATCGCCGCCATTCTTCGGCCGCCGATCACGTTAGGCGTGATTGTTCGGTTCGCGCCCGCCTTGATGAGCTTGGGCTCGGTGGAGGCATGTGAAGAGCGAGCGACGATGAACACATCGGGATTGAGCCCACGTGCGGTGACCGTGACGAACAGGTTCTCGGCATCAGACGAGAGTGCGGTGATTATACTTCCGGCGCGCTGGAGTCCTGCGGCGAGGAGGGTCTCCTCCTCGGTTGCATCGCCGTGTACGAACAACCAACCCAGCTCCCGTGCCTCCTCGGCGGCCGGCGGGCTTGTGTCGACGATGACGAAGTCGGCGCCCTCGTCGGATAGCGACTGACATGCGACGCTCCCCACGCGTCCAAACCCGGCGACGATAGTGTGTCCTGCGAGGGAATCGATACGCTTCAGCATGCGGCGACCTTCCAGATAGCCGGTCAAGTGGCCTTCGAGCAAGAAGTCGATGAACTGGGCCAGCGAGAATCCGAGAGCACCAACGCCAGCGAGTATGAGAACGATCGTGAAGGCACGCCCGGCGGTGGACAACGGGTGCGTCTCACCGAATCCCACGGTACCGACCGTGATCACCGTCATGTAGAGCGCGTCGAACACTGACCAGCGTTCAATCAGTGTGTATCCGATGGTCCCGGCACAGATGACCACCAGAACCGTGATCAGAGGCCACTTGAGACGACTAAGCATTTCCGAACACCGCTTCATCGGGCAGGGTCGCCACGTAGGGAAGGTTGCGGAATCTACCGTTGAGGTCGAGACCGTATCCGACCAAGAAATCCTCGGACACGTCCATTCCTCGATACGTGATGGGGATGTCGGCGATGCGCCGCGTTGGCTTGTCCAGCAGTGTGCATACCTCGAGTCGAGCCGGGTTGCGAGCACGAAGCAGTGAGAGCACGTAGTTCGCAGTGAGACCGGTGTTGATCACGTCTTCCACCAGGATGACGCTTGCACCTTCAATGTCGTCGGACAAGTCCTTGGTGACCTGAACAAGACCCCCCTTGCCATGCGCATAGGGCTGCACTGCAAGGAAGTCGATCTGAAGTGGAATGGGGATCGATCTACACAGATCAGTAAGGAACAGCAGTCCGCCTTTGAGAACTGTAACCAAACGAAGATCCTCACCCGCGTAGTCCTCGGCGATCTGTTCGCCAAGTCGGCTCACCGTGGCAGCGATACGTTGACGGTCGGCAACCACTTTAGAACCCATAGGCAGACGTGAACTATTCACCGCAGACCATCTCCGCCACCACGGGCGACGAAGCCCCCACCGTTGGCATGTGTGAGGGCCTCGCTGTGAATTCCAAAGCGTGCGAGCAGATGACGGAAGTCCTTCTGGTAGAAGACACGTATGTTGACGTCCGGATACAACTCTTTGAGCCGACGAACCTTTCGGTTCTTCTTGGTGACCAACTTCTGGCTCATGGTGGTCAGTTCGATGTAGGTGTCGAAATCCACAAGGTAGAAGTCCGGAGTGAAGTACGAGATCGCGTTGCCCGCACCGTCCCATTCGATGGGAAACGATGTGGGTTCGTACTGCCAGGCGATACGATAATAGTCAAGAATCTGAGCCGCCATTCGCTCGCTCGCGTGGGCGAAGTCGATATCGTCTAAAGGCGGATGTGAATCCGCAACAGCGCTCCGAGCGACGTCGGGGCTGTCCGACTGATCGCTCACGGTTATGTAAGGTCCTCGAAGGCTTTACCGAGCGCCCGGCGTAGGAGGCGACTCTTAAGCTCGTCGGTGAGAGATCCCAACTCAGTCAGCGTCTCGGTCAATTTCTGCTTCGTGTCGACCGTTCGATGGCGAAACGCCGGCATCAGGATCTGCGAGAAGAGCGCGGCTTCTCGGTCAGCGAAGTTCTCATACATGCGCAAGTGACGCGGCTCAACACCGAATCGACGCATGTCCCAAGCAGCATGGACGATCTGAACGTCGCCACGGTCCAACGCGTCAGCCCCATCGACCTTGTTGATCACCACGAGTCCGAACTCAGCAAGTTCGCGAATGAAGGAGACGGGAACGCCAAGCGCCGTAGGGGCGGTTTCGATGAGAAACGGTCCCTCGTCGGTCACACTCAAGGGAAGCGGCTCCGTCATTCCGACGGGACTGCGTTGCAACTCGATCGGAATGCGTCCGCGATCGAAGTCCGTGAGCTTCTCTCTGATGACAGCAAGCGGCAGGAAATGATCCTTCTGGAGCCGCAGGATCATCTCCACTCTGGCAACGTCTGCCTGTGAGAACTTGCGGTAGCCGCCAGCCGTACGCTCTGGCGCAACCAGCTCCTCCTCTTCGAGGAAGCGCACCTTCGAGATCGACAGATCCGGATAGGCGCCTTGAAGCCGCTGTACGACCTCGCCGATAGTCAGATAGTCGCGTCCAGACATCGTTAGCACGCACCCGAACCGAGAAAGAACACCATCTGGAATGTGCCGACCTGAAGGATGTCGCCGTCAGCGAGCTGCGCCGAGTCGACCAGCTGTCCATTCAGATACGTGCCGTTGAGTGAGCCCGAGTCGGTTACCTCCACCGCGCCGCCGGTGCATTCCAGAACGGCGTGAATCCTCGACACCGTCATGTCGTTGAGGAAGATGTCACTGAGCGGGTCGCGACCGATTGTGAGTTTCGCACGATCAAGGAAGAATCGCTCGCCAGGTTGCGGGCCCTTTCGGACGACGAGTGACGGTCCCTCGGTCGCAGCGGAAGTGTGCGCAACGGCCTCAGCCTGCTCAACGGGCTCGAATGAGGCGGTCGCCTGCGGAACGTGAAGCCCGCAAGAGGGACAGACTCCATCCTTGGGGTCGACGAGCACTTCGCACGCCGGGCACTGTGCCACGATGGTCCTCCCCTCTCGAACTGCTGATTGCTAGTTGGAAAAGCCCAGTTCCGGTGGCTGGAACGCAGACTGAATCTCGTGCTCCAGCGCATCTACAACCTCGGGATTTTCGAGGATATGCTCGCGCTTCTCGTCTGAGAGACGGTTCCTGACATACGGATCATCTATGACTTCCATCAAACGCCGGCCGTTATTCACCTCGCGAATGACGTACTCGACAACCCGCTCTTCAACGGGATCCGAGGCAAGATCCTCGAAGAACTGGCGAATGCGATCGTTGACGCTGCTGGCCAAAGGTCCTCCTTAGTCAGCACCGATATCCGATGACATCGGTGACGTTGCATACAGAGCTTGTCTAGTCAGTGCTATCCGAATCGTCATCGGATGCGACATCGAATCTGGAAATGCCGCGAAGATCGTTAGCGAGGATGTCGATGAGTCGATCGACATCGCTGCCGCTGATAACGTCAGTCCCGGCCTCATGTTCGCCCTTGAGTCGACGTACGAGCTCAGCACGGAGAATATCGATCTTCCCGTGCAGCACGCGTCGGCGATACGAAGTCCGCTGTTCCTCGGCGTAGAGATCGTCGAGGAGCTCTCGAAGCTGCTCGTTGGTCTTCTTCTCAAGGTCGAGCAGGGCGTCATCCCTATCCTCTTGGTCGAGCATGCTGCGTACCTTCCCCTCGCTCAGCAAGCCTGTCAGGTGATTGTACCGTAAATGGCGGCCGCAGGACCCATGGACGTGAAGTACACGTTCAGGGTGTCGCTGCGTCGTCGACGCTAGCCTTGAGCCTGCAGGACCTCGGGCAACAGCGTGCGCGCGAGGGCCTCCTCGAATGCTGTGGGCCGATCGGCCACGAACCGGATTCCCAGCGCACTCGACACCCCGGAAACCACTGCCTGCGAGATCTGCTCGATCGTCGGCTCCGGTTCGACGAGGTCTGAGAGCGTAGCGGTCCGTGCCTCCAGAAGCACAGCGGCGTCATCGTCCAGAAGGAACACCCGACGCTCAATGGCGACATCACGACGAATTGTGAACGAACCGTGCTGGAGCACGGTGTCCCCGGACCACACTTGAGCGGAACCGGACAGCTTTTGCGCACCGATGGAGAGGTCGGCAGAAGTCGCATGCAGATAGCACGCAGCGGAGTTGCGGTCCCCGCGCTCAGAAGCCGTCAACGCCGCATCAACGCCGAGAAGGCGGTAGGCCTCGGCGAGTCCGGCACAGAGAACGCGGTAGGAAGCTGCGACGCCGCGTGGAATGCCATCGCGAGTACCGCAGACGATTGAGTAGGTGAGCTCGTGATCGTGCAACACTCCCCTGCCACCGGTGAATCGGCGCACGACATCGATTCCGTTTGATGCGCAGTATTCACGGTCAATCGTGGCGGGTTTTTGGAACCGCCCGAGCGTGACGGTCGGCCGCTTCCATCGATAGAGCCGTAGCGTGGGTGGCGAATCTCCCGCATCGCACGAAAGCTGGATGGCCCGGTCGAGCGCCATGTTCCAAGCGCCGTCGGCCGGGCCATCGTCAACAATCAGTCGCCACGAGGAAGTCATCGCCGCGGATTCACTTGCGGGTGGAGCGGTAGCGCAGATCGGGATTTCTTGCCGCTCCGGCCTCGTCCAGTCTGCGTACGGGCGTCGTGTACGGTGCCCCTTTGACGAGATCGGGGCTATCGGCGGCCTCCTGCGCGATTGTGAGCATCACCTCGACGAACGAATCGAGCGATGCGAGCGACTCAGTCTCGGTCGGCTCGATCATCATTCCTTCCTCGACGAGCATCGGGAAGTAGATGGTCGGTGGATGGAAGCCGTAGTCGAGAAGTCGCTTCGCCATGTCGAGCGTCCGGACTCCGTGGTCTCGCTTCTGCCGAGCGCCCGACATCACGAACTCATGCATACAGGTTCTGCCATACGGAACGTGGAACGTCGACTCCAGCTTCACTTTGAGATAGTTGGCCGAGAGGACCGCCTGCTCGGCGACTTCACGAAGCCCGAAACCGCCGAGGGCGCGGACGTAGCAATACGCTCGAACGAGGACCGCGAAGTTGCCGTAACCGGCACGCACGCGTCCAAGTGACTGCTCGGGCCATCCCAGTCCGAAGTCACCTTCCTCGAACTCCACGGCTATGGGGCCAGGAAGGAACGGTGCCAGCTCATCGGTGACGCAGATCGGACCCGATCCAGGTCCGCCCCCGCCGTGTGGCGTCGCGAACGTCTTGTGCAGGTTGATATGCATGGCGTCGAAGCCCATGTCGCCTGGACGAGTCTTGCCGAGAATCGCGTTGAGATTGGCACCGTCGCAGTACGTGAATGCACCAACGTCGTGAACAGCTTGTGTGATCTCAAGGATGTTCGAGTCGAACAGACCCACGGTGTTGGGGTTGGTGAGCATGAACGCCGCTACATCGGTGTCAAGGACCGCCTTCAGGGCATCGACGTCCACCTCACCGCGCTCGTTGCTCGGGATGGTTACGGCGTCCCAGCCACACATCGTGACAGTCGCGGGGTTGGTGCCGTGCGCAGTGTCCGGAATGATGACCTTCTTGCGTGCGTCACCACGTGCCGTCAGTGCAGCGCGAAAGACCATCAAGGCGGCCAGCTCACCGTGAGCGCCGGCGGCTGGTTGGAGACTCACACCGGGCAGTCCGGTGATCTCCGCAAGAGCGTCTGATAGTCCGACCATGAGCTCGAGGGCGCCCTGCGTGGTCTCCTCAGGCTGATACGGATGAAGCCCGGCGAAGCCCTCGAGGCGACAAGCATCCTCATTGAGGCGCGGGTTGTACTTCATGGTGCAACTACCGAGCGGATACATTCCGGTGTCGACACCGAAGTTCATGGACGCCAGATGCGAGTAGTGACGCATGATCTCGAGCTCGGTGACGTTTGGCAGGTCGAGTGCTGTGGTGCGGATTCGTCCGCCGAGCATGTCATCCAGGGAGCCCATCGGAACATCGAGGGGTGGCGCCTCCACGCAACGCGACTCAGGCGCTCCGAGTTCGAAGATCAAGCTACGGGGTCCTCGTGAGGGGGTGGAGCCGGGTGTGTGTCCAAGTCCCTGGGTCACAGTGACGCCACCTCCTTGATGAACGAATCCATCTCAGCCTTGGTTCGTTTCTCGGTGACCGCGAAGATCACGAGGTGCTCCGCTAGGTTCGACTCGATGCCTGTAGGCCACTCGGCCTCGACGTCCGCTACGCTGACTCCTGCGAGGAAGCCGCGCTCCAGCATGATTTCGTGCATGTCCAACACGTCCCCGCCGTACGCGAGCGTGAACTCATAGCCGAATGGCGCATCCCACGGCGCACTGAACTTTCCGGTCGCGATCAGACCTTCTCGAAGGTAGTGTGCCTTGGCAACGCACGACCGGGCGATTCCGGCCAGACCCTCTCGGCCAACGGCGGCGATATACACGGTTGCGGCAAGCGCATTGAGCGCGTGGTTGCTGCAGATGTTGCTGGTCGCCTTCTCGCGACGGATGTGCTGCTCGCGCGTCGAGAGCGTGAGGACGAACGCGCAGTTCCCGTCCACGTCTTTGGTGCGCCCGACCACGCGTCCCGGCATCTGACGGATGTACTTCTCAGCACAGGCGAAGAAGCCGAGTCCGGGACCGCCGAATGACATGGCGTTGCCCAAGGGCTGGCCCTCACCGACGACGATATCGGCGCCATATGCACTTGGTGGCTCAACGACGCCGAGGAGTATCGGGTTGACCGCAACCACGAGGAGGGCGCCGGCGTCGTGGGTCAAACGGGCAATCTCAGCGAGATCCTCGAAGCTGCCGAAGAAGTTGGGCGTCTGGATCAAGACCGCGGCAACGTCGCCATCAGCGAGCTCGGCTGCGAGTGAGTGTCCATCGATCGCATCGCTCCCGTGTAGGAGCGTAGTGCCTGACGTCATGTCAACGGACGCGAACTGACCTATCTCGATCCTGCCTGCGTCCGCGTAGGTGACCAGTGTGTTCTGCCACTCAGGGTGAACGGTGGGTGAACACAGGACACGGTGCCGCTTGGTGACGCGTGCGGCCATCAGTGCGCCCTCAACGAGGGCAGTGGCTCCGTCGTACATGCTCGCGTTGGCGACGTCCATGCCCGTCAGCGCACACACCATCGACTGATACTCGTAGATGGCCTGCAACGTCCCCTGGCTGACCTCAGGCTGGTACGGCGTGTAGGCCGTGAAGAACTCCGGCTTGGACACCACGTGATCGACCACACTAGGGATGTAGTGGTCATACGTTCCGGCGCCGAGGAAGCTTACGAGCGCGGAAGCCGGACGATTCTTGGCTGCAAGAGTCCTCACGTGTGACTCAAGCTCGATCTCAGTCAGTCCGTCAGGGATGGCAAGTTCTCCATCGAGCCGCACCGCCTCGGGAATCACAGAGAACAGTTCGTCGACCGTCGATACGCCGACAGCGCGAAGCATGGCTTCGCGCTGCTCGCACGTGACAGGTATGTATCGCATCAGAGACTAACCTTCTGTGATGAAGGCGTCGTAATCCTCTGCACTCATGAGAGCGTCGAGTTCACCTGCGTCGGAAAGCGAGACCTTGACCATCCAGCCAGCCTCATGCGGATCCGAGTTCACGGTCTCAGGAGAATCGTCGAGCGCGGTGTTCACTTCGGTAATCTCGCCCGAGACCGGCGCGAAGAGCTCCGAGACCGACTTGACCGACTCGATCTCGCCGAAACTATCACCAGCGGTGAGTACGTCTCCTGCAGCGGGAAGGTCGACGTAGACGACCTCGCCGAGCTGGTCCTGGGCGAATGACGAGATGCCGATGGTCGCGACGTCGCCGTCGACGATCACCCACTCGTGCTCCTTGGAATACACGCGATCGCTAGGATGAGCCATCTGTTTGTGCGCTCCTTTCGGGAGAATGCGCGTCTGCCTGACTAGGCTGACAGCGAAGTTGACGACACGAACGGGGTCTTGGCCACTTTCGCAGCCAGGGTCTTCTTTCGAACCTCCACTGCGAGCTCGGTACCGGGCACGGCGAGCGCTACAGGAACGTAGGCTGTGGCGATGCCGGTCTCGAGAGTCGGAGAGAAGCTTCCGCTCGCTACCTTACCGACGACGGTGCCGCCGTGCAATACGTGCATACCCGGTCGCGGAATCGCACCCTCGACGGTCAGCCCCACGAGTTTGGACACGGGACCCTCAGCGCGTACTGTGGCGACGGGAGTCGCTCCTACGTAGTCTTGCTTATCCTTGGGCACCACCCAGCCGAGTCCAGCGGAAATGGGATCGATAGTGCGATCCATGTCACTGCCGTACAAGGGGTAGCCCATCTCGAGGCGCAACGTATCACGCGCACCCAGTCCTGCGGGCGTGACTTCAGGAAACGACAGCAAGGCTCGCCAGAGCACTGGCGCGTCCTGCGCACGGCAGACGATCTCGACGCCGTCCTCCCCTGTGTATCCCGTACGGGCCACCAGAGCCGGAATCGTATCCAGTACAGCGTCGCGAATCCGAAAGCGAGTCGGCGCGACCCATTCTTGACCAGCGAGTTCGCCGACAACGCGCAGTGCCTCAGGACCTTGTACTGCGATGAGCGCGGTCCTCTCTGACTCGTCGACGATCTCTATGTCGTCCGGGGCGTGACCAGACAGCCACGCGAAGTCGGTATCGGCATTCGATGCATTAGCGATGATCAGGTACTCGAGATCGCCGGTGTGGTACACGATCAGGTCGTCGATGATATGGCCATCGTCATCCAGCATGAGGGTGTATTGAGCCATACCTAGATCCGAGATCTTGGCGAGGTCGTTGGTGAGCATCCTCTGGAGGTAATCGAAGGCCCCGAAGCCGAACACGCGGAACTCCGCCATGTGACACACATCGAAGATGCCAACCGCCGAGCGAACCGCGCGGTGCTCATCGATGATGCCGGCGTACTGAACGGGCATCTCCCACCCGGCGAATGGCACCATTCGCGCGCCGAGCGCCAGATGTTCATCGTAGAGCGGAGTTCGTTTGAGATCGTCGGACATCAGCGAGGACCACCTTTCCCTATGTGTACCGACTATCGAAGGTCGGTGCAAAGAACACTGTACTAGCTGAACACGGCGCGCCAGATGCGAACCGTTCCGATCCAGAGACGATGAAGGGGGTTTGGCCTCCCGACATCGTACTTGGCTACCAGCGGGATACTGGCGATCTGGCGTCCCGCCTGGGTGAACGTTGCTGCGCCAACCGACTGCCCGGCGACGACAGGCGCCTTGACCGCAGCGACGGTGACTGTCCGGGTGATCGGCCCGTTCATGTCGAGAACCGGCACCGTGGAGTTGGCGGGGACGATCGCCGGCACGGTCACGTCCAGATAGTCGCTGACAGGTGCCTCGGCGAGTATTGAACCGGAAGTTGCGAGGCTCTGCGGCCGATAGTGAGCGAAGCCCCAATCCAGAAGCTCCCTGGCATCTCTGAACCGAGATAGTTCGCTGTTTGTGCCAAGAACTACTGCGTAGAGAGCCACGTTGTTGCGTTCTGCAGAACCGACAACGCAGTACCCTGCGTCAGACGTGTAGCCGGTTTTGATACCCGTGACTCCTTGGTAGTTGTTGATGAGCACGTTGGTGTTGGGAAGCGATTCCTTTCGGGATCCTATTCCTATGGTGACTTGCTTCATTCCGACAATCGACCTGAACGCGGGCTTTGACATCGCGTACCTCGACAGAGTCGCGAGGTCTCGAGCGCTTGTAGCGTGATTCAGGGCATCGAGGCCGTGAGCATTGCTAAAGCGAGTATTCGATAGTCCGAGTTCAGCTGCTTTGTCATTCATCATGACGGCAAACGCATCCGTTGACCCCGCTACATGAAGAGCGATTGCCTGAGCCGCGTCGTTGCCAGACTTGACCAGAAGCGCTTTGAGCATGTCCTGCATCGTCAGACGATCACCCTGACGCAGAAACGATGTCGACTCGCCGACTCGAAGTGCCTCAGCGGTCACATCGACCGTTTCTGTGAGCGAGGAACTCTCAAGCGCGACGACCGCAGTCATGATCTTGGTGAGACTCGCCATAGCACGGCGTGTGTCTGGTTCGCGCGACCAGAGGATGCGTCCGTCGGCGTCTGCCAACACCCCAGCACGCATCGAGACATCCGGAGTCGCCTTCCCGATATCACCGAGTTTCGAAACGGGAACCCCGTCTACCGAATCGGTCTGACGCGACGCTGCAACCGCCGGAGATGCGATGGCAGCAGAGCAAATCACGGCTGCAAGTAGGAAAGTGAACAATCCGGGGAGTAAAGCGACGGCGCGGGGCTTGTGACCTGCGCTGCCTATGCCGATACTGGCGCTAGAGGGCGAGCGCATTCCGCGCCTTTCGCATAAGAGTGGTTCTTCCAACGGTCGGGGTGAAGCGGCGGGATCGTACGTGAAATTGTACTACGTGCTGCGGTCGACTCGTCGGTCCGGAGTGATCCTTTTGAGCCGCGGTAGCGATGCTAGCAGAGAGGGAGAACAAGTACCGTGAAGTACTCACGATTCGAGCGGTTGATCATCGGGGTTGGCGCTTTGGCCATCCTCGGTTCGCTGGCGCTTTCGCTTCAAGGCGGTGGTCCGGGCCTCGTTGAAATCGTCGCTCAACTGCTTCTGTTCGGGGTGCTGGTGGTCGCGGTGCATTGGGGTCGGCGCGCTGGCATGTACTCTGCACTTGCGGGTTCGCTCATCTATGTCGCACTGCGTGTTCCCGTGCTCTCGTCGTCTGAGAGCCTCACGGTGGAGGGCTTGATCTTCATGGTCTCGCGAATCGCCGCCTACGGCCTTGTGGGCATCGTCGGCGGCGAGGTGTGCAGCCGCATCAAATACATCTTCGCCAGATTCGATGATTCGAACACTATCGACGACTGGAGTCGGGTCTACAATCAGCGATATGCCGCTCATGCGATCGAGCAAGCGCGTGCTCGTTACGCGCGTTACGGCGAACCGTTCTCGCTGGTGCTGCTGACACTCTCCCCTGCCATAACGGCCGAGATGACTCCGCAACGGCAGCGGTCACTCATACGAGCGGTCGCCAACTACCTGCGTGACGATATCCGTATGGTCGATGAGGTCGGTCGGCTCGATGATGGACGCTTCGTTGTGCTGCTGCCTCATACAGCTCGTGATGGTGGCGAGGTGGTCACCGCGCGACTCGAGGCCGGAGTGCGTCAGACGGTCGGCGCGAAACCCGAATCAGTCGCTGCTCAGTGCATGGGAGCCGCCGAGGACACGGTGGCGTTGGCGGCACTGAACCAAGAGATTATCAGCGCTGAGGACAAGGAATACGCGGTCGACTAAGGGATGTAGATATCTGCGGCTTCCAGCACCTTGAAGCCTGAATCCCTAAGAACAGCGTCGACGTTGAAGCCATCCACTTTGAGCACATCGACCGCAGCCTCAGCCCCGGGCTTGACGTAGCAATACGCGTACTCGACGTTCACTCCCCCGGCTTCCAGGGCCTCAAGCACATCCGCGAGGCCTCCCGGCCTATCGGGAACCTCGACCGCTGTCACCGCAGTGAGTGACGCCCCGAACCCGGTGTCCTCAAGGAGCGCCCGTGCGGCCCGAGGACGATCGCAGATGATTCGAACGACTCCAAACTCCTCGGTGTCGGCAACCATGAGGGCATGCATATCAATGCCCGCGTCACCGAGTACCCGAGTCAGCTTCGCGAGTCGTCCCGTGCTGTTCTCCAGAAATACCGAGACCTGTTCGATCACTTGATCACGCGCCCTTCTGCTCAGTGCGTAGATCGACGACGCGTTTTGCCTTGCCCTCGCTGCGCGCGATTGACTTGGGCTCGACCAACTTGACTGTGATGGACACTGCGAGCGCCGATTCGATCGCCGACTTGACGCGACCCTGTAGCCGCTCAAGCTCGCGGACTTCATCGAGTCCAAAATCCGGTGCGACTTCGACGTGCACTTCAACGTGATCGAGCACACCGCGCTTGGAAAGGATCACTTGATAATGAGGCGCAACGCCCTCGACCCCGCCGAGCACCTGCTCGATCTGGCTCGGAAACACGTTAACTCCACGGATGATCAGCATGTCGTCGGATCGTCCGGTGACTCGCTCGATGCGCCGAAAGGTGCGACCGCAGGCGCAGCTGCCCGGAATGATCCGAGAGATGTCACGAGTGCGATATCTGATGACCGGAATACCCTCCTTGGTGAGCGTCGTGAAGACAACCTCTCCGTACTCCCCGTCACAGACGGGCTGGAAGGTGGCCGGGTCGACGATCTCTACCAGAAAGTGATCCTCGAAAACGTGGAGCCCGTGCTGTTCTGTGCATTCTGCTGCGACCCCTGGTCCCATGACCTCAGACAATCCATAGATATCTATTGCTGTGACTCCAAGTACGCGCTCGATCTGGTCGCGCATGCTCTCACTCCACGGTTCAGCGCCGAATACACCTACTCGCAAGGGCAGTTCTCGTAGGTCCACCCCTAGGTCGAGCGCGGTTTCCGCAATCAGAAGCGCATAACTGGGGGTACAGGCCAGCGCGCTGACCGCAAAATCCTTGAGAATCTGAATCTGACGTTTGGTGTTGCCGCCGGAAACAGGAATGGTTAGAGCTCCGAGTCTCTCGGAACCGTAATGAGCGCCCAAGCCCCCGGTGAACAGCCCGTAACCGTAGGTGACCTGCACGATGTCATCCGCTGTTACGCCAGCCGAAGCGTACGTTCGCGCCATCAGGTCCGACCACCTATCGATGTCTCCGCGTGTATAGCCGACGACGGTGATCTGGCCGGTGGTGCCGGAGGAAGAATGCACGCGGACGATATCTCGTAGCGGTACTGCGAACATGCCGTACGGGTAGGCCGAGCGAAGATCATCCTTCACCGTGAACGGAATGCGCGCGAGGTCCGCGAGTGAGGTCACCGATGTCGGATTGAATCCCGCTTCATCGAACTTCCTACGGTACAACGGGACAGAGTCGTAGACACGACCCAGAATTAACTGAAGACGCGCAAGTTGCACATCTTCGAGCTCATGACGAGCCATCGTTTCAAGTTCAGGCTGAAACACGCATCCCCCTCGCTGAACCACCTCGTATGCCGAGCGAGACGCGACGGCACTACCGGGTAGACGTGCTGTTCTTGCTGCTTTCCGGCTTGGTTCCTATCCGGATGAGCTGCTTCTTGGGTCGGTAGACGGACGTGAACGAATCAGTGCGAAGAATCTTACCGTTCTTGCTGATTGTACGCGTTACGACGCACCTGCGACCGGTGATGCCGCCTTCGTCAATGACCTTGATGCCGGTCCCGAGCTTGGGATCTTTGGTCGTCTCGGTGCCGAAAGGCTTCTCGTCCGTGAACGGACCGGTCTTTGAGGTGACCTCGTATCCGGGGTCTGTCCCGTAAAGTGAGATGGTTACGGAACTGCTGCTGTAGGCGACCGACACCATCACCCAGTTCTCCGTGTCATTTACGAACTTGAGGTCGGGACCTCCCCACGAGACCGTTGCGTCCCTGCCCTTTGGGTAATGGCTGATGTAGAAGGAGTGGTTGTGTCGCTCCTTGACCGGCAGTCCGCTCAGGAATATCGCATTGAATAGCGTCGTCCCAACCTGGCAGATACCTCCGCCCAGTTGAGGAACCAACTTGCCATTGACGATGGCTGCGGCCTCCTGGTAACCCTTCGCTGCCGTTCGCTCGCCCACGGCACCATTGAATGAGAAGGTTGCGCCAGGAGCAATCAGCTCTCCATCGAGTGCATCTCCAAGGGTGTGTATGTTGTTGACCCTCGCGAGGTTGCTTGAACCATACGTGGTCGTGTACGTCGAGATGCGCTCGACGATGCCCATGTCACGAGCGGCCTCAGTAGTGAGCTTTGGCTCACTTGTATTGGTAGAGAGGATGACCGTACGTTCTTGGCCGGGTTCCCGCATGAGCGCCGTTGTCATGTGCGATGCAAGCAAGGCGATATCGGGTCCGACACCTGATCTGGACGGAATGATCGTGACGTTGCCGTTACTGGTCTTGAACTTGGCGTCGACTGCAGGCTTGCCGAACCCCGCACCTAGCTTCGCTGGCACGGTCTTAGAGGCTTCTTTTGCTGAAACGTACGGCTGCAAAGAGACGCCGATCCTCGCTGCGCCGGCGGGACCGGTCTGCGTCGGCGTTTCCGAACCCGACTCCACCACACGGAAATCAATGAGGTTGGCTATCTCACGCGGAGTGAACGTCCACGACTTCTTCTTGTAGACGACGGTGAGTGGCTCAGCGAGCATTGTGTCAGCCAACGTTTTGGCTTCCTCGGCGTCACGATTGTCAATCTGCACGCCTGCGACGACCGTCTTTACGGGGACGGTCCGGACACTGGAGCTGAACGCCGCGAGCGTACCGCTCGTGACTGCTGTCCGATCGATGGATACTCCGTCGACTGAAGGAATCACGGAAGTCGCCGTGCCCTTGATCTGCACTTGGGCATCCTGAGGAGCAACGTCCACGTCGTCTGCAATGGTGTCAAGAAGCGCCCCTAGCTTCTCCTGATTCGCTACGACTGGGGCCGGTAGGTCGGCACGTCCGAACCAGGCGGCAACGCGCTGAGCAAGACTGCGTGTCGCGGATCCGCTTCGTCCCACGGACATGGCCCTATCGACGAGTGCCGGATAGTCGAACGTCACGTCGATGTCACCGGGCTCAACCGTCCACGACTTGGATTCGTAGCTCAGGACCACGGGTTTGGTCGCCATTGCTGGAAGCCGACGCTCCAGTTCAGCGGCCGCCGCCTCAGGATTCATCCCGCCGACCCTAACGGCTCCGACAGTGACGCCCGGATGCACGCGGCCTGCGCTGGAGCCCGCATCGATTACGACAGCCACGAACACGAGCGCTGCGACGCTTGCTGCGACAAGGAGCATGACGCGCTGCCACGGCATCGATGCCACGGTCGCTCTCGAACGCGAGGACGTTCTTCTGTCGGTACTGTCGGTTCGACTCATTTCCGAATCGGTGGTCACTCGTACGCTCCTCGACCTGCGTCAGACGGTTATGGTGGCATATTGCACGTAGTACGAAACGGGCGCTCGAACCGTGCATGATCGAGCGTCCACGAATAGGTTATGCATGGGTCGTGCCATGATACTTTGGCCGGCATACCTTGTGCGAATGCGTTGGAGGCACGTTACCTCAGGCTTGTATAGCCTCGGCGACGACACGCAGCCAATGCTGGGCGCGATCATGGGCCGATCTGTCGGTCTCGGCCTCCGCCCAGACCGTCACATTCGGTTCGCTTGCATGCGGAAGAACCAGGGTCCAGCCATCCGGGTAGTTGACGCGGACGCCTTCAGTGAGATCGGTGTCGAGACCAGCGGCGTGCTCGGAAACAGCCCGCATGACCGCGCCCTTGCGTTCTGTTGGGCAGTGCATCGATAGTTCGGTCTTATGGAATTGAGGTAAGCAGGCAACCAGTTCGCTGAACTTCAAGTCGGCTTTGGCCAGCATTCCGGTGATCATGCCGGTCGCCAGAACACCGTCATACGCAGGGTAGAAGTCGCCGAATATGAAACCGCCGCTCATTGAACCGGCGAATACCGCCTGGCCGTCTAGTACAGCGGCCGCCAGTGCACGACGTGATCGCCCCGGCCGAACCACGCTGCGACCGTACCTGCTGGCGATATCCTCAACAGCACGAGAAGCGGCCAGCGGCACAGCGATGGCTCCTGACGCGGTCTGGGTGCGACACCAGAGTTCGACTATCGCGTGGAGCGCCGTGTCTCCATCCAGAAGCTCACCGGCCTCGGTGACGAGTCGAACACGTTCCGCACCCCAGTCGAGCATGATTCCGAGGTCGGCACCAAAGAGCTGAACCGCGCGAGTCAGCTCGCCGGTGCTCTCCTCCGTAGGCTCCTCAGGAGGAGCTGATGTCGCCTCAGAGTCCACGACTCCGTTGACGGCTATGAGTTTCATGTGCCAACCGTGCGCGGTCTGCGGCAGAATGAACGCTGCCGGACCTCCAGCCATATCGACAACGACCTTGCGCCACGAATCTCCAAGGTCAGCGGCGGCAAGGGCCTCGCGCATTGCCACGGAGTAGTACTCCAGCGGTCGTGGGGGGTAGAGAATCTCCCCTACTTCGTCGAAGAAGGCACGGCGGAATTCCTCCCTGAAGAACAACCGCTCGATCTTCTTTTGTTGCCATGGACCTATGTCCAGACCGTCGCCATCAAAGAAGCGAATCTCGATCGATTGCGTTTCGCGCATCGAACCCGATATGTGAATCCCGCCGACACAACGCGTCTTCTGGACGGTGAATCGAGACACAGCAGGCGACGCGACCCGTAGATCGCGAACATGTATCCCAGCAGCATTGAGCCCGGCGACCATCGCCCGCTTCAGCATGCGCGCCGCGCGAGTGGTATCTCGCGTTACGACGACATGTCCGCCCATGGGCAGGAGCGAACCGAACGCCTCGGCCGCCTTCAGGGCGAATTCTGGGGTGATGTCGACACCCACGAGACCCTGAATTCCCGCATCGCCAAAGATCGATCGCACACCGGTGGACTCCCAGATGAGCGACGAACTCACGGTAGCCGATGGTTCTATGCGCTTGTAAGGGAAGACTTGCACTCCTGTACCGACGTGTGCGCCGCGACCAACAACCGATTCATCCCCTATCACGGCGCCGATGTCGATCAACGCCCCTGCGCGAACGTCGACATGACGACACAGAACCGCACCTGACACTTGGGCGTTGCGTCCGACGAACGTGTCGCTCCATACCACCGAGTGACTCACTACCGCGTCAGCACCGATAACGCAGTTGTCATCGATCACCGTGAGATCGCCGATGACGGCTCCACTTCTGATCCGAACGTTCTCGCCGATGACCACACCCTGTCCGATGGACGCGCCCTCTTCGATCTTGGCGCTCTCTGCAACCCACAGACCCTCGCGAGCGTGGACACCGGGAACGAATATCTTGGCGGCTCCTGCCAGGACGTCACGATGCACGTCGACGTAACTCTCACGACTACCGACATCGCACCAATACCCCTCAACCACAGTGCCGTAGAGCTTATGCCCGGCGGCCATCAGTGCGGGAAACAGGTCGGAGGAGAAATCGAAGGACTGGCCTTCAGGTATGAAGTCGAGCACCCACGGCTCGATGACGTATATCCCGGTGTTGATCGTGTCACTGAACACCTGGCCCCACGTGGGCTTCTCGAGGAAGCGCTCGACCTCACCGTCCTCGGCGGTTACCACCACGCCGAAGTCAATTGGGTCCTCCACCTGCTTGAGGGCGATGGTGACGGCCCCACCGCTCGTCTTGTGAAAAGCGACGACCTCGCTGAGATCGATATCGGTGAGCGCATCTCCCGAAATTACCAAGAATGGTTCGTCATCCAACAGGTGCGCGGCGTTCTTGACAGAGCCGGCGGTCCCCAGTGGTGTCTCCTCAACGGCATAGGCGATAGAAACACCCCATTCCTCGCCGGCGCCGAAATAGTCTTGGATCACGCGTGGCATGAACGCAAGTGTGGCGACCACCTCAGTTACGCCATGGTGCTTGACCAGGCCAAGGATATGCTCCATGACCGGTTGGTTGACGATTGGAACCATCGGTTTTGGGCGCAGCGATGTGAGTGGTCGTAAGCGCGTACCCTCACCACCCGCCATGATGATTGCCTTCACCGCTGCCCCGATTCTCGGATGTGACGCAGAAACAGTACGGTGTACTGGACCGCAGAGATCACGGATAGAGCCAAGCCGGCATAGACGAGCCATATGCCGAGAGTCACTTTCGCAGATCCCAATCCGGGAAAGGCTGCTGCTTCGAACAGGGACAGACCATTGGCCTGCGGCCAATTGAGAACGAGGTCGGAGAATCCGATCAGAAGCAACGCTGTCGTCACCTTGCCAACGTACGTGACCGGAAGCCGGTGGCGATATACCTGCTCGAGGCGCCATGCGCCAAAGCCAAGATAGATGTCGCGCGCAAAGAGCAGAATCATGATCCAGAGCGGCAGCCGATCGATCACGTACAGACCGAGCACACCAGCAGCGATGAGCAAACGATCGACTAGAGGATCGATGGCCTTGCCGAGTGCAGTGACCGTGCCGGTCCGACGCGCGATCTGTCCGTCCAGCCAGTCCGTTGAGGCGGCGATGGCAAACAGGGCGAACGCAAGAACATCATTGTCACCTGTGATCATCACCGCGAAGAAGATCGGAACAAGAATGAGCCGAAGCAGAGTGACGATATTCGCCACGGTGTACACATCATGGGTGTGATCGGCGGAGTCGCCTTCGATGGGAACCTGCGGTTGAGGTGTGACTTCTACCACCATTTCTTCTTTCGGAAATAGGTTGCCATGGACAGTGCGATGACAAGCATTGCGGAAACAACGACCGCAAAGGACCAACGACTGAGAGGGCTGGGCCACATACCTGCAAGCAGGTTCATACCGTAGATACCCGAGATCAGGGTCAACGGCATGAAGATCGTTGCGACAACCGTCAGCTGCTTCATGATCTCGTTCATTCGGTTGTTCTGCGCGGAGAGATAGACGTCCATCACAGACGCGCCGACATCCTGATAGATCTCGATCGAATCCAGCACTCGGGCCACGTGGTCACCGACATCGAGAAAGTATCGGTAGGCGTCTTCCGAGACGACGTCACGCTCGCGTGCCAGCGCGTGTAAGACATCGCGCTCGGGGGCAACGATGCGGTGCAATCGTACGAGCTGACGCCTGACCTGATGCAGGTCGGCGAGGTCTTGCTGCCGAGGGCTAGTCTCGAGCATGGCATCCTCGATGGCATTCAGCGCATCGCCGATGTCGTCTACCAGCGGCATCGTAGCGTCTACCTGTAAGTCGATGATCGCGTGAAGCGTCCAATCTGCACCGCTTCGAAGTGTCTTGCCTGCCTCAGCGGCGACATGATCTATGGCTGCAATGGGCTGATCGTGCACGGTGATGAGATAGCGGGACCCGAGAAGAACGTCCACTTCATCTACAACAACGCCATCACCCTCAATATGGCGCGGAGTCAGCCATGCGAAGAAGATCGACTCCGGGTATAGGTCAATCTTGGCGCGAGTTTGTGGGTGCACAAGATCTTCGACCGCAAGTGGATGAAGATCGAACGTCCCGGCAAGAAGATCGACTGTGGTGCGATCAGGCGCAAGGACGTCGATCCAAGCCCAACTCGCTGTGAGCGACTCAGCGAGAGAAGAAGCGTCACCCAGTTGAAGTTCGTTTTGCGAGTCGATCCAACGTACCGCTACGGTCGGCATGCGTCGTGCTCCCCTCTCCGCTTCGCCACGTGTGTTGTGAACAGTTCAGGGCTGCCTGGCGCTGTCCGTGTCGTCGGCAACAACGGGTGTGTCGACGTGCCGGTTCGGTCGACGGTTCATCGTGCGCAGAAGTCAAAATCAGAGAAGACGTCGCCGATTCGAATCCCTTCAGATGTGATCTCGAACTGACGAATACGCGGATCGTGCATGCTTGCACGCGTCTTGACGATGGAAATCGCCCTCTTGATCTCAGACTGTTGGCGCAGATAGTGGATCAGCACGATATTGTCGGACATGTGACTGATGCCGAACTCAGTGGTGACGCTTGTTGCAAACAGATCGTTCATCTCGTGCGTCATGTAGGTCGATATGCCCTTGGTGGACATCGTTTGAACAAGCGAGTAGATGAAGTCCCGGAATCGCCGAACGTCCGGCTCAGACGACACGAGGTCACTCAGGCTATCAATCATCACGCGCTCTGCGCCGCTCTTCTGCGCCATGGCGTTGATGGTGCTGACGAACTCGTCAATGTAGATGTCGACGGGTGACACGTAGTAGAGCTCGAGCATGCCGTCGTCTACGGCCTTTTGTAGATCCCATCCAAAGCCGGAGACAATCCGGTGAAGCTGCGTCGGATTCTCCTCCATCGTGGCGATCAGACCCTTACGGCCCATCTCGATGCCCTTGAAGATGAAGTGGAGTCCAAGGAGCGTCTTGCCGCTACCGGGAGGTCCGAACACCACGGTCGACGCACCCTGCCAAAAGCCATCAGCGACCATCTCGTCAAAGACGGCAACGCCCGTTTTGTCGCGTTTGCGTACAAGCTCATAGGAGACGGCGTCGGGTGGAGTCACCAGACGCTCGAACACAACAAGTCCTGACCGGGTGATTTTGAAGGCATGCTCGCCATTTCGGAACTGCGAGCCGCGTTCCTTGACGACACGCAAGTAACGCACGTCCTTGACGCCCACCTTCTGCAGTACCAGTTCGATGATTCCGTCGGCGATGGCGAACTCGGGCTTTGAGGCGATATCGCCCGATGTGTACTCGCCGACGAGAAATGTGGTTACCGCGAGGGCGGACAACGTGTTCAGGAGCTGGGATATGAAAGTTCGAAACTCATTACCGGACGACGAGAACGCATGAAGCGCCTTGAAACTGTCAATGACTAGGAACGACGGGTTGTGCTCCTTCACCAGTTCCACGAGTTCGGCCACGAAGGTGCTGAGGTCTCCTGTGCGCAGGACCTGGCTCATGTCGTTGTAGATCACGGATTCGCCGATGACCCCAGGCTCGAAATAGTCGAACTCCTGGAGATAGCGAAGCATCTTGTCGAGCGGCTCCGAAACCGTCGCGACATAGAGCGCTGGCCGCTCCTTGGTCGCATTTGAGAACACGATCTTCTCGGCAAGGATCGTCTTACCTGTCCCTGGCAAGCCCATGATTATGTTGATCGAGTTGGCTGGGAATCCGCCGTCAAGGATTGAATCGAGAGCGTCGTTGCCCGTACTGATTCTATCCATCAGGCACTCCTTACGAATTCGTTGTCAGTAAGGAGCTCGCGGACAGCCTCGATGAGTCTCGTCCGTTCGATCGGCTTAAGCAGGAACGCATCGGCCCCGGCGTTCAGCGCACTGTCGCGAACATCCAAGACGCTGAATACCAGTACAGGAATGTGCTTGGTCAATGGGTTGCTCTTGAGGCCCGAACACACCTTGAGACCGCTCAACCCCGGCAAGATCACATCAAGAATGATCAAGTCAGGCTTCACCGACTCGGCCATCTCGATAGCCTGTCGACCATCGAGCACGATGTGGACGTCGTACCCCTGCTTGTTGAGAAAGTACTCCTCGAGCTCAGCGGTGATGGGGTCCTTCTCGGCAACGAGAATGAGTATGGCGCCGTGGGATGCAGCTGTCTCGGCCACCAACCCGACCTTGTTGAGCTCACGTCTCAGCAACACGTGCGCGGGTCCGGCCTGAAGACCATCTTCATCGATCTTGCGCTTCAGCCACTTTATCCGTCGTACGTCATCCTCGCTGTAGAGCCGGTGACCGCCTTGCGTTCGGCTCGGCACCACCAGCCCGTATGTCTTCTCCCAATGGCGCAGGGTAGTCTGCGGGACTCCAGTGGTGTCTGAGACCGCCTGGATGCTATAGACGCCTACTGCTGAATCCTGCTGCATGGCATGCCCCGAAACCTCTATATGGTCTAAGTGAAATCTACAAAAGCCTAGCAGCGATCACGTGAGAATGACAGTTTGGCACCACGCGATGCGCGTCTTCTCCACATTCGGTTTGGTTCTGCTCATCATCTATACCCACAAATACTCTAGCATGTTAGGTTTGGTATAGATTTCTGACCGTTCATTCTCGACATTCAGCCGTTTGTCTGAAACCTTGCAGACAGATTCACTGTAACTTCAGAATATATCTAGATGTGGGTAGATAGCACTCATAGTCGAGTGAATGGAGGTGACGTTGTGCTTTGGACAATCATTGGAATCCTGTTCGTGCTCTGGCTTCTCGGATTCGGCTTCCAGGTGGGTGGCAGTCTCATTCACCTGATACTGGTGGTCGCTGTGATCGTTCTCGTTTTCCAGTTGCTGACGGGTCGACGGAGCGTCTAGGTACACGCACTTGAGATGATTCGCGAATCTGATGAAGAGATGGCGAACGTAACGCGGCAACAGAGTACTTGAGAGGTGATTCCTGTGGCATACGTCGAACACATCGATGGTGATGCCGGGAGGTCCAATAGTGGTGCGTGGGTCATCCTTGGCGTCGTGATCGCCCTGCTCTTCTTGATGTTGATGCTTTCATGGACCGGGGTCTTTGGAACACAAGTTCAGCAGGTCATGCCGTTCTACTCCGGGCAGAACAACACGGCACCGGAACAGATGATGCCTGGCGCACAAGGCGCACCCGGCGCACCGGGCGCCGCAGGTGCCGGCGGCGCTGGTGGCGCAGCCGGCGCACCAGGAGCAGCTGGTGCCCCCGCACCAGCAGAGCCCACATCCACGACTCCCTAGTGTGATGCATGTGGCTGACAAGAGTCGCCGGACGAATGGTCCGGCGACTCTTGTCATTCCAGTACTGAATGCGGGCCGCCCGGTGCTGCGAGCGACCGTCAGACGTTTGCACGGTGGTCGAGCGCTGGTTCGCCGGCTGGATGGGAGAATCAAACGAGGCACCCCGAAGGGTGCCTCGAAATTCTCTGGTCGGGCTGACAGGATTTGAACCTGCGACCCCTTGACCCCCAGTCAAGTGCGCTACCAAACTGCGCTACAGCCCGTCGCCAACAAGCAGCGAAGCCATATGGTACCCGCAGGTTGGCTCCGCGGCAACCCGCAATCCCAAGGTGAGCGCGTAAGAATTTGGGGGGTCTACTCTCAGTTCATGGGATTGAGCATCCCT